>JANQHI010000020.1 GCA_028282705.1 Prolixibacteraceae bacterium | reverse complement strand
TCTATATTTTTATCCGGTCAGTAATTATAAACTACTTTTACAAAAAGCATACATAAAATGGAAAATACTTTAAAAATTGGAATGGCACAGATCTCCCCGGTATGGCTGAATAATACCAATTTGATTATTAAAAGAAATAAAAAAATATTGTCTTATTCATTTTTTGTCAAGTTTAATGAAGCACCCCTACCTAATTGCAGCAAAGGCCTCATTTCGAGTTTTAAATAGAAAATATATTCCAGAATAGTTTACTCAACCAGCCCTGCAGCTTTGTGAATTTCATATAGTTCTTCAGCTGCAATCTTCAACACTTTCCTGTCATAAGTAATCAAACCGTTTATCTCCCCTTCGACATCGGTAGTTTGGGTATACACACCCGCGCTGATTCCTTTCTTCTTCAAATCACCAAGGCGTTTACAACTTTCCACATAACGATCAATGTATTCTTCTTTTGTATTGGGCAAACCGCCGTAGCCCCAGTTGCGTTTGTTCTTGTCCCATAAATGGCCTTTTACAGCCCAGCCATGGCCGCCAAATTCACCAATAACTTTTACATAATCATCATAAAGTGGCACATCCAATGGAAAATCGGGGTATGGATATTTATGCTGGTCTGCAATATCGCCAACCTCGAAAAAATTACCGCCACTGGCAATGTTCAACAAGCGAGAGGGGTCGTAAGCTTGCACCCAATTACCAACCTCCATACTACGGTGCTGCCCCCAACGTTCGTTAAAAGTTGTCCAAACCACCACTGACGGATGGTTATAAAGCACGTCAATCATGGTTTTTAACTCATCCATGTATTGCTTGTGAGCCCAGTCGGGCCAGTCGGCTTCAACTCGCCCATTTTCGTTATTCCACCAGTTTTTATTTTTAGGTGTATAGTTATCCGACAGTGTTTCCAATCTTTTCCATTTTGGCCATTCACTACCACCTGCGCCTCCCGATGTTTGGTCTTGCCATATAACAAAGCCCAAGCGGTCGGCATGGTAATAATAGCGACGGATTTCTGCTTTTTTATGCTTGCGAATCATGTTAAAACCAGCTTTTTTCAGAAAGTCCATTTCCCAAACTATGGCTTCATCGGCAGGAGGAAGAAGAAAGCTTCCCGGCCACCAGCCCTGGTCGAGTGGTCCCAAATGAAAAATCTTTTCGCCGTTTAGGGTGAATTGCCAGTTTCCATTGGCATCGCACTCTTTGCCAACGGTTCTGAACCCAGTGTATGAAGTTACCGCATCCAAAACCTTCCCATCTTCAGCCATTAGTTCAATCCTAATGTCATATAGAACTGGATTTGTTGGTGACCAGGGTTTGGCATTTTTAACGCTTAGTTGGACGTTTTTACATAAGCCTTTTTTTGATGCAACAACTTTATCGTTTTCAAAAACAGTTACCTGCAATTGGATTTTTTGTTGCAATCCACCAATTTTAGCCTCAGCCTTTAACTGGCCGTGCATGTCGGCAAGGAGTCGTATTGATTGGATGTAGGTTTCAGGAACACTTTCCATCCAAACCGTTGCCCAGATTCCAGATGAAGGCGTATACCAGATTCCACTGTTATTGCGTTTTTGTTTTCCGCGAAGTTGGTAAAGGTCAGGGTCGTCGGTGCCATCAATCACACGAAGTTTAACTTCGTTCTCGCCAGCTTTTACTAAATCAGTGACATCAAACCAAAACGGGAGATTACCACCAATATGTGAACCAGCTAATTTGTCGTTCACCCAAACCATACATTTGTAATCAACACCTTCAAAATTCAATAATTGGCGTTCGTTTTCTTTTAGGGTCACCCTAAAGGTTCTACGGTACCAAATTACCTCATCGGCTTCAATACATCTACCTACTCCGGACAAAGGTGTTTCCAAAGCAAAAGGAACTAGAATGCTTTGCTCCCATTCTTCAGGTTTTTCGGCACGGTTTGAAGTTACAGCATACTCCCAAAGTCCGTTCAGGTTTTGCCATTGCTGGCGTTTCATTTGTGGGCGAGGATATTCCTGCCATACATTTTCGGGTGTTACTTTTTCGGCCCAGGTAGTCATAATTTTATCACTGATTTGCTGCCAGGTTTGAGCAAAAATCGTAGAACTAATCAATAGCAGTAAAAATAATAATCTTGGTTTCATCGGTTTTAATATTTTAACTATTCGTTTTTAATATTCGAGTTCACAGTTACAGCAAACTCAATTGTTATTTTTATTTAAATTGATTGCCTTTGCGTTAAGCTTCAAATTCTTCTTTGGTATCTATGGCTGCACCAGAGGCACTATTCTCATTCATTCATTTTTCAAGTTCATTTGAAAGTTTAGTTTTAACCTCGGTGTAGTTTGTTTCCTCAGCCAGATTATTTTTTTCGTACTTGTCATTGATGGTTTAAAATTTAATAAGTAAAGTTGTCAAAAGTTAAATTATAAAAAATGATAGTATGTAAACAAAAATAATCTTTTTGACTCTCCCTCCCTGCCTGACGGTAGGCAGGTTCTCCCTCTCTACGCGTAGAGAGGGATGATCCCGAGTGCTCGGGATCAGGGTGAGAAGTTATGTGAAAAATGTTACACTTTTTTTAAATTATTAAGTGCAGTTTTTCAGGTAATTACAAGCATTTTTAGCATTTAACTTTAAACAAGTTCAGAATATGATTCGCATGAAAATACAGAATTTAATCAGTTTTATAAAATTTTGCACGGTATCATAGAAATCAATCGAATAACTTTGATCTATTTTGGGCAATTTTATTTTATGCTCGGAGAAACATGAATGAATGAATAAATTCGTTTAGTTCTTCAACCTTTTTCTTATTCGTGTCAGCCAAATTCTTTAGCTCTTCAGCATCCTCTTTTATATTATAGAGGTAAGTTGAATTATCCTCGTAATACTTGATTAATTTATACTGTTCTTTTATAATAGCAACTCCCGGATGTGTAGCCTTTTGATGTTGGTAATGAGGGAAATAAAATATTAGAAAATTATCTGTCCTGTCAACCTTTTATCGTTACAATGAAGGAATGCGCGATAGGAGAAGAATAATCCTTGGGTTTAGCTATGGTTTTGGCAAAGGCAAAGCTATGGAGTTTTCAGGGCATAAGATGTTTTAAGCAAGAAGGCACAGGATTAGCAAAATGTTGTTATGTCAAAATAGTGGGAACTCTTTGGATTCCGACCGAGCTTGCTGAAAGATTTTTTTAGCTTTTACAACAAGCTCTGGAAATTTTGAAGCGACATTGACTTGCTCTCCTGGGTCTTCTTCAAGATTATAAAGCTCTATTGGAGCGTTGTTATTCTCTCTAAGATTATATCGAACAGCCTTCCATTTTCCCATTCTTAAAGCTTGCCGACCTCCCATTGGATTAAACTCCCAGTACAAGTATTCATGTTGAATTTGATCATTGTACCCCAATAATGTTGAAAGGAAAGAAATTCCGTCGATATTTTGGGGAACTTCAAAACCTGCTAATTCTGCAATAGTAGGCATAACATCCCAAAATGCAGAAATATGGTCTGCGACTTGGGCACTTTTTATCTTTCCAGGCCACCAGGCAATCATTGGGACACGAATTCCTCCTTCATACAAATCCCGTTTATATCCCTTTAATAATCCATTGCTGTCAAAAAAATCAGGATCAGCTCCACCCTCCAGGTGTGGTCCATTATCTGAGGTAAATATGACGAGGGTATTGTCTTCAATACCGTATTCATATAGTTTTTCAATAATTTCCCCAACATGATCATCCAGAATATTTATTAATGCAGCAAATGCAGCATGAGCCTCAGGTTGAGAGCCATAACCACCCAGCTTATAATATGGTCCATCATCTATTCCTTTGTAATTCTTTTCAGGTAAATATTTTCCCCTATGCTTTTTCATATACTTCTCTGTAGCAAATAATTCTGCATGAGGAATAATAGATGGATAATACATAAAAAAGGGATTATCCTTATTATCATCCAGAAACTTTAATGCCTTTTCATGAATATCATCCGGACCATAAGTTCCTTCGTTATGCCCATCATTCTCTTTCAAAAGTATTTTTTCCTGATTGCTCCACATGTGATAAGGATAGTAGTTATGTCCAATACGCTGACAGTTATATCCATAAAACTCATCAAATCCTTGCTTGTTCGGATCTCCTTCCGATCCTGGAAACCCCAAACCCCATTTTCCAAAAGCACCAGTCGTATATCCAACATCCTTCAATAGCTCTGCAATAGTAACTACGGATCCAGCTAATGGTGCCTGTCCTTCAGGTTGTATTTCCTTATTTCCCCTAATTGGTGTGTGCCCCGTATGTAAACCGGTCATAAGAGCACTTCGTGACGGTGCACATACGGTTGAACCGGAGTAGTGTTGCGTAAAGAGCATACCTTCAGAAGCCAACTTATCAATATTTGGGGTAGAAAACTTTTGCTGTCCGTAACAACTTAGATCTCCATATCCCAAATCATCAGCCAAAATGTAAATAATATTTGGCTTGTTTCTCTTATTACTTTCACCATTGACAGTTAATATGCATAGTGAGGCTATGAAAACCACACCTAGTCGTTTAAGTTTTTTTTGCATCGTTCGTTTTTTTTAAAAGCAATCTGACCCAAACTATAATAAGCTATCTTTTTATTTTAAATTCTTCAACATGAGAAACTAAATCCAGTTCTTCTTTTGAAGGAAGTTTTGGGAAGTCTGTAAAAATTTCTTTCTGATACCAAAATGCAACAGAAGAAAGGTCGTCTTGCAAAGGCAAGTAGCGCTCTCCCGATTGCCAGCCTAAGGATTGCAAGGTAATTCTTAGATCCTTTTTAAAGTGAATAGGATCCATTATGTGCCAACGATATTGCCCAAACAACCGATGACCTTCTACTTGGTAAAAACCTGCATAAAGTGTGTTAAAATTTGCATAACCTTTTGACTTTCCCGTAACAGGATTAATAGGCTCGTAGCCATAAGAACCCAAAAAGTAATCTTCTTCTCCGGTGTAGTTAATTGTAGGGAATTCGGAATCGCCATCAAGATACATTTTAACTTCACCTTCACCCCACCAACCTGGACTCCTGGAACCGTGCAAGACATACATACCAACAAAATGCCCTTGCCCTTTAATTCCATCCAAAACGGTATAAACTTCTTTATAAGGCAATTTTTTTACCCTCCGAAACTGTGCATGAAAGTACCCTGCATTTTTAGGCACATCTTCCAAGGTATAGTCAACCTGGTAAAACAACCTTACCCGTTTCTCGTTGCGGTTTTCCAGGGTAATCTTAAATCCTTTTCTGAAAGGCATCTTCCAGTAAGAGTTAAACCCATTCCGGGGATTTACCGCTACCGTTGCAGAATTGATCGGTATTTCATAGCCATTTCCAAATGCCTGACCTCCTGCCTGACCTCCCTGGGCATGCCCATTCGAAGGTGCAACTGTAGAAAAAAAATCTCCAAGGGGAACTTCTACAGAAGGCTTGTCTTCTCCGTCCCAATAAATACGAAGAATATGATGGCGGTAATTTTCAGATAGGGTCAACCAAATGTGATTAATGCTCCCACTCTGGCTTTTATCGACTTCTGCAAGCACCATTGTTTCGCCAGGCTGTACAAAAAAGAATGGATTTACCTTCCATCCACGGCCTAACTCCCGGGCTCTGTATCCTGCTGTGCCGTTCTCAATATCCGCCATGCCTCCTTTACCTTTTTCTCCGGTATAGTTCTCCGGGCTAATTGAGCGGGATTCCGCATTGGAAATCATGTGTATGTTTCCAACATGTGAACTGTTTAATGAAATTAGCTGTGTACGTTGAGATGTGCAATTTTGCAAAAATATAATTGAGCTAATTAGGCACAATATTAAAATTAGATTTTTCATTATTATACTGTTTTTTTAATAATCATTATTTATAGAATTGAAATTCAATTAACAAAATATAAGAGCTGTCCTCTATACAGAAAACGAAGCCCCTATATCTTATTTAATTTGAATTCAGACTATTTACATATCAGGAATATATTTGCTATTCATATCCCGGATTTTGCTTCAAATTGGGATTTTTGACAATCTCCTGATCTGGTATCCTGAAATACATATGATGAGGTTTTAGGTTTTCGTATAACCTTGGATTTGATTCTTTTGCAAATTCTGCTGCGTCCATATAAACATCATACCCCCAGTGCCATAAATACCATCTCCTAAGCCCTTCTCCTCCAAGCTCCCAACGATTTTCATCAATTATTGCTTGCCTAAACTCGTCCTTACTTAAACCTGTCAGATCATGGTTTGTATCCTGAAATGCCCTTCTCCTAATTGTGTTAATAGAACCGTATGCCTCTTGAGTTGGCCCATTCAACTCATTTTCTGCTTCAGCATAAATCAAATACAATTCTGCCAGCCTTTGCAGTTGGGTGTCCCTTCCACCATTATTAGGAGCTTCATCCCAGGCAATCCACTTTAAATTATAATAGCCACTACGCCCGGGAAGCCCAACTGAGCCGCCACCTGTAAATTTGAAAGAACTTCCATCGGTAAATTTAATTTCATGCCACCATAATTCCCGTCTGGTATCCCCTGCTAGAAAGCTTTCGTAATTTTCTTTCAAAGTTTGGTATTGACCCCATCCTTGAAATAAGCTGCCCGGGTTTCTCGAATTTTTATCGGTAGAAAGTTTCCCGTCTGGCCGTATTGCTGCTCCACCGTCCGGAAAGTTGAAATTCTTATTATCATCGAACGGACGTGGAGAAGAATAAGAATGAAGCCTTGCGCCTTTAACATCGGCATACTTGGGAACAACATGGATTAATTCGCTGTTCATTTTATTGGTCCAATCAAAAACGTCATAATAATTGGTTAATAATGTATGGCCCGAGTTATCAATGACATCCTTAGCCATATCTTTTGCTTTTTGCCACTGATTACTTAGCAGGTATATTCTTGCAAGTAGCCCTTTGGCAGCCCAACTGGTTACCCTTCCGGCCTGAGTAACAGTTCCCGGCAAACTATTTGCTGCATCAGTCAAATCTTTAATTATCTGCTCCCTGACTTCTTCAACTGGAGAGTTTCCAAGGGTTTCTACTTCTCCAAGGTTTAGTTCACCAAGCCAGATTGGTACATTTCCCCAAATAAGGTTAAGGTGGTGATAAAAGAATCCTCTTAGGAATTTTGCCTCTCCTGTTATCCTGGTTTTAAAATCTGTCGATAAGTCTTCTGAGGCTTCAACTTTAGCTATTACAAGATTTGCTGCACCTATACCTTTGTAATATGTTTGCCACATATTTGTATAGGCTGAGGGGATTGTGTTCATATCAGCATATTGATACGGTACTTCAATTATATTTCTGTTAATTGAAATATCTGTCCCCATATCTCCCAAAAAGAACCATTGCCATTCTGCCACAGAAACTTGATTAAGAAAATCATAAACCCCAAAAATAGCAGCTTCAACCTCTGCCTCCGTATTAAAATACTTATCCGGGGAAATAAAACTTTTTGGATCTTCTTCAAGGGTACTTGCACATGAAGAGAACAACAAGAATATGTAACTTATATATAGATATTTGATTTTCATCGTTGTAAAATTTTAAATTAAAAATCTGCTTTTACTCCTAACAAAAACATTTTAGCCGGAGGATAACCGTTGCTATCAAATCCTCTTCTGGTTGAATTTGTCCCTTCGGCATTTACATCAGGACTGAAGCCTTTGTATTTAGTTATCGTAAATAAATTTGTAGCTGTTCCGTATACGACTAAGCTTTTTAAAATTTTAGTAGCAACTGGAACCTGATATTGTAGATTTAATGTCTTTAACTTCAAATAAGACCCATCGTGAATGTCATAACTATTTCCTCGTTCGCCCGGATAAGCATCAAAATAACTATTCATTTGAGTTCCTGCCCTTGGAACATCGGTATCTGTATTCTCCGGAGTCCACCTGTTCCTGAATTTGCCGTAAACATTCGTTATGTGGGCTGTATTGAAATGTCGACCATCCAAATCATAGATGTCATTACCATAATTAAAATCAAAAAATGCACTCAACGTAAAGTTTTTATACGATAAAACGTTATTAAACCCGCCATAAAAATCAGGAGTACCTTCTCCAATAATTTGACCATCAAGAGCAGATATAACCCCATCTCCATCTAAATCTTCAAACTTCATAGCTCCCGGAACGTTATTGCCTCCCAATCCGGGATCTCCTTCCTGCCACAAACCAATAAATTTTGCACCAAAGAATGTGTTTACCGACTCTCCAACAATTAACCTGGAGCCAACACCATTTTCAATAAACTCCTTTCCTCCTGAAAGTTCAAGAATTTTATTTTTATTGGTGGAAAGAGTTAAGTCTGCATCCCATGAAAAATCATTTTTGTCAACGATAATTGCCCTCAGCATAATATCAACCCCTTTATTTTGAAGTGAGCCAACATTTTCAAGCCGGGTTGAAAAACCAGTTTGAAAAGCTAACTCCCTGGCTAATAGGAGATCTGTTGTTTTTTTATAATAATAATCAATTTCTACATTTAACCTGTTTTTCAAGAATCCTGCTTCCAAACCAATATCATATTGATCGGTAATTTCCCATTTTAATGAAGGGTCGGCTGACCCGGATGGAATAAAGGTTACCACTTGTTGGTCGCCCAAATAATTAACCCCCGACTCTAACCGGGCTAATGTAGCATATGGGTTTATAGACTGGCTACCTGTTTTTCCATAAGATGCCCGGATTTTTAAATTGCTAAAAATTTCCGTTTCTTTAATAAAATCTTCCTCTAGCATTCTCCAGGCAATTGCTGCCGAAGGGAAAAACTCCCATTTATTTCCTTTAGCCAATCGGGATGATCCATCATGCCTTCCGGAGACAGTTAGTAAGTATTTTCCTTTATAGGAATAGTTTAATCGGTACAAACCAGATAAAAGGCTCCAGTTCGTTTCATCACTATTAGCTGAAATAAGTTCCGGATCACTTGTTTCTACTGCATTAAAACCAGTAACATCATTTGTGAAACCATAAGCTTCAACATTTAAACTCTCTGATAAAAACTTTTGATATGTCCATCCTGCCAATAGATTCAAACTATGATTGCCTGATTCTTTTGAATAATTTATTGTGTTCTCATTCTGAATTGAACGGGAAAACTTCGTATTTATAAATGCTTGCCCACCTCTGGCAGCCTCAAAATTAGTTGGAAGGTTAACCGACCTATAGTGATTTTGTTTCGTATCGTTGTAATCAAATCCAAAAGTTGTTTTTGCCTGAAGCCCTTTTGTTGGGGTTAATTGGAAGTAAATATTCCCCAATGCCCTATTGCTATATGTATTATTACGTATTAGCTCATCTTGTGCTATGGGGTTATTATAGGTACCACCATTTATAGCATCAACACGCTCAAAACTACCATCTTCCAAATAAACAGAAGCTGTAGGTAATACATAGGCGCCTAATGCTGATGCTCTTGGATTCTCCCTATCCGAATAACTCGCATTCAATGAAGCACCAACTTTTAAGATCGTTCCAAGGTTTTGGTCGAAATTGAACCGCAACTGATAGCGGGTATAGCCCGATCCTAATTGTATCCCCTCCTGATCTAAATAGTTCATTGAAAAGAAATAGTTACTATTTTCTGAATTATTATAAACATTAAGCGTATGGCTCATCATGGGCACGTTCCTAAACAAAATTTCTTGCCAATCAGTATTTGCAACTTCATTCAGGTTTGGAAACGGAGCACTATTGCCTAAAAACTCAGAAAATTTATTCCTGTACTCTGCAAACTCAGGCCCATTCAACATATCAATTTTCTTAACGGGGGATTGAATTCCAGTATAAGAATCCAATGAAACACCAAATCCTTTCTTATTTTTCCCTCTCTTTGTAGTAATAAGGATTACGCCATTAGAACCTCTTGAGCCGTATATGGCTGTGGCTGAAGCATCTTTTAAAACTTCTACAGATTCGATATCATTCGGGTTTATTGTATTTAAATCACCTCCTCCAATAAATCCGTCAATTACATACAATGGCTCGTTTCCAGCATTTATAGAATTCCCACCCCTGATACGAATGGAACTTCCGGAACCAGGTGCACCACTGATAGTGGTTACCTGTACCCCCGATATGCGCCCTTGCAATGCTTGGTCGATACGGGTAACTGGTTGTTTGACAATCTCATCAGCTTTAATGGAACCGACAGAACCTGTTAAATCACTTTTCTTAACAACTCCATACCCAATTGCAACAACCTCTTCAATACCAATAGCATCTTCTTCCATTACAATATTAAAAGATGTTTGCCCTGCAACTGCAACTTCCTGAGGCTTCATACCCACAAATGAAAAAACCAAAATGGCATCCTGAGAAACATCTGATAGATTGAAATTACCTTCTGGATCAGTGACTACTCCAGAGGTAGTACCTTTTACTACAATGGAAACCCCTGGCAACGGCTGCCCTTCAACATCGGTTACTCTTCCTGAAATAGATTTTTGCTGCAAACCCACTTCCATAATTTCAGGGTCAGTTCCTTCCTGCGACAACAAAATTAAATTATTATCTGTTACTTTGAAGGCCACGTGGTAACCTTTAAAAATGGTTGATAATATCTCTTCCACAGTTTTTCCCTGTACGTTAAGATTAACTTTTCTGTCAGTATCAATCTGTTCGCGTTGGAAAAAGAAACGAAATTCGCTTTGAGATTCAATCTCCATGAACAGGTCAATAATTTTCTTCTCATTAACGTCGAATGAGAATTTTGTGGATTGGGAATACACAGAAGCAGATGCCTGCACAAGGCAAGCCATGATTATAATAAATGTTAGCTTCATTTTTAATATTAATTTTTTTGGCTCCCATAAATTATGGAAGAGCCTTTTTACATTTTTTTTCATAAATTAGCAATGTTAAAATGTTTCTAATAATTGGTGTGACAGCACCTCTGTTAAAGCATTGAGCAGGTTAGTTTGACAGAACTGGCCTGCTTTGATTTTTAGTAGTTAGTTTATTTCATATTTATCCTTTCTTTTTAGTAATTATAATTTTTTGACCAACGATTTTGTATTCAATAGGCAGTGAATGCCCTAATATTGATAGTACTTCAAGCATGGTTTCGTTGCGTATGGTACCAAAATAGTGGTAATTAAGAATTGACTTATCTGCTACTTCAATATCAACCCCATATTTGCGTTCAATTAAAACAATCAACTCCTTAAGTTTCATATCAAGAAAAATAAGCCTGTTGTCTTTCCATGAAGTATAAACTTGTGTATTCACCTGTTTCAACTGAATGGTATTAAGCCCTTTATGGAATACAAACTGTTCTCCAGGTTTTAACTCATGGCTCTTTGTTAACTTTAAATTCTCCGCCCCATTTATTTTAACCCTACCTTCAACAAGGGTTGTAGATACTTCTTCATCCTCGGGATAAGCTTTAACATTAAATTCGGTACCTAAAACACTGACATCATAAAACATAGTATGGACGACAAATGGCCTATCTTCATCCTTTTGTACTTCAAACCAGCCTTCTCCTTTTATAAATATTTCCCTTTGCCCATTTTCCCCATAGGAAGAATATCGGATTTCGGAGCCTGAATTTAAAACCACAAGTGAACTATCGGGTAAAAGGACTTTTGATATAGACCCATGTGGTGCAATTGAAGTATAATATACTGGCTTTGGAGTTTTAAACGTTTGAACCAACCAACCAACCAGGAAACCAATAACTAAAATTGCAGCGACCTTGGCAGCAATATGTAAATATGGTTTTACCCTAAATTGGTTTGCGTTTGTTTTCTGGGACCGGATTTTTTTATGTATTTCTGTCAATATGTTTGCTGAACCAGGCAATTTAGTAGGTGCGCTTTCATCAAAATCGTCTTTTTCCCATAGCTGGGCAAGTAATAAACCTATCTCCCTTTCATATTTTATGTCAGACAATGATCGAACAGCCAAATGCAGTTCTTCCTTGCTACATTTACCTTTTATATATTTATGAACTATTTTTTCTTCTTTTGTCATAGTATACTTTCCTATGTATTTTTATATGCGCATTGGACTTATCAACTGAACAAACTGTAAAACCAACATTTAACAGACTAACCAATATATCCTGCATATGCTTTTATTTGTATTACGGGGAAAATATTATTTACACCCAAAAAAAATTTAACTTTTTATGCAAATAGGAAAATAAACAAGATAACACACAGGATATCTTTACCCAAATGTGACTTTATATGTTTCAGGGCAAGGTTGATTTGATTCTCAACTGTTTTTTTAGTAATGCCAAGTTTCTCTGCAATTTCCTTGTTTGAAAGGCCTATATCCCTGCTCAATACATAAATTTGCTTTCGTATGGCTGGCATTTCTTCAACTGCAGACCTTAATTTATTTAACAGGGTGTCATAATTTACCTGGCTATCAAGATCATATGAAACTGTATCAAAATAGGAGGCCAGGTATTTTCGGTAATTTTCATTTTTTAACCTCAACCTAAGTTCGTCCATAATTAAGTTATATGAAATTTTGAACAGAAAAGACTTGAATGACTTCCCGGAATCAACCTCCATCCTTTTAGTCCAGATACGGATGAAAACTTCCTGGACAATTTCACTAGCATCTTCTTCATCCTTCAAAAGGGAAAATGCAAAACGAAACAATTTATCTTTGTACTTATAAAATAGTGTATCAAACGCGTTTAATTCACCACTGCGCAGTTCCAATACAAGCTGTTTATCGTCAGTGTTTATAAATTCCTCCATCTTGTTCAAAATCTATACAAAATAAAGAAAAAATAACAAAAAGGGCTGTAAAAAAATTTTCAGTTTAAAAGCCTGCCTTATATTTGATAGGTAGCTTTTTTACACAATAATCAGCTCTATACCTAATTCTTCAACTGCTTTTGCAGTATGGGCTGGTATCCCTGAATCTGTAATAATAACATCAACCTCTTCCAGGTTACAAACTTTGCTAAACCCCCTTCTTCCAAATTTAGAAGAATCTGTCAGGATGATTGTTTTCAATGAGGCTTCCATCATTTTCTTATTTAAAATGGCTTCTTCCAAATTGGAATTAGTGACCCCGTATTCCAAATCAATCCCATCAGTTCCCATAAAAAGCTTCAGGCAGGTTAATATTTCAAATATCTGGGGTGCAAAATCGCCAATTACTGAATAAGAAGTTTTGCGTACCAGCCCTCCCAATTGGATTACATCTATATTTTTCCTGTTGTTCAATAAAATGGCTGTTTTAAGAGATGCTGTTACAGCTGTTAAATGGTTAACTGGTTTTAGTTCCTCGGCAAAAATCTGTACAGTAGAACCTGAGGCTATGATAATGGAATCATTTTCTTCAATCAGTTTACATGCAGCCTGAGAAATCCTCCTTTTTTCATCAATCCTGATCTTCTCTTTTACCTGCACATCCACATCTGAGGTTAATGGATGGATTGGGCTGGCACTGCCATGTGTACGATATAATAATTTCTTTTCTTCAAGGTATTTCAGGTCTTTACGTATGGTTACCAAAGTAACATTAAGGTCTTTTGCAATTTCTTTGACCTTTACAAACCCCTCTTTATTTAACTTATCAAGGATATGTTTATGCCTTTCCGCTATGCTTACCATATTTTTCACTTTCCTTTCCACAAAGATAGGTTTATTTTGATTAAAGTATAAGCCATACCATAAGAAACATTTCAAAAAAGAAACAAAAAGAAAACAAAAACACATAAAAGGAAATTTTTTATTTATTTATTTTTGTTTTTTAAAGTTATGAGTATTATTTTTATCACAAAAAGAAAGAATAAGGAATTTAATCGAAAAACAATAAACAAAGAAGCTTTCTTTTTATTTCTTTTATCGGATTAAAAAACTTTGATAAACACAAATTACAATAATATTTAATCAAGCTTTCAAAATGAACAGGGAAGAATTAATAAATAAACTTAAGCAAGGCACTGAGCCTGGATGGGATGTAGTAATTATTGGAGGGGGTGCTACAGGCTTAGGGCTAGCTGTTGATGCTGCAAGCAGGGGGTATAAAACAGTGTTGTTAGAAAAATCGGACTTTGCACAAAGCACTTCAAGCCGTAGCACCAAGCTTATGCATGGTGGGGTACGCTACCTTGCCCAGGGAGATATTTTCCTGGTTATGGAAGCTTTACACGAACGCAGCAGGATGCATAAGAATGCCCCTCATATTACACGTAACCAGGAGTTTACAATTCCTATCTACACGTGGTGGGATGCCTTGCAATACACCATTGGGTTAAAGTTCTATGACCTGCTTGCAGGAAGATTAAGCATGGGAAAGTCTCATTTTATTGGTAGGGAAAAAACCTTAAAACGCCTTCCTCTACTACAAGCCAGGGGCTTAAAAGGGGGGGTAGTTTACCATGATGGGCAATTTGATGATGCAAGGTTTGCCTTAGCCCTTGCCCAAACCTGTGTTGAAAAAGGAGCTGTTCCCCTTAATTATTTTAATGTTGCTGAATTATTGAAAGACAATAATGGAAAAGTTAATGGGGTAAAGGTTACAGATACAGAATCTGGCAAAGATTATTTTATACCTGCTAAAGTAGTTATTAATGCTACTGGTGTTTTTGCTGACAACATTTTAAAAATGGATTCTCCATCAGCTAAAAAAACCATCCGCCCCAGCCAGGGGGTACATTTGGTCCTAGACAGTTCATTCCTTCAGAGCAGGACTGCTATTATGATACCAAAAACCAGTGACGGAAGGGTGCTTTTTGCCATACCATGGTATGGTAAAGTGGTTGTTGGGACTACTGACACGCCAATTGACCATATTGATATTGAACCAAAAGCTATTGACCAGGAAATTGATTTTATCCTGGAAACAGCAGGAAGGTTTTTAACGCGCCCACCACAAAGGAAAGATGTACTGTGCACCTTTGCTGGATTGCGCCCATTGGCTGCATCTACTGGAAATAATGAAAAAACAAAAGAAATTTCCAGGCGGCATAAAATCACTGTATCTGAATCTGGGTTGGTTTCCATTTTAGGTGGTAAATGGACCATTTACAGAAGGATGGCCCAGGATACTATTGACAAGGCAATAAAAATTGGCAAATTGGATAAACGTGAACCAGTTACTGAAAACCTTCATTTATATGGGCATGGATATAATAACCCTGAAGACAGGTTGAGTATTTATGGGCACCATGCAGAAGATATAAAAAAATCAATCCTTGAGAACCCTAGGTCAGGTATTCAAATCCATCCTGCATTTCCATATAACCGTGCTGAGATCAGATGGATTTGCAAAAATGAAATGCCTGTTAACCTGGAAGATATATTATCAAGGAGGACACGTGCCATGATCATTGATGCAAAAGCAAGCATTGAAATAGCACCTGAGGTTGCTAACATCATGGCTGATGAACTGGGGCATAATACTGAATGGGGAAAAAATCAAATTGAAGCCTACAAAGAACTGGCCAAAACCTATTTAAACCAAGAAACCAATAAAATCAACACAGATAAAACAGGTTCAAAAACTGACCAAGTCCTAAAACTTGAAAGTTCTGTCCATGACCATGCATCCTGATTATTTTAGTTTGCTTAAAATCAGGAATTATTATGCAAGGACAATTTTATAAGGAAATTTATGTATTTTGTTAAACAGCCAAATAAACCAGAAGATTAACAAGAAATATCCTAACGCTTATAACTTATGACTAAAAATTTCGTATTGGCCCTTGACCAGGGTACCACCAGTTCCAGGTCTATCCTATTTAACCAGGAAGGGCAATTAATAGCCTCAGCCCAAAAGGAATTCAAACAGATTTTCCCTAAACCTGGGTGGGTAGAACATGGCCCTATAGAAATTTGGATTACCCAACTTGAAACTGCTCGAGATGTAATCCACCAAATTGGTGGCAGTGCATCTGAAATAGACTGTATAGGAATAACCAACCAGCGCGAAACAACTGTTGTTTGGGACAAGGCTACTGGTGTTCCCATTTACAATGCCATAGTTTGGCAAGACAGAAGGACTTCTGGATATTGTGATGAATTAAAAGAAAAGGGCTGGGCGGAAAAAATACAGGATAAAACAGGGTTGGTAATTGATTCCTATTTTTCAGGAACTAAGCTTAGGTGGATTTTAAACCATGTTGATGGAGCTATGAAAAAAGCCAGGTCCGGACAATTAGCCTTTGGCACCATAGATAGCTGGCTGATATGGAAACTTACAAATGGGAAGAAACATATTACTGACGTAAGTAATGCAAGCAGGACAATGCTCTATAATATCAAAACATTGGAATGGGATAAAGAGCTATTGAGATTAATGGGTATCCCAAAAGAGGTGTTACCTGAAGTCAGGCCATCTTCTGAAGTTTATGGAGAAACCAGCCAAGGGTTATTTGATGCTGAAATCCCCATTTCAGGGATTGCTGGCGACCAACAGGCAGCCACATTTGGGCAAGCCTGTTTTGGCCTTGGTAGTGTAAAAAACACCTATGGTACTGGCTGTTTTATGCTGTGTAACACAGGGACTGAAATTGTGAAGTCATCAAACAATATGCTGTCAACCATTGCATGGCAAATTGATGGGGTAACCACCTATGCACTTGAAGGAAGTATTTTTATTGCAGGAGCTATTGTACAATGGTTGCGTGACGGGCTGGGTATTATCAAATCATCTGCAGAAGTTGAACAACTGGCTACCAGTGTGGCAGATAATGGAGGGGTTTACCTTGTGCCAGCACTTACAGGGTTAGGAGCACCCCACTGGGACCAATATGCCAGGGGGCTTATTATAGGTCTAACACGTGGTTCAAAAGCTGCACACATTGCAAGGGCAGCCCTTGAAAGTATTGCTTTTCAAACGTATGATGTACTGAAAGCCATGGAAGCTGACCTTGGAGCACCCATCAAAGAATTAAGGGTAGATGGAGGTGCTGTTGCAAACGACCTAATGATGCAGTTCCAGGCTGATATACTAGGGACACCTGTTTTCAGGCCTGCTGTGTTGGAAACCACAGCATTGGGTGCAGCCTACTTAAGTGGTTTAGCAGTTGGTTTCTGGAAAAACATGGATGAAATAAAAACCCAGTGGTCAGTTGACAAATGCTTTAACAGGGAAATGCCTGCAAAAGATGTACAAAGCCTGTTAACTGGATGGGGAAAAGCATTGTCAAGGTCAATGGACTGGAGTGAAGCTGAAAATAACTAACCTTAAAAATAGAAATAGAATGAGCGAATTTTGTGCTGAATTAATAGGAACCATGATCCTCATCCTTTTGGGGAATGGAGTGGTTGCCAATGTGGTGCTTAAAGGAACCAAAGGGAATAATGGAGGTTGGATAGTTATAACCCTGGGCTGGGGTTTAGCTGTTTTTGCTGGTGTAATAGTTGCTGGCCCATATTCAGGGGCACATATAAACCCTGCTGTAACAATAGGGCTGGCCATAGCAGGAAAATTTGCGTGGCCGAAAGTAGGGTTGTTCATTTTAGCTCAAATGCTGGGAGCAGCCATTGGGGCATTGCTGGTATGGATCTTTTACAGGCACCATTACAACCAAACTCAAAACCATGGAGCCATTTTAGCTACATTTTCAACCAGCCCTGCCATACGAAAACTGCCCAACAACTTTTTCAGTGAAATGGTAGGTACTTTTGTTCTAATTTTTGTCATCTTATATATTGAAGGAGCAAGCTTTGCCTGCAACACCATGCCTGATGTAAAAATAGGGTTAGGAAGCGTGGGTGCCTTACCTGTTGCTTTATTGGTTACGGCCATTGGCTTATCATTAGGGGGTACCACAGGTTATGCCATCAACCCTGCCCGTGATTTGTCTCCCAGGATGATGCATGCTATCCTTCCCATAAGGAACAAAGGAGCAAGTGACTGGGCTTATTCATTTATCCCTGTTAGTGGTCCGATTACCGGGGCAGCTATTGCTGCTACATTGTATTTGCTGTTTTTGTAAGGTTCAAACTAACCTAGCCCATAATTTCATTAAAGTTAAGTAGTAACGCTAAAAATAGTTGGTATACCATATTAATTTTTCCAAAAGAGGTTATTCTTTCGTCTTTATTGTATTACAATAACGGCTTACAATCTCAGGGAACTCAATAAAACTATACTTGCCCTTTTCTATATCCTTCACCAAGTTCCTGTCTTGTTCAAAAATCTCAATACAGTCTTCAAAATTACTGTTATTGTATTTATACCAACGATAATCCATCCGAACCAGGTAGTTAGGTTCCTCAACCATCCTGGATTCTACACCTGTATTTTCCATCCTGGTAGTAATATAATAATACAAGGGATAAATATCATTTGAAATGCGGTTGATAAAACTTCCCCGTTTAGGAGAAAAGACACTAACCTTTATATCGTCTCGACTTTCAAAAAATAATTCCTTATTATTTATTTTTATGAAAAAGCCCTGGATCATATCAGGTTTGAATGATTTCCTTTTACCGCCAGCATCAATAAACTTCACCCTTCCCTGAAGGCTTACAATACTCTCAAATTTAATATCAGCAAAAACAGTGTCATTATTTAAACTGATAATACCTCCAGGATAATAACCTGGCTTCGACTTCTGGCTAACTCCCTCAAATGAGGCATAAGAGGCTATTAAGATTAAGGAAATAATTATCGCTTTCATTTTCTGATTTTGTTTTTTGTTTCTATTTATCAAAATATTGTCAAGTGCTAAGAACCATTGAATTACATAACAAAATTTACGCCAAAAATGAATAAGGTTAGCCTGTTTAATGTCATCAAAAAACTCATAACTTTTGATGAAAACTTTAGCTAAATCTGGACGTATACAAATGCTTATAAATTGTCATTATCCCAATATTTACTAACCTTATATTTTACATTAATATGCTTCCAGGTTATATTTCAATCTTAAATGCCACTCCGATTATATGGCTGTACTTTTCTTTCTTATGCTTTTTCTGATAAAGGTAATAAACATCAATGTCAGTTTTTTTATTTAACTTTTGAAGTATCCCTACTCCATATCTTGATTTATTAAAATCATTTTGTTCTTTCCTGTAAAACAATTCTGCACTAACATAAGGAGTAAGAGGGAAGTCATTGAAATCATATTGACAGATCAACTTATTTCTTATATAGCCTGATTTGTTTTCTGTTTGTATATCAAAATCTGTATAATTGGTGAATCTTAAACGATATTTTATTTTCAGGTTAGAAATAGATATATTGGGTTTTACATCAAAAGCGAAGCGGTGCTGTAAGTTATTATTATCTGGAAGGGACGAAACACGGTAGCGTGCAGCTATGCCTAAATATTTAAACAACTCATATTTTACCCCTAGCTCAATTAACGATTCTTCTAATTCGTTTTTTGATTGAAGCCTGATTTCGGGGTTAACCTCAACCCCCAGCCTTTCTGTAATATCTGTCTCTAGTTCTGCCCCCATACGTATGCGCAATTCATTGCCCTGTGCATAAAGTGTATCCACTACAATAAACAAGATAAAGATGAGAAAAAAGGTACGCATAATATTTATTTATTCTGGTTGGTAATAAGCGGCTATTTCTACAGTTTGGGTATTGTAATCAATCATTCCCAACTTATAACGGATAATATTTAACCCAGTTTTTTCAGCTAGGAATGTTTTCACTGCCTCTTCATCGCCCAGGTTTATAGTATCTAATTTTTCGTGAAGCAGCATTTTTCTGATTGAGTCATCATCTTGCCTGTAGTTTAACCTTTCTAAAATATAAATTAACCCAACAAGGGCAATATTTGTGAAAAAAAGTTCAGCATAACTTACTTCCCTGCTAGCTAAAGCATTAATAACAGAAATTCCAATCACTACAAACAAATAAGTCATCTCGCGAATAGGGATAACTTTGGTACGGTAACGGATTATCCCGAAGATTGCAAATAGACCCAGGGCAAACCCTAGTTCCAACTTGACACTTTCTAGTAAAAAACAAAGGAAAAAAACAACCGTGCTCACCGAAAAATAACTAAACAGGAAGTCTTTTCTCCTTCTCTCCCTATAATAAATCCCCCTTACAATTATTATTGTAACCAAAAGATTGAATGAAAAACGGATAATAAGTTGCCAAAAATCGCCCAAATTTATGAAGTTAATCCCGTTGTAACTACTATCTAATATACTTCTAAGCACTATACCTATGACCATAATTCTATATTAATTTTTATTGGAGAATTTTAACACTGGTTACTCAGAACTATTATTTTTTAATGAACTTTTTGATAACTGTGTTCCCATTACTTAATTCAATTTTAACCAGGTAATACCCCTCTTTCAACGTATTGATATTCATTTCATAATTCTTCGATTTAATAAAACCTGCCTCCATTAAAATACCTGATAAACTGTATATCCCTATTTTATTAATTTGTATTTCTGACCTGATATTGATAATGTTAGATGCCGGGTTCGGCCACAATGCAACCTCAGGTTCAACCAAATATGCATCAGCATTGGTAACACTACAATCACCAATCATATTTTGATCAAGCCAATTAAGGCGTGTTCTAATCCAGCTTCTCAATTTTTCTACCTCTCCTTCATAGGTTCTTGGTTGTTCGTCAACCTCAGGAGCTCCTACATTTCGCCCTAATATATCCCACTTCTCAAAATGCTTTTCCTGTGGATTTTTTACCAGGTTATACAATGAATCAATTACGCCGAAAATAAATTCATCAGTCACGATATTTTCCCTTGTTTCAAAATACCTGCAATTAGTTTGGTTTTTAAACGCTGAGTCATAAAATAAACGAACCATCCATCCAGGCGACTTTACCCCAGGGTTACAATTATTTACTTTATATGACCAACCCGAACCATCTGTAGCTTTAAATATGTAGCACTCGTTAATATTTTTCCAGGCCCAATCAAAATCCCAAACAGGACCTGCTGTTATTTTCCCGTTTTTGTCTTTATTAAAATAACGGCTCTTTTTAAAACCATCATTATTCCTTGATATCTCGCTAACAATAAAATAATCAATAAAACTTTGTACATCAATGAATTTTGAATACCCATTTTCTTTGTTGGCGTAGCCTGGGCTATATAATTTGTTTTCGAAGGATGTTACATAATCTTCAATATAATCTTTTTGCTGCCAGGTAAGTTCATCCCAGGCAGGGTCATGATATACAAAATAAACGTTGTAGTTTGGATAGTTTATTGGAGCATATGGTGATAGCCAGCTATCATTATTATTCCAATAATCTACCTTAAAAATGTAACCACCTGTAAGCTCTTCTCCCGAAATATCATCTTCTTTCAATTTGGCTATATCCACCCTATTCTTATCCCGTTTTATTTTTTCAGCCAATACATATATCCCCATGTATGTATTATTCACAATAACATCAACAAATCGTGCACGTGGAGCATAATGCCCTAGTTTTTGAAATAGGGTGTAACCTAAAATGTTTCTCATAAACGATTTGTCATTGTAGTTGGAAAGCAAAACCCAATCATTTTCTTTGGGCATACCAAGTATAGAAACATTATTGTTTGAGCCATCCGCATTCCTTGTTTCAATTGCATAAGGTTTCTGAGGATAATGTTTTGACGAACTTCCCCTGATTTCAATACCTATATGGCCATTATATTCATTGGCAGTATCTGTAAACTTGTTTACACCACCCTGGTTGTCGATAATTTTCATTGTTGCCATCACCTTTGGTTCATCTTTTATCTCTTTCCCATCTGTATGAATAATTATTAATGGTAGTTCTGTGGAGAAGTTTGATAAACTTTGCCCATTTGACATAAGGGGGATCAGCAATAAAAAACAATAGATTAACCTATATTCCTTCATTTCCGTTAAAACATAATTCTGCTATACAAGCAGTAACTTACAGTTCTGCAATGTTAATAAAGCATTATTGTTTTGTTCAAATAATGATTTGATTTTCAATAATAATTTATTCCAGCATAAGATATTGACTTATTTCCTTCACAAATGTGTTTCCATAACTCAAATTGTTTTTGCCCGTTTCCCATATAGGACATAAAACCCTTTCGTATTTCAATAAAGTTTACTAAAGTATCCCTGTAACATTTTCATTATAAATAAGAACTGAAAAATGAACGTTTATGGACACAGAGCAATTCATCATATGACGTATAGCAACATTATCAACTACAAAGATACATATTGACTTCATCCCGCTTGTAATATTTGCGTGGCTTAATTTCCCATATTTAAAAGAAAACCCGTGAGTTCACGGGTTTTCTTTATTTAATACCTATAATTAATTACTTAACTAAAATTAGTCCAATACCTTCCCATAAACATTAAGTTCAGCCAAGAAGGTAAAATTATTAGGTCCTTCTAAAGCAACAAATTTGAAATGACGCGCTTCGGGAAGGAATGGCAAAGGAAACATCTGAAGATCATCAATTTGAGAATCAAAGTCAAATGCCCCCTGATCAACAAAGTTTACGCCATCGTTACTTGTTAATATCTGGAATTTTGTATGTCCTCCTCCATTCCCTTGCCTTCTGGCACAATCAACTGCCAACATACGGACGGTTTTTTGCATATCAATGGTAAAATGGTGTGGAAAATCAGGAGAAGAATCAGCCCATGCACTATGCCAAAACGTACTTAAAATCCCGTCTAATACAGCAACTACCCTACCTTGGTAGTCGTAACTACTCCAATTGGCTTCTGCTGGTTCCTCAGAAGAAAAATCAGTTACAACCCAACCTGCACGGTCAACCTTTGCTGCCACTTGCCCATAAATATCAATTTCAGCCAAGAACGCAAAGAAGTTAGCTCCTTTTGTTGCAACATATTTTACATAACGAGCCATAGGTAAATTGCTTAGGTTATAAGCCATATTATCTACATTTGGGTCATAATTAAATGTTCCCTGGTTCACAAAATTAACACCATCTAAACTAGTGTGTATCTGGAATTCGCTTTGCCCACGCCCATCACCCTGGCGGCGGAAAGTTTCAACTTTATTAATTTTCACGACTTCTTTCATATCAAAAACAAAGTGGTGCGGATAGCCAGGGTTTCCTCCGTTCCATTGAGTATGCCAGAATGTAGAAAGGTCATTGTCAATAGCAGCTGATGCTAAACCGTTAGGTGCACCTTCTGCGGGTTCTTCTGTTGAAAAATCAATTATTTCCCAATTGGTTTTATCAATTTTTTCTCCCTCAAACTCGATAAACATGGGTAAGCTTACAGTTTCAGATGCCGATTCGAAAGTATCAATCGCGTTTTCTTCTGGAATATAGAATGATTTGATCGACATTTGCCCTTCAGACTCCCAGCCTCTTATAACTGTGAATTCATCTTCCGGCATAACCATTTTCGTAACTGGTTCACCATTGGTATTATTATACATAATTTCTACCCCTGTATTCCCTTCGGGAGCTTTAGCCCATGAAAGTGTTAAAGAATCTATTGTACCCCCACCATCAATACCTATCAATGACCGGTTTGTTAAAAGCGATACATATTTTGCTCCATATGCCGAACCTGTAACTTGTTCTTTAACCGAACGGTTGTCAAAATTATCAAGGGTATATACATTAAAAATATAAGACCTTTCTTCCAGGTTATTTATCTCAAACATAATGGAATCAAGGGGTAGTTTAGGTGTTATATCAACTGTTTGCGTCCCGGCACCTTCATCCCATTCTACAATACACTGTTTTACATTTACTGCATTAATGAGATAATATTTGATCCCTATCCTGCTTTTTCCTGCAAAGGTTTGAATTACCAAAGGTTTTGGAGCATAGATTATATCACCTTCCAAATATTTACTATGGATGTCTTCCATTTTATCACAGCCACTAAAAAGCATTAAAATGGCGTAAATGAAAGTTACATATCTGGTTAATCTTTTCATCATATTAAAATTGTTTGTTTATTAAAGTATATACTATCTACATATCTTGTAGGTAGGCAACTTACATGATACAGTTATCAACAAAATTATTATTTGCCTTTGTGTTGAAAATTCCATCATGCTTGTTTTATTTCATACATTATCTTATAGCCTTATCTCAAGGAATTGTTATTATTCCTTAAAACTTTTATTACATTATTTATTGATCAACTACTTGCCCAAAAAATGTTATTTCAGCAAAGTGTGAGAAACCAGTTAACCCCCAGGTTTCTTGAACTACTAACCTGATGTATCGAACTTCCGGGTCATCAAGCGTGAATGAAAACTCATCGCCATTTACAAGATGTTCCTGGTCTTCGTTAGGCGTTCCTCCCAGCAAAGTGGGGCGAATGCCAACACAACCATTATTATAAGGTTCTGCTGCAACACGCAATGGATACCAATCATCTAAGCTCCCATCCTGTGCAGGTTCTTCTTTGATTCCCCAAACATCAAATAAACGGAAATTACCATGTGCGTATGGAAACCCTTGGCGCTGTACCAAAATAAACCGGCTTAAGCGTGCAGTAACACCCAGGTCAACTGTCCAGTATTGTGGCCAGCCTGTTCCCGCCCAAGTGTGGTTAAAATTATTAATATCACCATCATATGAATACTCATAACGTCCTTCCCACGCGTCCCACGATTGGTCATTATCCAAAATAACTTTATTGAATTTATTTTTATCTAATTCCTGTTCGTAGAGTGGTTTCAGAGTAACTTTTACCGTATCAGAATAGTTATCCCACCTATCCCTGACTACAATACCAAACTCCTTTTCTTCGGCTTCAAAACCACGTACAGTAAACTGCCCGCTTGTGATTCCTGAGTAAACGGTTTGTACGGCTGAAAGAGCTCCAGTTGAATCAGTAGCCAAGATAATAAACGCAAGTGCTGAGTTATTTTCGTTAGTCCACCTATATTGCGCCCCTCCAAAATCGGGAATAATATCTACTGTATTCTTCACAGCATGCACATTGGGTAATTCAGGATTTATTTTAACCGTCACAGGTGATGAAGCATTTTCGCTACGGTCTACTGCATAGAGCGTAATAGTTTTTTCATTTGTATCGCCAAACCCTTCAACAATAACAGAATTCAAATAACTCGAACTTTTTGCTTCCACTTCCTGGCCATTCGCTAGCGTATATGCTGCTTTTACATATAATAAATCTTCGTCATTGGGTAAGGTATATGATATTATTGCCGCACCAGGCAGGTTTCTTACCTTAGGATTACTAACCGGACCTGGAGCTTTAGAGTCTTCAAATAAAGGCTTCTTGATATCTTCCTCGCAACCGCTGATTAGTGTTAAAATTCCGGTTATAACAATTAAAAATATTACGTTTTTCATTTTGTTAAACTTTTTAGGTTTGAACTAATCTACCATCCTGGATTTTGTACAAGATTCGGATTCTTAATAATCTCATCCACTTTAATAGGCCATAGGTAGTTTTTAAAATCATAAGATGAAACAGGGTCTCCTGGCTTTGGGTAAACAGTTGTAACTTTGTAGAAATCAAGCCCCCTTCCACTAATATTCCATCCTTTTATCGGCTCATTCATATACTTTTCAGCATCTTTCCATCGGCGAAGATCCCAAAAACGTTGCCCTTCAAAAGCCAGTTCAATTAATCGTTCTTGTTTAATAATTTCACGCATGCCTTCCTTTGTGCTTGGCTTTGTTGGATTAGAGGAATATTGCGACCAACTTTCAACAACTCCTTCTAATCCTGCCCTCTCCCTAATCAGGTCAACATACTGATAAACTTCTGCATCAGGAGCTGCCTTTGATTCATTGAGAGCTTCAGCATACAGTAAATATAAATCGCCCAGGCGCATGATTGGAAAAGGGTATTCATAATATGCCAACATGGTATTTGTATTAATCGCACTATTAGGATTTATGAGTTTTTTTACGAAATAACCCGTAGCAGAAAATTCTCCCTGGTTACGTTTTGTAGCCAACTCTCCCGAACGAGTTTGTACATAATAATATGTTGGATCTAAAAAATAAGTTCCCCTATCGAATGCTATGCTCGCATAAAAACGTGCCTCACGGTCGAAATGAAGAACCGCAGTCTGTTCTCCAGAACGAACATAATCGTTTTCACCTGTAATTGCAGTCCTCATTGAATAACGATTTTCATATTCATAGCTTAAATCTTCATCTATGGGGACACCATTTTTGGTATAAAAAAGCTCTGCCATCCTCAATGTTGATGCATAAAACTGGCTCACTGGGTTTGATGAAGTTACCTGGATTAACAGCGGCATACACATGCGTTGATATCCTTGTGTAAATGTAAAGTTTGTTGACCCCCAAATGAGCTCAGGGCTATTCCTATCAGTAAATATTGAACGGATAATACATTCCCTTTTGATTGTGTCAGAAATATCTGATTTAGTTATATAATCATTAACTAACGAATGGTTAGCAGCTTGTGCAGCATCAATAGCCGCTTTGCAAGCATCCACTGCCCTTTGCCATTTTCCTTCATCATAGGACTGGTTAAATAATGGAGTTCCCCTATTATCAACTACTGAAGAATAATCAGTATTTCCATTAAATAAAGGGCTGGCTGCCGTAACAAGTGCCCTGGCCTTTATGGACAGTGCAACAGCTTTGGTAATACGCCCTAATTCAATCGTTTCTGCAATAAGGGCTTCGGGTAAATCAGGCAAAGCTTCATCTATCAATTCAACAATATAATTTACCACATCATCTACAGGGTCACGATAAACTTTTACACTTTCAGTATTTGTATAAATGGGTAGGTTCTCCTTAATAATTGGAATAGCCCCATATGATTTAAATAGCCAGAAATGGTAGTAAGCTTTCAGTACCTTCACTTCTGCTTCCCAGCGCTTTCGTTCCAACTCTCCCAAATCCGAAGCATTATGGATTTCCTCTAAGAAAATATTACAGTCACGGATACCTACATACAAATTTTTACCGCGTTGCCCACCATCCCAGAAGTTCAGGTATGGGTCGTTTGCATTTTGAAGCCCTCGTGCAATTAAAGCAGAACTAAAATCGTTGTTCACCCTTTCATCGTTAAACCAAACCTCATCGCCTGCACCAATTCCCGGGTTTACCCAAGGATCGCCAAAATTGGGTAAGTAATTGTAACATGTAGCTAAAAAGCGTTCTGCTGAAGCCCTGTCAACAAATGCATCATTGATGGTAGCAACATTCTCAGGCACAACATCTAAATATTCGCAAGAAGCGGCAGTAATGACTAAAAGTAACGCTACTATTTTATATTTTATATTTTTCATATCAACTTTCTTTTAATGGTTAGAATGAAACTTGTACACCTATATTGAATACACGCTGGACAGGATATCCAAGCCCGTTTCCACCCATTTCGGGATCCCACATTTTAAACTTGCTTACTACGAACAAGTTGGTGCCACTTAAATATAAACGGGAATGTTCTAACCCTACCCTCTCGATAATCCTTTTTGGCAAGGTATACCCTAATTCAACAGACTTTAAGCGCAAAAAGGCACCGTTTTGCATAAACCATGTATTTCTCTTTGTGTTATTTGGTTCGGGGCGATATGATAAACGTGGCCACGTTGCATAAATATCGCGGTTACTTTCCGACCAGTGGCTATCAGCATAGGCCTTTAACAAAGCATTGTTTTTCACGTAGTCTCCAAACGGGTCATCCCATCCCCAAGCAGTGTAACTAAAATCGACAAATGGGGCTGTGGCATCTGCTGCAATCCAGAATGAAGACCGAGCAGACCCTTGAAAAAAGAACGAAAAATCTATGTTCTTATGCCCCATGGATACCCCAAACCCATAAGTTATCTCAGGAGTTTCAGGATAACCTATTGGCACCTCATCAAGTTGATTGATTATATCATCTCCATTAATATCGCGGTACTTAATATCTCCCCCCATCGCCTGGCTTCCCAATTGCTGGACAGGTGAATTTAGTACTTCCATATCGTCTACAAAGAGGCGTTCGGCTATGTAACCCCATTTTTGTGATAGAGGTTGCCCTACTTTTGATAACCATGGCGTTGCAGAATAGTCAGGTTCTTCAACTTTTTCGTATTTGCTGGTTGCGTATGTAAAATTGCCACGTGCAGTTATCCATGCACCATTTCCAAAAATTTGGTTATAATCTAAGGAAACATCAACACCTTTTCCTGATGCTTCGCCCACATTGGCTTTGGTATCAGCCTGCAACCCAAAAGTAGAAAAGGCCAAACGATCCATTAAAATATTTGTACGGTATTCTTTAAAAATATCAGCCTGGATTTCAACTTTTTCCCATAACCCGAGCTCAATACCAAAGTTTGTTTTCCTTGATGTCTCCCAGGTAATCTGGTCATTGGCGTACCGTAAAATGGAAACACCATCTAATTCATGAGCTCCATTAGTCCCCCATTTATACCCTTTACCTTCATTGCTTAAATCAACATTTGAAAGGTAAAAGAACCGGTCGTCATTATGCCCAATTTGGTCATTACCTACTAATCCATGAGTGAGTTTAAACTTTAATTTTGACACCAAAGGTTTTAAATTTTCCATAAAACTTTCTTTTGAAGCATACCATGCTACACCAACCGATGGGAAAAAACCAAATCTTTCTTTAGCCGAAAAACGTTCAGTCCCGTTATAGCCAAAATTGAATTCAGCAAAGTAACGGGTATCGTATGCATAAGTAAAACGGCCTGATAAGCCTAAGTTCCTGCTAGGTAATGAAGCTTGTAAAGATTCTTCTCCATTACGGTCCAAAGCATTCCCATCAAGATACTGGCGGATAATACCTACAAGTAACCCACTAACACCATGCTTTTCTTTGAAAGTCCTGTCATAGCTTATTGCAGCCTCGCCATAAAATGTTGAAGAAACATCCTTGCTGCCCGCTTCATACTCAAGAGAAGTACTTCCTTCGTTCGCATTTAATACTGTAAGGCCATATATATCTGACCTCTCATCGTAATCATTAAGCATATAATAAAAAGGGCTGTAAGAGCGCACCATATCAAAATACGCATTACGGGTAGTATTCCCTAAAAACCTTGCACGCAAACCTTCTGTAAGAAACGATAAATCTTGCTTCAGCTCGAATTGAGCCAACATTAAAGATTTACTGTATTCCTTATAACCCCTGACCAATTCAGCATATGGGTTAATAAAGTTTCCTGTCCCATAATTCCCGAATAAAATATGGCGCGTCCCTTTGTGAACTTCATCAGGTTCATAAACCGCCGGGAAAAAAACAGGATTTGAACGCATTATCGCTTTGTACATTTCTTGCCCCCCATGTATAGGACCACGGTAATCATCAAAAGTTCCATGGACACGAACCACTGCCTCGGTCGAATTGGTAATGTTTATATTAATATTGGAACGGATAAGATACCGCTTTAAGTCAATATTACTGCTGAACCCATTCGATTCATCCACTTTTAGGATTCCATTATCCCTACTCGCCGAACCTGCTATATAATATCGGGCTATTTTGCCGCCTCCAGACATGTTTATATTTAAACGCTGGTTCATTGTATGGTCTTTCAAAAGCTGTTCTTGCCAATTGGTTTGAGGAAAAGCCATATTATTTACACCAGCAATAGTATTGTCTATTTTACTTTGAGGGTAAGGTAAGAAACCAAGAGGATCCCTTGTCCTGACAGCTTCATTATGTAACCGCATATAAGTAATTGGATCTGCAAACTCCAAATTATCAGTTGGTTTTGAAATCGAATTTTCCAAACGGATATTTACTTTTGCTTTCCCTTCTTTCCCTTCTTTTGTGGTTACCAGGATTACCCCATTTGCACCACGTGCGCCATAAAGTGCAGTTGCCGTAGCGTCCTTCATGATTGAGAATGCAGCAATATCGTCGGGATGAAGGCGTGCCAGGTCATCCGAAGATAATTCAATACCGTCGATAAGTATCAATGGATCTTTCTTGTACCCAAAAGTGGTTACCCCCCGGATAAAGAATTCCGCATTATCTTGCCCTGGTTCACCACTACGTTGGTATGCAATTACACCAGACATACGCCCGGCTAATGCGGTTGTCAGGTTACTGGCCGGCACCCTGAGTTCTTCAGGCCTCACAGTTTCTATTGATGCAAGGACACTTTCTTTTTTCTGTTTTGCATATGCGACAACAGTAACATCTTCCAATTCCTCTGTTTTTTCTTCGAGGCTTATATTTATTGTTGTTTGGTTGCCAACATCGACCACTTTAGATTCCATCCCTATAAATGAAAAAACCAGTTTGTCATTTGGTGATGCTTCTATACTAAACGTACCGTCGGTATCAGTGATTACCCCCCTGGTTGTTCCCAGCACAGTTATTGTTGCACCGGGAAGAGGAATACCATCCTTATCTAAAACTGTCCCTTTTACTTTATTATCTTGTCGAGCCAAAAGTTTTCTTTCAGACTCTAACTCCTCGTCCGTCTTTTTCCTAATGATAATTGTCCTGTCATCAATTTCATATATAAAACCATGGGGCACAATGTACTTGTCAAGAATATTTTCAACTGACGATTTCTTTTCATTGATCGTCAAATCTTCAAGCCCATCAAAAAGATCGGCTCGATATAAGAATGTAAATTCACTCTGTTCTTCAATTTGAGTGAGAGCTTCACTTACAGCAATATTTTCAACACGCATAGTTAATTTAGCAGACTGCGAATATATGCTTGCTGTTGATTGTAAAATTCCCAACAGAACAAAAAACAGTGTAAATTTCATGGATAATATACATCTGAGCACTCCAAACCGGAGAGCTAAATTCATCTTTTTTTTCATAAGTTTGTAAAATATTAGTTAAACATAGTTTTTAAACTGTGTTTTGCGGGAGGTGTTAGCGGCACTTCCCGTTTTTTCGCTATTCTTCAAAAGTTTAGTTTACATAAATTATTTCTTCATAGGCAGTAAATGTTATTTCGTTAGTTTTTCTTAATTGATTTAATATAGTTTGTATATTTTCATATCTTTTAAGATTCCCGTTAAATCTTAAATTCTTTGCCTCTTTATTCTTAAACTCAAATTCTACATTATACCATCGACCAAGAATGTTGGTCATTTCATCCAACCTCATATTCCTAAAATAGAACCTTCCATCTTTCCAGGATACAAACTGGTTAATATCGACTTTTTGCAATTCAAATCCTGGTGAAGATTTTTTATATATGCTCTGGTAGCCCGGTTCTAATAAACACTCATTAACATTTTTAAGATTGTCCGAAACAGAAACTTTCCCTTCCACTAAAGTTGTAATAATTTTATCTTCATTTTGATAGGACTTAATGTTAAAAGATGTACCATAAACCTTTACAATATGCTTGCCAGATGCCACTATAAAAGGTGATAAAGAATCGGTTTTAACATTAAAAAATGCTTCTCCAATTAGCTGTACATGGCGATGTCCTTTTGTGAACTTCACGGGATACTTAAGGATAGATTCTGAATTAATTTTGATTTCTGTACCATCTGATAATAATAGGTTGTATTCGCCTCCACGTGGAACTATTAACGTATTAAACTTTTCTTGAATTACTTTTTTATCCTCCCTTTTAGCTTGCACTACAGGTTGGTAATTTAACTGGCTTTCTTTATTTCTAATAACTGTTGCTGCTTCCTTAATTAAAGTATCCTTTTTAGAATCCAAGTCAAGCCGTTCCCCATTGTCCAAAACCAACGTAGCCCTTTTCTCACCTGGTTCAAACCGTATCTCATTGCCGGGAATTAAATCCTGGGAATTTGGTTTAAAATATATGTAACCAAAATAAGCCAAAACAATAAAAATGAAGCTTGCAGCAACACCAAATTGCCATTTGTAATTCTTGTTTTGCTTACTTGTTAACCTTATATCTTCCCAGGCATTTTGAGAATCTTTGATTACATAATCAACCTCCTTTTGTTGTTGGCGAGATTTGAGCTTTTCAAAATAAGCCTGATGGCTCTTATCCTCCTGCAGCCATTGGTTTAATTCCTCTTGCTCTTTATTATTCAAGGTTGCATTAAAGTATTTCCAGATAAGGGAATAATCAATCTTATTTTTCATGTTTTTGTACAAGTGCCTAAATTATTATGTAACTTTTTACTTCTACCTAAAGCATTATATTCCGATTAGGTATTTTAACGAATTTACATATATGGCACTCGAAAACCGTAAAGGTTTACTTGAAGATTGATTTTTTTTAAATTCTTACCATTGCTATACAACCAAGAATCTTTCTTATAATATGCCGTCCTTTGTGTAAATGTACTTTTATGGTATTTTCGCTTAATGACATTTCCTTAGCAATTTCTTTTACTGATAATTCCTGAAAATACTTTTTGCAAAATACCTTGTACATTTGTTGAGGAAGTTTATGAAGTACTTTTTTAATGTCATCAACCATTTCCATATCGCTTAAAACACGATGTTCTTCTGTTTTCAATATGGCTTCCAGGTATAATAATTGATGTTTATCCCTTATTTTTAGTGATCGTAAATGATTGAGGCAACTATTTTTTGTGGCTTGATATAAATATGCTTGGACAGATTTTTTAAATTTTATTTTTTCTGAATTCTCCCACAAATAAGTATAAACTCCCTGCACAATATCTTCAGCGGCATTAATATCTAGCACAAATTGGTTAGCAAACTTTACCAGCCCTTGATAATAACCGTGAAATAAACTTTCAAAAACACGACTATTCTTATTCTTGATTTCTTTTATCAATAAATTATCACTCAGCACATCAAAAAGTCAGGTTAGGGCTCAAATATAGTTAAATAAAATGGGCAAACAAATAACCATTAACATCATCAGGTTTTACTCCTGTTTATTTTGATTATTTTTGATACCAAAAACAAGCATGCCTAAATTGATTTTTATATTTTCTGTTTGTCTTCTTTTTTGTTTTTCATGTAAAGAAAAACAAGGTAAACCCAATATTATACTGATCAGTGCTGATGACCTGGGGTGGTCTGACCTGGGTTGCTATGGAAGTGAAATACAGACCCCAAACCTGGATAACCTTGCCGAAAATGGTATGCGTTTCAAATGCTTTCACAATACTTCAAAATGTTTCCCTTCAAGGGCATGTTTGCTTACAGGGGTTTATGCCCAACAAAGCAACTACCATCTTACCCATAAAAATCCCATTACTAATGCTGTTACCCTTGGTGAAGTTTTGCAAACTGCTGGATACAGGACCCTCTGGTCTGGTAAACACCATGGTTTAGAGAATCCTGTAACCAGGGGATTTGACAGGTATTATGGGTTAAAAGATGGTGCCTGCAATTATTTTAACCCTGGAAACCAACGCCCTGGGGAAAGGGCACCTGCCAGGAAAGGGCTACCTGGCAATAAAACACAAAGGTGGTGGTGTATTGACAGTGTTATGTACCAACCTTACACCCCTGCTGAAAAGGATTTTTATACTACAGATTATTTTACCAATTATGCCCTTAGCTGGCTTGAAGAATATAAAGCTGAAGAAAAACCTTTTTTCCTGTACCTGGCTTATACAGCCCCCCACGACCCTCTGATGGCATGGCCTGATGATATTGAAAAATATAAAGGAAGGTATAACAATGGCTATGAAAAGATAAGGAAGGAAAGGTATCAAAAACAACTTAAAATAGGGTTGTTGGATGAGTCCTATATATTATCTGAAGCCACATTTCAGGATTGGGATAAATTGACTTCAGGAGAAAAAGTTGAAGAAGCCAGGAAAATGGAAGTATATGCAGCCATGATAGACAGGATGGATCAAAATATTGGGCGTGTTTTAACCAAACTTAAAGAAATAGGAAAAGATGAAAATACTTTGATCATGTTTGTTTCAGATAATGGGGCTTCTGCTGAAGTAGTTAACTTACCAGATGACTATGGGGAAATTGGCAGTATGACACATTGGGCTTCCTTGGGGAAAGACTGGGCTAATGTGAGTAATACCCCCTTCAGGTTTTATAAGAATTCTAGTTTTGAAGGTGGTATTAATACCCCCTTTATTGCTTACTGGCCAGATAGAATTAAACCTCAATCATTTAGTAAGTTTCCAGGGCATTTCATTGACTTTATGGCTACCCTGGTTGATATAACTGGTGCTACATACCCTGGAGTTTTCAATGCCCAAAACATCACCCCTATGCAAGGGGAAAGCTTGCTGCCTGTTTTCCAGGGTATTGAAGCCCAAAGAAAGCAGCCAATTTTTTGGGAATGGAGGAATGGGCAGGCTGCCTATTATAATGGTTGGAAGATAGTTAGAGAAGGAAAATTTAATCCATGGGAATTATATAACCTCACCAGCAACCCTACTGAAACCAACAACCTTGCAAAGGGTAATCCTGAAAAGGTCGAAGAATTGAACAAGTTCTTCAATGATTGGGAATCAGGGCTACCTGAATTTCCTAAATAATCAGTTTAAATTATCTTTAATCCATTTTAACAACTTTAAAACTATGATTTCCTTCTATGTTGATAATGTAAGAGCCATTGTGTAGGGCTTCCGTATCAATTCTTTTCAAAGATACCCCTTCCAATTTACCTTCTACTTTTTTCCCTCCATTAATATCAAAAATCTCATATTTTAAATTCTCGATGTTTAAACCTGAAATAAAAATTTCATCTGAAAATGGATTTGGATATGCCCTCAACTTATCTTTACTATTATTACTTATCTCATGAAAAGAAGTCGGGATCTTTAAAAAATCGAGATAATCAATCCCAAACATATAAGCTTTAACTGCCGAAGGATTTGCGCCTTTAATAACAACTTCCAACTTATGATATCCTTTTGAAAGGACATGTTCGCCTAAAGAAACCACCTGGTTAGTAACCCCACCGGCAAAATATCCGTCATAATTTGTAGCAACTGTTTCCCCATCAAGCTTAATATCTACAATTCCATAGTCCCTGGCTTTGGTAAAACTTGCCATTACGTTATAACTTGTTTCATCTTCAATTTCAAATTGCAGGGTAGCTTTACTGCCTGGCTGCCCATCAGTCCACCAAACCTGTGCCCCTTTGCTCCAGTTATACTTTGAATTTCTTTGTTCGCGGATATTTCCGCTGGAACATCCTGTTTTTAAATACTCGCCTTCGATCCGTCCGTCCTCATCCGGAGCCTGGCTGTAAAAATCACTCTTTTCCAGGACGACCTTTTTCTTTGCTGACTCAGGATCCGGGGCAATATTCGTCTTTATATCAGGACGTGCATACCAAAAGACCGTAGGGGCATAATTTAACCGCGATTCCCCCCAATGCATCAATTCCATATCAAATTTAAGCTTCTTGCTAAAAGGTATCCCGTCCAAAAGCCGGTAACGGGCATTGAGTGTATACCCTACGGATTCATTTGCTGACCCATCAGGTTGTAAAACAAGAGGAGATGAAAATGGGGCTGGCTGGCACCAGGCATACCCATAATAATCCTCTGTTCCGGTTCCAAAATGAGAAGGGAAAACATCATCGTCAACAAAGATTTTCTCATCTCCTTCACCCCACCATCCAGGGTCTGTATCAAACAGGGCTAATGCGTCTCCAACATAAACACCTTCACCTTCAAGGGAAACAAAGTTAAGGTCACGGTCAGGTTTTGAATTAATGTTTGTGTATTGTTGCCAGGCTGCGCCAAAGTTCATACTGCGTTCGTCCCACTCCCAGTCAACTACAGCCACTTCGCCTATAATAATATTTACTTCCTGGTCACCTAAATTTTGAAGTTTAATTGTACAGGTTTTAGAAAATGGCATAACCCACTTGCACTCCATTAAGCCGGTTATATCAACAGTGCCATACCAATGTTTAGAAGGACGTTTTTGATAACCAGTACCGAAAAAATCGCCCACAGGAGCCCAAACTGTCTGTTCGCCATCAAATGAGATTTCCAGGATCGTCGAGCGTAAAGCCTGGGGAAGGTTTTCTGCATCTATCTTCAACGAAATTTGATTAATTGCACCTCCTTTGGCAGAAGGTGACTCCAACACTAATTCTTTAATTTCTTCCGGAAGAATTTTTCCGTTAAGGGAATTTACGCTTTTATTTGAAGCTTCTGAAACATCAGCCAACAATAGCTTTTCTTTTGTCAATGTGATTAAATCTTTTGCACCTTCAAGTCTTTCAGCCGAAAGTGATTCAACCTGCACAGAGTTTTCATATAGCCGGTAGTTGATATTGTAAAACACAGCATCGTTGGGCCACGCTGCTTCTCCTTCGATTAACTTCCTGCCATCCTTTGTCTCATAGGTCACTTTAATTGATTCTGCAAAAGGGATTGGCAAATATAGGTTGCGGCCCCGTTTTTCCCGGTCATTTTCCTTTGCCAGTTCCATTGACAATGGATAACCGGTAAAAAATTCGCCGCCAATCAGGTTTTCGAGTGTACCTGAAAATGTAGGATTACTAGCTCCATCAATATAAAACCTCAATGTTCCCTCCAACAAGTTAACATTACTGGTTACAGCCCAAAACCGGACAATTGCACCGGAACCTTCTGATTCCATCATAACATGCTCATACCGGCCGTTGTCTTTCTCTTCAACTTTCACAAAATAGGAGCGGTCTCCGTTGGCATACCACCCATTATTATGGTTTATCGACCTTCGGTCGTAGCTCGAAGCTTGTAAATTTTTGTACGTATGTAATGGCAATTTAGCAATGGACTCCCTTGAAACCATTTCTTGTAAAAGCGATTGAAGTGTCACTTTGGGCTGGCTATACCCTAGGCTTAAACTCAAAATCGATACAATTAAAAAAGCAATAGTTCTCTTACCAATATATATATTCCCTTCCATTTGCCTTGCAATCCTTCCTGAATGATTATAAACTGTTTTCATTCTCCACATATATATGTTATAGCTGACTTGCAACTTAACACCGCTCCTATCAATTTTTATAAATAGCCCACCTTCTTAATAAAAAAGGTGGGCTTTATAATAAACTACCTAACTAAACTAATCAATAGGAACAAGCCCTGTAAAAATAATCTCATTTAAACCTATATCCGGGTTGTTATTTGAAAAATTATCGATAATAACGAGGCGGACATACCTGATTTTCGTTTCTTCGGTAATTGACTGTGTAAAGCCATTCCCCTCTGAATCAGCCCTATTATCATCAATTAATAACTTCCAACCTTTGTCCAGCGATTCAGCTTTCCATGCTTCAAAGTTCTCTGCTTTTTTTGCTGCGACTTTTGCTGCATCAGACTGGTCTTCGGGGCTTAATGATGAAATGTCATGGATATCTGTGGTTGTTGCCACTTCATTAATATCCTTATCGTCACCTATTCCCCATAACTGATATTGTTTGACCGAAATTGGAGGCCAAGGTAAGAACCCAACAAGCTCAAACTTTGTAAGTTGTACTTTAACACCTAAATCAATAGTAACAAAAGATGGTTTTGGGTTTTTCCTTTCCAGGAAAACTTTCCCGGTTGACCTATTGCCATCCCACGCATTATGCCAATCTTGCTCGGCCGCGGGAAGTTCTGGCTCAAACCGAGGGATATCCATCGGTAAATTGGCAAGTTTAAATAATGTGTGATCCAATACATATGATTTAGGAGGAGTAGCATAAGTAAATGGATTTGAGAAAATGGTATCAATTGCTGTCAACTCAGGCAAGTATGCTGAATAAATTTTAATATCAGAACCTGCTTTTACATTAAATCCTTCCACAAACTCTCCTTTTGCATAATACTTTGTTTCAAGTTCACCATTCTGTTTGGTATATTCAATTTTATATCCAATGAGGTTCTTAAAATCGCCGATCACATCAAAATTTAATATATCGCCGTCATAAGAAAAATTCTCCAGTTTTTGAATGTTTAACCCACTCTGGTATTTTTCACCATATGAGCTAACAATGGCACTACTAATAAGCGATTTGTTTTCACTGTTGCTTATGGTGTAAACTTCAAAATCATAGATTCCTTCTTCAAGGTTATTTACAATATATCTCACGGAATTATTCTGGGCACTACTAACCGGAACTTTTATTTCCTGGTCATTAAAAGCAATAATGGCTTCCTTTACATTATTGACCGTTGTAAGGTCCCAAGACAACTGAATTCTCTTAAAACCAGCCTGCCCCATAAGATTCAGAGGTTTGGAAGAATAGTTTATTTCCCCGCCCTCCAGGTATTGACTATAATTATCTTCCATTTTATCGCATGAAAAAATTGTAAATGCTAATAATAAAATGATCAGATTTCTATATTTGATAATCATATTCTTCATAAATTTTAATTTAATTTGATTCTGGTTGACCAAAAATATCTATCTCTGCAAATGAAGCCCAAGAGGTTGCACCCCAAACGCTGGTAATTTTCATTCGGATGTATCGAACGGGTTCCAATTCTAATGGCACCTCAAACTCATGGCCATTGTATGCGGCAGCTTTATCTTCATCAGTATAATTCCAAAGTGCAGTAGGCAAGCCCGAAGGTTTTATTATTTCATAGTCACCTATTTTCTTCCATGTATCCCAAGCTCCACTAAGATCAAGATTCGCAGTTCCATATAGCTCAAAAGTTTTTACCTGTGCATCCTCATAGAGGTATTGGTCATTCCACCCCAGGAATTGAAATATCGTAAAACGACTCAACTTTGCTGTTACCCCAAGGTCGAAAGTAAAGAAATAATCACTTGAAAAATCTGCACTTATACCAGCAATACGTGCACCATCTCCGGCCAGGTTCCCGTCCCAAATCCTGGGAATGCGGCTACCTCCTGATTCCCATATGGCATGCATTGGCAAGTCGTTAGGCAATATAACTTCTCTCATAAGCCCCTTGTCTAACTGAACTTCAAAAAATGGGGTAATGGATTTTACGATGGTATCGGAATAATTGTCCCAACGATCTTTAACAAAATAATAAAAGTCTCGTGTTTTTGTGTCAAACCCCCGAAAGTTAATATTACCATTTAATGTTTGTGTAAAAATTGAACCAACTTCCAGAAACTCCTCAGCACTATCCGTTGTATCCTTTATCATTACAAAAATTCCAACCGGTGATTGCGTTTTGTTCTCCCAACGAATATTAACACCACCAAAGGTATTTTGCAAAACCATATTTTCAAGAACACCATTTATTGGCGGTTCTAGCGGTTGTACTACCTGAACAACAGGGTTGCTAAAATTTCCGGCACGATCAACCGCATAAAGAGTTATGTCATATTGATCAGTTGTTCCGAAACCTTCACAAAGCAAACTATCAACATATACAGAAGCTTTAACCTTCATCTCACGTCCATTCTTCAAAGTATATTCTGCCTGAACGTACAATAAATCTTCATCAGCAGGTACATTATATTTTATAGTAGCAGCACCAGGAAGATTATTGACACGAACGTTTTGGATAACTCCAGGAGCAACAGAATCATTATTAACAGGTTCATGTTGATCCTCTTCGCATTGTACAAGCAAAATGCCCATAAAAACTATTAGTATTAAAAAATAATTTTTCATAATCAATATGTTTAAATTTACCAACCTGGGTTTTGATCAATATTGGGGTTTACTATTATATGGTTATCCTCAAAAGGCCAAAAGTAATCCCTTTTGTTAAATATACGTGTTCCGAAGTTTACCAAAGTGTAGAACGCATTTTTATCCTTTTCACTTGTATTCCACCCCTTAACATTGTGGTTCATGTAAAGTTCAGCCTTTTTCCACCTCCTTAGGTCCCAATACCTCCGCCCTTCATAGGTTAACTCAACCAACCTTTCTGCATGAATAATTTCACGCATTCCGTCAATAGTTGTTGGTTTTGTAGAATTATTGGAAAGCGTATAGCTGTCATTAACTGTTGGCAAGCCAGCCCTCAAACGGATTGCATTAACATATGAGTGCACATCGTCGGTTGGCCCATTATATTCGTTCAAGGCTTCAGCGTAAGCCAAATAAAGATCACTTAACCTCACAATTGGGAAAGCAAAACTTTCAATAGCGTATGAATTACCTCCTGAAAATGTATTATCCGGATTACAAAGCTTCTTAGGGAAAAAGCCCGTAATATTGTATTCCCAAATGGTTTGCTGCCCACTCAATTCCGATTGCCTGCACTTCACAATATAAGGATCAATTGTTGTAAGTTTCCCCTGCCAATGCCAGGTTCCCCGGTCAAAGCCTAAATCAGCGTAATAACGTGGTTCGCGATCAAAGTTGAACTCAGGAACTTCTTCGCCAAAGGCAATATTATTTTTGTCAGCATCCAACGCTTTCCTCAACGCCATAAGGTCTTTTCCCTGCCACTCCGGATCCTCTGAGATTGGAAGCCCATTTTTCGTGTAATAGCTTTCCAATACATTATAAGTAACGGCCAATGCTTGTTTTGTAGCACCTATTGCAGTTGTAAAATTTGCCTGGGACCAACGCTGGATGGTACTGGAAGCTCCTGCATCAAGTGTGTTACCCCAGATTATTTCACTATTCCATCGTTCAGGAATACGCTTACGTAAAGAAGCCCGGATAAGCATTTCACCATCCAAAGTTCCCAGAGGGTCTTTGAATTCATATAATTCATGGCCCGAAGCTTCAGCTGCATCAATGGCTTCTTTGCATGCCTCTGCAGCTTTTTTCCACTTTTCGTTGTCGTATTCAGGGAAATATTGCACATCGAATTTCCCCCTGAAATTGAGCATCTCTGAATTGCCATTAAATAAAGGGCTTGCAGCTAACATTAAAACACGGGCTTTGACCGCTTTAGCGATCGGTAAAGTCACCCTTCCAAGCTCTTCTGTTGTATTTTGAATAATGGGCGGCAGGAATTCAAATGTTGAATCAATTTCGCTTACAATATAATTGAAACATTCATCAACTGGCTGCCTCTTATATTTAACATCTTCTGAGCCTGAACTTACCGGGAGGTTTTTATCGACAATTGGAATAGGACCATACATCCGTAACAGGTAAAAATGATAATAAGCTTTTAGGAAACGAGCTTCTGCACGCCACCTTTTACGTTCAAATTCGGTCATGTTAGGAACTTCATCAATCCTTTCCATCAGAATATTGCAATGCCTGATCCCCTGGTAAAGGCTCCCGTAAAAATTGCCATAAGGAGCATTTGAATTTTGAAAACCCCTTGCAATAGCTGCAACCGAATTCTTATATGTAAGGTCCCACTCGGCATCGGGCACCCAAAACTCATCGCCGCCAAGCATAGCCGGGTTATTTCCAAAATTACAAACAGAAGGCAGGTAACGATAACATGTTGCCAGGTATTTTTCGGCCTGGATTTCATCTCTAAATGCATGGTCAATTGTAGCAATATCGTCTGGCACTACGTCCAGATAGTCATTCTTACATGATGTAAAACCAATAATTGCAAAAAAGACTAATATTATTATATATCTTATTTTCATAACTCTCGATTAAAAGTTTACTTGTAGACCCATATTAATTACTTTCTGAATTGGATATCCTAAGCCATTGCCTGCCATTTCCGGATCCCACAGCTTAAACTTGCTAAATGTTAACAAGTTCCTGCCGCTCATATATAATCGGCATGACTTAAGCGAAACCCTGTCCGTTAATGCCTTAGGCAGGGTGAAACCAACCTCAACCTGCTTTAACCGTATAAATGACCCATTTTGCATAAAGTAAGTACTTAATACATTGTTGTTATCAACCAATGAAGTACTAAAACGAGGCCAGAGTGCATAAACGTTTTGATTCTCCTCCGACCAATGATCATTGGCAAATGCAAGTAGCAAACCGTTACTGCTTATTACATTTCCATCATCATCAGAATCAATAAAAGGAGCACTTTTGTATGTATCAATCCAGAATGAAGAACGAGCACTGCCCTGGAAGAAAATAGAAAAATCAAATGCTTTATACCCTGTTGAAAGCCCAAAACCATAAACAATCTCAGGCGTAGTTGGATGGCCGATTGGAACCAGGTCGTTTGAATTGATAATTCCATCGTTATTGATATCCCTGTATTTTACATCACCGGCTCCATACTCTCCAAATTGGGTTGGTGAGTTTAATACTTCTTCGTCATCGACAAACAAACGTTCAGCTACATATCCCCACCTTTGATTAATTGGTTGCCCGTTTCTTGACCGCCATGGTGTTGCACTAAAATCGGGCTCCTCATAATACTTAAATTTACCAACTGCATAGGTAAAGTTACCCATCCCCTGTATCCATAACCCACTTTTAAATGAATGGTTGTAGTTAACAGACATATCAAAGCCACTTGATTCGGTTTTACCAACATTAGCCCTTACAGCGCTTTCCAACCCCATTGTTGGTGGGATAAAAGCACGATCCATCAGAATATTATGGCGGTCTTCAAAAAATACATCAGCAAGGATTTCAACTTTATTTTCAAATAAACCCAACTCGATCCCGGCATTAAATTTCTTTGCAGTTTCCCAGGCAATATCAGGGTTCTCATACCGGTCAATAGCTACTCCACCAATTCCTACATTTAAATCTTCCCCAAAGGTTGCACCTGCTGCATCAAGGTTTACCTGCGACAAATAGAAAAAGCGATCGTTACTGTCACCTATTGCATCATTTCCTACAAGCCCGTAACTGGCTTTCAATTTAAACTTGTTAACCGTTGTTTTTAAATTAGACCAGAAGCTTTCGTTATCTACCGCCCAACCTATGGCAACAGAAGGGAAAAATCCATAACGTTCCTTTTTTGCAAATCGTTCAGAACCATTATAGCCAAAGTTAAATTCCGTAAAATATCGATTATTATATGCATAAGTCAGCCGGCCACTTATCCCCTGATTCCTAAACGGTAATGATTTCTGAAGGCTTTCTGCACCATTTGACAGATTATTTTCCCTGATCATCACTAAAAGCCCCCCGACTGCATGCTTTTCATTGAAAGTCCTGTTATAATCAATTACAGCTTGTAAATAAAATGATGATGAAACCTTTGGCCTACTTTCAGTAAAATCTAAATATTCACGCGCGTCTTCTTTATTTAATGGTTCACCAAGGTGATAATTATCAGTAGCGGGTGAGTAAAATGGTGAATTGTAAAAGTGGGGCACCGTTGACCGGGTTACGTCAAAATAAGAATATCTTTTTGTATTAGCCATAACCCTCGCAGATAGTCCTTCTGTAATCATCCCAAGATCTTGCTTTAACTCAATCTGTGCCAAAACATTGGTTGTGCTTGATTCTTTATACCCCTTGACCATCTCGGCGTAAGGATTTAAATGGTTACCCTCGCCCGCGTTCCCAAACATGATGTGCTGCACACCTGGCTTTGCAGACGCAGGATAAAACATAGGGAACTCAACCGGATTGGCGCGTTGTACCATATCAAAAACCTGAGACCCTCCATTAATTGGACCACGGTAATCATCAAATGCACCATTAACGCGAAGAACAGCTTCTGTTGTTTTTGTAAGGTTTATATTAATGTTTGAACGCACATTCAAACGGTTCAGCTTAATGTTATTATCGTAATTATTATTGGGGTCTTCCTTAAAAATACCATTATCGGATGTGTAAGACGTCGCCAAATAATAACGCACAGCTTTTCCACCACCATTAAGGTTAATATTAAACCGTTGGTTACTGGTAGTTTCCCTAAGCATTTCATTTCTCCAGTTTACTGCCGGATAAGCATAGGGATTTGTACCTGCAATAGTTTGTGCAACCTTTGATTGACTATATGCATTTGTACCTAATGGGTTACGGGTTTTAACAGCTTCATTCCATAGTTGTATCCAGGTGATTGGGTCTGCCATTTCAATATCCTGGGTAGGAGATGAAACAGAGTTTTCAAATCGCACTGAAACTTTTACTTTACCCTCAACCCCTTCTTTTGTATTTACAAGGATTACGCCATTTGCACCACGCGCCCCATAAATTGCAGTTGCCGTTGCATCTTTAAGGATTGAAAAACTTTCAATATCATCAGGGTGCAAGCGGGCCAGGTCGTCTGCACCCAACTCAATGCCATCAATAAGGATAAGAGGATCTTTCTTATATCCAAAAGTAGTTACACCACGAACAAAAAACTGTGCATTGTCCTGCCCTGGTTCGCCTGTACGCTGGTATGCAATAATACCAGACATTTTCCCTGCAAGGGCAGTAGTCAGGTTACTTGAAGGAATTTTTAGCTCAGCTGGCTTTACCGTTGTAATAGACGCGACAACACTCTCCTTTTTTTGCTTACCAAAACCTACAACTGTTACATCATCAAGTTCGGTAGCCTTATCTTTTAATGTTACGTTGAATTTTGTCTCACTGCCTACATCAACAATTTCCGATTCCATCCCAATAAATGAGAATACCAGCTTATTGGATGGTTCTATTTTTGTTATCTCAAATTTACCATCCACATCGGTAATTACCCCACGGGTTTCACCAAGAACGGTAACAGTAACACCAGGTAGTGGCACCCCCTCCTCATCAACTACTTTCCCTGTTACAGTTTTCCCCTGCTGAGTAGCTGTATTGGGCTTAGCCTTTTCTTTTATTAAAACAATATTCTTCCCTTTTATCTCGTAACGGATGCCTGAATTGGAAAAAATACCCATAAGGACGTTTTCTAACGTTTTATCCCTAACTGAAATAGAAACACTACGCTTTTCATCGATTTCACTACTGTTGTATACAAAAAGATAATTAGTTTGGTTTTCAATCTCTTGCATTACTTCAAGCATTGAAACAGACTTCATATTGAGAGAGATTTTCGAAGCCTGCGAACTTGCATTATTTGCAAATACAGAAGAAACGAAAACAAATAGCAGTAAGAATGTTAATTTCATCATCCTCAATACGCGTTTAATTAAATCAAAATTAGCTTCTGACAAATAAATTTTCATACATTTGTTTTTGATAGTTTGATACTAGTTAATTTTGTGGATGCCGGTATCGGCTGTCTGAATTGCAGGTGTTGCCGCACCTGCATTTTTTTCATTTTTTCACATAAGCATTTTCTTTTTAAAGGTTATAATTAGGTTATTTATTTATTCAATAATTATAATATTTTGCTCCTTATCAACATCAAATTCAAACTCATTGCTGATGCTCAACACTTTCAACACATGGCTTACTCCATCAGTACGCCTGAATTTCCCAGTAAATTCAACATCCATAATTTCTTTTTTCTCCACTTTGAGCGTAACATCAAAAGCTTGCTCAAGAGTTTTTACAATTTCATCAAAAGGTGTATTTTTAAATACAATTAACCCTTTGCGCCATAAAAACTGGTCTGGGTTTTGGATCTGCCTTAATTCCACTCCATTTTGGTTTATAATAGCTTCATCATTGGTTTTTAGGGTAAACAGCTTTTGGCCATCTCCTTTTATTAATTCAACGGCACCTTCAATAAGCGAAACTGTGGTTTGCCCGCTACCAGGGTAAGTATTCACATTGAATGTAGTTCCTAAAACTTTTATTTCATATCCATTTAACTCAACGATAAATGGCCGCTCCAAATCTTTTGCAACTTCAAAATAACCCTCCCCTTCAAGTTTAACTTTTCGGGTGTTGCCAGAAAAACATTCTTGAAATTCAAATTTAGAATGAGAATTTAGCCAAACTTTTGAACCATCTGATAATTTAAGATGTGCATGTTGCCCAACCGGAATCTCAATTGAGCTAAATAGTTCTTTTTCATCCACATCCGTGGATAAAATAGAAACAATAAAGAAAGCCAAGGTAAAAACAGCAGCATATTTTAAAATAGCAATGCCTGCATTTTTCATGAAAGGGATATTTACCCGGTGCTTCAAATTATCATCCGCATTATTCCATAACGTAATATCGTAAAGCTTTCGGAGCGCCATGAATTCTTTCATGTTTTTAGGATCAGATTCAATCCAATCGATTATTTTAGTTTTTTCTATTTCGGAAGCCCCTCCTTTTATATATCGAATAAGCTTTTTAGTGTCCATAAGCATATAATAACTAAGATTCAAATTGTACCACAAATAGTAAAACGACTGTGGTAAGTATATCACTAGTAAAAATTTATTTTTTTTAGAAAAAAAATACGAGGGGAAGGTAATCCTTTAATTGTTTCCGTAATTCTTTTAGTGCAACCCCAATATGGTAATCAACGCCTTTGACTGATATCCCAAGTTGTTCGGCAATTTCCTTATTAGATTTGAATTTAAGCCTACTAAGCTCAATTACCCTTCTTGTTTTTGGAGGCAATTGCCGAAGGGTTTGTTGGAAGATTTCCTGAATTTCGGATGAGAATATATCGGAGGGGTCATAAGATTCAAGAATCGAAATCCTTAACTTTAACTCGGAATTTAATTTTCGCTGAATTTCTGAAATTGCATTCATCCTGACCGTTTGATGTTTCAAATGGTCGAGGGTGGCATTGCGTAAGATTGTAAAAAGTAAAGGTTTGATATTGCCTATTTCCTTAACTTTTATCTGTTCCCAAAGCTTTATTAGAGATTCTGAAACAATATCTTCAGCTATAACATCATCGTGGATATAAGACTTTACAAAATAAAAAGACCTTTTGTAAAAATCATTATACACTGTATTAAAGTTAGTTTTAGCCATATTATTCAGAAAGGAAACAAAAGAACTAATTTTCTTTTGAAATAACAATTTGTACTTCTTTTAAAAAAAAGAACAATAGTTTCCAATCAAAAAAACCATTTAAAACTGTGAACAAAAATAGATGCAATAATAAGACTAAAGAAAGTTACAAAATTCTTACTATAAAAGATAGGGGAAGTTCTAAAAACTTCCCCCTATTATAACAATAACAATATAATCCAAAGCGAACTTTAAACAAGCAAAATAATGTATCCTAATACCCACAAATGCTATTTTCTGCAAAAAAAATGAGCCCCAACGTAAACTATTTTACGCCCTCGGGGTTTAAAGCCACTGGGTATTTTGCTGATTCAGGTGCTGGCTCAATATTGCTTTTTACCCCGGGGCGTGCATACCAATAAACAGTAGGTGCATAATTCAAACGCGATTCTGTCCAGTGCTGCAATTCCATATCAAAATGAAACTTCGATTTAAAAGGTATACCATCCAGAAGCCTGTAACGGGCATTAATCGTATACCCCACTGTTTCATTCCCAGAACCATCAGGCTGCATTACAAAAGGTGTTGAAAACGGCGCACCCAGGCACCATGCATACCCGTAATAATCTTCTGAACCTGTTCCAAAATGAGAAGGGAATGTATCAGAGTCAACAGAAATTTTCTCATCTCCTTCACCCCACCATTTAGGGCTGATATCAAACAGGGTCAATGCATCACCTACATAAACGCCTTCACCTTCAAGGCTGATGTAGTTTAAGTCACGGTCTGGTTTTGAGTTTATATTGGTATATTGTTGCCATGCTGAACAGAAATGCATGCTACGTTCGTCCCATTCCCAATCAACAACAGAAACTTCTCCTAAAGCTATATTCACTTCCTGTCCTCCTAAATTGTGCAATTTAATTGTAGCAGACTCGGCAAACGGCATAATCCAACGGCAAACCATTAATCCGCTTTCATCCACAGTGCTATACCAGTTTTTTGAAGGGCGTATTTGATAGCCTGTACCAAAAAAATCGCCAACAGGAGCCCAAACTGTCCGGTCTCCATCAAATGAGATTTCCAAAACTGTTGAACGTAAAGCCTGAGGAAGGTTTTCAGCCTCAATCTTTATTAAAACCTTCTTGATTGCGCCACCTTTACCGGAAGTTCTTCTCAGCTTAAATTCTTTAACCTTTTGAGGAAGGAGCTTACCTTTGAACGAATTTACAGTTGACCGGCCATTTTCAGATTCAGTGGCAGCCAATAATTTCTGCCTGGTTAACCCAATTAGCCCCTCAGCTGCTTCAAGGCGTTCAGGAGTAAGGGATTCAACGTCAACTGTACTTTCATACAAACGGTAGTTGATGTTGTAAAAAACAGCATCATTAGGCCAGGCCGGGACACCTTCAACCAGTTTCTTGCCATCCTTCCTTTCATAAGTTACTTTGATCGATTTTGCAAAAGGGATTGGCAGGTATAGGTTACGCCCACGTTTTTCTTTGTCGCTTCCACTTGCCAGTTCCATAGATAAAGGGGCAGTAGTAAAAAAATCGCCACCAATCAGGTGTTCAAGCGTCCCTGAAAAACTAGGTCTCTTATCACCATCCATATAAATCCTTAATGTACCTCCCAGTAAATCCAGGTTACTGGTAACGCTCCACCACCGTACAATAGCTCCGGAGCCCTTAACATTCATCATCACATGCTCGAACCTGCCATCCTCTTTTTCTTCAACATCCACGAAGTAGGAACGGTCCCCGTTGGCATGCCAACCTTGTTCTCGGCTAACAGTACGCCTGTCGTAACTTGAAGCTTGTAAGTTTTTGTATATTGGCATGGGTAGTTTGGCAATGGATTCTCTTGTAACCATCTCTTCTAATAGGGATTGAATCGTAATTTTGGACTTGCCCTTTTGGCTAATTTCATCCAAAGATTGATTCTTTGTTTCACAAGAAGTGAATAATAGAAACAACACGCCTAAGCATATTAAAAGGATATTCTTATTTTTCATAATTATTTGTTTTATTATCCGTTTTATCATTCTTTAGTTCTTATAGTTTTGGTAGCTTTCGTTTATTTATTAGTATGTTTTCATAATCAGATACGCAATTTGCAACCTTTCTCAATAAAGTATCATAGCAAAAACCAGAAGCACCAAATGTAATAAAGTTTCATGTTTTTGCGTGATTTATTTAGTATCTGTAATAACAACTGTTTCTTTGGAAGAATATCCTACTTAATAAGAAGGAGGCCGCAAATGATATTGCAACCTCCTTACCTTCGTACTAAACTAAACCTTTATACTATTCCCAACCTGGGTTTTGAACAAGTTGAGGATTAATTATTAATTGATGAGTAGGCAAAGGAAACAAATAGTGCTTTTCTGTATACTGCCTATCAGCTGCAGCTTGCTTTACAATATTTCCTTCACCATCCAGGTTAAACTGAATGTCTTTCCAAGGAGCTTCATTGGCATATTGTGTACCAGTGTAGAGTACTCCGGTTAGCGCCATTGGCATTTCTACTTCCGCAATTTTCCACCTTCTTAAATCATCCAAACGATGCCCTTCCATAAACAGTTCAATGGTACGCTCACGCCGTATTTCTTCACGGATATCCAATCCATTGGAAGATATGAAAGCATTTGTTAGTGAAGGCAAACCTGCCCTTGCCCGAAGCTTATTAATTGATTTATCCCAATCTGCATCTGAAACGCTTCCGTTCTTTTCGTAAAGCGCTTCAGCATAAATCAGATATACCTCAGCTAGCCTGATTACGGGTACATCAGGAGAAAATGGAGCTGCAATCTCTACAACACCTTTTTTACGTAAGTAACCAGTGCAAGTCTCGTTACTAAAGGCAACAATAAAATCAAAACCTCCCGCATCAGGGTTATCCCAGTTCCTTGCAAATTCAGCAGGATTGTTTGACCAAAGTTTAGTAAATGGCAAAGCCATTACATTTGTCATGCGCATATCCCTGTTTTCGTATTCACTCAAAACCGTGCTACGCCCCTGGAATAAAGGTGATTTATCAATCGGAAGCCCGTCAGTGCAGAGGAACAGGTCGGCAAACTTACGTGTTGGGCTTGGAAGCACATGTATCCTTACACTACCGGCCGGACGAATATCAAGATCATACTTCTTAACCAGTATATATTCTTTATTATCACCCTTTGTCAGCCCAGCTGCATTTGAAGTAGCTTTGTCAAGCAGGAATAAATGCTTATAGCTCTCATCGCCTAATACATCCCTGCGGTCGAACAACATATAACTTGGGCTGTTGATTACGGCTTGTGAAGCATCAATAGCTTGCTGCAACAAGGCATCTGCATTTTTGCCCCTAAACTTTTGCCATGTGCCTTCGAAAAGTGCCACACGCGCTTTAAGTGCCTGGGCTGCTTCTTTGCTTACGCGGCCAACATCAACGCCAGAGTATTGATCATGGTTTGGCAATACAGAAATAGCAGCATCAAGGTCTTTCAAAATAAAAGCAGCTACGTCCTCCCTGGTATCCCTTGGTGCAAAAAGAAGCTCTTCATCATCTGTACCTAAAGGAGTTTCATAAATCGGAACCCCACCATATTCTTTATACAAATTATAATAGATATATGCCCTAAAGAACTGTGCTTCTGCTTTATATATTCCTATATCAGCTTTTATTTCTTCGGGTGCGTTATTTGACTTTTCAATCAAATAGTTTGTATTCCTAATATTCGCGAACGAATTATCCCAAAAACTACTGGTTGGCGATGTAGAATACGAACCATCGCTTTGTGCATTTTGACTCCAATTGGCAATAATATCGCTGACATTATCCCTGTTGGCTAATGAGTTAAACGAAGGAAGATACTCGTAAAACTGATTCGCAAACAACTTATAGTGCTGTGGTTCTGAAAAATAACTTAGTTCTGAAATTTTATCCAATGGCTTTAAATCCAGATCTTTTTCACAAGAAAGGGTAGTAAATGCCAGAAAGAATATTACTATTATATGCTTAATAATTTTATTCATTGTTCTTCATTTTTAAAGTGTTATATTAATTCCAAATGAATACCCCCTTGGATAAGGAGATGCGAGCTTTTGAAACGGGGTTTCAACATTTGTGTACCCCGGTATATTCCTGGTCTCCCAAATATCAGTACCTGACACATAAATATCTACCTTTTGAAGATCAAGCCTGCTTATAAGCGATTTAGGCAAAGAATAACCTAAGCGGATATTTTTTAACCGGATATACTTATTATTATAGGCAACATGGGATGCATCGGACCTCCACTGCAGATTGTAACTGTTCAACCCCCAGTTCTGTGAGAGCCTGGGCCATTTGGCATTCGGGTTATCAGGAGTCCATGTATTTCCATAAAAATGCAGCATGGGCTGATTGGCATAACCGGAAATCGGCCTTGACCACCAAGGTTGAAAATCATAAACTAACCAGTCTCCAACTCCCTGGAAGAGTGCACTAAAGCTAAACCCTTTCCACTGGGCTCCCAAATTAATACCAAACCTTAAATCAATTCCACTATCCCCTAATTTGGTTACATCGCCAGAGAGGGCCGTTGGTTTACCGTCAGCTCCTACATCATACACATTAAATTCTAATTTGCCATCACCATCTAAATCCTTATACCTCACATCTCCTACTGTAAGAACATTAGGGATACCGCCGGAAGGAAATTTATTTTTATAGGCTTCCAACTCAGCTTCGTTTTGGATAATCCCGTCATATTTAAATCCATAATAGGTTCCATATGCCTCTCCCTCAACAAAGCTATTCCAACCATATTTTGCTACTACGGGTTCATCCAACCTTACAACCTTATTATCGGTGTTACTAAGGTTAAATCCAATATTGTATGAGAAATCACCGACCTTATCGCGGAATTCCATGGTAAGTTCCCAACCCCACGTTTTTAAATGGGCACCATTTACCGTAGGCGGAGCAATCCCCAAAACAGCGGGAAACTCTTTAGAATAAAGCATATTCCGGTTATTTTTTACAAAATAATCGAAGTTTGCAGACAACTTATTATTTAAAGTCATCACATCGACACCGATATTTTGCGTTTCAATTACCTCCCATGTCCGGGTCGGGCTTGCAAGCCCGGCCAGTCTTGCGTTTTGGGTTTGTACAGGAGCATTAGGGTCACCAAACGGGTAATTCCCATCAACATTGATCTGCGAGATAAAATCATATTCCCCAATACTAGCCTGGTTGCCAGATTCTCCGTAAGAAGCCCTGATTTTTAGGAACGAAAGTATTTTAGGGTCTACATTCTCCATAAATTTTTCATTTGTTACAGCCCAGGCTCCCTGGATACCATAGAAATCAGACCATTTGTAACCTTCGGCAAAACGGGAAGACCCATCGTTGCGGTAAATCAATTCCAGGAAGTACTTATTTTCATAATCATAAGTCAGGCGCGAAAAGATTGATTTCAATGCCCAATCTATTTTATCTTCCCAGTTGTATTGTTCGGCCGCATCCCCAAAAATCATGGATGCGTTTTCTGCTGTGATAAGCCCTAACCTACGTTCAGCACTAGTCCTATGCCTGAAATATTCCTCGTGAGAAAATCCAGCCATAAAGTTGACATTATGTTTCTCTTTGAACGTGTTTTCATACCTTCCGACAAGGTTTCCTACATAGTGCCATTCATCAGTGGAAGCTACACCTGCCGAATGCCTGTAGTTTAAACTTTGCCGGGAAAACTGTTCCCTCCAGTTGTATTCATCGAATCCTACACTATACCAATCATTATTAAACAAATCAACATTGATGGCAACATCTGCATCAATAGTCACATGCTTCGCCGGTTTAATTTGTGCACCCAACAAGGACTTTACCCTGTTGTTAATCCCGGTTGAAACGCCCCCTTCTTTCAACATGCCATAAGGATTTTCAAATGACCCCATGTTGTAATAATGTCCTTCACGCGTGTAAACAGGAGCCCACGATGATGTAAAACCAGCCCAGTTTTCAAACCTTCCGAACCATCCGGAACCTCTTTCGAAAACTGATGGCTCAGCCACTTTTTGCCTCTCAAGGCTAAGGTTTGTTTTTAAACGGAGGTAATTAGTGACATCGTAATCGTATTTTACACGTAGGAAATATTTCCGGTTAAAATTTTCACCAACAGCGACCATACCTTTCTGATCAACTACTCCAACTGACGTGAAATAATTTGATTTCTCGGTTTTCCCTGAAACCGAAATATTATAATTCTGCATCAATGCCGGATCAAACAAGATATCATGCCAGTCTGTATTTGCATAAACCAACAATGTCCCTGTATTATCATACGGCCATGGGTGGGCATATTTGTAATCGTTGTCTTTGATTTTATCAAAGGTGATATTATTCTCTTTTATATAATTAATATTTGGGGTAAACAAGTTGTTCTCCTGCCCGTCATTAACAAATCCTTCATTCATCATTTCCAAATACTGCAAGGTATTCGTCGGCCGGTATTGGGCCTCAGGGACATTCATTGTATAGCTAACAGAAGCTTTAATAACCGGTTTTTCTGTTTTCCCCCTTTTCGTAGTAATCAAAACAACCCCTCCAGCAGCCCTGGCTCCATAAATTGCAGCCTGTGCATCTTTCAAGACACTTACACTTTCAATATCATTAGGGTTGATCTGGTCAAGCGCATATGTATTGGTTGATGACTGGGGAATCCCGTCAACGATAATCAATACACCCGGATTACTTTTACTGGTCAATCCCCTGATATTGATTGCTGTACCTGTACTGGCAAAACGCCCTGGATTTGAACGTGTAATGGATAAACCAGATGCAACACCTTGCAACAACTCTGTGGTGCTGGCAGCCGGACGGTTTTCAATAACATCAGAATTTACCGTTGAGATTGCACCTGTTAGTGATGCTTTCTTTTTAACACCATAACCAATGGCCACAACTTCTTCGATTCCAATGGCGTCTTCTTCCATGGTTACATTGATGTTGGCCCTCCCATTAATAAGAATTTCCTGTGTTTTCATCCCCACAAAAGAAAATATCAATGCGGCATCAGAAGGTACATCCATTAGGGTATAATTGCCATCAGAGTTTGTAACCGTTCCATGGGTACTCCCTTTAACAACTACTGTAACTCCAGGAAGAGGTATACCCGAAATATCAGTAACTTTTCCGGTAACAGGAGTTTGTTGTTGAGTTTTATTCTTAACTGCTTTATTCTTAGCACGTACCGCAATATAATTGTCAAAAATTTCATATGACAAATTCAATTCCGGTAAGACCCGGTCAAGTATTTCAATAACCGATTTAGCTTGTAGGTCCACATTAACAAGTGGTAACCCTTCAAGGTCTTCGCTTTCATAGAAAAAACGATACGTTGAGTTTTCCTCAATTTTTGTTAAGACATCTTGAATTGAAGAGTCCTGCATTTTGAGGTTTAGCTTTGAATTTTGCCCAAGTGAAGATGCTGCATAGACCTGCATGATACTGAGCAAGCAAAAAAACAATGTAACTCTCATAATTCTAAATAGTTTCTGCAGCACATTTCGGCTGCGACAATAATAATTTTTTTTCATAAATTTGAACTGTTTACGGTTAATACTCATCTTCTGGTGGAAGATTTAATTGTAAATAACTGATGGATCGGGAAATAGTGCCAATATTTTCCGATCTTCTTTTTTCTACATAGGCATAGGTTTTAGATATATTATACTTGGTTTGTTATTTTTTATTTCAATTGAATAATCTATTCCCGAGGTATACTTCAGGATATCCAGTATCTGGTCAATAGGTTTATTTTTAAGAATAGTCCCAGTGAATTCTATCTCTTTTAAAAATTCTTCCTCAAATTGGATATCTAAATTATACCACCGCTCAAAGCGGATAGCAATTTCTTTTAATTTCTCATTTTCAAACAACAACATACCTTCTTTCCACGAAGTATAATATTCAGTATCAACTTTTGATATGGTGATTTTTTTCTTATTTAAGTCAAAAGCAGCATTCTCTCCAGGTCCTAACCCCGAAAGTATTTTACCATTTATATCCTTTAGGTTTACTTTTCCTTCAACTAAAGTTACATGAACACTTTGATTTTTAGGAAATGCCTCAACATTGAAACTGGTCCCCAAAACCCCAACAGTTAAATTAGGCGTAACCACATTGAAAGGTAAATCCTCATTACGCGCCACTTCAAAATAAGCTTCACCTTCAAGTTTTACTTCACGCAATTTTTCATTAAACTGGGTTGGATAAACAATCTTAGATGAAGAGTTCAACCATACATGCGAATTATCTGGTAGTACCACCTCTGCACTTTCACCAGCTGGAACAATAATTTCAGCATATGTTAGGCCAGGGTCAGGTTTAAAACTGATGTAATAAACTGATAAGCTACCTACAAGGAAAGCTAAGATAAATATAGCAGCATATTTTATGAAGGAATTCCTGCTGAGTACCCTAAGCTTTGCATTCTTTTTGGGTTGCACACCTGAAATATCATCATAGTTTGCAAAATGGGTCATTGCCCATATGTTTTTAAGTGTTAAAAACTCTTTTTTATTTTCTTCAGAAGCATTAATCCAACTGAGTATTTCCTCTATATCAACCCTTTCTGTTAACTGGTTTAGTGCATATTTATGCAGTTTCTCACGATCCATAAAATTCCTTTTAATAATATGTACGTTAACCCTTAAAATACCCTATGGGAAAAAGCAATAAACTGAAATTAGGAGGTGAAATACATGGCCTTAACCATTGACTAGATAAAGTTAGTAAGAGATCGGGCTCTAGTTTATGTATCCATGTAAAAAGCTGGCTAAAAGAAAACGATTGGCAAGTAATGTTTTAAAGCTGGTTTCAGGAGTTTGAGGGTTTTGGTAATATTAGCTTCAACTGTTTTAACTGATATTCCTAACTCTTCAGCAATTTCCCTGTTCTTTTTATTTTCAAACCTGCTCATTTCAAAAATTTGCCTCGCTTGTGGAGACAAACTTTCAAGTGTTTTAGAGATGATTACTTTGATCTCATCAAAAATTACAGGTGAAGTATCTAAACTGGAGAGTGACTCCTTCATTAGCTCAAGTTGACGGAACTTAAGGTTGTTGGCATGTTTCTGGCGCACCTTTAAATAGTCAATTTTTTTGAGGCACTGGTTTTTTGCCAAAGTATATATCCAGGATGAAAGATTCTTAATTTCAGTAAATTTTGCACGGCCTTCCCACACAATTGAAAACACATCCTGAACCACGTCTTTTGCTGATTCTTCATTATTTAAATAATGGAGAGAAAAATGAAAAAGCCTGTGCTGGTATACTCCCACCAATTGCCCAAAAGCTACTACATCACCCTCAGAAACCTTTCCAATAATTTCTATTTCACTGTACCCTGACAATTTCTTTATTGAATTTTATACAAACTTAGCCGATTTTTTTCTATTGAAAAAATACCATGAAAAACCAACAAGGTTGTGTAGTAATTATTATGAGTAAAATCAGGAAACCTGCCATTTATAAAATTTTCCTTTTAGCCCAATGAATATGTAGGGGCTTTATTTTTCAGCAATTGGTGTTAGCTTCAAGATAGTACCAGGATCATTTAGCACCACATACACAGCACCTTCAGGGCTGCATTCAACATCCCTGACCCTACCAGCACCTTTAATGACCACCTCTTCATGTATTACCCTGTCATCAGCTAAAGTAAGCAGCTTCACCTCCTCATATTTAAGGGCACCAACCAATAATTTATTTTTCCATTTAGGGAACAAATTTCCTTGGTAAAAATCCAGCCCACAAAATGCAGGAGATGGGTTCCAATAATAATTGGGTTGTTGCATCCCTTCCCTATGGGTTTCATGGGTAATAATAGTACCATTGTAGTTCCTGCCATAAGTTATTACAGGCCAACCATAATTGTTGCCTGCCTCAATAAGGTTCAATTCATCACCACCCATGGGGCCATGTTCTGTTGACCAAACCTGCCCTGTTTCAGGATGGACAGCCATGCCTTGTATGTTCCTGTTACCAAAACTATAGATAGATGCCATAACCCCTTCTTTATCCACAAAAGGGTTATCTCCAGGAATTGTACCATCCCTGTTTATCCTTTGTACTTTCCCATTTGGGATAGAAATATCTTGGGCATCATTGCTATGGCCACGGTCGCCTATGCTGAAATATAAAAAGCCTTCAGGGTCAAAAACTATCCTACTGCCATAGTGATGCCTGGTGGTTTTATAGGTTTCATGGGGGGCTTCAAAAATAACCTGTTCATTGCTCCATGTATTACCCACAATTTTTCCCCGTACAATTTTGGTCATGGCTGCTGTCCTGCTGTCACCAGGCCTCTGTCCTATTTCGTGGCTGAAAGAAAGGTATACCCACCCATTCTGGCTATAATCAGGGTCAATGGCTACATCCAGCAGGCCTCCCTGCCCTGAATGCAAAACTTCAGGTGTACCAGAAACAGCATCAGGAAGCAATACACCATTTTCAATTACCCTTAACCTGCCAGGCCTTTCAGTTACAAATGCTTTATTCTCATTTATGAAGACTATGCTCCAGGGAATTTCCAACCCTTCTGCAACAACTTCTGATTTAATCCTGTATTCAACTGATTCCAATTCAGAAGGCACCCCTGGCTCTTCTATACCAGATTTCTTTTCTGCATCAAGGATATAATCTACAATCTCTTTTATTTCCTCATCAGAAAGGATATCTTCATATGAAGGCATCCCCAAATGTGATATCCCAAACTTGATATTCCTTGTAATATAATTAGGGTGGTCCCCAAAATTCCAGACCTTATCAACCAAACTTTGGGCATTTCCCCCATTTAGGTCAGTACCATGGCAGGTAGCACAGTATTGTTGGTATAAGAGGGCTGCTGAACGTAAATCTTCTTCTGTTTCCTGACCTGTGGGTTGGGAGCTTTGGCAAGTGGTTATAAATACCAGCATGCCCCCTAAAACCAATAATAAAAAAGTTGCGGAGATAGTTTTCATTAGAACCAATTTTAAATTTCCTTATCCTAACCAAAAAATTATAACACATAGGTTAAGATATGGTTTACCTGCTTCAATGAAATATATCCCCTGGATATTTACTACAAACTCACCCTAACCTATTCTAAACTGTTTCTTTTATGTCATAAGCCATCAGGGCTTTACCCCTCCTGATGTATAAAACACCATTATCAATAACAGGATGTGAAAAATGCTCCTTGCTGCCCTTTTCAACTTTAAATGTGCTAACTACTTTCAAATCATCACCTGAATAATCCACTAGGTTTACCACCCCTTTTTGGTTGTAGTAATAGAGCAGCCCATCAGCAGCTATTACAATCCCATCACCAATTTTCAGGGTATCAGCCATCTGCCCATCAGATGCATTTACACGCTTAAGAGCCTTTTTCCTTACGCCTCCTCCATATACATAATCACCAATTTTAACAATACCTCCCATATAGCTGTCAAAACCTTCAGACCTCCATATTTCCTTTATGCTTGTGCCATCTTCTGACAATTCCAGCTTAACCCCCCTGTTTCCATCACCTGCTGCATAATAGATAGCACCATTATCATAAACTGCTGTGTTGCTATGGGTATCTCCAGCCCCAGGCTGCCTTTTTTCCACAGGTGTATTATCCTGTGCATGTTTCCACAGTACTTCCCCTGTTTTAACATCAATACCTAAAAGGTGGTATGCAGTAAATGTTACCATAATTTTCTTTCCAGGAAGGGCAATCAAATTAGGGGAATTATACCCTGGCCTCTCCCCTTCTGCTTTACAGCTCCAAATCAACTTGCCAGTAAACCTGTTTAGGGCTACAATATTATGCTCTTCACCTCCAGGGCACCAAAACACTTTATCATCATCAACCAGGGCAGCTTCTGCAATCCCAAAACGTGGGTACACACCCTTAAAATCCTCTTCAAAACTTTTTGACCAAACCACATTCCCTTCCAGGTCAAAACAGTACAGGTTGCCCATTCCTGACCCCACATAAATAAGCTCACCAACAACAGTTGGTGCTGAACGCGAACCAGGGAAATTGCGCATCCATTCCTCTCCATATGCTGATTCCCAAACCAACTGCCCCTGCAAATCTAAACAAAACAGCATAGCCATGCTATCAGCAGTTCCTGTTACATACAGCTTATCTTCAGTAATAACTGGTGAGCCATACCCATGCCCCAAGAGTTCAGTTGACCACACTTCTTCTGGACCATCTTCAATCCATTCTTTTTGTAACCCTTCTTCATAATAAATTCCTGCCCTGTCTTGCCCACGCCACTGATAAATTTTTACCTCTTTCTGGGTACATGCAAAAAGCACTAATGCCAGTACCAATAATATAAATGCCTTCATTGATTTTTGTTTTAGTTTTTAGCATGTTGAATATACAAAATTAAACCTAATGATCAGGATTATTACCAACGAAATCAGGCAAATACATTGATTACTCTACAACTACACTTTATTCTCTTCAAACCAAGGTTAACTTTTCCAAAACCTGGAAACAGCTACTTCTGGAGGTATTTTATAGTTCCTATTTTGAATGATTTTTACCATTTCTTTGGCAAAATAAGGTGCAAGCATAACCCCTTTTGTACCCATCCCATTAAACATTGCAATTCCTGGTATTTCAGGATGAAAACCAAGGACAGGCCTCCTGTCATGAACTGTTGGGCGTACCCCTGCCCAATGTTTTTCAACTGTATATGGTACTGAGATTAAATCCTGTAAACGTTCTTCTATTGATTCCTTCCCTTTAACTGTAGGTGTATTTGTAAAGTCATCCCAATCATAAGTTGAACCCACCTTAAACCTGCTTTTACCAACAGGAAGTATATAAACTTTTTTGGGGTATATATGGGTTTGGGGTAATTCTGGTGCCTTGATTAAAAGTAATTCCCCTTTTGTTGGTGTAAACTTTACAAAACTGAAATATGGGTTGTAAATGGAATAGGACCCTTTACAAAAAATGATTGCAGCCACCTGGCTTTTCTTCCAAAATACCCTGCCTTCTTCTATGCTGACATCCTCATATTTAAACCTCTCCTGGATTAAATCCTTATTTTCAACAAAATGGCCAAATGCAGTTTGAAGCATCAAGGAAGTATCCAGGTATCCTGATTGGGTAACTTTACCAAAGCCATAAAAACTATGAAGCCCTGCATAATGTGTACCTGCTTCAACACCTGAAATATAGTTATTAAGCATATCTTCTTCCTTCTTTTCTTCCCATAATTTGTGTTCTTGCTTTGAAAGAGGTTTCAGGATATTCAGGGAGTGGATAAATTTTGTATTGAAATGTTTTTCCAGGCTTGAATATGTGTCCAGTGCCACAGGCAGCACATCATCCACCATCCAGCTTTTAACCAGGCGTTTAAAAACCAAAGGATTGTATATCCCTGCTGCTACCTTTGAAGCTCCAAACCGCGTGTTATCTGTAATAATTTTAAAGGGTAAGCCGGCTTTTTCAAGCTCAAAAGCCAGAGTAGTTCCGGCTATACCCTGCCCTACAATGATATAAGGAAATTTTTCCAATGAAATATTTTATAATGCCAAATAGATGATTTATTTATCCTTTCTAAACCAACTGCCAGTACCATAAACAAGCATCTGTTCAATATGTTTTTACGGAAGCAATAAAACATTAGGATTTTTAAATTCTTTTTCAGAACTTGAATTAAACTAACAGATTATCAGTACTCTAACATACCATGAAGAAACAAACATTAACCATTATCCTTTGTGTATTCCTGGTTCAACTGGGATATGCACAATATGAACTGAGCTCTGTTTATGCGACAGGTTCAGGAATTGCCACCACCAAAGTCACTGACTCAAGAGCCATTGGGATCAACCCAGCTAATGTGGCCATCAATAAATCAACAAAAAGCTGGCATGTCACATTTTTTGAAATAGGAGCTTCATTGTACACTGATGCCCTTACAAGGACTGAATTGAACAATGATTTCTGGACTGGGGATACTGACTTTACATTAGCCCAAAAGCAAGAGGCTGCCAATAATTTTACAAACTCAACACTGGTCACTGACCTTGATCTCACCTGGTTTGCAATTGCTTACCAAGGTAAAAAAGTTGGTGTTGCCTTCAATATCAAAGAAAAACTACATGCCAAATTTAATACAAACCGGAACCTTGCAGAGATCATTTTCCTGGGAAAAGATGCCCCTTATTTTGACCAACAAATTGAAGTTGATGGTATACCCACTGGTGTAGCATCAAACCCTAGGTTGTATTCTGCTATCCTAGAAGATGATGCGCGTTGGGGGATAAACTGGTACCGCGAATTTAACCTGGCCATAGGAGCTAATTTTGTAAACACTGAATTGATAAAACTTTATGGTGGGGTTGGGCTTAAATACCTAATTGGGTATGGAACTTTTGACGTAGGGGTGGTTGATGATGAACTGAAAATGTATTCAGCCCTAAACCCTGTTTTTGATATTGATTGGGGTGATGCCCAAACCCCTTCCAGGGTTGAAGGGGATGGCATAAAAAAAGTAGGTGCAGGAGTTGGACTTGACCTTGGGGTAACTGCTGAATTTATCAATGCAATTACTGTTTCATTAGCTGTTACTGATTTGGGCAACATGACCTGGGATGGAAATGTGTATAAAGCCATTGACCAGCCATTGGAAAAGCTAGAGGCAGATGGGTTTGACAATTACAACATTTTTGAGGAAGCACAGGAATTTGATGATTACTTTGGCGTTTTTGAATGGGTGGGAGTGGAAGAAGTTGAAGCAGGATTGCCATCACTGCTAAGATTTGGTGCACAATATGATAATGGAGGTGTTTTAGGTGGAGGTTTTGACCTGTTGGCTTCTTTGTCAGAAAACCCGGGTTCTTTAAATAAAACCATGTTCAATGTAGGTGGATGGGTACGCCCTGTTGATGCCCTGGAATTTTCTTTAGGCTTTGTAACTGGAGGGAATTATGAGTTTAATATCCCTATGGGGCTAAACATTAATGTGCGCGATAGTTGGGAATTTGGTATTGCTGTAAGGGACATAAAAACCTATTTTTCAGAGAATACCCCTAATGTATCAGTGGCATTTGGGTTCTTAAGGTTTGGGATTTAAGCTGGAAAGAAATGAAGGCTATAAATTTGTAAATTATAAAATTCATAATTTTTATCTTGGCGAAACTTTGACTATAAAGATTTTTGAGTTTTAATACAAATGACAGGATAAAGTTTAATATTAAGCTCCTATTTAAACTGTTTTAATGCTTCTTCAACAGCCTCAACAGGTAGTTGGCAGGTGTTGTCCTTACACACATAAATAAATGTTTTCCCTACAACATAACGCCCTTTTAGTAGGGGTAGCCCATTGTCATTTTCCCCAAGGCAGTATACCAGGTTAGGAAGGTATCCTTTCTGCAATTCAATTAGTTTAGCCTTTGCATTAGCACCACATATAGCCACTTCATAATGTTTGCCTGCCATGTTCAGGGCCAACTGCAGCCAATTGCTATGCCCTGAAGGGTATTGCTCCACCCCATCAACTACTTTAAGCAGCATCTTTTTTGCTATTTGCTTATAATATGGTTTTCCCAACAGAAAACTTAATTTGAACAAGTTTAAAGCCATCACAGAATTTGATGCCGGGGTTACATTATCATGGATTTCAATAGTCCTTGAGATCAACTCCTTTTGGCTATTTGATGTAAAATAAAAAATCTCCTTCTGGGGGTCATAAAATTGTTCCAATGTGTATTGTAACAGTTCAGCAGCCCTATCCAGCCAAAGTTTTTGCCCTGTACTTTCAAATAACCCAATATACGCCTGGATAACAAAAGCATAATCCTCAAGGAACCCATCAATTTTGCTTACCCCATTTTTGTAAGAATGGAAAAGCCCACTACCTGGTTTAGCTATTTTTGATTGCAGGAACCCGGCATTATTAATGGCTAGTTCTAAGTACTCTATTTTCCCAAATGCCTTGTAAGCATCAACCAATCCTGTTATAACCAGGGCATTCCACGAGGCTAGTATTTTATCATCTAACCCTGGTCGCACCCTATGGCTTCTTTCTTCAAGCAAAACCTTTTTCCAGGTTGCTACTTTTTCATTAAGTACAGAAACAGGTATATCCTGTTTTTTGGCAAACTTTTCACCTACAATTTTCCGTTGCAAAATGTAATTCCCATATTCCCAATGCCCATAGTTATTGATGTTGTAATAATCAGCAAACAAGAGAAAATCTTCTTTCAATAATGTTTTTAATTCCTCCTCCTTCCAAACATAAAATTTCCCTTCTTCCCCTTCTGAATCAGCATCCAGTGAAGAATAAAACCCATTCTCAGGAGAAAGCATTTCCCTTTTCAGGAAGCTGGTAATTTCACTTGCCACTTCCTTATAATGAGGGTTTTTAAATTTCTGGTATGCCTGGGAATAAAGGCTGAGCAATTGCCCATTATCATACAACATCTTTTCAAAATGTGGGACTTTCCACTGGCTATCAACTGAGTACCTGGCAAACCCTCCCCCAATATGGTCATACACCCCTCCAAAAGCCATTTTCTTAAGGGTTGTTTCCACATAAAACAATGCTTGTTTATCATTTTCCTGGTGCCCATAATGCAACAAAAACAGCAAATTATTTGGGAGCATAAATTTGGGAGCTCCTTTATTACCCCCATCCTGAAAGTCAAGGTGGCTCTTCCATTTTTCAACTGCCCTTTCCACAGCTTTTACAGATACTTCATCTGCTGCATTTTCAATTGGAGCTAATGAGGATTGCACGATCCCCTGCTGAAGCCTGGCAGCATATTCTTCTGTTTTTTCCCTGTCTTGCTTATAAAAATCAGCCAAAGCTAACAAAGATTTTTCCCAGTTTTCTTTTGGGAAATAGGTTCCTCCCCACACAGGCCTCCCATCAGGCAGGGCTATACAATTCAAGGGCCATCCTCCCCTTTGGGTCATAAGTTGTACAGCTGTCATGTAGATATGGTCAACATCCGGGCGTTCTTCCCTGTCCACTTTTATACATACAAAATGCTCATTCATAATCTTAGCTACTTCTTCATCCTCAAATGATTCATGCCCCATTACATGGCACCAGTGGCAGGCAGCATACCCTATACTTATTAGCAACAACTTATCTTCCTTTTGTGCTTTTTCAAGTGCTTCATCACCCCATGGATACCAGTTTACAGGATTATGGGCATGCTGCAACAAATAAGGGGAGGTTTCATTAATTAATTGGTTGGTATATATGTGTCCCATATTTCGTTTTTCTTGAGAGAAACTGCACGAGGTTGCCATGAAAAATATTGAATATAACAGTACCTTCAGCTTCCTTATTATCATGTAAATTATAACATACTGATAAGGTTAAAGTTTTTCATAGCCATTAAAGAAACCATCCTGTATCACCAGATTCTTATAAAAATATGCTGTACAATATCCTTTACAGATGCAGGTCCTTTTATAAGTTTGTTATTTTTACAAAACCATACTTTCATGTGGTATTTTATGATACTTACCAAAACAACAGAATATTCAATCAGGATCTTAAGTTTCATGGCACTTAGTGATGAGAAGCTATTTTCTGCCAAATACTTACATGAAAAGCTGAACATACCCCAACGTTACTTAATGAGGCTTTTAACCAGCCTGTCAAAAAGTGGTTTTATTAAAAGTATACAAGGGAGGAATGGAGGCTATGTTTTTGTAAAGAACCTTGACCAAATAAATGTTTCAGATATTATAAAAGCTGTTGAAGGGAAGAACCCATTTAATGAATGTATCCTTGGTTTTGAGGAATGCCTTTTTGAAAAGCCATGCCCAATGCACAACCTATGGGCAGATGCCAGGGAAACCATATTAAAAACTTTTGAATCTACCACATTGGCAGATTTAAGAAAACAACAACTGGTGTAGGAAGATTTTTTTTAATAATATATCCTACCTATGGGTAGTATTTAAATAACTAATTCCAAACTTTAAAAATTGAAACATTATGGTTGATTCATCAGTTGTTTTATTTGGACAAACACTGGCTTACACTTTCTATTGCCTGGCTATTATGGCAGTTGTGGGCTGGTTTGGGTACAAAGTCACCACCAAAGGAAAAGGGAAGGTAAGCAATACCCTTTTTTACACGTTTTTTGGATTCCTCGTGGTTTTGGGGATTTCACTCCATATTATTACCTACAATACGATCCCCTGGGTTGAAATGGATTTGAAACGTGCCCAGATAGAGGCAGACAAAACCTTTGAGATCACAGTTGAAGACCACACCTTCTACCTGCCAGCTGAAAAGTTAATGATTGAATGTGACGACAAAGTCCTTTTTGATGTAACATCAAAAGACCTAACCTATGGCTTTGGGCTGTTTAGGACTGATGGTACAATGGTTATGCAAATGCAAGTTGTACCAGGCCACAGGAATGATATCCTCTGGGAATTTAAAAAACCAGGGCTATATACCATCCGCTCAACAGAGTATTCAGGTCCCAAAGGGATTGATATGATCCTGAAGGATGTGGTAGAAGTGGTTGCCAAACAAGAAATTACAAATTAACATTCAAAAGGACATCATCATGAGTTATATAAAAACATTATTAAATGGAGAGCAAGGATTGTTCAAGCCCAATACATTGACACCCATGCAAAAACTAACCTTGCGTTTTGTAGTAGTTGGGTTAGTTTATTATGGTTTTGCTGTTATTGAAGGAATGATCATGAGGATTTACCAGGTTGAGCCTATTACAACCATCAATCCTGACCAGTATTTTGCTATCCTAACCGCCCACCCACTGGTTGGGATATTTGGGTCAACCTATTCAATTGTATTTGGGGCATTTTTATTCCTGGTACCTTACCTGATGAAAAAACCACTCTGGAGTATTAAATTAGGTAACTGGACATTCGTGCTGATTGCAATTGGCACTCTCATATTCTGGCTGGCTGGATTTATAACCCACTATGCACCATTATATACTTTGTATTGGCCATTGCCTGCTGATTTTAGCCAGTTCAGTGCATTGGGAGGGGCTATTTTTATTTTAGGTATTGCACTGGTTATGCTGGGGACAGCCTTTTTTGTGGTCAATGTTTTTAAAACCATTGCCTATACTCCTGAAGGCTGGGAAAAACAACCTTCCAGGAAGCTGCTGGCTTCAGCACTTGGGTTGACAGGTACAGGTAACCTTTTCAGGAGGAAGAAAAAAGAAAAAGAGCACCTGGTTTCCCTTCCTGTTGCAGCCATTGCGCGTGGTACAGTTGATGCTGCCCTTAATGCAGGGATCATCCTGTTTACAGGTGTACTGATCCTTGTTTTTATGGCTGGGGCACTACTAGGCTATGACCTAAAAGAGACTTCAATTGATGCCCTGTTATACAAAAACTGGTTCTGGTGGGGATTAGACCTGATTGCTGATGGGCTGGTACTTATTTTTGTGGCAGGAACCTGGTATTTGCTGGCTATGATGATCACAGGGAAGAGGCTGTTTATGCAGAATATTGCACGTGCAGCCCTGTTGGTAGAGCTGGTAGTTTCATGGACTGTATGGTCACACCACTTGCTTTCAGACCAGGCTCAGCCAGGCATCCTGAAAATTGTATCTGGCGAGATGGTTACTGCCTTTGAACTAGTAACACAAGGGCTGGCTTTCTTTATTACCCTTGCAACACTTTGGATGGCACGCCCCCTAAAAATGACCAACCCACTAAAATTTTTATTGGGAGGTTTACTTGGGTTTGCATTGGCTGTACCAGCAGGAATTATGCAAGCTGATGTGGGCTTGAACAGGATACTCCATAATACCCAGTGGATTGTGGGTCCACATGTGCATGTTGCCATACTGATAGGGCTCTCAATGACCCTTTATGCTGCTATTTATATCCTACTGCCCATCCTCACCAATGGTGCTAAATTATACAGCCAAAAATTAGCCAACTTCCACTTCTGGGCACACCTGCTTGGAGGAATAGGCATGGGAGCCTTTATGGGCATGGCAGGTTTGAAAGGCATGTTGCGCAGGACCATTTATTTTGATGGTGAATTTAACCTGTATATGATCTTGGCTGGTTTGTGTGGCACAATGTTATTGCTGGCATTCCTGGCATTTTTCTATAACATTGTTATGACAGTAGGGTTGAAAGGGGTTATTGGTATTTTTATGCCTCCAAAAGAAAAAACCAAGGACCTGGTTGCAGCTATTTAATAACCTGAGTTCAATTTATTTTGTTAAAAAATATAGAATTTGAAAGAGTGGGACACTGATCATACAGATATTACTAATGTACAAAGGTTTATCGCCATATTTGTTTGCCCAGTGTTCCCTTTTTTAACTGAAGTTACCAGAAATTAAATTGAAAAACCGAAAACAAACACCAGAAAAAATTGAAACCTCAATCTGCTACTTCTTCTACTATCCCAGCTTTTAAATCCACCACAAAATGGTTGGCAGGAGCTCCATTCATAAAATGATGGAAAATGGCTGCAAACTCGGCAAAGTCTTTTTTTACCTGGCCACTTTTAATGGTTGAGCCACCTTCAGCATTCATTATTGATTCTACAATGAGTTGATACTGTTTGACCCTTTTCTTTCCAATGTCAATGAATGCCAGCTTATCTGCACTCCTCAACCTGTAAAAGTCAAAGATCATATCATAGCCCGTCCATTGTTCAAATTCATTTGCATCTATTCCTGAAAAGTTGCCTCCATTTGCAAACATCAGCAAATCCTTGCCTGAAGCATTCAGAATAAAACTTTTAAAATCTTCAGGCCAGTCATTTTCAAGGAAACGTGAATTCACCAACCCCTTTAAATGCCAACTGGTGTATTCCTTATAATTTTTTGCTGCCAGAATGCTTTTATCCCAAACCTTTTTTGCCCCACTATTTTTCAGGCAATCATGCTCTTGCTGATACAATGGAAAAAGTTCATTAAAACCAGGGACTGCATCAATAATAATGGTTTCGACTTCCATTGTACCATCTTCCTTAATTGTGAGTAATTTATACGCTGGAATATAGGCAGCCAATGATGGAATTTGCACATTTACCAGTGTATTCCCCTTTTGGGTTTTCCTGATACCAGTATCATTGATGTGCAGATGCCCCCCAAAATGAAGCTTGATACCAGCATCTGCAAAAATTTGTGCTACACTTTCTTCAGGAACCCTATGTAATTGCATCTTCCCCTCACCCAAAAGTTGCCTGATGTGTGGCGAGGCATCATCATTAAACTCAACCATGGGGTAATGGCTAAAAGCAATTACTGTTTTCCCTAAACTATCAGCCTGTTGGGTTACCTTTTTTACCCATTTAATGAGGTGTTTTTTATGGGTTAATACATTGTTATAGCCTATGCTTGCACTGCCATAATTTGATGGGTTACCAGGGCTTCCTCTTACTTGAGCTTTGGGGATATACACATTGGCATCAATGGCTAAAAACCATAGCCCCTTTTGTGGTTCAACCAGGTAGCTCACATCAGGCATTTGGGTGCCATATGGAGGGATTGGATAATTCCTTTTGCCTAAAGAAGATTGCTTTAGTGCTTCATTAAAATCATAATCCTCAATACCATAATTTGTAAAAGGGGTTTCCCAATATATATCTTCCTTTTTTGGGAAAAACCCATAATTACCCAATTGCTGGATTATTTCAGCATAACCTAATTTACATATATCTGGTGTAACCACCACTGGATGCTCCCTTTTTAAGTCAGGATTATATAACCCTTCAGCACTCATAATGGGCTGTGGCTTCCCACCTTCCCCTAAAAAATCTTTTTTGCCAGCAGGCAGTGTAAATGGGCGAACAGGGTCATGGTTTCCAGTGGTTGCTATAAATGTGATACCATGTTCTTTGGAATATCTGTCCAGTATCTTTTTCAACCCCCTAATGTTTACGGGTTGGCCATCATCACTAAAATCACCTGGTAAGGCCACATATTTTACACCTTTTTCCACCACATCATTTAAAGCTGCCAGAAATGCAAAATAATTCTCATTGAACAGGCGTGTTGAAGATAATTGTGCTTCCATTGTCCTGATGGTGGCATATTTACCATTCACAGGGTTTAGCACTCCTTTATAACTTGTACCCTGAAATTCACCATACACATCATGAAAATGGACATCAGCCATAAAAGCTATTTGGGTAGGTTGGTTTCCTGAATCATTAGCTTGGCTGCAAGCCATTGCAAGCAGGGTTAGAAAAATGAGAAATACGGGTTGTAAAATTCTTGCCATAGTTTTTATTTTATTTATCCTTAAGCAACTGTTAGGAAATTTATTAACTATATTTTACACAAAATGCATCAATAAAACCTTGGTGGATGTTTTGTGAATTAGCAGCTTAGTGGCAATATTAAAGTTAATACTTTTAGCTATAAAGGCAACAAGGGTCATGAAAAACATAAATCATTGATAATCAAATATAATTAAAACCCCATAACAATTACTAAAATAGACTATGCTATTATAATTGTTTATTTTTAAAACCTTCCTTCAAGGAAATGTAAAATACATATAAATCTCCTATTTACCATTAGCTTTAAACACCTTCAATATTGAAAATTTTATTCTTCACTTGCCCATCGCAAAAGGTTACAGAATATCTTTTTAGGCACATGGGCAGCTTTTTTCTGTAATGAAAGGTTGGGTATCAAATCAAGTGATGAAAAAACAACCTTGCCTTTCCCGTAAGGTATTACCCCAACAGATGTGGTTATCTTGTGGAATGGGGACCCAACCAATGAAACCACAGGGTTTTCTCCTTCCATATCATATAAACCAAAATGTTTGGGTCCATTATACATTACCAGGCGTTGGTATTCCCAATTCATGGCATCATTGGTTGGCAGTTCATTAAAAAATGGATGTTCACGCACAAAAAAGCTGCTTCCTACCCATGATTTACCAGGATGAAATACCTTATAACCTGGAACTACCCTTTCTTGTTTCAACAAGGCCATCCACTCCTCTGCATCTTCCATAAGGATCAGCTTTGTGCCATCTTTAACCCTTTGCAAAAGGGTGTCCATATCATATTCTTTCTTTTCAATTGGCAGTTTCCATTTAAAAGCACATTTCCAGTCACCCCCATCCTGAAATGCATCAATTTTTATGGGGTAAGCTTTGCCTTTCACAAGGTTTTTCTTAAACCTGAAACTCCTGGCAGCCCCATTATTCCATTCATCAATTACTTTCTCACCATCAAACCATACCCGTGCCCCATCATCAATTGTTAATTCAAACCCTGTTTCACCAGATGCCACAGCTAGGATAAAACCTTCCCACTTTACTGAAAATTTTGTATCACCTAAAATATCATAACCAGGGATGACCTTTTCTTTTGAATCAAAATCAATGGTTGCAGTTGAAACCCTGTGGTCTACCTGTTTTTCAAACCTCATCCCCCTAAAATAATCCATTTCAAGCCCCAAGGTTTTGTTATCAGTGGCCCTGAAGTTAACTGAAGGTACAGGCTGGTATGCAGCTCCCTGGTCAATATCAGCAGCCAGGATATAATCCAGCTTCCCTAACCCATCTTTATATTCAACCAGGTTAGCAGGTTTATTTTCCTGAACAAATTTAAGGATGTTTGATGCATCACCAATTATAGCCCCTTTCCCTTTTATACCTCCTGTCTTCCAATCAACAGCAAAAACCTCATCATGCCCTTCAGCTAATTTATTCCCATCTGAACCATATAATTCAGCTTTAATTTTATAATAACCAATCCCTGCATTTAGTTCAACTGCCACTTTTTCTGCAACAAAGTCACTAAAAACATCACCTCCTGTAACCTTGGTTTTGCCATTATACACCAATGCCTGGTTACCCAAAGGGTCAATGGATACTGCTTTTACTTTATATTCTCCTTTAGGGATAGCATGTTCATTGATGATATACATATCAAAAAGGTTTACATCACCAACATGCCCAATTTTTTCACGTACTTTTACAGCTACATACAAAGGTTGTGCATAATAACTGAGCAACTCTGGTGTCCCTTTTAAATTCCTGTAAATATCAACTGCACCAGAAAAGTTGTCATTTTTCATGTCTTCATACCCATTATAAATATAAATCTCTGCATCATCAGCAATCCTGGCATTTTCCATTGTCCTTCCATGTTCATAGTACATTACATCAGCCATAGAGGTGATCAATTCAGTTATTGAAGGATAATATTTTTTTAATCCTTTACCTGTAATATAGTTTTGGTATGATTGGTACCAATCCTTATAATCTGCACCATCCCAGCCATTAAGCCCCTGATTATCTTTTATTTTATTATAGATCACCTCCAGCTGGGGAGGGGAAGCCAATGCCCCTTCTTCACCCCAAACAAAAATTTCACCTTTCGCTTTTTCATTCCTTATAAAATCATCTGGAGAATTATACATTTCATCCATATAAACCCCAGGTGAGTTACCTGCATTGTGAAGGTCACAGTACCCTAATGTCCTTTGTTCATGGTCATATGGAAGCATGTGTAACTTTAATGGTTCATCTTTACCAATAGCCATAAACCCTGAACCATAACTTTTAAAACGTGTAGGGTCAAGCCTATGGGCTTCCGCCATATTTTGTTTTGTGGCTTCATTTGGGGTCCACCCTGGTTCATTTACCAGGTTATAATACACTAAAGATGGATGGTTCCTGTCTCTTTTTACCAAACGCAACAAGCGCTGAAAATTAAGTTCCTGCGCCAAATTTTTATGCTTCAATTTATGTAAATCACTGCCCTCATTGATCCTTGAACTGCTATACCCTCCAGGTTCTTCATAATACAACATACCCATTTCATCAGCCAGGTTAAGGACACATGTATTGCCCTGGCACCTGTGGAAATTCAGCATATTTTGCCCCAATGCAAAAGCAGATTCAATGTGTTTGCGTGCCAGTTCAGGAGTAGGGTAAATCCCATTTACAGGCCAGAAACCCCAACTTATGGAAGAAATAAAGAATGTCCTTTTACCATTTAAATAGAAACATGGGTTTTCTGTCCCATATCCTTCAACACTTAAAAACCTAAAACCAAAACGTTGGGTATGGCTATCAATGGTTTTCCCATCACCATCTTTTAATGTGGTTACCAAATTATAAAGGTTGGCATCTTTAATCCCCCAAAGTTTCGCCTCTGGTACTGAAGCCTGAAATTCCACTTTTTTATTTTGCCCAGGCAAGACATCATATTCACCCAATGTTTTTTGATAAACAATTTCGGGCTGGTTTATTTTTTTATTGTGCTGCCATGCTTCCACAATAGCTACTTCAATTGAAACATTCTTTTTTGTCAAACCTTCATTTTTCAGTTCTAATTCTACATCAATTCCCGTAAGTTCAGGTTTGTTTTTTACAAACGCATCAGCTACATAAAGGTTAGGTATAATTTGCAACTGCACCTCACCCAATATCCCGCCAAAACCATGGGAAAGTGGAAAGAGGTAATCGCCCCATTTTTCACCAATATAATCACCCCAACTAAAGTTACCCCCTGGGTCAGTGACCCTTACAGCAAGTTGGTTGACAGCCCCAACTTTTACAACATCAGTGATATCAACCTTAAATGGTGTTTGGTGTATCAGTTCATACCCTACCAGTTTTTGGTTAACAAAAACCTCTGCCCTTTGGCGTATCCCCTCTGAAAAAAATAGTTTTACCCGCCTGCCTTTTGCATTTGATGGAACCTTAAAACCAGTACCCCACCAGCTTACCCCAATATAATCACCACTGTTTCCTTTTCCTCCCTTTTTTGAAATGGCATCCCAGCAATATTCTTCAACAGTGCCAGGCACATTTACTTCTAAACACATTGATGGGTTATTGACTACCTTTTTGGCTTGCGTTGCAGGCATTGGGTTCGAAAATAACCTGTCCCATCCGCAAGTAGGTGGGTTTATCTTTATGGTTGAAACATCAACAGGAGGCAAGTGCAGTTTATCATTTTTCCAGGAAGCTTCCCTGTCAAGCCAAAGTTTCCAGCCATTATTTCCAATAATAGAAATGCCCCTTTCTTGTGATATACCACTTAAAGAAATCAGTAAAAAAAATCCTAACAATGTTCTTCTGACCATCATAGTTGCTTTAGGTTGTTTAAAATAATGTGGGCTAAAGGATAATCATATACTCCTTATCTCCCTGTATAGTTTGTTTACAAATCCTTGTATTAATTGATTGAAATAAGTTTACTCAGGAAAAGCATAACTTTCTTTCCAGCCCCCCAAGTCAATTAATACCTGGTCAATCATAACCCCAGGGTCTATCATCCAGATTTTCAGGGTGTGCTTTCCTGCTTTATTTATAATTTGTTTGGCAGATTGAACTGCTGCATTTTTTAATACATTTTGCTTCCATTCATTGCTTCTCCCAAATGTTTGGAAATCCACCAGGGTTGGTTCTGCATCATCAATGGCAATGGCACACCTCACTCCCCTACCTTCATGGAAAGCATGTGTTGGGACTGCCTGTAAATGAATCTGTACCTCTCCAAAATTGAAAGCATAAAAATCATATTCCAAAGCAGGGCTGTTTTGCAGTATTGCCCCCATATCAGTTTGAGATGCAGCAAGGTAAGGCAATGGTGTAACTACTTTGCCAGAGTAACCTATCCCTTCATACACCTTCCATTCAGCTTCGGAACCAGGTAATTTTCTTGTAAAATATTCTGCATCAATTTTTATAAAACCTTTGTCTTCAACAAAACCCTCATAATTTTCCAGTTCCTTAAGTTTTGGGTTGAATACTGAAACTCCAATGCTGATGATTGAATCACCAGTAACAAAATCAATGGCTGAATTTACTTTGTAGCTTGGAGGGATCATCTGGTAATCATGTCCCAATGGTGCTTCTTTTTTATTTTCGCCAACAGGCACTTTATCCCAGTCAATAGTTACCCAAAGGCGTTCCTCTTGTTTGCCATGGCCACTTCTAAGGCTTCCTCTAAGTTTAGAAACCTTTATCCAGCTAGCTTTTGGTTTTACCTCCCATTGGATTGTGCCAGCCCCTTTTAGAAAGACATCAATAAAATATCTGCTTTTTGTATATGAATTAAAGACAGGAAGGACATCAGCAAAAGAATTGATGATATCCTTGTTCACTTCCATTTGGTAACTTTCTAAAGCAATGCCCAGTTCAGCATTCCCTGTTTCAACTACACCAGAAACTGTTGGCTTTGAGAACACAGGCAGGTGCCTGGGAGACATGCTCATGATATGGTTCCATTTCCCACCCTGAAGCCCAGTATTAAAAAAACCTGTTTCTTTTTGGATGCGTGTAAATGCTTCAACTGATTGTTGCCCATAATATTCAGCAGTTGCCCTGCCCTGTTGGGCAGCAAACTGGTTTTTATAGTAATACAACCATTTTTGATTCAGTTTAGTTGCCCCTATTACTGGGTAATAAACCAATTCATAAAAAGCATCTTTACGATTTTGGGGCACATTTTTAACCAACTCCTCAACCCAAAATTCCAATTGTTGATAGGCTTCTAAACGTTTGCTTACTTCATCGCCATAGTGGATATGGGTGAGTTGGGTTTGCCCTGGTTTAGTTACCGGCTCAACCTGGCTCCAGGCCATAAATTCAGGACGCCTGATAAATGCCAGCCTGTAATATTCATACATCAGGTTCGTCACCTCAAAAGCCATTTCTTTCCCAAATTCACGTGCTGCCCAGTTTTGCATATGTTTTTTTACATCTGTGCTTTCTTTAAAACCTTTCATATCCCAGGCCATGTCTAAAAAAAGCTCAATGTTGTATTCATGAGGCTTTATATCCCCACAATTTAAAACCCATAGGTTCTGTACCCCAAACCCATAGGCTTTTGCCATTTCTTCCCACATCAACACAGGGTTGGTTGAGTTTAGCCATAAATAATCATGAGGCCTTCCCCAATAGGATGTGTGGTAATAAATACCTGCCCCTCCAGGGCGTTTTTGTTCCTCAGGGGTACTTAATTGCCTGATATACCCATAATTGTCATCAGTCCATACCAGGCTAATGTCATCTGGCAACTTCAATCCTTTCTGATAATACTCTAATACCTCTTTATATGGGATAAATACTTGAGGGACATCTTCCTGCCTTACAAGGTTATCCAGGATTTCGCGTTGGCCAGTAATCACCTCCTCCAATAGTTTCACCTGCACATCAGAATCATCCTGCCCTACAATCATGGGCGAATCATGCTCTCCACGCATCCCCATGGTGTATATACTTTCAAAACCTGAACTCTCTTTTGCCCTGGTTTGAAACAGGTTTTTGATGGTTTCCGCATTATTATCATAGCGCCACTCTCCCATGGTTTCACTATCCCACTCAGCATTGATATTGCACAACATGGGCTCACAATGTGATGTTCCTACTATAATGGCATAATCATCAGCAACCTGTTTATTTTCAGGATAGGAATAAAAAGGTTTGGTGCATGAATGCATTGCTGGCCATATGGTATTTGCCCTCAGGCGCAATAGCAACTCAAAAACTTTAGCATATGTTTTGGAGCCAATATCCCCAGTTTCAGGTTCATAATTAAGGGCTGCCCACCTTTGCAACCCCCAGTCCTCATCATTCAAAAAAATCCCCCTGTACTTCACTGATGGAGAGCCATAAACTTTATCTTCAATTGAAAGGATAACCTGGCTTTTTTTGTCAGGTGTAACATCAGCCCACCATTCCCATGGTGAAATCCCAACCATCCTTGACAATTCCAATATCCCATAGGCTGTTGCCCTGCGCCCACTTCCAACTACCACCAATGCTTTTTCTACCCCTTTTAAAGGATTATCCAACACCTGGATTGAAAAGGCTTCCCATTCCCCTTTGATGGGTGAAGCATCTATTTTCCCTTCTTTTATTAATTTACTGATCAACTTGCTTTTGCCAATAGTCCCAGCTATAATAGCAAGCTCCCCTACATTGGTTAATTTTGTTTCAATTGAAATAGGTACCTGTGTTACATTCAGCACATCATTAGCAAAAATACCTGCTGCAATTTGTACTACTTTTGCATCATTTTTATCAATTAAAATGGTTGCTTCCTGCCCAGGTGCTACTACTGGAAATTGTTTTATTTCCTGGCTTGAAAAAACCCGGAAAGGAAGGATGATCAATAAAAAAATAATATACCTCATCACACTTTTATTTTTAATGGTTTAGCCTCTCATAACTGCCATCTTCAAAACACACTTTAAATGTTGATTTAAACAAAGTTGTGGGTATATAGTAATCAGTAGAGATCACCTGTGCACCTGATTGTTTTGCCATTTCAAAACGTGTATAATCATGAGACCTGGCTTCTTTTGTCCCACTGTCAGCACGTGTCCTGACCATATATCCTTTTTGCACTAATTCCTGAATATACCCTGCATCTTTCACTGGGTTATTGATGATCCTGAATGCAGCTTCCGGGTTGCCTTCTGGTGTATTTACAAATAGTACACGCCCTTTTAAGGACCCATGCCCTTCTATATACCTGTTGATTTTTTCTTTATTTTCATCTAATACAAACAGGAAACGCCCTTTTGATTTTTCAAGGCCTGGCCAGCCTTTTGTAAGGATAGCTTCTTCAAGGGTAGCTGAATTCCCCCTCACCCAATCAGGGGTAATCAGTTGATTTTCATCAAAAACTGACCTGACCTCTATGTCAATACTATCTAATGCAGCTTTAGTAAAAGGCAGAGGTTTACTAAGCCCTTCTTCCTGCTTGTCTTTAGCATTAATTAAAACAAAAACAGGAGTATGCCCTGGGTTGTCATCAGACCATTCCTTCATGGCTGCCAAGCCATCTTTAAATAACAGGTGATGGCTCCTGAAATCAATATCCTGGATATGGAACATTTTTAAACCAGGTATTTCAAGCTTCCCTTCTTTATCAAATTCCTGGAGTTCATGGCCCATTTCTTTAACCACTTCAAGCCCTTTAGGGTTTGAATAATACCCTCCTTCGGGGTCGTGGAAGATATCCAGCTCAAGGTTCCTAAGCCCCATGTTTAGCTGACCTATAATTGGGATGTGCCCATATTGTAATGAAATGGCTGTATTGGAATCAACAGAAAAGATGTAGTCCCAAAGAGGTTCTTCAATGGGTATTTTGTAGCTATTATGGCTCCCAATAACCTGGATTTGGTTTAAGGCTACCTCCTCTTTTTTATCATTACAGGATATAGTTGCTGCTAAAGCAAACAACAAAATGGATATTTGAAATGTATACCTCATTTTATATATTTTTAAGTAGTTCAGGTTTTTCATTGTAAAGTTTTACAATTAACTCACCAAACAAAGTGTTAGCCCATGCAAACCAAGACCTGGAAAATTTAGAAGCATCATCTTTATGGAATGTTTCGTGCATAAAACCTGAATTATTGTGAGTAGCCATCAGCTGTTTGATACACCAACCAATTTCTTTATTATCATCAGATGTCATAGCCCTTAAAATAATCCCCATTGGCCATATGGTATCTTTCCCTGCATGTGGGCCTCCCTGCCCTTCCCCTGCTTTTCCTTTGAAATAATAAGGGTTATCCTCACTTAACAGGTATTGGCGTGTATTCATATACACTTCCTCATCATAATATTTTTCACTAATGAGGTATTTGGTAGCAATCAATGAGGGGATATTGGGGTCATCAATAAACACCTTGTTACCAAAACCATCTACTTCATAGGCATACACTTTGTCATAATTGAGGTGCTCTGAAATGGCAAATCTATTGATTGCCTTCAATACTTCTTTTGAAAAACCTGCACATTCTTTGGAAAAAGCCTCATCATTTAAAACTTCAGCATAAACCTCACTTAACTGAGCCAATGCCTCCACTGCAAACAGGTTTGATGGGATCAGGAAGGGATACATAGTGCCATCATCAGAAGGCCTGAAGATTGAAGCAATCAACCCAACAGGTCTGATAGGGCGCCCAGTACCATTGTATGATGCAGAAACTGTACTGTTTGATCGTACCCTGATAAAATAATAGGGCGACTTACCATTTTTGCGTTGTTCTGCCCTCAAAGTTTTTACCACCAGCCTCATTGCTTTGTCCCAATCAGCATCAAAAATGGAAGTGTCTCTTGTTTCCTTATAATATCCATAAGCCAGGCGAACAGCATAACAAAGTGAATCTATCTCCCATTTTCGTTCATGTACCCCTGGTTTAGGAGTTGGTTTATCCTTTTTCCACTCTGTTTCTTTTGTGACATCTTTAAAAAAAGCATTGGCATAAGGGTCAAGCAAAATACATTTGGTTTGCCTGTTCACCAGCCCTTTAAATAATTTTTTTAGTTTTTCTTCTTTGTTTACAAGAGGTAAATAAGGCCACACCTGGGCTGTTGAATCCCTCAGCCACATGGCATCAATGTCACCAGTGATAATAAATGTATCAGGCTTGCCATCAATCACTTCATAATCAACAGTGGTGTCCAGGGTGTTTGGAAAACAATTTTCAAACATCCATGCCAGCTCAGGATTGGTAATCCCTTTTTTAACTTTCTGTATGGTTTCCTCAACTGCTTTGCTGGTAAATGTCCTGTCACTTAACAAAGGCCTGCATGATTCAAATCCGTCCTTTTCCAAAGCCCAGGCACTATTGGTTCCTAATGCATAAAAACCAGCTGATGCAAGCATACTTTTTTTAATAAAACCTCTTCTTGAATCCATTTAAAAAACTTTTTTGTTTTATTTAATTTGAATGGAAGAGCCCCTCAAATCAACCTTTTTTGCTTTTGCAGAAGAAGGTTTTGCCAATGGGGCATTTATATAACCTCCCTGCAAATTCTTCCCCCACAATATAGAAAAATCTGCTTCACATGGTTTTGAATAATCAGGTTTATGTATCCTAGTTGTGCCATTTTCAATCCTTTCAGGATGTTGCCAACTTTTAGGTACAGTTTTCCCAGGCCAATTTATGGCCAGGTTCTCAATAACCAAGTTGTTTAAATTTTCAGCTACAAAAGCAGCCCTTGCTGCCCCTGCATCCCTGAATTCACTAACCCTGGGGAATTGGTTGCTTCGCGCCCCATCAATCATAGCAGTAGGGTCTTCAATCCTTGGATAAGAAAGGATTACATCCCTGAAAAAGATATTCTCAATAAAACCATCTGGGTCAGAAGTCATTAAAATCCGCCCATCAGTGTGTGCTGCAACATTGCTTATAACCACATTCCTGATGCCCCCAACTTTACCTTTCTTATTTTTTTCAACCATCAACTGGATTGGCCTGTTATACACCAGCTTGGCATTGGTGTTGCCTGTCAGGTTATTCACAACCACATTCTCAATGACTGCCCCATTTTTTGAATACAACCCAAAAAAACGTGACGTACCATTAAATGTACAATTTGAAAAGTTGATATCACGCATATCTTTATAAGATTCACCTGCCCCCAGCTTTATCCCCACACAAAGTGTTTCCATCACACAATTTGAAACTGTTATGCGTTCAGCTTCATTACTATCTTCAAGGGTTTTCACAACAATTGCATCATCACAGGTTTTAATAAAACAATCAGAAATGGTTATATCACTGCATCCTGTAAGGTCAATCCCATCTGAATTAGGGCTATAAATGTTATTGATAACATGCACCCCACTTATCTTGGCTACTGAGGAATTAAACAGGTGGATATTCCAGCCTCCCCCTGTTTTCACAGTAACATCTTTTATGGTGATGTTTGATGAGTTATTGATATCTATTAATGGGCTAACCTTATGTTCTTTGGCTTTGATCCACCTGGGGATAACCATGTTTCCCTGTTCATCTTTCTCATATTCTTCCCAAAAACTTTCACCATTCCCATCAATGGTGCCCAAGCCAGTTATGGCTACATTAGCTACTGAATCAGCATAGATTAAATGCCAGGGTTGCCTGTCTTTATTATGCCCCCAGGTTATTTCTGTATAATCAGATAAATTGGGTGACCCCAGCAATGTTGCTCCTGCCTCCAGGTGTAATTCCACATGGCGTTTTAAAAAGATTGTTCCTGAAACAAATTTCCCGGCAGGAATAACTACTGTACCTCCTCCATTATTAAAAGCAGCATTAATGGCATCCTGAATAGCTGTTGTATTTAAGGTTTTGCCATCAGCCACTGCTCCAAAGTCAAGGATATTGAATCCAGCATTACCACAATTGGGTTTTATACACCCATTTGTATGGAACAATATGATGGAGCATAAAAAAATAATGCCTAAGCCTTGTAATTTATTTTTATCCTTCATGATATTATTTTTGATATTTCTCATTAAAGTGCTTACAGCACTAATTCCTACTTGATATTCATTGTGCCATAAATATATTGGCCTTTATAGGACAAAAATAGATGCTCTGTTATTGGCACATTTTTAGGCAAATATTCAATAACTTATTCCAATGTTTTGGTAATAATAGAATACTTGGTTGCAAAAGCAACTTTTTCTATATCCTGGCTGACAGGTATAGTAAAAGGAATACTTTTTTGCTCACCAGGCAGTAGTTCAAAATGGCGCACAGCACCATAAAACTTGCCATCAATATACATCTTTAATTTACCTGAATCAGTTAAGTTACCCATGTTTTTTACTTTTACTGAAATTGTTTTTGCACCATTATCAGGGTTTTCCCAGGTATCTGCAATTTCAACCTTAAATGTTGCAGAAAAAGCCATTGGGTAATCTACCATTGTATTCAACCCTTCTGATTCATCTTCAAAACCAATGTGCCCTTTTATCCTGTCATTGGCCCTGTATGAAGGGCTGCTTCCTCCCACCATGACCCTAAATTGCCCTGGCTCAACTACCCTGTCCATTTTATCATTTAACAATGACAATTGATATGGAGCTAATGTAAACTGAACCTCCTCAGTAGTTCCAGGCTCAAGGTTTACACGCGTAAAATCTTTCAGTTCTGTAACCCTGGTTTTTACTGAAGCATACATGTCAGTTATATAAACCTGTACCACTTCATCACCAGACATCTCTCCCATATTAGTGACTTTAACCGAGACATCAATTGCCCCATCATCATTGACCTTGGTTTTCAGGTCAGAATAGGCAAAATGCGTATAGCTCAACCCATACCCAAAAGGGTAAAGGGGATAAAAATCCAGGTCAGTATAGTGGTATCCACGCCCTGAAGTTTTAAAGTTATAATAATGTGGCACCTGCCCCACATGCTTTGGGAATGTCATTGGCAGACGCCCTGCTGGGTTATATTTCCCAAACAGCACATCAGCAGTTGCTGGCCCCCCCTCTTGCCCTGGAAGCCAGTTTACCAAAATTGCCAAGCAATTTTCAGCTGCATATGAAAGGTTGTATGGACGCCCTGCCTGCAAAACCAAAATCACTGGCACCCCTGTTTCACAAACAGCTTTTAGCAGTTCCTGCTGTTTCCCAGGCAAAATAAGTGTTGCCAGGTCATGGTTCTCTCCTGAAGTATTTACCTGCCCTTTTGTAGGATGGCTGGTTGATTGGTCTCCCAAAACCAAAATGGCTACCTCTGCATTTTTAGCAGCCTCAACTGCTTTATTGATCTCACTATTTTCCAGGTCGAAAAAATCACACCCCTTTACAAAGTTAACCCTGGATTGATCACCTAATATGGCTTTTATCCCTGACAAAACAGATTTCAACTGCCCTGGTTGGGCCTTTTGGGTGTAATCACCTGTTTGCAAATCATCAGCCCCAGGACCTATAACAGCCACTGAGCCCAGATCATCTGGTAAAGGCAAAATGTTATTTTTATTGTCTAACAGCACCATTGATTCTAAAGCTGCCCTGTATGAAACTTCCTTGTTTTCAGGAGTGTTCCAGCCTTCATAAATTTTGTCCCAATCAAACTTTTGGAGGCCTTTCTTTTCAAACAACCCATTCCTGAACATCACCCTTAATAGTGACCTGCAAGTGTAATCCAGGTTTTCCTGATTTAAACGCCCATCATTGGCTGCTTTAATTACCTCTTTGTCATTGTATACATTCCCACAATTGGTTGCAATGCTAGCAGCCAGGGCTTGGTTTGCAGCCTCAATGGCTGTCTTGGCTGTATAGTGTTTTTTATTGGTCAGGTTACGAATTGCACCACAATCACTTACTATAAACCCATCAAACCCCCATTCATCACGTAAAATACCTTTGAGCAACTCTGTGCTTTTTGCTACTGGCACACCCAGGAAACCTGAATAAGCCATCATTACTGACTGGCATTTATATTCACGAAAAACATGGCGGAATGGTACCAGGTGTACTTCTCTCATTTCGCGCTCACTGAGTCCAATGTCGTGAGAATCCCTACCTCCCAGGGGTGCACCATGCCCTCCAAAATGCTTGGGAGTAACCATCAAACCATGTGATTTATAGCCTTTAACCCATGCACCCCCAATTTGAGAAACCAACACAGGGTCTTCACCATAGGTTTCTTCACAACGCCCCCAGCGTGGGTCTTGAGCCACATCTAAAACAGGAGACCAGGCTTGCTGGGTATGGGCAGCCACAGTTTCTTTGCCAATTGTGCTGGCTACTTCTTCAACCAGTTTTTTATTCCAGGTGGCTGCCAGCCCAATACTTTGTGGGAAAATGGTTGCCCCACTCCCATATGAGTAGCCATGAATGGCTTCTACCTTATTGATGAAAGGCACTCCCAAATGTGGTATGCCAGGGATTCCCCATCCTTCCCTGATCAGTTCCATTTTATCTGATGGAGACATTACTGCCATAAGCAAATCAACCCTCCTTTCAATTGGCAAAGTAGGGTCAAGGTAGCTTTTATCAACCTCTCCTTCCTGGGTAATTATCTCCTTTTCCTCTTCTATTTCCACATAAATTTCACCAATGGATAAAGTTTCTTTCAATGTTTTTTCAGAAAAAACCATTTTAATGTGCATGCCATAGGTTGGAGCAAAAACCAGGGAGAAGTTTTTCCCTTTATTTTTTACTTCATAAGGCACTGGTTCATTCCAGTTCATAGGGTCATAAGTAATGTGGAATGTTACAAGTTTTTTAAAATCCTCAAGAGAGATATTTTTTATTCCTGAAAAGGTAAGGTTTGTAATATTACCAGGGTCACCTAATGTAAAATTTACCCATTGGTTGCTTTCTAAATTTTCAGGTTGTAAAGTAAAAGAAGTTTTTATGTTCTCATCAAAAGCAGCCATAACCTGGCTTTTCCCCATTGATGTACTAACATTAATGACCTTGGCTTCCTTTGATAAAACTATCAGTGAAATAAATAAGAGAATTAGTGTAAAATGTGCCCTCATTATGTTTTTTATTAAAATCAAATAACTTCAGGCATACACCTAAAATTATTTAGTTGGTTTATAAAATAGTTAGTTCAAAAATTGCTTCAGCCTGAAACTTAGAGATACCTGGCTGTTTTCTTTACTTGTTCATCCATTTCAGAATGTTGTACATCTTTCAAAATAACCTGCTTTTTATTGCCCTTCTCTTCAATTTGGATAGAAGAGAGTGTTACTTGCTGCACATCATCCAACACAAATGCAGGCCTGTAATCAGCAGATACTGCTTTTACGGTTACATTTTTCATGGATATGCCCTTAACATGGCGGACATAAAAACCCCAAGCAGGCAGTTCACCAAACATTGAAAATTCAGGATAAGATGATTCTTTTTCTGGAACATCATGCAAACGCCCAAGTGGTATAATTGCTAATCCATTGTTACCACGCCCGGGATGGATAATAGTAATGTTTTCCAGCTTTACATTCTCAACATAGTGCCCTGGGATACCTGTTATGGAAGATGGAAAAGGGTTATGGAAAAATGGGAGGTCTGGCCCGCGCAAATCATAATCCTTATCTGGCCTGCCAAAAGGTACTTGTACATGTACATTTTTAATGCTCACATTCCTAAGCTCCCCAACTTCACCCTCACTGTTCCTGTGCCCTAGCCTGATAAATATGGCATTACCTGTGTTTACAGCTTCAACCCCATCCACTTCAACATTTTCAAGGATTCCCCCATCCACTGATTCAAGGGCAATGGCTGAACGAAATGTATCATATACTTTGATGTTTTCAATTTTCACATTTTTAAAACCTCCCGCTGATGCTGTCCCAAATTTGATGGCACTGGCACTTGAACGTACAGTACAGTTTGCTATGTAGATGCTATCATTCCATCCTTCAGATGATCCGGACTTGAGGCAGATACCATCATCAGCTGAGTTTACAAAACAATTGGTGATCCTTACATTTTTACAATTGTCAATGTCCATCCCATCATTGTTCCAGTAAGCATCACTATCCACTTTAATCCCATCAATCACAACATTTTCGCAATGCTCATATGTTTGAACCCAACTGGCTGCATCTTTTACGGTTATGCCATTCACCAGGACATTTTTACAAGAAACTATTTCAATGTTTTGTGGGCGCACATATTCATTTGGGCGTTTCCTGCGCAAATTATAATGCTTAGGGCCTAATTCCCCAATGTAATAAAGGCTGTCAACATTTAATGCCACTTCACGCCCCTGCCCGTCAATGGTGCCTTTACCTGTTATAGCAATATTGGTTTGCCCATCTGCCATAACAAAAGCTTTCCAGCGCTTCAGGGTTATATAGGCATGAGGGTCTGTGGTACCCAATAAAACTGCCCCTTCTTCAAGGTGAAGTTCAACATTTGATTTTAATATGATACTACCACTTAAAAATTCACCTTCAGGGATAATTACTTTCCCTCCCCCATTTTTATTAGCCTGGTCAATGGCTTTTTGTATAGCCTCAGTATTTAATGTTTTCCCATCACCAACAGCACCAAACTCAGTTACCACGTATCCTTCTTTCCTCAAGGTGAATGATAATAGGGTAACCATTATTGCTATACAAATTACATGTTTCATATCTCCTAACCTTTAACTATTGTTTATGGCTCATTTCAAGTACCAATTCCCCTCCTTTTACCAACTCTAAATGTGAAATGGAAACCCCATCAATAGTTTCCCCATTGTACTGAATATTTTTAATATATACATTATCAGGGCTGTTATTTAGGGTTTTTATGGTAAATTCTTTTCCTGGGTAAAAATCAGGATTTAATGTGATGGTAATTTTATCAAAAATGGGGCTTCCTAATTCATATAGTGGGTTTTCTTCAGTGCCACCAGTCATTTGGAATAGGCCTATTTTCATTAAAACAGCCAGGCTTCCCATTAACCCCTGGTCTTCATCACCATTGTAGCCAGTAGAAGTTGACAAACCACTAAATGCCTTCTGGACTACCTGGCGCGACCAATATTGGGTTAGGCCAGGCCGTCCCAGTTTATTAAAAATAAATGCTGTTTGAATGGATGGCTGGTTTCCATAATTGATAGGAACCCTGCTGAATTCAGGGTGTAATTCACGGTCGTGTGAAGTTCCTGCTGTGAACCCCTGGCTGCTGGCAGTTTCAAACTGTTGAACCAGTTTTTTTACAGCTTTTTCATTTCCTCCCATCAGTTTTGCTAAACCAGTTAAGTTATGGGGAACAAACCAGGTTGATTGTGCACTGTTAGATTCATTAAAGCCATGCTCATACTGGTAAGGGTCAAAATCTTTATACCAATTCCCATCCACATCCTTTGGCCTCATCCAACCAGTTTTGTGGTCAAACACATTTTTATAATTTTCTGACCTTTTCAAGAAGTAATTGTAATCATCAACATACCCCAGCTTTTTAGCCAGTTGCGCAAGTGTCCAATCCTGGTAAGCATATTCCATGGTGAGGCTTGCCCCATCCTGGTGGTAACCAAATTTCCCCTCAGGAATTGGGTAAGGCACATATCCTTCTGACATGTAATAACCTAACCCACCACCCAGGTAAGTATCATGTTCATAGCCAGCCTTAGACATAATGCCTTTAGGCATATGGTTCTTCTTCAAGGCATTATAAATCTCTTTTAGGTTTTCATTTACAATCCCCTTTTGCAAAGCACTTACAATAAAAGGTGTTGCTGATGAACCTGTCATTACATAGGTATAATTCCCTCCAGAAGGGCCACGTGGGATCATCCCCCCATCTTTATAATATAACATTAAGGATTGGACAAACTCTCTATAAATTTCAGGGTAAGCAATCCCCCACAGGGTATTCAATGTCCATTGAGCCCCCCAGAAAGCATCAGAATTATAATGGTTAAATGCAGGTTTCCCATTTTCATCCAAAGGCAGCTTCCTGGCCTGAAGCTTATCTCCAGTATAATCAGGGTATGAACCATTTGTATCACTGATGATCCTCCTGCCTTGCAATGCATGCCAAAGGTCAGTGTAAAACCTTTTTTGCTGTTTTAGGGAGCCTCCTTCAACCTGTATCCTTCCCAGCAGTGAATCCCATTCTTCTTCTGATTCTTTTACCACCCTGTTAAAATCCCAGTGAGGCAATTCTGTTTTAATATTTTCGGAAGCATTCTCAACAGATGTATAAGAAAGCCCTGCTTTCATTAGCAGGTTTCCTGTATCTTCAAGAATAACCAGGTAATTTCCTGTGTTCTTGTCTTTTATAATATTATTGATTGATTGATCAAATTCAACCTGAAAAAAAACAGTAACAGGTTTTGGGCGCCTCCTGGTGGGTTCATTTACCAATTTACCTACAACCTTGTACGCACTGACTTTTTCCAAAGTACCTTCTGTATTTTTACAAGGTCCAAGCAATGTATTCAGGTTAAACAGTATGGCATTTTGTTGCTTTTCAGGAAATGTATATTTGTGAAAGCCTACACGTTTGGTACTTGTGAGCTCTGCTGTTATGCCAAACCTTTTTAACTCAAGGTAATGGTAACCTGGTGAAACCTTTTCTGACTCATGAGGAAATGCTGAATAAAAGTCTGTAAAAATTGTTTCTGCCTTGGTTTCAACCAATACCACTGGCATAACTGAAAGGCCAGAAAGCTGCCAGGCATGTATGTGGCTGAAACCTTTAACAGTATCAGTATTGTACCTGTAGCCACTCCCCCATGCCCCTCCAATTTGGGTGTCAGGGTTAAGGTTAACCATACCAAATGGGCGGCAAGCTGAAGAAAAGAAAAACCAACGCGAATTTTCAGAATCAAGTAAAGGATAAACTAAATCAACTGGTTTTATGCTTTCCTTTTGGGGCTTTTTTTCAGTACTACAAGAATTTAAAATTATGAAAAGAATAAAGCCAGCCAATGCCCTCCAAGTTTTCATATCTTTACTATTTATAGTTTCCCTTTTAAGTTTGTTTCAACTTTATTTAGCAGTTCCATGGTTGGGAAACCATTGTTAGGCCTACGAATTGCAGGGTCATACCACCCCTCCCACCTTGGATTTTTGTCTCCATCCAACCTTCTCTGAACCAGGTTGTCCAGTTCATTCTTAGCCTCGTCTAATAATAGCAATGCTTTTTGTAACTTTTCCCTTTTCCCAAAATCATCATACACTTTCTTCAACTTCACCATCCTATGGAGTTTACGTTCAAAGTGCAACAGGTCAAGGTAAAGGTTAATGGGCAGTACTATATAATCATGATAAAATGTGTTTTCTTCATTAATGTATTTTGCTCCTTTTTCGGCATTAGCCAAAGCCTGTTTAAGGATACCAATGCGTTTTTTTACATGCTCAAAATCATTACTTACCCGGCTAAACTCACAATCAACAGGTTCTTTCCCTGGCCTCTCTATGGGTTCATCACATAAATAAGAAATGGCCTCCCTTATTTCCCATAAATGCTGCACATACCCAATATCATCAAACTGGGCTTCATGCAACTTCTTCATTGCATCAACAGCAAAGGGGGCAGCTTCTTCTCCAAAATACCTTTCAGCCCATTCCTTGTAAAATTCTTCCCCATCAAATGAAGTTGGGTTTTGAGCAATTTTGGAGAATGCCTCAATATTTAGCAAAAAGGGCCTGAATTGTTGCCCATTGATTTCATAGTATTTATCTGCTTTAAAATTATTGGACATCATTTTCATGGTATTCCCCAATTTTATTGGGCAAGGGTCGTGTACTGTATGGTTGGTCCAAAATCCTGCATGCATATATGCTCCAAAGTCATAGCCTTTGGTATCTTCAGGCAAAACATCAAAATCACCCCAACCATTATCTGACCATGCTATTATCCAATCTTTAGGAGGGTTAAACCCATCATTGAACATTTGCATCCCATCAGCATAACAAGTTACTACCTTTTTTGCTCCAGGTTTATATTGGTCAATTAATTTTCCTAATTCAGCATAAACCTCATTAAATACATCTATTTTATTTTCCCCACATGTACTTTTATATTCCCAATCCCATACCTGGTTTCTTGGGCGTAATGAAAAAATATCAGCTTTAGCCAAGGGGGTACTCTCAAAATAATGCTTCCAGGTGGCAATCCATTCTTCCTTATTTTGTGACCAGCAATCAGCTTTTTCCTGATCCATTGGTTTTATTTTATAACCAAGTGCCATATCCACCTGAACCATCATCCCCATATCATGGGCATAGTTTATCATACTGTCAATGTATGAAAGCCTGATTGTATATTCAGGGCAAATTTCTTTGTATTCGGGGCGTAAAAAAAACTCAGGCCTTCCCAGCATATCAAATAAGTGGATTGCATTGTATTTCAGCCTGACAAGTGAATTAATTAATTGAGTATAGTTTTCCCAATCATACTCAAGGAGTGGTTTTTTTATGTTTGCAAGTTCGTCAACATCATTTTCAAAATAACAGAGAATTGGGACTACAGGAGGGATTAATACTTTATTATTAAAATCATAAGGGGTAAACTGTGTAAAGGATGTGGGATAATTTCCAGTCCAGTATTCAAAAGGGTCAATACCTAAAATTTTATGGCTATAATCAAAAACAGCATACTGCATCCCCTGAACATCTGAACCTGCCAAAATTATGGCTTCCTGCCCTGAACCCAAGGTCTCTTTGACCCATATCCCACCCCTGTTCCCAGGAAATTCTTCAGATAATGCTATTGCTTGTTCCTCAACAATTTTTTTTATGATTGGGTTGGAGGAATGTGTCCCAATAATATAAAAGATCCCTTTTTCAGGGATTTTATCATTAGCAGTTAAAATTTGGACAGATAAGCCAGAAACATCTGTTATGTCTTTTTTTAGATGGTTAGCTGTTATCCTTTCTACTTTAGATGCATCATTCCCAATTATGATGTATACTGATTGTTTAAAGTTACAGCTTAGCGAGCCAAGCAAACAAATACAGATTATTAAATACTTTCCCAGCTTTCTCATAATAATAGTACTTCACAAAAGCCTACACAATGTTTGATGAATCAGAAACAATAAAACTTACCCTTTATGCCTATGGCATGAACTAAAAAATCAGAATGCAACTGATGAAAGACCTGACTGTCCTTTATTAATTAAAGTATTTAAGAGCAGGGTTAAAATTATTTCCGGGTTTAAAATCTCAGGCATATGCATAACACATATGCCTGAGTAATAACTAACTAAACATTTACCTATGGTTATTTCAGGTTTTATTAATAACCATCATTTTGTACTAATGACCCATTGGTAAGCATAATCTCAGATTCTGGAATAGGCCTTACCAAATAATGAGCATCAATAGTTGAGCTATGGTGTAACTGAACATGAGGGTTGTGAGCCAATACACGTTCAGAAAGTTTTCCTGTACGTTTCAAATCAGCCCAACGGCTAACCTCTCCTGCTAATTCAATAGCACGTTCGTCCAGGATTACATCAATATTTACTGAATTAAGAGCCATTGCTCCTTCAAATCCAGGTTTTGCAGCCCTTGCCCTTATGGCATTTACTAATTCCAATGCTTTTGTTGAGTTACCTGCCTGCAAGTATGCTTCAGCAGCAATCAGGTAGGTCTCAGCTAAGCGGAATAAGTAAGTATCACGGAAACCTCCATTATCACCATAAGGAGCTAATGGATCATCAAATTTTTTGAAATAAGGAAACTGAATCTCGCCAAATTCTGTATTCATGATATACTCATCAGGGTTATATACAAAGTAGTTGACCGCATCTTTTTCAGCCTGAGTCCATGCAACTTTAGGGAAATGGATAATTATATCTCCCTTGGAAATTCCAATTTCAGAGGCATCTTCAACTGCATATAATGTGCGGTTTAAAGTACCTTCTTCCCTGGCATCACCTTCTTCAAATAATGAATAGAAAAAGTCTGTTGCCATAAATTTTGAATTAGCCCTTCCATAGTCACTGGTCCTGTTCATCCCAGGGTACATATCAGTACCAAATTTAAATAATTGGTACTGGTTGTTACCTTCACCATTGAACTGGATATTAGATGAATATTGAATAGAAAAAATAACCTCATCATTTTTCTGGTTATCATAATCAAACACCTCATCAAAAGTATTTAATAACCTGTATTGGTTTGATCCCATCACTGACTCAGCCATTTGGGCTGCAGCAGTAAAATCAGCACTTCCGCCAAAAGGCCTGTATCCTTTGGTTAATAAAACTTTTGCGAGCAAATGCTGTGCAGCACCTTTTGTTATCCTCCCAAACTGGTCAGGAGAAGCAGGTAGTGCTGCAATGGCATCTTCAAGGTCACCAATTATAAAGGTATAAACTTGCTCTTCAGATGCCCTTACAAAATCACTTTGTACTGAGCGAACTTCCTGGTCTACAATTGGTACTCCACCATATTGTTGTACCAAATAGAAATAATAATAAGCCCTGATGGTTTTGACCTCAGCAACCCTTTTTACTTTTAAAGCAGCATCAAGCCCATCAATTTCATCAGCTCTTGTAATGACTGCATTACATTTTGAGATTGCTTTATAATTGTGCTTCCAGCCATCTTTGGCATCACCATTATCTGGTGTTAAATTGGTATAATCATTTACAGGATGGTCACCTTGTATCTTACCGCCACGGGTATATACATCAGTACCATAAAAATCTAAAGCCCTAAACCTACTGACCCCTCTCAATGAGTTATAAGCACCAGCAACAAGTTCTTCAAAAGCTGATTCATTAACCAGGTAGGTTTGATCGGAAACATTTGATAAGTTTTCTTCTTCGAGGAAACTTTCACACGACACTGCAAAAAACAGGAGTGCTATTCCCAATGAATATATTTTTAATCTCTGAATTTTCATCTTCTCAGGTTTTTAAAATTGAACATTTACTCCAAACAATATACTACGAGTCATATAGGCATACCCCCATGTATTTTGGCTGGCATTTTCAGGATCCCAACCTTCATATTTTGTAAAAACAAATGGGTTTTGAGCAGAGATATACAACCTTAGTTTTTGCATACGTAAACGCTCTGCTAAAGCAGAACTAAAAGTGTAACCCAAGTTAATGTAGCCAACCTTAACATATGACATATCCATAAAGTTTTCTATACCTCTGTAAGGTCCTGCATTACCTGGTTGATGCCAAGTCCCACCTGGGTTATCTGGGGTCCAATAGTTTGTTTTTAAACCATTAAAACGCCCATCTTGGTCCCAAGCAAATTTATTATGGAACTCGCTTTTTAGCATTTGCCCCTGCCGGGTATTTACAAATATGCTCAGGTCAAAGTTTTTATACCTGAACGTATTGGTAATACTACCATACCAGTCAGGAGTTTCTTTACCAATGATTACTCGGTCATCCTGGTCGATCTTACCATCATTATTTTGGTCAACAACCTTAACTTCACCAGGGTCCTGGGAATATTTGGCTGCTTCAGCAGCTTCGCTTGTTTGCCAAATACCATCTTGTTCATATTCCCATATAGATGTAATATCTTCGCCAATAAACCACTGGTTACCAGGATTATCCTGTTTTGACCCATCAATATCAATAATTTCATTCTTATTGGTAGAGAATGTAAGTGTTGTATTCCACTCAAAATCACCTGTATTAATGTTAACTGTATTTAGGTTAAGCTCAAGCCCCTGGTTCTTTAATGACCCAATGTTGTCCCAAATCCTTTCATAACCTGTTAAGATAGGTATGCTCCTTTCATAAAGGATATCTTCTGATTTCCTGTTGTATAATTCAAGAGAACCAAAAACACGGTTATTCCATAGTCCAAAGTCAATACCCAGGTTAAACTCTTTGGTTATCTCCCAACTCAAATCATAATTTGCCAAGCCTCCAACTTCAACAACTGACACACCATTGTTATCAAAGTCATAGTTTGTATTATTTAATGTAAGTTGTGACTTATACCTGTCAACTGCAGCATTACCTGTTTCACCATAGCTTAACCTTACTTTCAGGTTCGAAATTGTCTCATTCCCTTGCATAAAGCTTTCTTCACTTACCCTCCATGCAACTGCAGCTGATGGGAAAAATGCCCATTTGTGCCCTGGTGCCAAACGTGAACTTCCATCATAACGCCCATTTACAGTAACGTAATATTTACCCTGGTAATCATAAGAAACACGTCCTAAGAAAGATGCTAATGATTCCATTTCATAAGATGATTTTAAATCTTTGATCTCCTGGCCAGCTTTTAGGTTATAAAACTTATAATGGTCTGTTGAAAAGTTCCTCACCTGTGCTTCTGAATAGTCCTGCCTGTGTTTATAAATTGAAGAAATGAATGTTCCCTTTACATTGTGTTGTTCAAAACTTTTCTCAACATTAAGGATATTATCCCAGGTATATCTCCAATAATTCCAGTTTTTAACATAGGCACGTGTCCTGGATTGCTGCCCTTTTGCAGATTTGGTATTTTTCCCACGATATTCACCATACCTGGTGTATTTGATATCAGGTGAAAAAGTAGAAGTAAATTTAACCCAACTAACAGGTTTTATTTCTATAAACGCATTAGCAAAATAATGCATTGCACGATCTTCACGCGTTACTTCATTCATATCAATCATCGGGCTTGTAATCTGAGTCTCGCGTGGAGAAGGGAATAATTTATATTCTCCATTTTCATCATACAAAGTACCAATTGGCCTTAACCTGTAAGCACTCCTGAAAGCCTCTTTAGATCCCTGGTCACGAACCGAGTATGACATATTATTACGAATACCTAATTTAAGAAACTCGTTTATTTGCTTCTCATTGCTCGACCTTAACGTAAGCCTTTCATATTTTTCGTTACCAACCACACCCTGGTCTGAAGTAACACCACCTCCATATGAGAAAATATGGCCATTCTGCCCTCCTGAAACTGTTACTGTATGGTTTGTTACAGTAGCTGTGCGTGTCATCAGGTCGGGCCAATTCAGTGAAACCCCACTGTTAATATTCTGAATTTCTTCGGAATTAAAAACGTCTTCAAGTGTTGGATTTGTATCTCCTTTACCTACTTGAGATGCAAGTGCAAATTCAACAAATTCCTCTGCATTCATTATTTCAGGAAGGTTATAAGCTTCTTTAAAACCTACATAACCATTATAATCGATTACAGTTTTCCCTTCTTTACCTCCTTTTGTGGTAACAATAACAACACCATTGGCACCACGCGAACCATAAATAGCTGCGGAAGAGGCATCTTTCAAAATATCAATTTTTTCAATATCCTCAGGGTTGATGTCATTAATATGGTCAACAGTTATTCCATCTACAACATACAATGGGCTTGTATTGTCACGGAATGAGCTAATACCCCTTACATTGACACTAAAGCCACCACCTGGTTTGTTATCAGTGCGAACGATATCAACACCTGCGACTTTACCTTGTAATGCCCCAACAGAGCTGGTATTTCGCGATTCAATGATTTTATCAGTTCCCATGGATGCCACAGAACCTGTAATATCACTTCTTTTCATAGTACCATATCCGACTGCAACAACTTCGTCGAGCCCAATGGTTTCTTCTTCCATAGTTACATTAATTGTTGCCTGCCCGGCAATCGCAATTTCTTGCGTTTTCATTCCAACAAAGGAAAAAGATAAGATTTCCGCTCCCTCAGAAACGGTTACACGATAATTACCATCAGAATCAGTAACAGTACCATTTGTAGTACCTTTTTCAACAACAGTAACACCGGGTAGCCCAGTGCCAGTATTGTCCGAAACTTTTCCGGTAATTACCCTTTGTTGTGCCCATACGATATTAACTAAACTTAATACCAGAACCACACTAAGTGCTAATTTTACAAAATGTTTCATAGTTAAGATTTCATGAGATTTGGTTATTACAACTTATTTACTTTTGTTAAATGATTAAATTCAGTATTGAAATTCATCATAAGCATACTAGGTTTTATTTGTTAAAATTTGTGAAATAAAAGTACCTGGATATGCAAATTTCAATATGGACATTTCATTCCATCATATGGAAAATTCAATCACCAAATCACAACTATCTGATTTAAATTATATTACAAAGAAGCTAAATACTTACTTGGAGAGGTTCCAAATTGTTTTTTAAAGCATTTACTAAAGTAAAGGGCATCATTAAAACCAACTTGATAAGCCACTTCAGAGACTGTTAAATTTGATTCCAAAATCATTTGAGCAGCTTTTTTAAGGCGATATGTCCGAATAAATTCATTGGGAGAAAGCCCAGATATCCCCTTTATTTTCCTGTACAACTGAGAAGCACTTACACCTAACTCTTTACTAAATTGTTCAACATCAAAACCCACATTATCTATATTTTTTTCTAGTAACACAGTTATTTTATCCAGAAATTCTTCATCGGCTTTGGATATGGCCAGGTCTTTATTAGTAACATTTATATCATCCCCAAACCTTTTTTTGAGTTTCTGCATGTTATCTAAGATATTCCTTACCCTGATCCTTAATAACTCAGGTTCAAAAGGTTTGGTTATATAATCATCAGCACCTGTTTTATACCCTGTAATTTTATTTTCGACTGAAGCCAATGCTGTCATCAATATCACAGGGATATGGCTGATCTCGGGGGTTGATTTAAGTTTCTTACAAAATTGCAACCCATCCATATTGTCCATCATCACATCAGAAACCACCAGGTCAGGGTTTTGTTTTTCACATGCTTCTAAACCCTGAATGCCATCATTTACAGCTATAACCTCATAATCCTGAGAAAGAAAACCTGCCAGGAAATCTCTTAATTCACTATTATCTTCAATTATTAACAGCCTGGGGGCATTTTCTTTTTTGCTTGTATTGAAGGCATTATTTTTATTTGTTGCTGAACTAATATACAGTTCCTTGGTCCTACGATCTGCATCCCTTTTAAAATCAAAGACTTCTTCTTCTGTGAACATATCTTTCCCCAAGGGCAAGAATATGGTAAAGCATGTCCTTTTATTAGGGACACTTTCCAGTTCAATTTTACCATGATGCAGCTCAACCAGGCTTTTAACAAGTGAAAGGCCTATACCTGTGCCTGTATTGGTTGTCCCTGATTTATTTTTAACCTGGTAAAACCTTTCAAATACTTTTTCTATTAAATGCTTGGGTATTCCTTTCCCATTATCTGTAATATTCAGCTCAACATGCCCTGAAGGAAACTCAGGGATTGAATTCCCCGTTTTTAGTTCAACCTTGACATACCCATTTTCAGGGGTGTACTTAAAGGCATTTGATAATATATTGAAAATGATAATATCCAGCTTCTCACGGTCAAACCATCCTTTTATGATCTTGCTTTCAGTTGAGAACTTAACATATATTGACTTCTCTTTGGCCATATAGTCAAAGGCAGCAATATTTGATTCAATGCTCTCCACAATATTAGAATATGTTGCCTTTAACTTCATACCCTCATATAATGATTTCCTGAAATCGAGCAATTGGTTAACCAGTGATAAAAGCCTTTGGGAATTATTTAATATAAGCTGATGTAGTTTTGAATTTTTATTGTTGGTGTTATCCTCACTGATCAACTGTTTTATGGGCCCCATGATAAGTGTAAGGGGGGTGCGCAATTCATGTGAAATGTTGGTATAAAACCTTAACCTCTCATCATTGAATTTTTCTTCTTTGTCACGCTTAACCTTTTCAATCAGCAACTCCCTTTTCAGTTGGATACGTGCAATAATAACCTTCCTGAGGTAATAGGCAGTAACAAATGAAAAAATAGCATATAATATGATTGCCCAATAACTTAACCATGGGCTTGGCTTCACGCTGATGTTAAGCCTGGCAGGTTTTTCACTCCACAACCCATCATTGTTAGCTCCAAACACTTCAAATGTGTATTTGCCAGGACGCAAATCAGAATAATGGACAGATTTTGTATTGCCAGTTACCCATTCTTTATCATGCCCGTGGAGCATATACCTAAATGTATTTTCATTACTCCTTAAATAAGATGTTGAAGTAAATGAGATTATAAAGTCTTTATTCAAATGGCTTAATGAAATATCATCCTGATATTGGATATTGTTGGAAAGGATTATTTGCCCATTCAATTTATCTCCAGCAAAAATCCCAGTATTATTAACTGTTAATCCTGTAAAAATAGGTGTTGGCGAAAAGCTGTTCTTTTTATATGTGGATGTACTAAACTGGTAAATTTGGTCAAAGCCACTGACAAACAAATTATCCTCTTTGTCAATGTAAAACCCCCGCCTGTTATAATGGCTACTTCTGATACCATTATTGATACTAAAGAAACTTAATTCTCCTGTTTGTGGGTTGTATTTGGCTATTTGGTTGAAATTGAGGTTCATCCAAATGTTTTGGTTTGAATCAAACCTGAGGTTTGTAGGCCATATATCCTTGTCTGTATCAAATTCTTTCCTTTTCACATTTTTTTCATCCTGGTCATAATAATAAAATCCATTCCTTCCCCCTATATATATTTGCCCATCCTTGCTCTCAACAATATCAAGGAATATATTTGGGTTGGGTACCTCATTAACATCATCAGGCATAAAATATTCCATGGATGAATTTCCGGAACCTATTTTGAAAACGCCCAACTGGGTAGCCACCCATATATTTTCATTTCTATCAATAAAAATATCATTAATATCAGCTCCTGTTGATAATGTTTTATCTGCCTGAAAACGCAATGACCTTGTATTAAAATGTTTTAACCCTTCACCACGTGTCCCAACCAGCAGATTCCCATCCTTGCTTTCAACCATAGCACAAATGGGTAGGTTATCAACAGAGTGCTTAAACTTTGACAACTCATAAGTTATTCCATCAATTCTATAAAGTACCCCTTTATTGGTCCCCACCCATATGTTGTTTTTTGAATCAACAAAGATGGAATACAAGATTTCATCCTTCAATTCAGATTGAATTGGCCTGCTGAGGTAAGAAATTTCATCACCTTGCTTGTACAAAATCCCATCAGAAAAGGTAGCCATCAATATCCCATCTTTATAGGGGTAAAAAGATGTTACAGATTGCTCTTTTAACTGCCCGATTATATTGCCACTTAATTGTTTAAATTGGTTTTCATATGGGTCATACATGTTCAAAGCATTCTCAATTCCTAACCACACAACCCCTGTTCTATCACAAAACATGCTGTTCACCTGGTCTTTAGAAATGGATTGTATATCATCCCTTTTATGCTGGTAGAACTCAAAATAACCACTTTCTAAACACCCAAAATCCTTGCAAATAAAAATCCCTGCCCATGTACCAATCCACAGGTTATCATCTTTATCCTTTATAATTGACCTAAAATAATTGTTCAGGTTTTCATCCAGGTTGCCAGGCACAAAATTCAATGCTGAAAAGCTTTCACTTTCCTCATTAAACACGTTCAATCCATCCCTTGACCCCACAGCAATGGTACCATCTGCATCTTCATAAATACAGTATATGTCATCATGTGAAATAGTTTTAATTGAATCTTCTGTGTTGTAGTTCGTTACCTTATTAATTTCATTACCATCAAATGTTATCTGATATAGCCCATTTCCAAATGTCCCCAGCCATAGCCTGTTTTTACTATCTATCAAAATCGATTTTACATAGGATGGACCAGTAACATTAAAGGCCTCAAATGAAAAGTCAACAAATTGGCCATTTTCATATAACTGAAGCCCCCCTGAATTTGTGCCAATCCAAAGCCTTCCTTGTGACCCTAATGCCAAACACCTGATCTTATCACTGCTAATAGAATTGGGGTCACTTTTTTTGTGGTAAAAAGTTACTAGCTCATCAGTTACCAAATTATATTGTGAAAGCCCTTTGTTAGTCCCAATCCATAAATTATTTTGGTTATCCTGAATAAGGGAAGTTACATCTGAATTTATTTTTATCCCATTTTTGAACTGGTGCTTTATAATAAAATCATCACCCTCATACCTATACAGCCCACTAAAAGAAGCTATCCATAAAAACCCTTTATTGTCCTGGATTACCTGCCTGACACTTAAATTTGCTTCTCCTTCATTGGTAATGATCTTTTTAAAAACACGCCCTTGAGCAAGGCCAACATTTATGCTGGCAACCATAATCATGAGGCAGAATATTAATGTCTTTGATTTAATATTCATTCCAATACTAATTTTTTATCTCCGGGTATGTTCTTCTGGTTCCTGAAAATACCAAATGGTAGCTGTGAAACCAAGTTCAATGTTACTAAAAAAAATTGAATTGGGATAATAAAGAGAGCCCTAATGCTGTCCTTCAAAAGGATATTTTATGGTCCTGTTCCTTATATTATTCCCATTAAAGCATTCATGGGACAACATAGCCATGTTATATAGCCTTTTTTCTGATCAGGTCCATCCTACAACTTTCAGCAAGTGAAGGTATTTTTATTACTTTATCCAGTAGTTGTAAAGGAAAATCAGCAGCATATAAAAGGTTGAAAACCTCTTTTACAGAAATGCTTTCACTATCCCTTTTTTCCAGAAGAAGCTGGCCTCCTTTTGGCACCTTACCCTCTTTAAGCACACGCACATAAACACCTGGGTGTCCATGCTCAATAAATTCTGGCAAAACTTTTTGTGAACCAAAACGCACACCCAGCTTAAAACAAGGTTGGCGTGGCTGGGTAACCTGCACTATTGCAGTTCCAATTTTATAAATATCCCCAATTAAAACATTAGCCTCATCCATCCCCTCAACTGTAAGGTTTTCTCCAAACATCCCCCATTGCCAGTTCAGTGCAGGATACAATTTTTTCCAATACGGGTAATGGCTTTCTGAAAACAGGTAGCAAGCTTTATCAACTCCTCCATGATACCTCCTGTCAACCACTGCATCTCCTGCCACATCAGTAATCCCAAGATGCAATGGTTCTTCAACTGGGTATTTATAGATACCTGTTTCAACTTGCTTACCTCTCCATGTGATAGTTTGCTTTTTACCAATATTTACTGAAATAATTTTCATGTATAGGTTGCCAGTTTATTGCAATTTCTCCCAATACCTAAACCATAAGATAATGAGTGGGGAATAATTTATCAACTCCTGGCGCAAAAGTTTTAGTGAGCGTGTTATATAATTCTCCACTGTACGTTTTGAAATACCCATTTTTTCCGAAATTTCATCTAGGTCCATATCTTCCATCCTGCTCATCCTGAATGCATCCCTGCACCTTTCAGGCAATTTCGAAATAATTTTTTCAATTTCCGCCTCCAGGTCATGCAATTCCAATAGTGTTTCTCCCGAATTTTGATAATGTTCAACCAGGAATAAAGCAAAATGCAATGCATATTTTTTATATACTTTTTCAGACCTGATATAATTGAGCACTTTATATTTTGCAGCACTAAAAAGATAGGATTTCAATGAAGTATGGATTTCAAGGCTATCTTTATTTTCCCATAAGGATATAAAAATGTCCTGAATGATCTCTTCTGTAATCTCTTTTACTTTTACTTTTGATAAAATAAATGGATAAAGCTCTCCTGCATACCTTTCATATACTTCTTCAAAAGCTTTTCCATTGTTTTGTTTCAGGTTAAAAAGTAAATCAGGCTCCTCATATTTTAAGTTACTATTCATTAACCTTTCCATTCAACTCCTATGGAATAAAAATATGCCATTTAAAATTATTATCAAAAGATAAAAAACATTGATTGTACCATAAACAAGGCTTAACCATAAAAGTTGCCCCCATTCAATTACCCTTATTATAATTAAATAGAAGAAAAATCATTTTTCACTGTGTGTTCAAACTAAGGTAAGAGACTTACATTATAAAAACCCGTTGGCGGAATAAAATTGTTAATAAAAAAGGAATAACCTAATGGCAAAAAAGCCGTGCATATTATTGGTATTTAGTATTTTAATGTTGCAAAACAAAGACTATTTACGTATACACAACTTATCTGAATACCAGAGGGATTCGGGAGAATCCCAATATACTGATTTGAGATTCTCCTGTTCCCATATGATATTTTTATCAATTTCAATAAAACTTGAAAGCGATAGCAATATCAATGCCTATGACCAGGATATTCTTAGTTACACTAATCTTCGTATAAATGTTCAAAATGGCTATTGTCCACAGGAGTACGTATCACTAATGAAGGTGGCAACTTATCTAACCCTTTTTGCTTTTGCATTTTTACCATTTCGTCTATTAAATGCAGAGCCCTGACTTTATCTGATATGTACAAATTATTTGTTTCACCTGGATCTTCTTTCAGGTTAAAAACCAGTGTGTCATGGGCAGCGACCTGTTTCGTCCAAATTGATCCGGGATGGCCTTTATATGGAAGTTTAACTTTCCAATCCCCTTTCCTGAAACACCGCAGGTCGCCAAGCATATAATACATAAATGCATCATCCTGCCTTTTGTTATCGTTGCCTAGTAAAACGTCGGTAATGTCGCTCCCATCAAGAGGTATTTCGTTATCTAACCGGGCATTTGCTATCCTGGAAAATGTCGGAAACCAATCCATTTGCGTAGCCATATCATCATATACAACCCCTGCAGGGATGAACCCTTTCCACATGGCGACAGTAGGTACCCTCACCCCTCCTTCAAATGTAAATCCTTTACCTTCCCTCAGGTTGCCGGCCGATCCGCCGTGGTCTTTCATTACCAACCAGGGACCATTATCGCTGGAAAACACTATGAGTGTATTTTCCAAAAGCCCTAACCCTTTCAGTTTACCTATGACCTGCCCAACGCTCCAATCTATTTCCTGGATTACATCGCCATATAAGCCCCTGCCTGAGGTGCCAAGGAATTCATCCGATGCATAAATTGGCACATGGGGCATACTGTGGGCTATGTACAAATAGAAAGGCCTTTCTGCATGTTTATCAATAAAACTTAACGCTTCCTTTGTATAGGTTTTTGTAGTGAGGCTTTGGTCCACGTGGAATTCTTCCACCTCGTTGCCCCTCATGTATACAACACTTGTCATATCATTACTGTAAGGGATGCCAAAGTACTCATCAAAACCCTGATTTAAGGGGAGGAATTGTTTTCTGTGGCCCAAATGCCACTTGCCGATTATGCCTGTTGCATATCCCTGCTCTTTAAGCACTTCGGCAATTGTAACCTCATCAGGGGACATGCCTGTATAACTATCCGGGAAAAAGACGCCGTTAATCCCCATACGCTGAGGCATCCGCCCGGTTAACAGCCCTGCTCTCGAAGGGCTGCAAATCGGGGATGCTGAGTAAAACTCAGTAAATTTTATTCCCTCATCTGCTATTCGGTCAATATTTGGCGTCTTTATGTCATTGGCGCCAAAACAGCCGATATCTCCATACCCCAAATCATCGGTAAAAATAAATACGATATTGGGCTTGTTTATATCTTCTTTTTGGACTTGACCGCTACAACTCAGGAAAAATACTGTAGTACTTAATAAAACAAAGCTTTTTAAAAATCTCATATCCACACTATTAATCAATTTGATCATTGGCATCAACTTCAGCTTGCGGAACCGGGAAATAAATATGGTACTGGGTTGCATTCTTACCCCTGCTAACGGCCTGTGAAATAAATTTTCCATGCCTGATTAAATCTTCCCTTCGTTTATCTTCGTAGTAAAATTCGAATTTGCGTTCTTCCAGAATCAAATCGCGAAGACTTCCCTGGTTAAATCCTGATGGGTCTCCCAGCAATGGAATCCCTGCCCTTGCCCTAACCTGGTCTATTAAATTAATGGCTTCCTGGCTGGGGCCATTCAATTCGTTCAGTGCTTCAGCCCGTGCAAGAAGAATGTCAGCATACCTCACGAGGGTAACATCATTACCTTCATTTGTCCCGGGTGCAGTTACATCCCGTATATATTTTAAACTGATTGATTTATCCTGACCTAATCCGTCAACAGTATTTCCTGAAACCGTATAAGTTGTAAGGATTTGATCCTTTCTTTTATCATCGGGATGAAAACTGTTTACAAAGTCATCGAAGAAAAACACACGGGCTCCCCAGGTTGGTATTCCCATGGATGGAGGTAATCCAAGTGCATTAATATGGAGACCGACAGCAAAACTCGTGGTTGTTTTCGGAATTGCCCATAGGAATTCCTTATTTCCCTCGTTAAAATAATGGTAAATATCCGCATAATCGGGAAGTAGCTCATACTTGTTTAAAGCGATGATATCGCTAGCCATATCAGCAGCTTTTTGCCATTGTTTGGTATTTAAATAATACTTGCATAACACGCCCATAACTCCCCCTTTGTCCGCGTGGCCCCATGGCATATCAACGGGTAATAAATTCTGGGCTGTAGTAAGGTCGCTTTCTATCTGGTTTCTGGCAGCCTCATCTGAAGCTAAAGGTTGTCCTTCTGTCAGGTCTGAATCTTCTGTAATAATTGGATATGTGCCATAATATGTATATAAGGTATTAAACATTGCCCCTCTTATTGCCATTGCCTCAGCCTTAATCCTGTTTTTAAAATCGTCAGAGAACGAATACTTTTCCAAATTCCTTAATACTTCATTTGCATCGCGGATTGCAGTAAAACCTTTCACCCATATATTATAGACAGCACTACTACTAGCATCCCAGGTAAAATCGGTTAGCGGTACACCAACACCGCCTTCCCATCCGCCACCTAATGGCCAGGCAGTGCCGCAAGTGAATATGTTCGTATGTACCCTGAATGTATACCCGAAACCTTGCATCTGAAATTCTGAATAAGACGATGCAAGCACTGAATTCATACCTTCTTCAGTTGATAAGAAGTTACCAGGAGCGAGTTCAGAATATGGTTGTTGATCCAGTTCATCGTGACAACCTGAAATAATAAGTAACGTGAATATTACACTGATACACGCTATTAGTTTCTTAATATTTTTCATTTCTTTATTTTTTTATATTTAACTAAAATTCCAAATTAACTCCAAGCATCCACACTTTTGCTAATGGATATGAGCTATAATCAACCCGGGCAGAGCTTCTGCCCAGGGAATTTGTTTCCGGGTTAAATCCACTATAATCGGTAATGGTGAACAGGTTTTGCCCTAAAACATATACTTCTGCAGAGTTCAGGAAATTAATTTTCCGGGCAGGAATAGTATAACTTAACCTGACCGTTTTCAACCGAATATAGGAAGCATCTTCAACCACTAGGTTTGATACTTTAGATGGCCCGACGTAAGCTGACGGGAATGTTCCTGAAGGCCATTTGGTGTCTTTATTATTTTCTGTCCATCGGTTTAGGCCGTGTTCGGAATACATATTCCTTCTTGGATTAGAAGGGAATAAGCTTTCAATTGAATTCACGTTGAGCATTTCAGCACCTTCTTGTCCTTGAATGAAAAAGTCAAGTGTGAAATTCTTATACGAAATCATATTTTGTAACCCGTAAGTGAAATCAGGCATTGGTTTACCCAGCATGACTCTGTCTTCATCCGTGATTGACCCATCGTTATTTACATCCCTGAATATTGGATAACCCGGGCTTGCTCCCGGCTGACTGCTTGCATCAACCTCCGCCTGGGAACCAAATATTCCAATAATTTCCGCACCATAATAAGAATCAATAGGCTCACCTTCTATTACTATTGAAGTATTTCCAACTCCCTGAAGTCCCCCGCGGAGAATTCTAACCGCATCCCCGATATCGACTACTTCATTATTGACAGCAGAGAAATTCAGTGTTGTCGACCACGAAAAATTTGAGCTACTAACATTAACTGAATTCAGGAAAATTTCAAATCCTTTGTTTTCCATTTTCCCTAAATTCTTTAGCACGGAACCGTAACCTGTTGAAGGTGGAAGTGGAACGTAAAGTAGCATATCTTTGGTTTGCTTGTTAAAATAGTCGAAACTACCACTCAATCGTCCATCAAATATGCTAAAGTCAATTCCAGCGTTAGTTTGGATTGTAGTTTCCCACTTAAGTCCGGGATTTGGAACCCTTGATGGGTTCGTGCCTTGAACCAGAGCCCCTCCTAAGAGCGCTGTATTACCAGCTGAAAATGTTGTGAGAGATGCATAATTGCCTATTCCCTGGTTCCCGGTTTGCCCCCAGCTTGCCCGTAACTTCAATTGCTTGAAAAAATCAGGGATAAAAGCCTCTTCCTCGAGCTTCCAGCCAAAAGCAAAGGATGGGAAATAACCGAATTTATTGTTTTCACCAAACCGCGAGGAACCATCAGCACGAAACGATGCAGTGAACAGATACCTTCCCAGTAATGAATAGTTTACACGCCCCAAATAAGACAGCAATGTATTCTTGCTTCTGCTTGATCCCATAGCAGCGTATGTTATATTGCCTAATCCCATAGCATCTGTTTTCGTGATATCTGAAGGGAATCCCATAATTCCCATGGAATAATACCTTCGCGAAAAAGCCTGGTAGGTAACCCCGCCCAGTACGGAAATTTTTTGATTCTCGTTAATATCTTTAGAATAGTTTAAAGTAAACTCCGATAACACGTTTGAAGTTATCCTTGAGGCGATATTACTCGCGCCCTTGTTGTCTTCTCCATATATGGTCAATCTGGAATTATAAACATCCACGACATTAGTTTGGCGATCCGATCCAAAATTAAGCTTTGCAACAAGGTCGTCTGTTAAATTATAATTCATTGATAAGTTACCATAGGTCCTGTTTATCTCACTTTTGCTGGAGACTCCTTCAACAAGGCCAACCGGGTTGTTTATAGTAAGATTTGGCGACTTGTTAATCGTACCATCTTCATTCCATACAGGCTCAGTAGGGTCATACAGGAATGCTGTATTTATCGGGCCTGCATTTTCATTGATTTGGATGTTATCAATACTATTGTCATCTTGTATTAAACTGGTGTTAATAATAACTTGCAAAGAGAACCTATCACTCCACTTCTGATTTAACCTTAACCTTCCTACATACCTTTTAATCCCGGTGTTTTTAACAATCCCTTTCTGGTCAAAATAATTTAGAGATGTATAAAATGTCGTGTTGTTCTTTCCGCCTGAAAACGATAACGTGTGGTTTTGCACTATGGCGTCTCTGAATATTTCATCCTGCCAATCAGTTCCTTCTCCAATTGCAGCAATATCGGATGCACTAAAGGGGGGATCATCTCCCCGATCTTGTTCCATACCGTTAATTACATCAATATATTCGCTTGTTGAAAGCACATCCCGCTTTTTTGCCAGGGTTTGATTACCACCGTAAAAGTTGTAGTTAATGGACATCTTACCTGCTTTACCACTTTTAGTAGTAATCAGGATCACGCCATTAGCTCCACGTGCCCCGTAAATAGCTGTAGCGGAAGCATCTTTTAAAATCTCCACCGACTCGATGTCACTGGTATTTATTGTATTTAAAGGGTTTTTTGCATTAGGGTTACTTCCTAAAAGTGTTCTTCCTCCTGAAGTTGATGACAAGGGACTGGAGTTATCCAGCGGGACACCATCAATGACATACAATGGTTCGTTGGTTGCATTAACTGATGTATTACCACGGATCCTGACCGATACTCCACCGCCAGGTTCTGAACTCGTTTGTACCACATCAACCCCGGGAGAACGCCCTGATATCAACTGGTCAACAGAAGTACTAATTCCCTTATTAAAATCGTCATCAGTAATGGAGGAAACGGAACCTGTGAGGTCTGATTTTTTTACAGTTCCATAACCAATTGCAACTACTTCCTCTATTCCAATGGCATCAACCATCATGGTTACATTGATCGTAGCCTGGTCACCCACTACGATCTCCTGACTTAGCATCCCTACAAACGAGAATACCAATGTTGCATCAGCAGGTACGCTTGATAAAGAGTAATTACCATCCTCATCTGATATAGTTCCCTGGATTGTACTCTTCACCAGAATTGTCACACCGGGAAGCGGTAATCCACTTTCATCCGTAACTTTCCCATTAACGGCTTTTGTCTGCTGCTTAATAATGCGCTCAAACTCTCCATCTTTAGAGACAATCATGATTAACCTTCCTTTTACCTGATAGGTTAAATTCTCGTCCAGAAGTAAATCTTCCAATACCTCAAAAACATCAATTCCCTGGTAGTTACCGGATTTTTGTTCAATATTTTTCAACATTTCGTTTTTATAAAAAATTGAATAATCCGATTGTCTTTCAATCTCATAGAAGACTTCTTTTATTGTTTGATCCTTAAATGTCAGGTTCAGCTTGTTTCCTTGCGAGAAGGAAGCCGCAGTAACCTGCATTAAAGCCAGAAACATTAAAATTGTTGTCAGTTTCATAATGTTTAGCAATTTTCTTAGCAGAGACCCTTTAAAAAGCCTTTGCTTTACATCTTTTTTTTCCATAATTTAGAGTGGTTTTAATTACACATATTAAAATTTGAAGCGTTGGCAGAGTGGCCGCTCAGCCGGCGCTTTATTAATTAACTATTTTACTTTCATCGATATTTCTCTTGAAGAGGTTCTTTCATATTCAATTGGAACATAAACATTTATTGCATCCAGCACTTGCCAGATGGTTTCTTCATTCTTAAAGGTTCCGCCAAAACTTACGTCAGATTCCGAACCGAGTTCTAAATCAATGTCAACATCATATCTAAGTTCCAGGCGCTTTATTAATTCTGTCAGGAGTATATCGTCAAAAATGAACGTGTTATCTACCCACCCAATTGACTGTTCAATTGGAACTCTTTCCTTTGTTATGGATTCATTTTTAATGATTGTTCTTTCCCCGGGGATCATTTCAATAGTTTTATTAGAAGCACGTATGTTAACTTTCCCGGAAATAAGTGTAATTTCATTACGATGGAAATCATCGTATGCCATGACATTGAATTTTGTTCCGAACACTTCAATATCACATCTTTCCGTAATGACCTTAAAAAGGGCTTTTTCACTTCTTTTGATATTAAAATATGCTTCACCTTTTAATGACACCTGCCTCAATTTTGTGGTAAACGAAGAATATCTGAGTTCCGATGAGGAATTAAGCCAAACTTCAGATCCGTCAGGCAGTGTAATTTTGGATTTTTCTCCACGAGGAGTTTCGATAATGGTCTGATTTACAGCTAATTTTGATGTATTTCTCAGATTAATAATTGTTAATCCTACAATTAAACCAATTATTAAAATTGCAGCTGCTCTATAAGCCCATTGAAAATATCGTTTATTACTTTTTATGTTTCCGGTTATTACCTTATTTCTGGCTATCCTTGAACGGAGCCGAATCCAGTTTTGGTCGGCTTTTCTGCTTTCTTTTGTTGAAGGGGTCCAATATTTTTTTGTTTCATCAAAAAGCCTCAGGTTCTCTTTTTCACTTAAAAAAGATGAAAGTTCTTCATATTCATTATCAAGAAGTTGTCCTTCCAAATAACGAATGATCATCTCTTTATATTTGTTTGATTTTTTTCCCATAATATTATCCGTCAATAATATAACAGAAACAAGTGTAGTTTACCCATCATAAAAATTTAAAATCCTTATACAATTTGGATCGCAAAAGATTTAATCCGGAACAGGATGTCGATTTTAGTCGTTAATGTTTATTACATATATTTTAAAACAAGAACAATCAGAATAAGAGGGAAATCCTTTGGGAGGCTTTGTTTAAAAGTGCTTAGTGCCCTTGATATATGGCGTTCAACATTTTTTATATTTATCTGTAGTTTCTCAGCAATTTCCCGGTTTTTTAGGCCTTCAAGCCTGCTAAGTTTAAACACTTCTTTACATCGGTCAGGCAGACTATTAATTACTTTTTCTATTTCTTCTTTTAATTCCTTTTCGATCAGGATATATGGCTCATCGCGGATAAAATCAATCCGGTACATTTCCTCAAACTTTGCAAGCGACTGAAACTTTACCTTCTTTTCTGAAACTACTTTAAGATATTTTACATGATTAATACATTGGTTCCTGACCATTTTAAAAAGCAAAGCTTCAATATTGCCGGCTGTTAACGAATTGCGATTCTCCCAAAGTTTTATATAAGTATCCTGAATGATATCCTCAGCAACGGCATTATTTCCAGTAATTTTATGGGCAAAATCAAACAAACGTGGGAAAGAATACCTGAACAAATCTTCTAAGGCTTTTTCATCATCTTTTTTTATTCTTTCAAAAAGATTATCGGCTTTTGTTTTCAGATTCTTCCCCTTATTACTCCGCATTGAATCAATTGTAGATTAAATATAGAGAGAAAGTGCGTTAAACTCAAATTAAACCATCAGCCATTTAAATATTAGATATAACCAGTTGCACATTTAAATCCAGGGTAAGACCCATCTCATCTAATTTAGCGTTAGCTGATCCACATTCCATGCTTTCACTCGAATTTGTGGTTTGCCTTCAGATGCATCATTAAGGAAATATTTTACCCGGTATTCGCGTTCTTCCCCTGGTAGCAAGGTTACATAATTGTCATCCCAGAAAACAGGCAGTATCGATTCCTGGGTTGCAGGGTCAATTACATCCATATAAATAAAAAAAGCAATGCTGTTAGCCGGATTTTTTAGCTTCAGGTTTACGATTCCAAACCGGGCATCCTGCCCGAATGTATAATCATATTCCAGTTCAACCTCCGGAAGTTGATCCAGTGCCGTAAAGTTTGCATATTCTTTTGAAGGAGTATAATAGGGCCATTCCAGTTCATTGGCTGCTTCATAATCCAACACATCTTCTTTAAGCGACAGCCAATAAATGCTGTTGTCTACCTCCTTATTGTTTGCATCGAATACCCTTAAATCAAGGAACCACACGGCAGAAAGAACCTCTATTTCAGGTAATTTATAAATAAACCTGGAAGTATTGGATTCGATATCACCTTTCCATTCAGCATTAAAAATTTCATTTGATTTGATGTCGAAGACCCGTATTTTAACAGTCAGGTTGTTGGCATCATTTAAATCCTCATTGGCAATATAAATATCGTTGAATCCGTACCGGTAGATAGCATGAAGCGGATTACACGCCTTTTTCACGGCATAGAACGCCCCGTTGGGTTGCAGGTAGGTATCGTAAAGTTGCCAATACAGTTCCGGCCAGGCTGAATTCAGCATCCACTGGACAAGCCCTGTACTTTTAGGTTTGTGGGCAATAAACGCTTCGAACATGGGCCTCATTAATTCGTAGTTGGTTACCTGTGATTTAAATGCAAATTCTTCCACCCCTGTTGACTCTCCATACCTAGCATCCAGGGCTTTCCTGTACCGGTCGAGCGTTTTAAAGGCATTCCTGCCCGTATGGTATTCCCAGTATTCTTTATCAATAGGCCACAATTTATCAGTAGGAAACATTTTTTTCAATGAAGCAAGAGGTGTAATATTGGGCCCGGGGCAGGTTTCCGTATTAAATCCATAACCTCCTCCCCGTATGGTATCGGTAAACCAATATACAGGAGGTGTATATGCGTATGGTCCAAGCATTTTCATGCCTGTCGGCCCACTTATTTCACTTACTACATTGCTTGCAATAACCCCTTCTTCACTACCTACACCACCGGCACTTGTCACCACCGGTCTTGACATATCATATTGATTAAATAATTCCCAGTATTTCCGTTCTAAGTCAGGTGCGGGCAACATATCGCTTCCCAACATCCATACATAAATACTTGGATGGTTTCGTAGCCACAACATTTGGTCAAGCCAGTAATTTGCTATCAACTCAATATCTTCCTTTGTAGTTGGGCCACCGTATTTCGGATGTACGGGTTTACCTAAGTATTCGTCCCACTCCCAATGGCACGACCAGCCGATCATTACCAAAATCCCGTATTCATCGCAAAGGTTGTAAAGGGTTTCATCTTTCCCCCAAAATCCTTCGCAACGGATGCTGTTAAGGTTCATGTGCTTCACATACCGCATTTGAGCCTCAACTGATTCTTTTGTGTCCTGCAGTAAAACATCGTCGACCCAGCCACCACCTTTTAGTAACACAAATTTGCCGTTTATTTCAAAAACCCTGTTTTTATCTTTATTCAAATAACTGTTAACTTCCCTGATCCCGTATTTTTTTTCCACTTTGTCAAGGATTCTGTCCTCGGAAATAAATTGTGTAGTGAACTGATACAGGTTAGGATCCCCCATTCCGTTTGGCCACCAGAGTTTTACATCTTTCACTGAAAGCTGTCCGAATTCTTCGGGGCTAAATTTGCATGAAACGGTTTCACCCGCTTCAAGCGTTACTTTTTTCTCTACTTCACCCAGTTCATAATTTACCCTGACTATTCCTTCCACTTCTTTATCCGAGCTGTTTGTCAATTCAGCTTGAATGAAAAGCTCAGCATCCTTACAGGTCTCTTTGTTAACTTTTGAATAGACAAACGGGCTCCTGATTTTCACACCTTCATTGACTTCAAGGAAGACTTCCCTGAAAATACCAAGGTTTCGGTCGCGTGGTAGTGGATTCCAATCAACAAAACCTATTGAGTATTCACCGTCAGCGTGTTGCCACATCTCTAAAGCAACGGTATTTTCGCCTGCTTTTACGTGACTGGAAATATCGAAAGTGAACATCCGGTAGGTTCCGGCAAACGTATCTTTACCAACCACTTTTTTGCCGTTCACCCACAAGTTAGCACGGTAATTAATACCATTGAACCTGAGGCTTATTTTTTTTCCAAAATCGTTTAGTTCTAACAGAAAAGTATGACGGAACCACCAGGATTTTTTAAACTGGTTTGGATCCACCTTTAGCATGTTAATACCAAAATAGGGATCTTCAATAACACTGGTTGTTGCCAAACTACCAAGGACTGTTCCCGGGACGACCGCTTTGAGCCATGAAGCATCGTTATATTTATTTTGTGAAATTGCCTGCCCGCCTACCTCCATTAACTTTTCACCGGACTGCATTTTCCAATCTTGATCCAGGTTTACGATCCTGCAAGTCATGGGCATTTCATCACGCAATGCACATGACATGAATAGTAATAAACTGAAAATAGATACCAATATGGCTTTGATGGTAAGATTAAGATTACTCATGATAAATTATAATTTATAGTTTAATAAATATTTTCTTATGATATAAAATCCACCCCGGGATGAAGCATAAACCAACATACAACAATGCAAATAGCAAACTGCCAATTTTCATACTCCATGTGGCACCTTCGAATATATTCATGAAATAGGTGTTCAGGTTATACCCGAAAAATTTCAGGTCGTAAAAAAGAGGGGCAATAGCATCTGCCAAAACATAAATTGTAATGGCATTTGAGCCAAAAATAATTCCGGGTTTAGTAAACCGTGTCCTACCTTTTATATCGACAAAGAACATGGATACAGACAGCAACATGGCAGCCAGCCCGGATGTAACCATTACGTATGAACTATTCCATAATCCCTTGTTGATTGGGAAGTTATAATGCCATAAATAGCCAATACATAAAGCAAAGAATCCAAATGAAAACAGGTAGATAACTTTATGTTCCCGCGGTAGTTTACCTAGTATAAGCAACCCTGCCAGCATTCCTGTAATACCGGTAGCAATGGCTGGCAATGTGCTAAAAATCCCTTCAGCGGTCCACCGTTTTTGCCACTCAAAACCAGGTAGTATTTTACTGTCTACCCAGGCTGCTAAATTAATTCCCGGTTCAAGCATAGCACGATCGAAACCAGGGGTCTTGATTAAAACCATCGCCAACCAATAACCAATAAGTAAAATCGCGGCTATTACAAGTTGGGCTCTCCACCTCAGATTCAGGAATAGCAATGATGAAACAAGGAATACGATAGAAATCCGCTGTAAAACGCCTGTACAATGAATCCTGTCGAAATTAAAATCGGGGTAAAGCCCCAGCAGAACACCAACAATATAAATTTTCAATGACCTGGATACAATTTTCCGGTAAAGGGAATTTTTAGACGCCCCTGCTTCAATTCGTTTGGTATAGGCAAGGGTAATTGATAGGCCTACAATAAAAATGAAAAAAGGGAAAATCAAGTCTGTTGGAGTAAGCCCGTTCCATTTTGCATGGCGCAGGGGCTGGAAAATGTAGTTCCAATTCCCCTGGTAATTAACTAAAATCATAGCAGCAATAGTAAAACCGCGAAAGGCATCGAGTGAAATTAATCGTTTGTGTTTATTCATATTTTTATCTTTTAAAAGACCGGACTGAATTGAACTTCACAAAATCAAACAGCGCGGATCCATACATCTTATTGGGCATTCTTACATAAAAATCTAATCTCCACATCATGTCCAGGCTGCAGTCGGTTTATCAATTTTGCAGATGATATTGAATGTATCATCTACTTTAAATTATATAACCGTAATTTGGATGGTTTACCCATCATAAAAAATTGAAAACTTATTTATTGGTTATTATCTTAAAACTAAGCCGGTATGCTAATTTTAGATACAATACCACAGTTGGCGATCTGAACGGGTAAACATATATAGTTATCGCCTTCTTGTCATTAAAGTATTATTGAATTTTCACCAATCAATTCCCTCAATATTACCCAGTTTGACATATTGCCCGTTTAAATAATTAAGATTTGGTTTCAGACGCATCTTAAAGGAATACCAATCACGGTTTCCTGACCAGTTAATTTCAGAAAAAGCCAGTATGTAAGGCAGATTAGATCTTTCAAATATTGCTTCAGAAGCTGTATATTCAGTCCAATGGCAAGCCTGGAATCCAATTATTTTATTCGTAACTGAGGAAGGATATTCTCTGGTAATATCATATTCCAGGATATTTTGCAGTTTTGCTCCGGTAAACCAGTACCAAAAATAAAACATGTCCCAGCGGCTAAAAATGATCTGATTGCCATTATTCGCGAGTAACGAAGCTACATTTGCCTTCCAATCCCTCCAGTATGTTATTTTAAGATTCTTGTCAATGTTGCCGTAATCAATAACATCATCCCAGGTTAGTACTGTTCTCCCTTTTCCTTCAAGGTGTTCCTGAAGCCTTCTTACAAAAACAGTCATAATTTCGTCGATGCCTGATAAGTTATTTTCCCTAATAAATTCAATGCAGTCTTCCGATTCAGCCCATGAAGCATTTTCAACCTCATCAGCTCCAATGTGTACATATTCTGATGGGAATATTTCAATAATTTCATCCCAAAGTTCATAGACAAAATTATACACACTATCATTACAAGGGCATATCGGGTGGGAAAACTCTTTGCCCCAGCCAGTACCTGTTCCTGTAAGAAATGGGTACGCTTCTATAGCTGCCGACATATGCCCGGGCATATCAATTTCAGGAATAATATCTATAAAATGTGCATTGGCATAACCTACTATCTCTCTAAGCTCTTCCTGCGTATAATATCCTCCATAAACCTGCTCTCCATGCTGCATTTTTATAAACCTGTCATCTAACTCGAAATCAGAGTCATTCACGGCTAAATCATAACATAAAGTATCTATCGTATTTCCATCCAGCACCCTCCATGCCCCTACCTCGTGGAGCAATGGGAATTTTTTACTTTCTATCCGCCACCCCTGGTCGTCGGTAAAATGAATCTGAAACCTGTTGAACTTGTAATAAGCCAGCCAATCGATAATTTGCTTAAGGTACTCTTTTGTAAACATGTGGCGTGCGACATCCAACTGAAATCCGCGCCACTCATATTTTGGTTCATCGTAAATGTTGATGAAGTTAAGCTCAAATGAATCTTGTTTAACTCCAGATGTTAAATTCCAGACATATTGTTTTAATGACTGTATGGCTGCAAAAGCACCTGATTCATTACCGGCTTTAATCTGAATTCCGTTGGCGTTTACTGTTAATTCATAAGCATCCTCTTTTATGGAATTATCAGCAATGATTTGCAGACTTTTTCCCGCTTCCAGGTTGGTTGTCTGTGATTTTAAAGAATTAACGGAATTTAATAACAAATCTTCCGCTTCATCGGATGCGATCTTGAATTGCTCGTTTTTTACTAAACTGAATTCCTTGTCAATGACCAATATTCCTTCCAGGAAAACAAATTGTTTGGGAAGAGGAATAATCCCATGAGTCTTTATTTCATTTTGTTCATCAGGTGAATCACCCAGATTTTCCTCTTTCTCACAAGCGATATCAATAAACAAACACAGACAGCTAAGAATGAGAAGATATTTTATCATTATTAGTCTTTTCAATATAAAATTTTTCTTTGATTATAGGTCTATTTGGTAAGGTGCTTTTACCAATCAAAAACTTCCTTGCTCCAAATTTCTTCCTCTGCTTTCGGTACATAACTGCTCTAGAGACAGTGTATAAGTTAATATTGTTAACCTACGATGTGAAACTATTTTAAAGGAAGCTGGCCGCCATTGGTAGCCAGCTTTCAATTGGATTTTCAAAAATTCAATTTCCCGTGATTATAAATACCCCGGATTTTGCACCAGGTTTGGATTTGCATCCAGCTCCAATTGCGGAATAGGCATTAATGTTTTTTCCTCGGTCACGTTATAAATAACTGGAATCGGATCGCTTTGAACACCGCCTACACAGGTATATTTAAATTCCTGTAAGTTTGTCATAACCTGAACGGTAACACCAAGCCTGTTAAGGTCATCCCAACGTTGCCCTTCATAAGCCAATTCAAGCCTTCGTTCTTTTAAAATTTTCCACATCAGGTCTTCTTTAGATGCTGCTGTTATAGGAGGTAAGTCCACTCGTGCCCGAACCTGGTTGACAGCTGTTAAAGCCCCATTTAAATCACCGGTTTCATTTAGTGCCTCAGCTTTTAACAAAATAATGTCAGCCAATCTCAACAAATATGGACGATCCCCGCTATTCCATCCATCAGGGTGTTTTTGCTTGTAATTAAACGGTATTGGAAGATTCCTGTCAAAGCATGGATTCCAGTTTTCATCAGCCCAATCAACATTAGTCACGAAAATAATATTGGCATTTTTCCTTATCTCATCATTTTCTGAGTCATAAGCAGCTACAAGGTCTTTTGATGGAGTACCATATTTTTGCCAACCGTCTTTTTCATCATAGAATAATTGTACACCCCAATTGGATACATCCCAGTTGCCACCAACAAATCCAATTTCCAGCAATACTTCATCATTTGAGTAATGATTACCATCAAACAAATGGTCATAGCTGTCAAGTAACCTGTAGCCTGCCAGGCTGTTAATTACAGCATTACAATATTGAATGACTTTATTGTAATCGCGGCCATCTTTTCTTTGTGCCCAGGCTTTGGCAAGTAATGCATTTGCACAGCCTTTGGTAGCTTTCACCTTATTAACAGCCGAGTCATTACTATAGCTGTCTGGTAAATTGGTAACAGCAACTTCGAGGTCGGTTATTATTTGATCATAAACTTCTGATGCCGTAGACCGGGGCTTATTTGTCTGTTCCGGATCTGATGAGTTAGATTCCAACTCAAGTGGAACTCCTCCCCAATGAGTTACCAGATTGTAATAAAACCAAGCCCTTAACCATGATGCCTGCCCCAGAATGTGTTCCCTGGCGTTATTTCTGTCCAGGCTGGGATCAGATACTTCATTGACTTTGTTAATGATTATATTACAACGGGCAATTCCACCATACAATTGGGTCCATCCCCACATGATCCTAACACTCGCTGGTGAAATATCAACCTGATCATATTGAGCTAGTGGTTGGTCCCCGCCTCCCGCTGAGTATGCATTGTCTGAGCGGGTATCCTGAAGCATAATTTTATCCCATTGGAAAAACTCAGTATAAAAAGTACGGTATGCTCCGTTAAGTGCATTCTGCAAGTCTTGTGCTGTATTGTAGGCATTTCCAGTGGTAAGGTCGGATTCTGGCCTGATATCCAAAAATTCATCGCAGGAATTAAGCGAGAAAATCAATGCGATTACTGTTATGAGTTTTATATATAATTTCTTTTTCATCTTTTAATATTTATTAATTAAAAAGTAATATTTAGTCCAACAAGAATTATCCTTGATTGCGGGTAGGTATCATAATCAACACCTGGTGCTATATTTATCAAGGTATTATCACGTTCCCTTGAGAACTGACTTACTTCTGGATCATAACCACTATAATCAGTAAGAGTGAGTAAATTTTCTCCTGTCACGTACGCTCGTAAGTTGCTTAAGTTTAGTTTTCTACAAAATCTTTTTGAAAAATCATAGCTCAATGTTACAGACTTAAGGCGGATAAATGAACCATCTTCAACGAACCGTGAAGACAGAAGTGAATTATGGTCATCCCCATAGGTTGCTTTTGGAATATCAGTTACCTGGCCCGGTGTTTTCCAACGATCCGAAACAGTAGCTAATTGGTTATATTCATCCTCCAATCCCTCAGTGCCGATACGAGTTGCATTAAATATGTCGTTGCCCTGGACTCCATGGATGAATACATTTAGTGAGAAATTTTTATAACTGAACCTGTTGGTCAAACCAAAAGAAAAGTCCGGATTCGCGTCACCAATTATTGTCCTGTCACCTTCACTTAAATCGCCACTATCATCGAGGTCGCGATACTTTGCCATACCGGTTTGAGGATCTACCCCATCAAATATAAATCCCTGGAATAAACCAAGAGGCTCTCCTTCCTGCGCTATTGCCACATTGCCTCTTTGAGTAATATCACCAACTCTAATGGTACCGTCATCAAGGCTGATAACCTTGCTTTTGTTGAAATAGATGTTAAAGTCGGTATCCCATTCAAATTCCCCAACCAGGTTACTACTGTTTACCTGAAATTCAAAACCCTTGTTTTCCATTTCGCCAATGTTTTTGGTTGCAGTATTTGATGGAATTCCAACACTTGCAGGAATTGGCCTGTCGAGCAGCATATCTTTGGTTTTCTTGATATAATAGTCACTGGTAATCCTTAATCGGGAATCAAACATTGTCATATCAATTCCTATATCGGTTTGTTGGGTAACTTCCCATTTCAAGTTCTTGTTTTCAATGGATGTAGGCCAGGTGCCGGGAACTACAGCGCCACCCGAAGTATAAGGAGCATTTACGCTAACCGTACCGTAAGATGCATAATTGCCAATCTGGTCGTTTCCAACTTCGCCCCATCCGGCCCTGATCTTTAAATCATCAAAAAAGTCATTATCAGGCAGAAATTCTTCTTGCGAAAGACGCCATCCAACCGATACTGAAGGGAAATACCCCCATACATTATTCGTATTACTAAACACTGAAGAAGCGTCGGCCCTGATATTGGCAGTTACCAAATATTTATCGTCATAATCATAGTTCAGACGACCAATAATGCCAATATTGCTCCGCTTGGTTATATATGAAGTGCCATCTCGGGTAGCTGCAGCAGTTACTATTTTAACAGCGCTACTACCAAAAGTCCTGCCTTCAATATTCATACCTTTCCCTTCCATTCTTGAGGCTACGAAACCGCCCATCAATTTCATGTCATGTTTCCCAAACGTACGATTATAATTGATGGTATTCTCCAATATCCAGTAATCTCTGCTGTGGTTTTCCATAATTGCCTGTCCACCTAGTAATCGTCCCCAACGGCTGGTATATGGATCCAACCATTGGTCACGCCCTTCGTTACGCCTCTCAAAACCAAACATAGACCTTACTTTTAGCCCTTCAATGATGTTTGCTTCAACATATGCATTTCCGTTAAACCGGTAGTTTAACCAAACGTTATCATGTCTTAACACAATTCCAACTGGGCTTTCAATATCCTGGATAAAAGGATGTATTGATAAGGTGCCATCGTCATTATAAACATCCATTACTGGTGCTCCCGTTAAAGCAGATATGCTAGGTCCCTGAATGCTGTTTTCGTCTACAGGCCTACTGGTCGTACGGTTAAAAGAAAGTGAAGTCCCTGCTTTGAATATCTTACTGATTTTATGATCAATATTAGCCTTGAACGAATAGCGCTTTAAATCATTATTGATCACAACTCCTTCCTGGTCCATCCATGAGCCTGAAAGATAGAAACTAGTCTTCTCATTTCCTCCCCTGACACTGGCGTGGTAGTTTTGTGTTTGTGCTGACCTGAATACCTTATCTTGCCAATAGTTATCGTAAGGATACATATTCCAGTCAACAGACAAGCCCATCTCAGTCATTAATTCTTTGTATTGAGCAGCATTCAGAACATCCAGTTTATTAGCCACATCGCTAAAGCTAAAGTAGGTATTCAAGCTAACTTTTGTTGGCGTATTACCACCTCTTTTTGTGGTAATTAATACAACGCCATTCGCACCTGATGCCCCATAAATAGCTGCAGAGGAGGCATCTTTCAAAATACTCAGGTTTTCAATATCCGATGGATTGATCTGGTCAATTGATTCAGTTGGTACACCATCGACAATATACAGAGGTTCACTTCCTGCCGTAATGGTAGAAGTACCACGAATCCGTATCCTAACCTTGGATTGAGGCTGCCCTGATGGTCTAATTACCTGTACACCGGATGCCTTACCCTGCAATGAATGAGCAAATTCTGTTTGCGGTCTTGATTCCAATTCATTGGATGTCACCAATGAAACCGATCCGGTAACATCAATCTTCCTTTGAGTACCGTAACCTATTGCTACCACTTCTTCAATCCCAATTGCATCAACCTCAAGTGTAACATTTATTGTGGTTTGGTTTCCCACCAGAATTTCTTGGGTTTGCATGCCCACAAAAGAGAAAACTAATATGTCATTGTTTGACACATCTGGAATATTATAATTCCCTTTTGCGTTCGAAATAGTGCCTTTTGTTGTGCCTTTAATAAAAACTGTTACACCAGGAAGAGGCAGGCCATCTTGATCCACAATCTTCCCCTCAATGGTTTTTGATTGCTGTATGGTCGTTTTATCGCTAATAGAAGATAAGACAATTTGCCTGCCATCAATTTTATACATTACATCCGTGTTATCAAAGATTTTATCTAAAATTTCAACCACTTTAGCCTTTGTTGCATGAACATTAATTTTCCGATTAACATCAACAACACTTCGGCTATATAGAAAATAAAATTCAGATTGGTCTTCAATTTCCTGAAGTACGCTTTCAACGGTAATATTGCTAAGACTTAACGAAAGGCTTTCTGTTTGAGCATAACTATTCTCAGCAAATGCATAAGTGATACTCATTAGTAATAATATACACGTAATCTTCATGTATTTAAACGTTTTTCTAATTCCGTGACATAACCATCCCGGAATGTACAGTTTTAATTTTTTTTCCATAAATTTGATTTGTTAATTATTATAATTACACTTGAGCCTGTTTTGAATGTGCTAGATTCGGACAGGCTTTTTTTATTTTTTCATAAGCACTACACTTTTTATAGCGTAATTATTTATTTTTGTTTCTTTTATCTCATATTTTAGTGGCAATGCATAGCTAAGCATGTTAAGGCTTTGTGCAAGGTTCTCATTTTCTAGCTTACAAGTAAGTTCATATTCTTTTAACTCAGCGTCAGAGATACTAATAGCCACATTAAACCACCTGCTTAGCTTTCGAGCAGCAATATCAAGAGTTTCATTATAAATAAACAGTTTCCCATCTATCCAGGCTATGGCATCGCCTGTTTGAATATTTCTCTCTTTTATCAAACTTGTTGCAACATTATATTGCAACTGTGCACCTGGGTTAAGGTTGTACTGATCGTTTCCTGCTTCTAAACTGATTTTTCCTTCTAGTAAGGTAGCTTCAAAAAAAGCATCTTCAGAATAGGCATTTAAATTGAAATGTGTGCCTGTAACAATTGTTTTCATCATTGGATTTTGGACAACAAACGGGGACTTTTTATTGGCTTCAACCTCAAAATAAGCTTCACCATCAATAAAAACCTCTCTTTTGTTTCCAGTAAATTTCTCAGGGTAACGGAAAACTGTCTTGTCATTTAACCAAACTTTGGTTCCATCAGCAAGTCCAATCTTAGTTGTAGTTCCTGGTTTAGTATAAATTTCTTTTGCTGTAATTACATTTTCATCTTGCTTTTTAGCATCATAAAAAATCAGATATGCAGAAAATATGATTATAGGGATTAAAAAAACCGCCGCAATTTTTGAATATACTGAATATATCTTCCTGAGCTTTTCTTGCGTTAAGGATATCTCTGTTTCAGGTTTTTCAATTCGTGAGAGTACCTTATTCATTATCTGGTCAAAATCAGGTTTACCTTTTTTAAATTTTATATCATTGGTTAACCAAATCTCAATTAATATTTCTCTTACTTCTTTTTCATTTTCAGGTTTTACAATCCATGCGCGAATCTTTTCTGATTCTTTTTTTGAGGTTTTTCCTTGAAGGTATTTTAAAATATCTGCAAACTCCATCTCACTCCTGTTTCTATATATTACGCAACAGAAGGTAACCTTCCCCTATCCATTAATTTATATTTTCAAACTAAATGGATAAAATATAATAGGATACCAATAGCTTCTTTTTTCCCTAATTCGTTTTTTAGTGTTTTTAGGGCAGATGAAATTTGGTTTTCAACAGTTCTAACAGATATACCCAATTTTTCAGCAACTTCTTTATTTGAAAGGCCTTCCTGCCTACTAAGCTTGAATATTTCTTTTCTTTTATCAGGTAATTTATCAATTACTTTTTCTACCAAGCTTTGAAAACTATTAAACTCAATTTCATAATTGGTTTCATTAGTAATATCGAAATGACCTTGCCTAAAATGCTCTGTCCATTTTTTACGAGACGCTTCTTTCCTTAACCAGGAAATAGTTTCGTTGTATGTTATCGTGAAAATGAAAGATTTAAATGATTGGGTTTTATTAATCGCTGACCGTTTTTCCCAAATTTTTATAAAAACTAACTGTGTAACTTCTTCTGCAGCATAGCTTTGTTTAGTTAATGATAATACAAACGCATAAAGCTTCTCTGCATATTTTTTAAACAAGGCATTAAAAGCCTTTAAATCATCTTTTTTTAGGCTTTCTATTAATTTATTATCATTACCTCCTGGCATTTAAACAAGTTTTGGGAACCGCCAAAATTAAAGAATTTTCTTAAAGTTAATTATTTCTATGCCACCTCACAAGTAATTATTTTGTTTAAAAAGATTGGGGATCATTAAAAAAACTGCCCATCAAATGACAGGCAGCTCCAGTTAACTAACTACTATGAACAACACAAAAGAACCTATATGCAACTACATAGGTTGTTGTTATAATCAAAAATATATTATTAGAGTTATGATTAAATTGATTTAAATTTGCGCAAAGAACCTATGGTTTAATCACAATATCCTATACTTCAAAAATTGGAAGGAACCAGGTTTTAACCCCCTAAAGGTTACTTCCCCATTTTCGCCTACCTGTATTTTAATTTCATCACCTTCCAGCAGGTTTGTAAACTCAATTTCTGCGTCTTTCAAGAACCTTAGTTTTATTTGTTTAAACGAGATTCTTATCCCAACATTGATGATATGTCAGCAGTAGCATCTTTTTCGAGCAACGACACTTCAGATACTGTTGAATCTTTGGCTATTGATATATTTAAATCAGATAATTGCCCTGAGAGCTTGGGTAAAGTATTAGTTTGGATGAAATAAACACCAGCCCCAAACACACCAATAGGAGCATACAATTTTTTAAATAAGTTGTCCTCAAAATCATTTCCATAAAGTTTATGATTATCTGAAATATTAGTGGGTTTCTTAAGAGCCTGTTTGAAAAAGAAAATCCCAGGGAACAGGATTTTTCCATTCCCCAGGATTTTATAAAGTTATAAATTAATACCCAGGATTATTAGGTAATAATGCTTCATTTAAAGCAATTTCTTGAGATGGGACAGGACACAACATATGGTGGTCTCTTACATTAGCTGCACCATTTGGGTTAGTGGTAGAAATAGACTGGACAGCCTCTACCAATTTTCCCCATCTATTTAAATCCCACCTTCTGTGGTACTCAAAACTAAGTTCCCACTTGCGTTCATTCATGATTGCAGTGCGGAATTCCTCTTTTGACAAACCTGCTAGCCTTTTTGCAGCATCATTGCCAAATGCCCTGTCACGAATGGTATTGATCTTAGCATAAGCATCAGCAGTAGGCCCATTTAATTCATTTTCAGCTTCAGCATACATCAAATAGGCATCAGCCAACCTGAATACCAGGGCGTTTAAATCTCCATTAGCACGTGGAGAGTCCCAATCCATGTTTTTAGCTACATAGTGGAAATTTGTTTCAATGCCATTCCATCCATGCCAGTTGTACATTTCCTTGCGTTGGTCATCAGGGTCAAAACTAGCCAGGAATTCTTTTGTTGAAGTAAGTAACCCAAAGCCTGCAGTAGGCATTTTTAGAGATCTTGGTTCATCTTTTGTCCTGGGCATATAACGTGAGGTCCTGATTGCCTTGTTCACATCTATCTGGTAATCAATCTCAAAAATACTTTCACTATTGTGCTCATTGGCAACCCCAAAAATATCCTTGTAAACAGGGATTAATGAGTGAGGACCACCACTTTGCTGGATCACTTCTCCTGCTGAAGCTTTTGCGTTAGCCCATTCACCTTGCCATAAATACACTTTTGCTAACAATATTTTTGCTGCCCATTTGGTAGCACGCCCAAGGTCTGATGCAGGATAAGAGGCGGGCAAGCTCTGTTCAGCATCTGTCAAATCTTGCACCATCTGATCCCTAACCTGTGCAACAGGAGTCCTGGGTATTGCACCGCCAACTTCTTCAATATTTAACTCATCAAGCCACATAGGTACATCTCCCCACCAGTTGGTTAGCATGTAATAATACAGTGCACGTAAAAATTTGGCTTCGCCAATAATTTTCGACTTGACATCAGCAGAAACCCCTTCAGACTCTGTAAGCCTTGCAATAAGCTGGTTAGCATCTCCCACAGCCCTGTACAGGTTTTTCCAGTGCCCCCGGAGGTTTGATTCATTTGAAGCACTCATTGTGTAAACATGGAATGGGAAATTGCCTTCGCGCCCTCCAGTGGGCCTTGCAATATCAGTCCCCTGGTGAGACCAATAACCATAATCCCAACCCCAACCTCCTCCATAAAAGGTATTGAGCCATTTATATACTCCCATTACTCCTCCAAAAGCTTCTGCATCTGAAGTATAAAACTGGCTGGGGTCCATCTTGTCCCTTGGTTTTTCTTCCAGTAAATCAGAACAGGAAATAAAAACAAAACTGAGTGTTATAATATAGATTATTTTTTTCATCATGTTAAGGTTTAAAATTCAACATTTACTCCTACAATAAAAGTGCGGTTTTGTGGATAAGATGAACCATCAAATCCAGTTGCAACTTTTTTTATTCCATCATTGTCTACAACATTCACTTCCGGATCAAAACCATGGTCATAGTTTGTTAATAGCCAAAGGTTCTCACCAGTTACATATAAAGAAGCTTTACTTAACCATGAAATATTATCAGTTGGCAAAGTATATGAGAACCTTAAGGTTTGTAACCTCAAGAAAGAACCATCATGTACACTAATAGAATATGCAGGAGTATTTACATTCACAATAGGGTGTGATCCTGCCCTTGGGATATCAGAGGAAGTATTGTTCTCAGTCCAACGATTCCTTGCATCACCATGGATGTTTGAAGCAAAACCACCAAAGAAGAACCTGGGAGATATGGTGTTCAATATGTCATTACCATAACTGTAATTAAAGTAAACATCCAGCCCGAAATTTTTGTACTTAAAACTATTCCTGAAACCACCAAAGAAATCTGCTTCAGGTGAACCAATAATATCATAGTCATTAAAACCATCATATTTATCATTGTCATTTACATCTTTAAATTTTGGGTAACCAGGCTTTGCCCCAACCATGTAACCTGGTAAGGCATCAATTTCTGCCTGTGATTTCCAGGTGCCTTCATAAACTGCGCCATAAAAAACTACTGCAGGCTCACCCTCAATTAACCTTGCACCACCTTTAACATCACGGAAGCCTTTTTCTGTACCCAGGTCGAGGACTTTGTTCCTGTTTGCAGCTATGTTAAATGACAAATCCCATGAAAAATCATTGCTTTCAAAAACAATTGCATTAAACATAAACTCAATCCCTTTATTTTCCACAGATCCAATATTATCAATCCTCCCGGAATATCCGGTTGTTCCTGGCAATTCAACAGAAAGCAACAGGTCATTGGTCTTTTTATAATAGGCATCTAATTCAAATGACAGTTTGCCATTTAAGAAAGCTGCATCTAAACCTAATGAGTATTGATCAGTGGTTTCCCATTTCAAATCATCATTGGCCAGATTTCCTTGCCTGTACCCAATATTTTCATTTTCATTAAGGAAAAATTTCGTAACACCCAATGTTGGCAAGGTTGAATAAATACCAATAGCCTGGTTACCTGTTTTACCATAACTGACCCTTAATTTCAGGTTATAGAAAACACCCAGGTCTTTAATAAAGCTTTCCTCACCTAAACGCCAGGCAAATGCTGCTGATGGGAAAAATGCCCATTTGTGGTTTTTAGCCAACCTAGAGGAACCATCCTGGCGAGCTGAAGCTGTAAATAAATATTTATCATTATATGAATAATTCAACCTTCCAAGGAAAGAAACCATTGTCCAGTCAGAGAAACCTGAATCACTTAACCTTAACTCAGGGTCTCCTGTACTCAATTTATTAAACTCTAATAAATCATTTGTAAAACCATCAGCTGATGCCCAAAGGCTTTCGCTTTCAGAATGTTGGATGGTTGCCCCTGCAAGTACATTAAAATTATGTTTTCCTATTTCTTTTACATAGGTGATGGTATTCTCATTAAGTAGGTTTACTGTTTTCCAGGTATCAATCCTGGCATACCCACCAATTCCCATATCTTTCCTCCTTGGCAGTTCTCCCGGGCTATACCTATTTTGTTTGCTGCTACTTATATCAGCTCCAAAAGTCGATTTTAAAGTTAAGCCATTTTTAAATGATGCCATTCCATACCAATTACCCAGGAAACGTGTCTTGTAGGTATTGTTTTTCTGCAACATTGCCTGGGCAAGGGGGTTCTCAAATAGTTGCCCACTCAATGGGTTAATAATGTTATAGTCGCCATTTTCGTCATAAACAGGTAATGTTGTAACACCATCCTTCAATACTGTCCATATGTTTACAGTATTGTTAGCCCTGTTTGATTGGGTGAAATTCATATTGGCTCCAAAAGTTAGCCAATCATTTAATTTTGAATTCAGATTCAGGCGGGTTTGGAAACGCTTAAACCCTGAATTTTTAATAATACCTTCCTGGTCAAAATAGTTGGCAGAGAAAAAGTAGTTATCACCACCTTTGCCACCTGAAATTGAGAGGTTAACATTTGACATGGATGCTACCTGTGTTACAGCATCTTGCCAATCAGTATGGGTAACTTCTGATAAGTTTGGATAAGTGATTGGAGACCCTGTTAATTCATCTGCTTCAACTGAATAGGCAGCCCTTTCAGGTCCTGTTAGCAAATCAATTTTCTTAGGAAGTTCCTGAACACCATAATAGGCATTCACATTAATTTTTGCTTTTCCAGCCTGCCCTTTCTTGGTGGTGATCAGGATCACACCATTTGCACCCCTGGCACCATAAATAGCAGTTGCACTAGCATCCTTTAATATTTCCATTGACTCAATATCAGCAGGGTTGATCAGGTTCAAATCACCCCCTCCAATGAATCCATCAATTACGTATAATGGCTCATTGGAACCATTAATAGAGTTTCCTCCCCTGATCCTAATTGTGGTTCCTGCTCCAGGTGCTCCATTATTTGAGGTAACCTGAACACCAGCTGTTTTACCACGCAAAGCCATATCAACTCTTGAAACAGGGGCAACAGTCATATCTTCTGCATCAACTTTTGCCACAGAACCTGTGATATCACGTTTTTTAACCACACCATAACCAATGGCTACTACCTCTTCAATACCAATGGCATCAGCAGCTAGTGAAACATTTATTATTGATTGTGTGCCTATTGTAATTTCCTGGGTTATCATCCCTACAAATGAAAACACCAGTACATCTCCTTCAGAAACCTCAGGTAAAGAATAGTTCCCATCAATATCTGTTACTGTTCCTTTTGTTGTCCCTTTTACAAGGATTGTCACGCCAGGGAGAGGTTCGCCTGCTTCATCAGTGACTTTCCCTGATACATTGGCATTATCTTGTATGTTATAAACACTTGAGCTTGGTGCTGAAACAACAATGTTTTTGTTAATAATCCTATAATTTGCATTCTGGTCTTTCAGGATATATTCCAAAACATCATCGATTGAAGCTTTTTCAAAATCAATGTTATACCTCTTTACTAAATTCAATTGATCTGATTTAAAGAAGAACCCAAAATCCGATTGTTTTTCAATTTCGTCAAACACTTCAATAATGTTCGCATTTTTAATGTTTAAGTTTAGCTTTACACTTTGGGAATAAGTGCTGGCCGAAATTGTCAGGATTGAGATTAGTATTAAAAATGTCGTTATTTTCATAATTAATAATACTTTGTTTAATCCAGGGTTACACTTTCCTGGATAATGTGAAATTTTCTTCATAAGTTTGTAATGTTTAAATTGAACAATTGGCCTTTAGTTTTATTAACTAGGCCTTTAATTTCAATGAATCAAAACGGGGTTGGCGGCATCCAGCCCCGATTTTTTTTACAGGATAGTTATTTCCTCATAGGCAGTGTCTTTTTTTATTTTTTATTGCTTATAATTTTTAAATCAATAAATAATTATGACATCATTTTCTATTTCCTTTTCAATAATCTCATAATTAATATTGGTAGTTACCTTCAACATCTTCATGACATATTTTGCTGATGTTGAGCGTTTTATACTTCCAGTGTATTTATATTCTTTGATCTTGGGGTTCCTGAACTCAAAATCAATATCATACCACTTTTGCAGCTCACTGCATATCTCTTCAAGGGGCTTATCCCTGAAAACAAATTTGCCATCTTTCCATGCTGTTAATAAGGAAGGGTTTACTTCAGCAAGTACAATATGGTTGTTTTCAATATCATAAAATGCACTGGTTCCAGGGGTTAATGCTGTTAAGGCATTATCTTTTGAGTCCAATATTTCTGCATCCCCTTCTACCAAAGTTGTTTCAATAAATTTATCTTCAGGATATGCTTTGATGTTAAATGCTGTGCCAAGATCCCGGACTTTTATCTTTCCCATGTCAATTACAAATGGTTTATCTTCCATATGCATAATTTTGAAATAAGCTTCACCTTTCAATATTGCATTCCGGGTATTATCATCCTTATTTTCGTGGTAAGTAAGCTCTGAATTAGAATTTAACCAAATAAGAGTCCCATCTTCTAATTCAACTTTGGCGATACTTCCTTTTAGGGCACTATACTTATGCACACCATCATTCTGGGCTATCTCGAAACCAGGCTTTAAAATAATTTGATAGCTCCCAACTATCCCAATACCTAAAGTGATGATAACAATTGCTGCATAACGAATTATAATCCTAAAAATCTGTACCTTCTTTTGTTTTGAAGATGCATTTGCTTTATGCCAGAATTGCTTAAATTCAGCATCAACATCAATATTTTTTTGTGGGTTCTTTGCCCCTGATTTAACCCACAAGCTTTGTGCCTCAAAGAATTCAGCCTCCAATTTTTTATCCTTTTTTAACAAAGAATAAAATTGCTCTTTTTCTTCGGGCAAAGCTTTACCTGTAATTATTTTTGATAAAAGAGAATTATCCATTTAGTTAACTATTTATTAGTAAACAAATGAACCTTTTAGTACCCTAATGGAATTTTTGATTTTTTATAGGGAAAATTCTTAAGTGCCACTACCCCTATGGTAAGCCACCAAAAAGTATTAGATTAAAAAAATTGGGAAATAGCTGTCAAGATGGGCAGGTATTCTTTTAATTCTTTGCGAAGTATCTTCAAGGCTTTGGTTAAATGAGCCTCAACAGTTTTAACTGTAACTCCTAGTTCCTGTGCAATTTCTGCATTTTTCCTTTCATCAAACCTACTCATTTTAAACACCCTTTGGCAGTGTTCAGGAAGGTTGTTTATAGCAATTTCAATCTTCTTTTTTAATTCATCAAATTCCAAATAATCATGGCCAATATAATTTAACCCTTCATACCTGTATTGAAGTTCCATCCATCTTATCTTTTCATGGTGCTCCAATAATAATTGCTTTCTTTTTAGCCTGTTTAAGCAATTATTTTTTACGATCGTAAAAAGGTAATTTTGGATATTTGAATTAGATTTTAGGCTGCCCTTTGTTTCCCATAATTTAAGATAAGCTTCCTGAACTACCTCTTTTGCTTCATCCTCATCCTCCAGGTATTGGTAACTTAAGTTGAAAAGCATCAAGTAATATTTCTTAAATACACCACGAAAAATATGGTGCTCTCCATCAATAAGTTTGGGAACAATCTTCGCACTATCCTGCATACACTAAGAAATATAGATTTTCCACAAAGTTATAATTAGTAGTCTAAAAGAAAAATATTATTGAAATCAACCCACCATTAACAATCCTTTATTACCGCCTTTGGGGAGGGTGTTTATTAAAAAAGCTGCCTTGTCAAAAAAGACAGGCAGCTTTCGTGATTCTAACGCAAACTATGAACAGAGGCAAAAATTAAAATAACCTTACCTAATTTGCCCCACTCTTGGAATATTCAATTAATTTAGGTGCCTCCCAGCCTTGCTCTGGTATAGGCCAAAGTTTGCTCTCAGTTCTAACAGTATCCATATAAGTTTTCATTTTTAATGAAATTCCCTGGTAGTTTTCGGACAAGTTGTTTTCTTCA
>JANQHI010000003.1 GCA_028282705.1 Prolixibacteraceae bacterium | reverse complement strand
CTGGTTATTGGTGATTGGTTGAAATTGAACTTTGGCAGCAATGGTTTAATGTTTAAATGAAAGTATGCAAGAATGCTTGAATTGTCAACCCCAATTACTTATTCAGCCCCCTTAGTTTATCCAATCCATTCAGTTGATTAATCCAGCAACCAGCATCCAGTAACCAATTCCCAGCCTTGGTGATCAGAAAAAATATCCAATAATCAATAAGAAATTTTCAATATTCAAGAATCCAGCACCCTGCTCACTCTTTCAGGCTTTCAGCATAGATTTCGCGGATTTCTTTCCTTAGGCTATCCACATCCCAGGCTGAGTCGGATTCATGGATGGTAATGTCTTGTTCAGCAGCTAGCATACTTTCAAGTTGTTCAGAGAATTTGCGTACTTTGGCTATATACCTTTTCCTGTTTTTTTCTTCCTTGTAGATTTGATAAATTTCAGACATGACCATCTCATCATGGTAGCGGAACGACCTGGCAGCCCTGTTTGCCTGGAATTTGCTGTACCCCAAAGCACTGATGGCTTTTACCCCTAAAGCCAGGCTGGCATCATAAGTCTCTCTCCTGAAATCATGGATACCCATATCCTGCAATTCAAAAGAGTGGCGTACATTTACGGCACGTGTAAATACTTTTAAGTGGGGGTATTTATGCTTTACATATTTAACTAGTTCACTGATCTTTTCCTGGCCGTCCAGGGCAATGACCAGCACCCTGGCATTCTCTGCCCCTGCTGCTTCAAGGAGGTCGGGGCGTGTGGCATCACCATAAAATACCTTATGCCCAAATTTGCGTAGCACCTGTATATTGTCAGGGTTATTATCAAGGATAGTAGCCTGTATCCTGTTGGCTTTTAGGAACCTGCCCAGCACTACCCCAAACCTTCCAAACCCTGCAATGATCAACTGGCTTTCAGTTTCGTCAATCTGGTCAGCTTCCTGCTGGTTTTCTGATTTTACAAACCATGGTTGTACTATCCTTTCATTCAGGATCAGTAAAAATGGGGTGAATAACATAGACAGTGCAACCACAATCAATAGCAACCCAGAAACATCATCCCCAAATATGGCATTCTGGCTCGAGAAGGAGATCAGCACAAAAGCAAATTCCCCTCCCTGGGCAAGGGAAAAAGAAAACAACATTTCCTGCCCTGCTTTTAATTTATATACACGCCCAAGTATATATAAGACCACAAATTTTACAACAATCAGCAGCCCAAGTAAGCCAGCAATCAGCCCTGGGTTTCCTGCAAACAGGCTGAAGTTTATACTTGCCCCTACAGCAATAAAAAACAAGCCCAGCAACAACCCTTTAAAAGGTTCAATATCTGATTCAAGCTCATGCCTGTATTCATTATCTGCCAGCACTACCCCTGCCACAAAAGTCCCCAGGGCAGGAGACAGCCCAACACTGTCCATGGCAATGGCAATAGCTACTACCATCAGCAGGGCAGCAGCAGTGAAGATTTCCCTTAACCCTGTGCCCGCAATAAAACGGAAAATGTAACGCACAAGGAACTTACCAGTTAGTACTATCCCCCCAACCACAGCAATTATGATCAGAAGCTGTTGCCAGCCCGGAAGTTGTGAAACACCAGATGCATGTTCCTCATGGGCAACATGTGTACCCAGGTCAACTTGCCCTGCCAACAGGGGAAGGATAGCCAGTATGGGGATCACGGCAATATCCTGAAATAAGAGTACAGAGAAACTTCCCTGGCCTGCATCTGTTTTCATCAGCCCTTTTTCAGAAAGTGATTGCAACACAATGGCAGTTGAAGAAAGGGCAAGTATTAACCCAATGGCAATGGCCTGGTAGAGGTTCATATTAAAAGCCATAGAGATAGCAGCAATCAGGATAGCTGAGATAATGACCTGCATACCACCCAGCCCAAAAATAGATTTCCTCATTTGCCACAACAGGGATGGTTTTAACTCAAGCCCTACCAGGAAAAGCATCATCACCACCCCAAATTCTGCAAAGTGCATAATGTCTGTCCCCTCTTCACCAACCAACCCCAATACAAAAGGGCCTATTATGATGCCAGCCAGCAGGTAGCCTAATACTGATCCCAGCCCAAGGCGTTTGGCTAGGGGTACTGAAATAACTGCTGCCAGCAAGTAAACCAGGGCTTGCAAAAAGAATGCTTGTGCATGCATAGTCCTATTTGTTTTTGTTCATTTTTAGGATGTCATTCAGGTATTGTAACCCATATAGTTCTTCCCTTGAAAAAATACCATCCCTCAATGAGATCAGTATCTTTTTATAATCATCAGCAATGTCTTTCATTTCCTGTGGGTTTAATAAATGGGTTCCATGGACAACAAATGGTGGAAGGTAGTCCATGCTGCATAGGGAGGCTGTTTGTTTAAATGGCATCAATAGTTGGTTGATGGTGAAGTTATTGTAACCACCTTCAGAATAAGCTTCTTTCCTGCCTCCTGTGGTTATGGCATTAAAAATAGCCTTCCCTGCCAGTGCTTTCCCCTTCCTGCCATAAGCAAACCCATGTTCAAGCACAAGGTCAATCCACTCTTTTATGATAGCAGGTGAACTGTACCAATAAAATGGGTGTTGCCACACAATAATATCATGCCCTGCCAGCAGGGATTGCTCGCTTTTAATGTCAATATGGAAATCAGGGTATTGTTCATACAAGTTATGGGTGGTAATCCCTTCAATTCCTTCAATAGACTCTAACAAAGCAGAATTGGTTTTTGACTTGTGCATTACCGGGTGTGCAAAAAGTACCAGTATGTTATTTTTTTCAGCCAATTTTAAATGGGTTTATTATTTTTTAAGGTATAACAAATTATCAGTGTATTGGTTGGCCTAGCCAGGAAATGGTTAAATAAATTCCCAAGGATTTTTGGATGATTATAGTTAGCTTTTATGGAATTTCCCAAGAACTTCTTCTTTCAAAGGGGGTATAATTTTATAATATTACCCATTAATGGAAAGGTCAAGAGAATCATAAACATGAGTCAACCTATTTTTGAAACCTATAATCTTTTTGCATTCAATAGGGTTGCATCTGGAAGTAATAAATCATATTTATTAACAGCTTCACCAATAATACCTAATTGACGCTCAACAGCACTTTGTGTTTTTAGGTCAGCTAAATACTCATTATAGTTGTGAATTGAAGAAATAAATTCTTCAATAAGGTTGACAACTTCTATATCAGATAAGTACTTTTTGTCCTTACCCGTCATAAATTAAAACCTTGGTTGCATCAATATTTTCCTTTTAAAAAGGGTTTTTGATAGAAGGATAAGTTAATAAATCAACTTTCCTCCTTAAAAAACTCTCAAAAGTATCCCATAATGATATTAATAATTCTCCTCTACCAATGGGGTCTTTTGCTTCAATCTCAACAAGAAGGTCTATATCGCTATGATCATGGTTAAATTCACTGGTCAGAGAAGAACCAAAAGCATAAAGGTATTTGACCTTGTGTCTTTGACAAAGTAACTCAAAGTCATGTTTCCTGTTTGATATTTCATCCCTTAAAGCCATAACTCAAGTATACAACTTTTCAATAAATCAATTCTTTGTAGCCAGTATTCATATTGGTCGAGGTATGGATTATTTATTAACTGTTCCTACCCAAAAAAGAAACTGTCAATATCTTTTTCCCACTTTTGTTTTGCCTTTGAAAGTGAATTTGTAAATTGCTTTAAAACATGATGCAATGAATGCTTATTTACTTATCATAGGGTTGTGTGTGGTAATTATCCTTTCTTTTTTTACCAATATCCTGGCAAGGAAAAAGAATATCCCCAGTGTGTTGATCCTGATTATCCTTGGTGTTGGTATCCAACAGTTGTTAAATTACTTTGATGTGCCTGCTGACCTAATGGGGACATTGGAAGTGCTTGGTATTGTTGGGCTGATCATGATTGTACTGGAGGCTGCTTTAGACCTGGAGTTAAGTTGGGAGAAATGGCCTATTATTTGGAAGTCATTTACCATAACCTCCCTATCTTTGGGGCTCACCAGCATTTTGCTGGCACTGGTTATCCAGCTGCTGATCCCTGAAATTGAACTGCTTTCTGCTGTGATTTATGCCATCCCTGTTTCCATCATGAGCAGTGCCATTATCATCCCCAGTGTGGTGAACCTGAATAATTATAATAAGGAATTCCTGATCTATGAAAGCACTTTCTCAGATATCCTGGGCATAATGGTTTTTTATTTTATTGTGGAAAATGTGGATGTGGAAGGGATGAGGCAGTTGAGTTTTGCCATAGGCAGCAATGTTTTCCTGACCATTGGTATCTCTATTGTGTTGAGTTATGTTTTATTATATATCATCCAGAATATAAGGAGTGAAGCAAAGTTTTTTTTATTCCTGGCAGTACTCGTTTTGTTGTATGCTGTGGGGAAGATGTTCCATCTCTCCTCCCTGATCATCATCCTTATGTTTGGTATGTTATTGCGCAACCATAAAGTATTGCTGTTTGGAAAACTAAAAGAGTGGCTGCATGATGAACGCATTGATGAAATTTTCGGCCAATTTAAAATGATCACGATTGAAACCTCATTCCTGGTAAGGACCTTTTTCTTTGTAGTGTTTGGGATGACACTTCCTTTAGCTGTTTTATTAGGCTGGAAAGTTTGGGTGATCAGTATAATATTCCTTTTAATTACCTATGCCCTCAGGTTTGTATTGTTTTATATGGTGGAAAAAAAGGACACTATGCCACGCACATTTATTGCACCCAAAGGGCTGATCTCTATCCTGCTGTTTTTTGCTATCCCTGAAGGGTTAAGGACTGAGGCTTTTGAAAGTGGGGTGTTGTTTGTTGTGATCATTACCACCAATATTATTATGGCATGGTCATTAATAAGTACATCAAGGAAGCCTGATGGTGAAGGTGAAGAAGAATTTGAAATTATCAGGCCTGATGAGCCTACTATTGACCCACCAACTGAAACAGGTAGCAGTACCATTGATTTTGATTACCATGATGAATAGTATCATGGATAGGTTAATTTACATTTTCAGCCATGGCTGAGGTAAGGAAAATAGTCCATGTGGATATGGATGCCTTTTATGCATCCATTGAGCAGCGCGATAACCCTGAACTAAGGGGAAAGCCTGTGGCAGTGGGAGGTGATAGCAACAGGGGGGTAGTGGCAGCAGCCAGTTATGAAGCAAGGAAATTTGGGGTACACTCAGCCCTGTCTTCAAAAATAGCAGCCAGGAAATGCCCTGGGTTGGTATTTGTCCGTCCCAGGTTTGATGTGTATAAAGCAGTTTCAAAGCAGGTTAGGGAGGTGTTTTATAGCTACACTGACCTTGTTGAACCCCTATCATTGGATGAAGCTTTCTTGGATGTTACTTATGCCAAACTTGGGTCTCCTTCAGCCACTTTGATTGCCAAAGAGGTTAAGGCAAAAATAGAACAGGAGACAGGGTTAACTGCCTCAGCAGGGGTGTCTTATAACAAATTCCTGGCAAAAATAGCTTCAGATATAAACAAGCCTGATGGGCTGTTTGTGATACCTCCTGAGGATGCCATTGAGTTTCTAGAAAACCTGGAAGTAAAGAAATTTTTTGGGATTGGGAAGGTAACAGCAAGTAAGTTAAATAAAATGGGCATTTGGTTTGGGCGTGACCTGAAACAATTAGATAGGCTGGAGCTTGTAAGGCTGTTTGGAAAATCAGGGAACTATTATTATGATATTGTCAGAGGGGTTGATGAAAGGGAGGTTACCCCTTCGCGCGAGCAAAAATCAGCCGGGGCTGAAAATACTTTCTCTACAGACCTGTACTTGACAGAGCAATTGGTTAATGAAATTGAAAATATAAGCCAAACCCTTTGGAAAAGGCTGGAAAGGTCGGGGAAAAGGGGGCGCACCATTACCCTTAAAATTAAGTTTGCTGATTTTGAACAGATCACAAGAAGCAAAACATTGACTGATTTTATTGCTTCACAAACTGCTTTGTTTTCTGAAGGCAAAAAACTCCTGAAAAAAGTGGAACCCCTACCCAAGGGGGTCAGGCTATTGGGGCTGACAGTTTCCAATTTTAAAGAACAGGAAAAAGGGCCTGAGCAATTGGTGCTGGATTTTTAGGGGATTTTAATTGTGCCTGATTGCCAATCCCTTATTTTTTGTGATTCTTAATGCCTTTATGCCACCCTATTTATAAATAGGTAATCCCCCTTGGATATTTTTATTAGTTGTGAATTTTAATTTTTACCCCATATTGGTAAAATAGTTATAGCACAATAATTTTTAGAGAAAAATAGTGTCTAGGTATTGAATATAAAATAGTTATTTTCAGTAAAAGATATAGGACCAGAAATTGTGTTGTAAATCTTTCATTGCAAATTAGGGAGAGTATAGTTAAGCAGTTAGAAACTGCTTAACCTTTTATAATGATAAGTTTACAATGGTAATCCCTGAGCCACCAAACTGAACATGCTCATCTTTGAAATTTTTCACCATGGGTTCAGCACGCAAATAATCCCTTATGGTTTCTTTTAGGATGCCATTCCCTTTGCCATGCAAAATTTTAAGCTGGCTTGTTTCCAGCATGATGGCTTCATCAATAAATTCACGGATGGTGGTAATGGCTTCTTCGACCCTTTGCCCCCTAATGTCAATCTCAGGTTTGAAACTCAGCCTCCTTTCACTGAGGGCTTTGGTTACATTTGCAAAGGTCTTGTTCTCTTTCTTTAATAACTTTTTTGCCTCTGTGTTACTTATTTTTTCAACTTGTTTGCGTGGAAGGGTAGTAATTAATTGCCCAAAGGCAACCACAGCATTTTTATCATTAAGCTGCATAAGTTCCCCAATTGTATCCTGCCCTTTGATTTTAACTTTGTCTCCTGGCTGCAATTCTTTTTCTTTAGCTACAATAGGCTTTTCTACTATTTTTTCTTCTGGGAGTTTAGGGCGTTTTTGGTTTCTTCTTTCTTCTTTGGCTTTTAACCTGGCAATCTTCTCCTCAATCTTTTTATCCTCTTTTATATCATCAGTTTTCACCTGCTGTTTCAGAGCTTCCATCTCCTCTCTTAACTTTTTGGTCTTTTCTTTTTCAGCCTGTGACTTCCTGATCTCCAGGATGGTATTTTCAATTTTCTTATTCACTTCAGCAAGCATCTGGTTAGCTTCTTCCCTGGCTTTTTGGATGATCTCTTTCCTCTGCTTTTCAGTATCCTTTAGCTCCTTTTCATAATTCTCAGCCAGGTTGTCAAGGGTCTTTTCCACCTTCCTGATCCTTTGCCTTTTTCCTTCCCAATACCTTTTATCCCTGACAATATCTTTTAGGTTTTTGTCATAATCAATGTGCTTTTTCCCCACCTTGTCAGAAGCATCCTGGAGGATATCATCAGGCAGCCCAATTTTCCTGGCAATCTCAAAGGCAAATGAACTTCCGGGCTTCCCAATCTCCAATTGGAACATTGGGTTCATCTGATGGGAATCATAGAGCATAGCCCCATTTTCAATCCCATCAGCAGCTGAGGCAAAATGTTTTAGGTTGGTGTAGTGGGTGGTTATCACCCCAAATGTCCTGTTATCATTTAGTTGGTTCAATATAGCTTCAGCAATGGCACCTCCCAGCATGGGTTCTGTGCCTGTCCCAAATTCATCAATAAGCACCAGTGTGTTTTCATTCCCATTTTTCAGGAAATACTTCATGTTTACCAGGTGTGAACTATAAGTACTTAGGTCATTCTCAATGGATTGCTCATCACCAATATCAATAAATAGTTTTTCAAAAATGCCTGTCTGGCTGCCTTCACCCACCGGGATAAGCAAACCACATTGCAGCATGTATTGCAGTAACCCCACTGTTTTTAGGCAAACTGATTTCCCACCAGCATTGGGGCCTGAAATCAGCAGGATATGTTTTTCAGGGGTAAGCCTGATATTTAAGGGGACAATTTTCCTGTTTTCCTTTCTCAATGATATCATTAGCAGAGGGTGTACTGCATTTTTCCATTCCAGCCCTGGTTTATTGGACAGTTCAGGTTTGATGGCTCTAAAATCAAGTGCCAGCAAAGCTTTTGCCCTGACCAGGTCAATCTCAGCAAGGAAATGGTAGGAGTAGCTTAACTCATCAATATACGGGCGGACATCATTGGAAAAATCAACCAGTATCTTTATGGTTTCCCTTCTTTCAGCATTCTCCAGTTCCATCAGCTCATTGTTCATCTCCACAATCTCATTGGGCTCAACATAGGATGTTTTCCCAGTGGCTGATTCATCATACACAATGCCTTTTAGTTTGCGCTTGTTTGATGAAGAAATGGGGATCACTGAACGCCCATCCCTGATAGCAATAGAGGCTCCTTCTTCAACCAAACCATCCATCTGTGCCTTTTTCAGGATGGTATGTAGCCTTTTTGACATGCTGGATTGGTGGGACAAGATACTCCTCCTGATGTTAGCCAATTCAGGGGTTGCATTATCTTTAATACTTCCATTTTTGGTAATGATGGCATCAACACGAGTATAGATGTAAGGGAACACCTGCACAAACCCTGCTTTTTTGGTTAAAGCAGGGAAAAGGGTATCTTCCTGTTTTTTGAAAAATGAAACAATAGCCCTGACAGTTTCCAATGAGCGTTTCAGGTCAAAAACTTCATGGGTTTCAAGGAAACGCCCTTCCAACCTGATTCTTTGAAAGGCAGGGCGCACATCATAATAATTATTGGTAGGGAAATTATCAAATTCCTGCAATATCCTGCAAAATTCTTCAGTTTCAGAATGAAGCAGCTCAATTTGTTTTTGGTTGGTAAGGAAGATAACCTCCTCAACCAAATCCCTGCCCAGTGAGCTTAAACACTTTTTACTCAACAAATCCCTGATCCTGTCAAAACCAATCTTTACTTCAAAATTATTGGGATAAATGCCCTGCATATTTTTTATTTTCCACAAAATTAATCAAAGCTAAGGAATGACAAAAAAAGAGTAGTGAGTAGCGAGTTTGAGTAATGAGATTGAAGAAAAAAGGATAAGTTTTTTAAATCCCTCTTCTCCAAGAGGGATTTATGGAGATTGAGGATGTTACAATAAAACAGCCTGTAGCAAATCCCCCTGTATCCCCCTTTTCAAAAAAGGGGGACAAAATTTGGAACTTCAAAAGTGCTAAGGGCTTTGGGTTATTGTCCCATTAGGGACAAGATGTTTGTAGAAATAAGAAAATACAAACACAAAATGTGCCTTTAGGTACATGATATACTTAGTACCCAGAGGCACTAATTCCCTACCATATAATATTTTACCAATATTTTATCCCTCTGGGATAATTTGATTTGTACTTTGACTATTTGTATGAGAATAATACAAACTGATGATGGATGAGGGGATATTGGTTGCTAGATATTTTCAGAAAGGTTATTTAAAAATTCCAGGTTAAATGTAATTTTTGATTTTGTTTTGATTTAAATTTTAATGATGATAAAGTTTTAAGTTTACGAATTTTAAACCTAGTTTGCAAGTTAAATATTGGTTTTTGACGTAAACATATACCATAAGGTTTTTGATTATCTAAATATTTTTTATGATAACCTGAGAAATAAAGCCTAGATTTATTATAGGAATTTAAAATGTTCAATACTTTTTAAAGTTTTCCCCAAATTTCCCACGATTTTAGGGCCTGGTTCAACAGCATCCTGTACCCATTTTGGGTATTGGCCCTCATCTCTTTTCCAAATTCCATAAACTTAGTTACTTCAGGGTTGTAGACTAAGTCAAACAGGATATGCTTTTCAGTAAGGAATTCATAGGGGATAAGTGGGTATGTATTTACTTTTGGGTAGGTACCCAGTGGTGTAGCATTGATAACTATCAGGTGTTCTTTCAATAGTTCTTTGCTAATGCCTTCATACCTGATCTCATTCTCCTTTAGCTCTTCAATGGATGCTGAAATATAGGTGATACCCAACTTATCCAATACAAATTTTAGGGCTTTTGATGCACCTCCGGTACCCAGGATCAGGGCTTTGGTGTGGTGTGGTTTTAACATAGGAGAGATAGATTTTTCAAACCCATGAGTATCTGTATTATAGCCTTTTAGGAAATTTTTTCCATCTTTTTGGCTCACCTTTATGGTGTTGACAGCTCCCATTTTTTTTGAAGCTTCATCGAGTTCATCCAGGTAAGGGATCACTTGCTCTTTGTAAGGGATGGTTACATTTAACCCAACCAAATCTTCATTATTTGAAATGACTTCAGGAAACAACTCAATCTTTTCAATTTCAAAGTTTTCATATACATGATCCAGCTTTTCTGCATTAAATTTCTCAGTGAAAAAACGTTTTGAAAAGGAATGGGTTAGGGGATATCCTATAAGTCCAAATTTAGCCATGGGTATTTTATAAATTATAAATCTAAAATAGGGAATTATCCTAAAGGGAAAACATTTGAACCATCTATTCAACCAAGAATTTAGTTTGAGTTAATACAGGCAGGTATTTTACCCTTATTTTATAAGGCAGTACCCATAACTTCCTGGATTAGTTCCTCATCAAGCCTGATCTTGGCTTCTTTGCAGCCTATCCTGTTGCATACCCCAACAAAGTTGTTGAACTCAGCTTTTTTATCCATAAAGAGTGACACAATCTTTCCACCACAATGGCAATCATTAAATGCAGGAAGTAGCACATGGCATGTAGGGCACTTAATGTCATATAGTTCATCCATTTTTAATGATATATCCAATGTAATTTTATTTTTACATCCATATACAGGGCTTAAGGCCAACTTCCCATTTTCATTAAACCTGGAAACTTCAACCATAATCCCTTTTGAGTTGTTAAACATAATATCTTCATTGATAAGGCTATGCCCATTGGGGCAATAACACTCTTTTATAATGTAAGGATGAGATGTATCATGTGTTGGATTAGCATCTTTTCTATTTGGGAATTTCAACATTCCTTTATTGGTAAATACACTCATGTTAGGCCTCCTTTTTGTTGATTATACAATTACCTTCTCTTATGAAAAAAGTATATAAAATCGTGAATTTCTTCAGGCCTGCCAATGTTGGTTAGCCCTATATTCATTTTGTATTGCAATACCTTGTTCAAAAAATAGTGATCCATGTAAAAATGGAGCTAAGGACAACTATTTGTCCAAGATTAATGTTGCAAATCCCTCAGATAGATGAAATATAAATATATGAATTTATAATTAAAAAAGGGCAATAGGTTTTAATTTTTACCAAAACTTAACAAAAACATGTCAAATTATCTACAATATATTGTTTTTGCTTACAGTTGAATTGAAGAGGGGTATAGGGTATTTCAATAAATTATTTTTCGCTGGGTTTTGAAAACCTTTCAAAAAGGAAAATAACCAACATGCCTGCCAATGCAAGCATTATTGCCCACAGTAACATGGAATCTGCCCCAGTAATTTGCTCATAGGCCCCTGGTAAAATATTTTTTTCAACCAGAGGTTTCACTTCACCATGCCTGCCAGTAAATGTTTCCACTACTTTTTTCCATGGCCATACTTTATTTAATGACCCTATCATAAAACCAGCCAACAAGGCAATGGTGTAGTCATAGAATTTTTTCAATAGCCATGATAAAATATTTGAAAAAGTAATGATACCAACAACTGCACCTCCCATGAAAACAGCTATGATAGCAAGTTTTACTTCACTGACTGCTTCAAGAATAAACTTATACATACCTAACAAAACCAGGATAAAACTCCCTGAAATACCAGGAAGGATCATGGCACAAATGGCTATAGCCCCAGAAAAGAATATAAACCAATATGTGGTATTGGCTTCAGCAGGTGATATAACTGTTATGAAATAAGCTATTATGATTCCAAGAATTGTAGAAATAACTTTTCCTATATTCCATTTTTTTATATTCTTACCCACGAATATGGCAGAAGCCACTATCAGCCCAAAAAAGAATGACCAAATTAATATTGGGTAATTGTCAAGCAGGTGCTTCAGCAATTTGGCCAATGAGAGTACACTAATGCCAATCCCAATCACAAGGCTCAACAGGAATGTCCCATTTACTGCAGCCCAAAATTCTTTTAATTTGAACTGGGCTAATAGTTTCAATGATTTACCATTAACTGACTTTATGGAGTTGATCAACTCTTCATAGATTCCTGTAATAAAGGCTATTGTGCCGCCAGACACCCCAGGTACAACATCAGCAGCACCCATTCCCATTCCTTTAAGGGAAATAATCATATAATCTTTTAGGCTTCTCATAAATTGGTATTATAGTTTGGGCAATATATTGGTTATGAATTTACTGGTTTATTCTGGTCAATCAGTTTTTTAATGGTTTCATTCCTGGCAGCTTTTGGGCAAATGGCAAAAATTTCATTATGCTGCCCAAAATCAAGCTTCAATGCTTTCTCAAAAGTGTTGTAAGCCTCTTTTTCATTCTTGGTTTCAAGCAGGTAGGCTGTTAGTAAATATTTGAGGTTAGCACTGAGTGGGTTTATTTTACATCCACGCTTCAATATTTTTAAAGCTGCCCTTTTGTTCTCAGACTTATAAATTATTTCAGCATAATAAATCCAAATTTCAGTATTTTCAGGTTCCAGCTCAAGGGCCTTTTCAATTGCTTTGATTGCTTTATCAGCCCTTTGCTCATCTACATAAACTTTGCCCAATGAAAACCAATAATCAGCAATAGAGTCATCAATTTTAATGGCTTTTTTCAAGTATACAATGCTTTCTTGAGTCCTTTTTTCAAGCCACATGATCAGCCCTGAACCATACCATGCATTATCATTTTCCTGATTGATCCTGATGGCTTTTTGGTAATAAGATAATGCCTCTTTGTTTTTCAATAAATTCAGGTAACATTCGCCAATGTAGCAATATGCTTCATCATTGTTTGGGTCACCTTCAAGGTATTCTTTGTAGCATGAAATAGCTTCACGATACCTGCCCATGTTGGCATAGGTATTAGATTTGTTAAAAACTGCCTGGTGTAATTTTTCATTTAATACTAGGGCATAATCATAAGCTTCCAGGGCTTTTTTATATTGCTCCAGTTTATTATATGTGATTCCCAGGTTGTACCAGACTGTGTTGCTGAATGGCTCAATATCAAGGTATTTATTGTAGCAGTCAATGCTTTTCTTATATTGCCCAAGTTGGTCATAAAAGAACCCCAGTTCATAAAGGATGCTTTCATTTTTAGGGTTTATTTTATGCCCTCTTTCAAGGTATTCAACTGCCAGTTCCACTTCTCCAGCATGAATCAGTGAAGTTCCAATGTGGAAAAATATTTCATCCAACTCATCAGTAGCATATTCTACAGCCTGGTTAAATGCTTTTATGGCATTGGTAACATCACCCTCAATTGTGTAAGCAGTACCTTTAAGCAAATGGATATCAGGGTTATGGTTTTCAATCTGTTCTACATAGTTGAGGTTTATCAGGGCTTCCCTGGCATCCCCTTTATTGAGTAAAACCTGTGCCCTTTTTACCTGCAACTGGACAGAATTTGGATGAATGCAAATAGCTTGAGATGCAGCAATTTCTGAAGTTTCAATATCTCCTTCTTCGAGCAAATAGTCAATAATCCCCTCAAACAGTGAAATATCAAAATATAATTTTTCTCCAGTAATTATAGATGCTTTGAAACGGTCGAGTGCTTCAAACACTTCTTCTTCATCTAAATAATCTCTTGCGTCTTCGCTCATAGTTTATAAAAAATCAAGCTGCAAATGTACAAAATAATATATTCCCAGTTGCTGCTTTATTGGTGTTTATCCCTTAACAGGTCGTTTACAGTTTTTACAGGGTTAAAAGTATCAATTGGAACCTCAACAAACAAGGTATTCCAATCACTCATGGCACCATTCCATAAACCTGGAAGTTCCATGGCTTTCAGTGGTTTACCATCTTTGAATTTTATAGAAATAAATCCAGTGTCAGTATCCCTGAATTCAAGTAGGTTATATTTTTCACCTTTGTAATTTTTCACCCCACAAACCAGGTCAACAGGGTTAAAATGGGTGGCATAGTTTGCTATCTTTTGTTGTTGTGGGCTTTTCATATCAATCTGGGATGATTCAACTACCTGGAGCGAAACTGTTCCATCTGAATTCTGTGCCCAGAATGGCCCTCCACCAGGTTCTCCCTCATTTTTTACCATTCCGCATACCCTTAATGGGCGGTTATATTTTTGTCTCAGGTAATAATACAATGTTTCTTTTTCAGTATAATATTGGTTTTCAGGGGGGATAGTGTTCAATGAATTCTGCATAAAATTAGCTGCCTCTGCAAGGAAAGCACTGTCAAGGGCAGTGTGCAACTTTTCATTAAGCTCTTTCTGATACCTAAAAATATGTTCCTGGTATTTTAGCAAAATACCTGCCAGGGCTTTTTTATATTCAGTAGTAGCTGCCTTGTATTTATCAGGTACCACATTGTCAATATTTTTAATAAAGACCACATCAGCATCCAGGTCATTCAGGTTTTCAAGCAATGCACCATGGCCACCAGGGCGGAACAAGAGGCTGTTGTCTTCATTCCTGAAAGGCTCATTGTTTTCATCCACAGCAATGGTATCAGTTGATGGCTTTTGTTGGCTGAAGCTGACCTTGAATTTTACATTGTGTTTTTTTTCCCACTCATCCTTTATATTATTGAAAAGCTTTTCAAACCCTTCCTGGTGTTCTGTTGATACTGTAAAATGGAGGTTTACCTTATGGGCATTATCTTTGGCATATAAAACACCCTCCATTAAGTGCTCTTCAAAGGGGGTCCTTGCTTCATGCCCATATGAATGGAATTTGAGCAATCCTTTAGGCAGGGTTCCATAATTTAAACCTTCAGCAGATAACAGGAAATGCAGGAGTGAGAAGGCATTTTTCCCTTGGCCTGCCTGATTGATGGCTTCTTTTAAATCACCTGAGAAAGCAAAATCTTCAATCTTTGAAACAAATTGCCCACATACCTTTATTTCTTCTATAACTTCCTTTTCAGGGACACCTTTTTCAAGTTTGCCTTTAGCTTCAAAAAGTGCTTTAAACATCCTGCTTGCAGCTCCTGAGGCAGGTACAAATTTTAACAGCCTGGTGCCTAAACCAACTTTCTTTTCAAAAAAGGAAATGTATTTTGACTTTTCTTCCTCACTGAGGCTGATTATCCCATTTTTAACAGATGCTGCTTCCATTATTGGAAGGAATGGAAAGCCTTTCCTGAAGTCTTCCACCTGCTTGGTAATTTGGTTAAGGGAGCTGCCTCTTTCTTCAATTTGCCTGATATCTGCCTTTGAAAACATGATGTTTTTTGTTTACTGAAGTTGTCAAAAGTTAAATTGAAAAATATGTCACTCTCGAAATTCCTATTTAGCTTTAAACAACTTCAATTTAAAAGTAGAGAATTGTTCATTAATATAAAAGTTATTCATGCCTTTAGGTTTGCTAAAGTTTTAAAAAATTGTCAACAATTTAAATGGTTGGGGCTCTGTTAATTTTGCATATCTTTGGCTTTCAGAAATTAAAGGTTAATGGATAAAAAGAGTTTTGCCTGGAGGCATTCAAGAAGGTACAATGATTTTCCCACCTACTTTAAAGATAAGTTTAAAACCAGGGTGCAAAAGGTATCAGTTGACGCTGGTTTTACTTGCCCAAACCGGGATGGGAGCAAAGGGGTTGGAGGCTGTACCTATTGTAATAATAAAACTTTTAAACCAACCTATTGTAACCTTGAAACCAGCATTGCAGAACAATTGCAGCAAGGAATTAATTTTTTTGCCCGTAAATATAAAGGTATGCGTTTCCTGGCTTATTTCCAGGCTTATACAAATACTTATGCTCCACTTGAAAACTTGAAGCTGTTATATGAGGAGGCTTTACAACATCCTAAAATAATAGGCCTGGTTATTTCAACACGCCCGGATTGTATAGATGAAAAGTTGCTTGATTATTTAGAAAGGTTAAGTGAAGAATATTATATAATGTTGGAACTTGGTGTTGAATCTCATTTAGATTCAACCCTTGAATCAATAAACAGGGGTCACTCTTTTGCTGAATCAGTTTGGGCATTGGAACAAACAAGTAAAAGAGGGATTAACAATTGTGCTCATTTGATCCTTGGGCTTCCCGGGGAGGATAGGGAAGATTGGCTAAACCAGGCAAGTGTTATTTCCCAGTTACCAGTCAAAAACCTGAAGCTTCACCAACTGCAGATACACAAAGGTACAGTGTTAGAAGATCAGTTTGAAAAGGATAAAAAAACCTTCCATCTGTTTTCAGCAGAGGAATACATTGAGTTGGTAGTGGATTACCTGGAATTGCTAAACCCTGAAATTGTGGTTGAACGTTTTATAAGCCAAGCTCCACCTGAGATGCTGGTTGCACCCAAGTGGGGGTTAAAGAATTTTGAATTTGTGGCAATGGTTGAAAAACACCTCCTTGAAAGGGATACCTGGCAGGGCAGGTTGTTTTCACATGGGTAACTAATGGTTATTTGTCCTATCTTCCAGTATAACAATATTTAGCTTTTTCCCATTCATCACAATCCTGCTGCTTTCCATGTAAAGGTGTTTGGTAACCACTTCATTATGGATTTTAAAATCGCGGATCATATCCAGCTCTGAAATATTGGAGCCTGATAAAATATCCCTCATCCTACAGGTTTTACAAATGCTTTTTTCTGGGTTTAGTGCACTTTCTTCGTAAATGCAGCCCATGGTGTGGCAAAACTCCTTGCCATGAATTTCATGTTTTTCACGTTTAGCAAGTTTTTGAAATGATTTATTGGAATACTCAATTTCAAAATCGTGGTTAGTTACAAAAATTGCGTGAGGGTGGTGCTCAATTAAATGGTTGAGCAGGTCATTGGCTTCATCAATCCTAACAAATTCGAGGCGCATAGGAGTAAATATTTAACAGATATAAAACTCTTTGAAAGTTAGTTAAAGTTTTGATTGGATTGTAAGCAAATTTTTATGTTATAAAAACATAAAATTATCCTTAATTTTTTGTACCAAACACACGTTTTAGCAATTCTGTTACGCGCGCTACAGGGTCATGCCTGATCTGCTTTTCTTCTTCTTCAATTTTTAAAAACAACCCATCCAGTGCTTGTTCTGTTAAATATTTATCCAGTGAGAGATTTACAGGCTCAAGCGCTCCAATCCTTCCAACTACTGAATTTGCAAGTTTATTCCATTCACCAGTTAGCTTACCCCAGCTGTCAGCAGTTGAAATATTCCCAACAATTTTTTTATCCAATGAAGATTTTATTTTAGGGCTGTACAAATTAACCAACTGGGTATAAGTTGTATTCCTTAAGTACTGGGTTGCGGCATTATCTTCACCATTCAGTATCCCCAATGCATCAGTAATGCTCATGTTTTTTATACTGTTTACAAAAATGGGTTTGGCTTCTGAGGCAGCATCTTCAGCAGCCCTGTTGATCTTTAACACCACATCTTCAATAAGTTTGTCCCCTCCAGGTATTTTGCCAGCATTTTTTACAATCATATCAGCTTCAGGGGGGAGTAAAATCTTAACCAACTCATCACCATAATACCCATTTATGCTACCTAGTTTTGATACAGAAGAATCAGTTCCTACAATCAAGGCTTCTTTTAACCCTGCAATAATTTCAGTTTGGGTGAGGGGCGCATTGGTATCAAGGTTAATGGTTTGGGCTACCTGCATTAGTTCAGCACAGGATGTGGATATAAATAGTAATAGTGCTAAAAAAAGATGGTGTATTTTCATGGTTATTTTTTGCATTAAAAGTTAACAAATAGAAAACATTATTAACAAAAGAAAGTTTTACTAAAATGTTGTTACCTTATATATTATAAATTGAATTTTGCCTGTAAGGCATATATAATATTGAATAGGGTTATGCCCTATATGTGAAATATTTACAAATTAATTTCGCCCTGAAGGGCATTATAAAATGGAGTTAGCATTATTTCTTCTTCCTAAACAACTTTTCCACCATATCTTCCCTGTTTTTTGACCTTAACTCATTGATGATTGATTTCCTGTATTCATTTTTATACCAAAAGAAAAACTGGCGTTGGTTAAGCTTGTCTTTTTTGCTTTTTGCTGTAAATATTTTTTCCATGGTGTAGGGGTGGTAACCTGAATAAAATACCACAGTAGCAAGGGTCATTGGTGTGGGCGTAAAATCCTGGACTTGTTCCAGCTTAAAATCCAGTTTTTTGGTTTCAATAGCCAGTTCAGCCATATCTTTTGTTTCACTGCCAGGGTGGCTTGAAATAAAATAGGGCACAAGCTGTTGCTTCAATTTTTCTTCTTTATTGATCTTGTTAAACTCCCTGTTCAGTTCTTTAAATTGGTCAAAAGAGGGTTTCCTCATCATTTTCAATACACTGTCAGAGGTATGCTCAGGAGCCACTTTTAACCTGCCTGAAATATGGTTTTTGACCACTTCACGTAAATATTCCTTGTTGTTTTTATCAGTGTCCCCCCTGTTGTTTTTTGATAAAATCATATCATACCTGATCCCGCTGCCAATGAAAGCCTTTTTCACTTTGGGGTGTTTTCTAACTTCTTTATAGAGGTTGGTCATAGGCTTATGGTCAGTGTCCAGGTTTTTGCACACTGTAGGGAATATGCAGGATGGGCGTTTGCATTTATCACATAATTCCTGATGGATACCCTTCATTTTGTACATGTTGGCAGAAGGCCCTCCAAGGTCAGATATGTAACCTTTAAAATCAGGCATTTGGGTAACTTTTTCTACTTCTTTCAATACAGATTTTTCTGACCTGCTGGCAATAAACTTACCCTGGTGTGCAGAGATGGTACAGAAAGTACATCCCCCAAAACAACCCCTGTGGATATTTATGGAATGGCGTATCATCTCATAGGCAGGGATTACCCCTTTATTCCTGTAACGTGGGTGAGGCAACCTTGTATATGGTAAATCAAATACTTTATCTATTTCTTTTTCTGAAAAAGGGGGCCAGGGTGGGTTTACAATAATTTTCTTATTCCCAACTTTTTGTGCTAGCTTTTTGGCTTTAACTTTGTTTGATTCTTCCTCAATGAACATGAAATTCCTTGAGAATTTCTTTTTATCATTCAGGCAATCTTCATGTGAAGAAATTTCTAGCTCATCCCATTCTTTCCTGGTGGCATATTTTTCATCAATCCCAGCTAAAAAAACAGTTTGAGGTATGGTGGTTATTTTATGCACTGGAACCCCTTTTTGTACTAACCTGGCAAATTCAATGATTGACTTTTCACCCATTCCATAGAACAGCAAATCAGCCTGGGTATCAGACAAAATTCCTGGCATAAGCTTATCTGACCAGTAATCATAATGGGTCAGCCTGCGCAAAGAAGCTTCAATCCCTCCAATAACCATAGGCACATCAGGATGTAGTTTCCTAATGATCTTTGAATAGGTGATGGTAGCATAGTTAGGGCGCTGGTTTGGATTTCCAGCAGGGGTATATGCATCATTGGCCCTACGCCTTTTATTGGCGGTGTAATGGTTGACCATTGAATCCATGCAGCCTGCTGTAATGGCAAAAAAGAGGTTGGGTTTCCCCAGTTTTTTAAAGTCCCTTAAATCATCCTGCCAATTGGGCTGGGGCACAATAGCAACCTTCAACCCTTCAGCTTCAAGCACCCTGCCAATGACTGCTGAACCAAATGAAGGATGGTCAACATAAGCATCACCACTAAAAAGGATAACATCTGCTGTTTCCCAGCCAAGTTGTTTCATTTCTTTCCTGCTAGTAGGAAGCCAGTCTGTATTTTTGTAACCTTGATTGTGCATATGATTGCTGTACAATTCAATAATGGTAACAAATTTTAGCCACTTTGGATGCATTTATTATAAGAAAAAGTACAAAAAGGGCAACAGTTTTAAATTGAACCATCACAATTAGTGGTACAATTGCTGGTTTTTAAGCTCTATTTATTTGAAAATCAAGCCCTCATGAAATATGATTAAAAATATGTTTTTTTGTTGTGGGAAATCAATCCAGATAGTTATTTTTAAAACACTATCAGCGCGTGTTAAATGGATTTAATCAAACCTAAGGATATTTTAAGGTCAAGCCCCCGTTTAGCCAACCTTGGAGGTGAATATTTTGCCAAGTTTTTAATGTATGTCTTGCGTTTCAATAAGCTCAATAAAATTTATGGGAAGGTTAATAAAAAAGAGGGTATTGAGTTTATCGATGAAATCATCAGGATACTGGAGATCAAATTTGAGTTTGATGAAAATGAATTGAAAAGGATACCTAAAGAAGGGGCTTTTATCACAGTGTCAAACCACCCTTTTGGAGGGCTTGATGGTATTCTTCTGATCAAGATGCTGTCCATGGTGCGCGATGATGTGCAGGTGTTGGCAAATTTTCTTTTAAAAAAAATTGACCCTATTGCTGATTATTTTATACCTGAGAACCCATTTGATTCAGAAACTGAAGTTGATGCCAGTTTTGGTGGTATTAAGGCAGCACTAACCCATTTAAAAGGGGGAGGGGTATTAAGTGTTTTCCCTTCAGGGGAAGTTAGCAGCTATGAAACTTTTGCAGGTGCCCCCGAAAAACAATGGAAGTATCCTGTGATCCGTTTTACCAAGTGGGCTGAAGTCCCTGTTGTACCCATTTATTTTCAGGGGTCAAACAGCAGGCTGGTGCAGTTGATTGAAAAGGTGTACCCAACCTACCAGTCAGTAAAATTCCCAACAGAATTGCTTAATAAACGCAACAAGGTGATTAGGGTAAGGATTGGTAACCCCATCAATGTAGCCGAGCAGCAAAAGTTTGCTGATACTTACCAGTATGGGCGTTATTTACGTGCCAAGACCTATAGCATGGAGACCAAATCACAATTAGAGGTAAGGAGGTTTTTTAATTATTCATTAAAACCACAAACCAAACCACAAGATATTGTTGAAGAGATACCTGTATCAGTATTGCAAAAGGAGATTCAGCAAATTAAACATACTTATACCTTACTGAAGCTGAAAAATTATACTGTATATTGTGCCCCTTCAAACCTGATACCTAATATTTTAAATGAGATTGGGCGTTTGCGTGAAATCACTTTCCGTGAAGTGGGTGAAGGGACAAATAGGAGCATTGATATTGACGAGTTTGACCTTTATTATTACCAGATGTTTATCTGGGATGATGATGCACAGAAAATGGTTGGGGCATACAGGATTGGTAAAGGGCAGGATATCCTCAGGCAATATGGGAGGAGAGGGTTTTATTTCCACTCCCTTTTCCGCTCATTTGACCAGTTTGATAATGTGTTAAAAGAGAGCCTTGAACTGGGCAGGTCGTTTGTGGTGAAGGAATACCAACGTAAACCAATGCCATTATTCTTGCTCTGGAAAGGTATCCTTTATTTCCTATTAAAAAACCCTGAATACAGGTACCTGATTGGTCCAGTTAGCATCAGCAATAACTATTCAAAAATATCAAAAGATCTGATCATTAAGTTTATCATGGCTCACCATTTTGATTGGAAAAAGGCACAACTAATCAAACCCAGGAACAGATATAAATTCAAAAGTGATAACCCTAATATTAATATCCTGATGGAGAATATGGAAAGGGATATCAACAGGCTTGATAAATGTATTGGTGACCTAGATGCCTTAAATTCAGGGTTGCCTGTATTGCTGAAAAAATACATTAAGCTGAATGCCAAAATAATGGGCTTTAATGTAGACCCCAAATTTAACAACTGCCTTGATGGGTTGATCATACTGGATGTATATGATGTGCCCAAAAACACCATAGAATCCTTATCAAAAGAGGCTAATGATGGTTCAATATTAGAAAGGTTCTACTCGAATAGGGAAGTGGATAATGGACGGGAGAACTGAATCAATTGAATTGATTCTTTGCAATACAAATATTTTTATCTCAGGTACAGATTGCTATCACCATAACTCAAAAAACGGAAATTATTCTTTAAAGCAAACTTATATACCTCTTTCCATTGGTTACCCAGGAATGCAGCAATAAGCAAAAGCAGTGTACTTTTGGGTTGGTGGAAATTGGTCAGCATACCATCAATTATTTTGAATTCATAACCAGGGGCTATGATTATTTGTGTGGTGAAATTGAGAAAATCCAATGCATGCTTATCCATGTATTGAAGTACATTTTGTAAAGCTCTCTCTGTGGTTATTGGACAGGTGGTTTTATAAGGTTCCCATTGTGAAATATGTAGGTTTCCTGGAGGTGGGTTTGTGCCAGCCAGTTTTATTCCAAGCCAGTAAATGCTCTCAAGTGAACGCACAGAAGTGGTACCAGTTGCTATTACTTTCGCTTTGTGCTCAATAAGATTTTTTACCAATTTTTTGGATAGGCTGACCACCTCACTGTGCATATCATGCCCCTCCATTTTTTCTGACTTAACAGGTTGGAAAGTGCCAGCCCCCACATGCAAAGTAAGTTCTTCCATCAAAATGTTTTTATCCAACAGGCTTTGGGTAACAGCATCAGTAAAATGCAGTGCAGCAGTTGGTGCAGCCACTGACCCTTTTATCCTGGCAAAAATGGTTTGATACCTGGCAATGTCACTTTTTTCTGTTTCCCTATTTAGATATGGTGGGATTGGGATAACCCCTGCATGCTCAATAATTTCACTAAAAGCAAAAGGTTGGTTCCAGCTAAACCTTATGATAAAATCATTCCCTGTTTTTTCGACTTGTGAAGCAGAAAGGGTTACCTGTTGGTTATCAATGGTAATGGTTTTGTGGAGTGTTCCTTCTTTCCACTTTTTGGCATTGCCTGCAATACATTTCCATTCAACAGAGCTAGTTTGCTGGAAAGCTATTTGGTAATCAGAAGGAGTATTGGGCTCAAGGCAGAATATCTCAATTTTTGCCCCTGTTGTTTTATAAAATAAAAGCCTTGCCCTGATTACCTTGGTATTATTAAAAACCAGCATGCTTCCTTCTGGCAAAAAAGTAGCCAGGTTATTAAATGTAGATTGTGAAATTGCCCCATTTTGCCAGACCAGCAGTTTAGATGCATCCCTTTTTCCCAATGGGTATTTGGCTATCCTTCGATCAGGCAGCTCATAAGTAAAATCCTCAATCTTAAGCTGCCTGGCTTTTGAGTATATTGAATCTGAATGTTCCTCCATATGCTTGGGCAAAAATAGGTAAACTTTTTGACAGAGATTATTGTACTTTTGCACAAAAACAAGGTTATGGTAAAAGTAGGAGATAAAGTAAAATTTTTGAATGATGTGGGAGGTGGCATTGTTACAAAAATTATCAATAAAAATACAGTGGCAGTAGAAAATGAAGATGGGTTTGAAATCCCAACATTAATTTCGCAACTGGTATTGGTTGGCTTTCCCAAGCAGGAAGTGTCTCAATCTTCACCACTTGATAAACAGAAGGATATAGCCCCACAGAGGAGTAATGCCAATAGGCAATTTTTAGTGACAGATGTTAATAAGCCAGCTTTTTACCTAGCTTTCGTCCCTGATAATAGGCAAAACCCAGTTGGGGCAGAAATTAAGGCATACCTGGTAAATGATTCAGTTTACAATGCCCTTTTTCATTTTTCGCATGAAAAAGAAGGGAAGTATTTTTCAGTTGAATCAGGAGAGTTGGCTAAGGGCTCATCTTTGTTATTAGAAGTTATTACTCAGGATAGTTTAAATGAGTTGCCAGGATATGCTTTCCAGCTTATATACTATCCCAATGAAAGTGCTAGCCTTTTTCATCCTATAACCAAGGTGCTCAATATAAACCCTGTGAAGTTTTATAAAGAAAGTAGTTTCATGCAGGTACCTTATTTTTATAATCCTGCCATGCTCTATTCTATTTCTGAGAATATCCTGGAAGCAGAATTGGGGAGACTTACTGATGATGATTTCAGGAAAGTGGTCAGGGAAAAAGAATTGAAATTGAAAAAAGGGGCAGGCCAAACAACCAGGGCAAAAACAAATGAGCTGGTTGAGGTGGATTTGCATATTCATGAGCTAATTGATGATACTTCAGGCTTGTCAAAACGTGAAATCCTTGAAATACAAATGGATAAGTTTAGTTCAGAAATGGAGGCAGCCATCAAATCAAAAGCCCACAAAATTGTTTTCATCCATGGGGTAGGTCAGGGAACACTTAAAGCAGAGGTACATAAAACTTTAAAATCAAAATATAAAAAATACTATTTCCAGGATGCCTCATTTAAAGAGTATGGCTATGGGGCTACCATGGTGGTGTTGAGGAAAGGGTGAAAGAAAAAGGATTAAGGATGAATTTTATGGATAGATGAAGAATGAATAATTCAAGCATATTTTAATTTATTAATTTTCAAACTCATAATAAGATGGAAAAAGAATTTGACCTCAAAAAAGGATAAAACAATTTTGTATTGATTGTATTTACCTAACAGAAGAATTACCAAAGACCTATCTTGGAAACCACATTAAAGGGCAGTTAATCAGGTGCTCTTCATCTGTTGCAGCAAATTATAGGGCTGCATCATTAGCTCAATCAAAAGCAGCATTTGCATCTAAAATCAGTATTGTTATTGAAGAAGCTGATGAATCTGTATTTTGGCTTGAATTAATGGAAGAATTTGACTTAATAAAGAATGATAAAAGGATAAACCTGGAAAAGGAAGGAAATGAGCTAGTTGCCATCTTTGTATCCTCGAGGAAGAAAGTTCAAAACAGAAAGAATTAGTCCATATTATTAATCTTTAATCCTTAATCCTTATAAATTTATCCTACTTTTGCACCTGGCAGGCCGCTCTATCGCTCTTTTGCCTATTGGCAGAGGAGAGGAAAGTCCGGGCAACAAAGGGTACCAGGCTTCTTAACTGGAAGATCTTTGAAAAGGGATAGTAATGTAACAGAAAATAACTTCCCCTACTTTGGGGTAAAGGTGAAAATGTGAGGTAAGGGCTCACAGCTGGTTATGGTGACATAGCCAGGGTACATCTTCTGGGTTGCAAGGCCAAATATATTCTGGTTCTACCATTTGGTAGAGGAAAGTTACCCGCTTTTTTTAACATTTGTTTTGCCAGAAGGGGTAGGCTGCATGACTTTAATAGAGATATTAAAGCTAGATAAATGATAGAGGCTCTTTTCTTTTGAAAAGGGATACAGAACCCGGCTTATAGGCCTGCCAATTTTTTATACACCATAAAACCCTTTATACCACTTTACAAAACGTGTAACCCCATCCACAACAGTGGTATTTGGCCTGTAGCCAATGTCTTCTATCAGCTCACTTACATCAGCAAAGGTTTTCAGTACATCCCCAGGTTGGATGGGCAGGTAATTCTTTTGGGCTTTTTTGTTCAGAGCCTTTTCTATGGCTTCAATAAAATGTTGCAACTTAACTGGGTTTGAGTTCCCAATGTTGTAAATTTTGTAAGGTGTCTTTTCATATTTTGGAGGGTTGTCAATTACCCTTATTACCCCTTCAATGATATCATCAATATAAGTAAAATCGCGATACATTTCCCCATTGTTGAATACCTTGATGGGCTGCTCTTCTAAAATGGCTTTTGTGAATAGGTAATAAGCCATGTCAGGCCTTCCCCATGGGCCATAAACTGTAAAAAAACGCAAACCTGTGGTAGGTATCTGGTATAAATGGCTGTATGTATGAGCCATTAATTCATTGCTCTTTTTTGTGGCTGCATACAAACTAATGGGATGGTCTACATTGTCATTGATTGATAAAGGCATTTTGGGGCTGTCGCCATATACACTGGATGAACTGGCGTAAACCAGGTGTTGTATTTTATTGTTCCTGCAAGCTTCCAGGATATTGATAAAACCAACCAGGTTGCTGTCAACATAAGCCAATGGGCTTTCAAGGCTGTACCTTACCCCTGCTTGGGCTGCCAGGTTGCATACTTTGTCAAATTTTTCACGTTGGAAAAGTTCAAATACCTTTTCACTATCTTCCAGGTTCAGGCGAGTAAATTTATAGTTTTTATAGGTAATGCTTTGGATTGTTTTCCCCCATTCTTCTGCTTCTTCAGAAATGCCTGATTCTTTCAGGCGGGCATATTTCAGGCGTGTGTCATAATAGCCATTAACATTGTCAATACCAACCACTTCATCTCCACGTTCAAGCAATTTTTTTGCCAGGTGAAAACCAATAAACCCTGCAGTACCTGTAACTAAAATTTTCATCCATCTAAATTTGAAGGATAAAAGTATGAAAAATTTAGCTTAGGCGTGTGGGAAAATCTTTTTCTCTGTCAGGTATTCCAGGATTACTTCTGCATTGCTGCCATTTTCTTCAGGGCTGAATGTTAAAACAGCATTACCTGGTGCCTCAAAATCAATATCAAAACCTGGGAGGTATTTTGTTTTGCCTTCCTCTGCTTTTTCATACAACTCAGGTTTATTCTTTTTGCAGAACTCCAGTGAAGCATCCATATACATCAGGTGGAACCTTTCCTTGCCAATGATCTCACCAACCTGTTCACGAATTGAGGCATCTGGAGAAATGAAAGAACAAATTGTAATGATCCCCTGGTTATTCAGTAACCTGCACACATGGGCAACCCTCCTGAGGTGTTCAGCAGCATCAGCAGGGGAGAAGTCAAGCTCCTTGCTAAGGCCTGGGCGCACAGAACTTCCATCCAGTAAAACCACAGTAGCCCCATTTTCAAAAAGTTTCCTTTCAAGGGTAAATGCTAGCTCATTTTTCCCTGAGCCATGCAAGCCAGTGATCCATATGCTCTCTCCTTTCTGGTTATATTTTTTTACCCATTCTTCTTGTGATACCAATGCTTGCCCCTGGGCTATCTTCTCCCTGTCCATGTCAGTGATCCTGGATGGCAGGTCTTCACTCCTTAGTTTGTCAATGATCATACCCACAGCACAGGTATTGTGGGTAACAGGGTTAATCAGGATAAATGCCCCAGTCTCCCTGTTCTTTTTATAAGGGTCAAAGAATAAAGGTTTGGTAGTGGTGATAACAACCCGGCCTATTTCATTCAGGTTGAAATGCCCTATTTCTGATTTTTTCAGGGTATTTACATCCACCTTATACCTTATGGTATCAATCCTTGCCTTGGTGTTATTGGTGGTATGTTTTATAAAAAAATGGGTTGAGAGCTCCATGGGTTTTTCATCCATCCAAACCAGCATGGCTTCAAAATGCCTTTCAACCCTGGGCATATTGTCAGGGTGGACGATCATATCCCCTCTTGAAATATCAATTTCATCTTCAAGGGTAACAGTTGCTGATTGTGGAGGGAAAGCATAATCCATCTCACCATCATAACTAGCAATGGATGCCACTTTTGATTTTTTCCCTGAAGGAAGCACCACAATATCATCTCCTTTTTTGATTATTCCTGAGGCCACCCGGGCTGAGAACCCTCTGAAGTTGATATCTGGCCTTAGCACATATTGTACAGGATACCTTAAATCACTAAAATTCCTATCACTTCCAATATGCACTGATTCAAGGTATTCAAGCATGCTTTTCCCATTGTACCAGGGCATTTTATCTGAAAGCTCAACTACATTGTCACCTTTTAATGCAGAAAGGGGGATACAGGTCAAATCAGGGATATCAAGTTGGGTAATGAAACTTTTGTAATCTTCACAAATGTTATCAAATACTTCCTGGCTATATTCCATTAAGTCCATCTTGTTCACAGCCAGTACAATGTGCTTGATGCCCAGAAGTGAAACCAGGTAGGTGTGGCGCCTGGTTTGGGTGATTACCCCCGACCTTGCATCAACAAGGATAATAGCCAGGTTAGCAGTTGATGCACCTGTTACCATGTTCCTGGTATACTGCTCATGCCCAGGTGTATCAGCAATAATAAATTTCCTTTTGGCTGTTGAGAAGTACCTGTAAGCTACATCAATGGTAATCCCCTGTTCACGCTCAGCTTTTAAACCATCCAACAAAAGAGCATAATCAATCTCATCACCAGCATGCCCAACCCTTTTGCTGTCTCTTTCAAGGGTAGATAATTGATCCTCATATAACTTTTTGCTATCAAAAAGCAGCCTGCCAATCAATGTTGATTTGCCATCATCAACTGAACCTGCAGTTAGTAAACGCAATAAATCTTTTTTCTGGTCCTGGTTTAAAAATTCCTGTATGTTGGATATGTGAGATGTCATTTGTTATGATGTTTTGTTGTCCTTGTTGTTGATTTTTATCCTCCCCTTTTGGGGGAGCTAGAGGGGGCTTAAAAATACCCTTCCCTTTTTTTCTGTTCCATGCTGGCTTCCTGGTCAAAGTCAATAACCCTGGTTGTGCGTTCAGATTTGGTTACTGTCATCATCTCTTCCACAATCTTCTCAATGGTATCAGCTTCTGATTCTACTGCACCTGTCAAAGGGTAGCAACCCAATGTCCTGAAACGCACCATCCTGATTTCAGCTTTGTCTCTTAACTCTTTTGGCATCCTGTTATCATCATCCAAAACCAGGTTGCCATCAATATCTACAATAGGCCTTTCTTTGGCATAATAAAGAGGTACTATTGGGATGTTTTCTAACCTTATATATTGCCAGATGTCAAGTTCAGTCCAATTTGAGATTGGGAATACACGAATTGACTCACCTTTATGGACTTTGGCATTGTAAATATCCCATAACTCAGGGCGCTGGTTTTTAGGATCCCATTGGTGGAATTTATCCCTGAAAGAATAGATTCTTTCTTTAGCCCTTGATTTTTCTTCATCACGCCTTGCCCCACCAAAAGCAGCATCAAATTTGTATTTTGAAAGGCCTGCTAAAAGGGCTTGTGTTTTCATAATGTCAGTATGTACTTTACTTCCATGGGTAAATGGGCCAACCCCACTTTCAAAGCCTTCTTTATTATAATGAACGATCAGGTCCCAACCTTTTTCTTTGGCATAATTATCCCTGAATTCAATCATCTCACTAAATTTCCATTTAGAGTCAATGTGCATCAATGGGAATGGTACTTTGCCAGGGTAAAAAGCCTTTTCAGCCAGGCGCACCATTACTGAAGAATCTTTCCCTATGGAATATAGCATAACAGGGTTTTCAAATTCTGCAGCTACCTCCCTGATGATATGGATGGCTTCTGCTTCAAGCTCTCTTAAATTGGTAAGACTGTAATCTTTCATCAAATCAATAGTTTTTTATGTATCCCTTTATAAGTAAGGGTAAATAGTTCATATTGTATTCTTTGTCATTTAGCTAAAACAAGAAATAAATATGAACATTTCAATCTAAAATATATTCAAAATATACCATGAAGGATGGCAAATATAATGTTTTTATTTTATTCCATTTGATTTGCAAATTAAAGGATAGCCAAAATGTTTTTATATGTTTTACTGGTTAGTTAGAAATCTACTAAAAACTCCAGAAAAGGGGTACTAAAAGTACAGTAATAATGAAGGCCAGGATATTTAAAGGTAGGCCAATTTTAAGGAATTCGCGAAAACGGTAATTCCCAATACCTTGCACAATCAGGTTAGTTTGGTAGCCAATTGGTGTAGCAAAGCTGGCTGATGCAGCTATGGCAATGGCAACAAAAAATGGTTGTGGGTCAACACCCAACTGGGTAGCTGCTGACAGGGCAATTGGGAAAACCAGGGCTGCTGCTGCATTGTTGGTAATTATTTCCGTGAACAATGAAGTCATTAAGTATACAGCTGCCAATACCCCAATGGGGCCCCAGGCTTTTGCAAAATTAATGGTTGAAAGAGCCATTGCATCTGCAGCTCCAGAATTCTGCATGGCTTTACTTATGGCAAAGGCTGAGGCAATGGTGATCAGTAAATCCCAACTAATGGATTTTGTATATTTCTGGTGAGGCATAATATTTAGCCAGATCATAACAATAGCAGCTATGGCAGCAAAGTAGAACATGTCAAAAGTGATACCATCTTTTGAAGAAAAGTACCTGCCAACTGTTGAGCCAACTACCATAATAAGCAGGATAATAAAAGCAGTCCATTTTTTCCAAGCATTGCCCTTGGTTTTATGGTCGCCAAAATATGAGGTTAGGTAGAATATTTTTGACTCTCCCCAGTTTTTAATAAAACGTTCATTGGTCAATAAAACAACACTGTCACCAACCTTTAATTTTACATTTCTAATGTCAGAGGTAATGCGTTCACCATTCCTATGGACAGCCAATACAGCAGCTTGGTAATGGTCGTAAAAATTGAATTCCACTATGTTTTTACCTATTCCAGGGAAACGTGGGGAAAGAACAGCCTGGTATTGTTTTAAATCTGATTTTGGTATATGCCCTGTTACCAGGTCAAGCCCTTGCAGTTCTACATCATCCCTTTCAAGGATGTAATTCAGGCTGTCAGATTTTCCAGCTACCATCAGCTTATCATTTTCCTGGATGGTAAATGTACCTTTGGTAGTATCTTTTTTAGCACCTTCTCTTTCAACTGAATGGATCAATAGATCTTTTAATATGCTAAGTTTTCCATTGGTAAATTCTTTACCAATCAATTTGCTGTTGGCAGGGATAATCAGGTCATAATAATATTCTTTGGAATCATTGTTTGTTACAGCAAATCGTATTTTTTGCCCAGGTAGAAGCCTGTTGCCAAAAACAGACATATATATAAAACCAATAATAGCTACAAAAACACCCACCTTGCCTAGTTCAAACATGTTAAATCCAGCATATCCATTCTCGAGCATTAAGCCGTGGACAACCAGGTTTGTGGAAGTTCCAATCAATGTACACATCCCTCCAAAGATCGCTGCATAAGAAAGTGGGATCAAAAATTTCTGGGATGACAAGTTTAACTTTTCAGCCCATTTTTTGATCATTGGGGCAAATATGATAACCACTGGGGTATTGTTCAAAAAAGCAGAAAGGAATGAAACTGGGATCATAATTCGCGGGAGCAAGAAGGTCATCCTTCCTCTTTTCCTTGGAAGGTAAGCTTGAGCCAACCTGTTAAGAGCACCCGATTGCCTTACACCTTCACTAACCAGGAACAGGATAGCAATGGTTATCATACCTTTGTTTGAAAAACCTGATAACGTTTCGTTGGCATTAATAATGCCCATTGCCATAAGTACAGTAACACCTGAAAAAAGGATTAATCCAGGGCGCATTACCTCTTTTGCCAGCGCAAAAATACATAGGATAATAACCCCAAATACGATATAGCCATCAATGGTCATTCAGGTCCAAAAGCTAGTTAATTCTACCAATTAATTTTATAACACAGTTTAAAATTAAATTCAAATCTACATTTTATTATAATCTCCCTCAAATTTTTTTAGTTAATAAACCTAAACCCTTCAAATTTATATTTAATATTTTGTTGAACTTTTTATTTAATTGGTAAGTTTTATTTGTTAGCCTGGTATTTTTATTGGTCTCAACAAAAGTTAAAACTATGCACTTTAGTGCATCTGGCTTTAGCTTCTAAAAAGCTTACCTTTGTTTTATGGCAAACCAACAAA
>JANQHI010000002.1 GCA_028282705.1 Prolixibacteraceae bacterium | reverse complement strand
AAAATTTCCGCACCTATGTAACCGCTTCGCTTTCGCAAAAATTTTAATCATCCACGGTTGGTATATTTTAGGATGCTGAAAATTTATGCTCATTTCATGATTATACATTTTATTTTAATTGCCATATTTGACTGTTGCATTATGGTAAGGTTTAAACAACGTCTAAATAAAAAAGGAGGCTAAAAAACCTCCTTTCAAATTCATTATCATATATGGATATTACTTTTTCTTCTTTTTAGGTTGTTGCCCTGCGCGTTGTTTAGCCATTTCTTCAAGCCTTGCCTGGAAACCAGATTTCTTTTGTGGTTTTTTCTTATTGATCAATAATTGGGCTCTTATTTTTTCTTCATCCACAAACCTCCTGACCAAATAGGTTTGGCCAATGGTAAACAAGTTTGCCAACAAGTAGTAATAGCTCAACCCTGATGGGTAACTGTTCAGTATAAATAGGAACATAAGTGGCATAATGTACATCATTGATTTCATGCCAGGCATTGAAGCACTGCTAGCAGTTTGTGGGTTCAGCCTGGTTGAAATGATAGTAGATATTGTCATCAGCAAGCAGAACAAGCTAACATGGTCTCCATAAATTGGGATGTTGAATGGTAGCTTCAGGACTGAATCATAGGTTGACAAGTCTTGTGCCCACAAGAAACTTTCATGCCTCAATTCTATTGATGTTGGGAAGAAAAAGAACATGGCAAATAAAATTGGCATCTGCAAAAGCATAGGCAAACAGCCTCCCATTGGGCTTACACCAGCCTTCCTGTAAAGTGCCATAGTAGCCTGCTGTTTTTCCATGGCTTTGTCAGCACCAAATTTTGCATTTAGCTCATCAACCTCAGGTTTTAATGCACGCATTTTTGCCTGGGAAATGTAAGACTTATAGGTAAATGGAAAAACCAGCGTTTTTATAAATATGGTGAGCAATAATATGATCAGCCCAAAATTATCAAGGTATTTCCTTAAAAAATTAAATACTGGGATGATAATATACCTGTTAACTGGGCGCACAATAGCATACCCCAGGTAAACCAGCCTTTCCAACCCAATGTCATATTGTTTCAATGTTTGATAATGGTTAGGGCCAAAATAGAATGCCATTCCAAAATTTTCTTTACTACTTCCATTGTAGGGTATTGGAATATCAGCATAAAAGTTTGCCAAATAATCTGGATTATCTTCAAATGTTTTGCTTTCAACCACGGCACCTGAAGGGAAATTATCATCAGCAATAATGGTAGAGTTAAAAAACAGTTGTTTAAAACCAATCCAATGGGTTTTTGTGGGAAGGTCTTCCCTCTTAGATTTACCCTGGCTTATTTTCTCAATATCCCCATCATAAAACTTATAATTTAAATCAGTGTACCTATCCTCTCCCCATTTTGAAATCCTTTCCTGCCTGGGTAGGTCATAAGACCAGGTTAAATTCAGGTTAGAGATATTAGAGGCAATCTGGTCATTCATACCTTGCATATTCAGGTCAAAACCAACCATGTATGAATTATGCTTAATGGTGTAAACATATTCAATAAACTTGCCAGGTTCTGGTTCTAATTTAAATGAGATTACTTTACTTTCGCCCGGGTTGTCAATGTTCTTTTTCTCTTTCCCTTCATCTCCTTTCCTTACTTTTGGCCCGCCAATGGTTGTATGTTCAGCCAGGTTGGTTGTAAAATAAAGTTGCCCGGTTTGAATAATCCTGTTTCCTGAGAAAAAATTCAAACTGAATAATGTTTCAGGGCCATCAAAAAGGATAAGCGGCAATGAATCATGGGTTTGGTATTCTTTTAATTCAACGGAATTTACACGCCCCCCTTTATTTGTAAATACTATTTTATATAAATTGGTTTCAACTGTATAAAACTCTTCCTCACCAATTGAAGTTTTCCCAAAAGAGCCAAGCCTGTTTTCACGCTCTTGCAGCACTATTTCCTGGGCAATAGTATCTGTTTTTACTTCCTCAACTTTGGTTTCCAGGTTTTTTTTAGCCTCCTCTTCTAACCTTGCACGGGTAGCTTTTTCCAATTCAACCTGTGCAATTGAATCACTTTTCCTTTTTGCTTCCTCAATTTCTTCTTTGGAAGGTTGGTTAATGATTGAAAAAACAACCAATATTGCAAAAATCAGGAGGATACCTATTATTGATCTTTTATCCATAATGTGCCTATTGTTCTAAAGAATATTTTATAAAATCGACAAATAGTGGGTGTGGATTTAAAACTGTACTTCTGTATTCTGGATGGAACTGTACCCCCACAAACCACTTGTGCCCAGGTATTTCCATAATTTCAACCAAGTCAGTGTCTGGGTTGATCCCAGCAGCTTTCATCCCTGCTTTTTCAAATTGCTTCAGGTAGTCATTATTAAATTCATACCTGTGTCTGTGCCTTTCCTGTATATATGGTTTGTTGTAAGCATTAAAAACTTTTGAGTCTTTTGAAACTATGGTACAATCATAAGCTCCCAGCCTCATGGTGCCACCATAGTCAGATATCCCTTTTTGGTTCTCCATCAGGTCAATGACAGGATATTGGGTTTTAGGGTTCATTTCTGTTGAGTCAGCCCCTTCCAGTTTAAGTACATTCCTCGCAAACTCAATGACAGCCACTTGCATCCCCAGGCAAATTCCCAGGTAAGGAAGGTTATTTTCGCGGGCATATTGAGCTGCAATGATCTTTCCTTTCATACCCCTGTGCCCAAAACCAGGTGCTACAATAATTCCATTCAGCCCTGATAAACATTCGCCCACATTTCTATTATGGATGTTTTCAGAATGGATCCACTTAATCTTTACAACACACCTGTTTTCAGCCCCAGCATGAACCAATGACTCAGCAATGGATTTGTAAGCATCATGTAATTCTACATATTTGCCAATTAAACCAATTTCAATGCTGGCTTTAGGGCTTTTAAGTTTTTTGAGGAAATTATTCCATGCAGTTAATTCAGGCTTAGCTTTTACTTCCAGCTCCAGCTTTTTCAGCACAATAACATCAAGCCCTTCTTCCTGCATTTTTAATGGGACTTCATATATTGTAGGTACATTGATTGATTGCACCACAGCATCATTGTCTACATTGCAAAACAATGCTACCTTTTCCCTTACAGGCTTGTCAATTTCGTGTTCGGTCCTCAAAACAAGTACATCAGGTTGTACCCCTGTCTCCAGCAAAGCTTTCACTGAATGTTGCGTAGGCTTGGTTTTTAGTTCTCCAGTAGCTGCAAGGAATGGAACCAGGGTGAGGTGTACAACAATTGCTTTATGCCCCATTTCCCTTTTCAGCTGCCTGACTGATTCAATGTATGGCAGGGACTCAATATCGCCAACAGTCCCACCTATTTCAGTAACAACTATGTTATATTTCCCCTTTGAGCCAAGGAATTTAATTTTCCTTTTTATTTCATCTGTGATATGAGGGATGATCTGAACAGTTTTGCCCAGGTAATCCCCTCTCCTTTCTTTACTGATAACTGATTGGTATATCCTGCCAGTAGTTACATTGTTGGCTTGTGATGTGGGAGCATTCAAAAAACGCTCATAATGCCCCAAGTCAAGGTCTGTTTCTGCCCCATCTTCTGTTACATAGCACTCGCCATGTTCATAAGGGTTTAGCGTTCCAGGATCAACATTTATATATGGATCCAACTTTTGTATGGTTACAGAATACCCCCTGGCTTGTAACAATTTTGCCAGAGATGAGGCTAATATACCTTTTCCTAAAGAAGAGGTTACACCACCAGTTACGAATATGTATCTTGTTTCAGGCAAAGCTTAATATTTTTATTTTGTTTCAAAAAATGCAAAATTAAACAATATTATCTTACATGCTCGCAGTGTTAATATTTTATTAGCGCTTTAATGTAACTTTAAACAACTTCTAAATAAAAAAGCCGGTCATTTAACCGGCCTCCTGTTTATTCTTCGTTTCCGTCATATTCATCAATAATCCTGATCTTATTCTTCAGGAACTCTATTTTCTCTTTGGTTTGGGCTATTTTCTTGTTTACATCTGCTATTAATGATTCAGCATTTTTTGATTGAGAAAAGAACCCAATATTATTTTCGAGCAATACCAGGTCATTTTCAAGCTGTTTCATCTTATTCATATACTTATCCCTCTCAAAACGCATTTTGTTTTGCCCCCTTGAAGTTTCAGAGAAATTAGAGACCTTGTTCCTGAACTTCAGCATATTACGTTTTGAGTCATCCAGGTTTAACTCGTCAAAATGTTTGTTAATTGCTTCCCTGAACCTATTTTGGACATCATCCTTTTTCCTGATGGGGACATGCCCGATTTCTGTCCATTTTCTTTGGAAGCTTTTTAGGGTAACCAGGTCTGTATCAATATCTCCACTAGGTTTAAAATTGTTTATGTCCTCAATTAGTTTTTCTTTTGCTTTAAGGTTGTCAACCTGCTCACCATCAACTGATGAAAAATGGTCTGATTTTTTATCAAAGAAATAATCACAAGCAGCCCTAAACCTTTTCCATACAGCATCAGAGTGTTTCCTGGGTACAGGGCCAACCTCTTTCCATTTTTTCTGTATATTGATGAAATCCTGGGTGGTTTTCTTCCAATCAGTGCTGTCTTTCAATGCTTCAGCCTGCACACACAGGTCTATTTTTAGTTGCAGGTTGTTTTGTTGCAGCTCTTTGTTTTTTGCATAAAATTCCCTTTTACTCTCAAAAAACTTGTCACAAGCATTCCTGAACCTGTCATAAATCCTGTTATTATCACGTTTTGGAGCAAAACCAATGGTCCTCCAAACCTTTTGGAGTTCAATTAATTCCTTTGATTTTTCGTCCCATTCTTTATGGCCTTTTATCTCGATATTGGCAATTTCTTCAGCTTTTTCACACAAATGGGTTTTTGCTTCCAGGTTTTTCTTTTGCTCTTTTTTCCTGTTTTCAAAAAACTCCTGGTGTTTTTTATTAATTAAAGAAGTAGCAGCCTTAAAACGTTCCCAAATTTCTTCTTTTTTATCTCGTGGCACAGGTCCTATTTCCCTCCACTCCTCATGGTATTTTTGTAATGTGTTAAAAGCTTTTATTATGGAAGTTTCAGCCAATAATTCTTCTGCTTTTTCACAAAGCCCAATTTTTATCTCCAGGTTTTTGCGCAAGTCAAGGTCACGCAATTCTTTATTAATCTTAATATAATCATAAAAATTCTCAACATGGAAGTGGTAAGTATCCCAAAGGTCTTTCATTTTTGATTGGGGTACAAGCCCAATCTCCCTCCAGCGCATTTGCAATTCCCTGAATTCCTGGAATGTTTTATTTATTGATTCTTCATTATTAATGAGGTTTTTAATTTCTTCAATAACCTCATATTTGAGTACCAGGTTTTCTTCTTTTTGCCCTTCTAATTTTTTGTTAAAGTCTATCCTTTGCTGGCGGTATTTTTTGAGTAAATCTTTTATATCTTGCTCATAAGGATCTTTCTCGGCTACAAAATCTTCCTCTTTCCCCCCTTCATTTATAAATGCCTCTTTTTGTTCCAGCATCCTTGCATTCAGCAATTTATAGAAATTGGATTTTATGTTTTCAACCTGAAATTTTATATCCTCATCTCCTGCCTCATCTATCAGGTCTCTTAGTGCATTTACAAGCTCAATTTGTGTATATGTGGTATAGTCTACTTCCTTTGGGGGTTCTTTATCCTGTTTTTTTGTCTCTTCAGTGCTAACTGGGGCAGCCTTTGGTTCTTCAGTAGTGCTTTCTTTGCTTTCTTCATCTTTTTCCTTAGCCTCAACCTTTTCAGCTACCTCTTCCTCAGGTTCTTTTTTCTCTTCCTGTTTCTCAGGGCTAATATCTTTAGCAGGTTCTTCCTTTTCTTCTTCAGAAACAGGTTTATCAGTTTCTTTAGGTTCAGGTACAACTTCTCCTTTAACTTCAACCTTTTCAGCTACCTCTTCCTCAGGTTCTTTTTTCTCTTCCTGTTTCTCAGGGCTAACATCTTTAGCAGGTTCTTCCTTTTCTTTTTCAGAAACAGGTTTGTCAGTTTCTTTAGGTACAGGTACAGCTTCTCCTTTAACCTCAACATCTTCCTTTTGTTTAGGCTCTTCTTTTTTAACAGGTTTATCTGTTGTCTCCTCTACAGGAGCTTTCTCTGCTTCTTCAATTGTTGGTTCAGCACCTTTTTCTTCAACTTTTTCTTTTGGTTTTTTTGCTGATACTTTCTTTTTGCTAACAACTGTTTCTTTTTCCTCTACAATAGAATCTTCTTTATTTTCTGCATTAGCAGAATCAGTAGCAGCATTTTCCAGCTGTTTGTGGTCATCAGGCGCAGTACTTTTTAACTCATCAGAGTTTTTTAGATCTTTCGGGTCCATTTAACTAAATTTTATGTTTAGCCTTAATTTGTACATTACAAATTAATTGCTTTAGCTTACGAAAATAGGGAATTACATAATAATACTCAAAGTTTTTATACCTTAATTTAACCAAAGAAAAAAAAGCAACACAACCAGGGTTCAGTTATTTTGGGTTTATGTGTTTTGCAAGGCAAAAAAAGCAGCAACTTTTTCTATATGTGGCTATATCTAGAAATAATATGTTAAGAAACAGTTGTACACCCCAATATTTGAGCCATTGAAAGGGTTCCATTCATTTTATAAAACAACTTTTTTTCCTAAATTACTAACCCTAAAAATCAATGAATATTCTCATGAAAATCCTTTTCCTTAGTTACCAAAATTCATGTAGGAGCAAAATAGCTGAAGCAGTACTAAAAAGGTGTGATAAATCACTAGAAATATATTCAGCTGGCATTTACCCTGCTGAAGAAGTTAATGGGTTGGCTATTGAGGTATTGGGCGAAATTGGGATTAAATTTGCATCAGCTAGCCCTAAACATTATTCAGAATATGAGCATGTGGAATTTGATTTTCTTATAACTGTTGGTGATGGGACTCCTGAAGAAATTGAGATTCCCAGTACTATTAAGTATAAACGCAAAATGCATTTGGGTTTTAGCAACCCCATAAAAAAATACAGGGATCCCCATATTTTACTGGAGAATTGCAGGGAAGTTCGGGATGAAATAAACAATGAAATTGAATATTTCTACCACAGGATATTAAAAAAGCAGATGCTGCCTAACTAATACCTGCCCAGCAGCACCCAATACCTTTACTTAGAAACTATTGCAGCTACTTCATCAGGGTCAATTGGAACCCTTTCCCCAATAAGCTGGCTTCCATTTTCAGTTACCAAAATATCATCTTCAAGCCTGATCCCTCCAAAGCCACGATATTCATTAACCTTATCAAAGTTTATAAAGCTTGTATGGATATTTTCAGCCTTCCACTTATCAATTAAAGCAGGGATGAAGTAAATGCCAGGTTCATTGGTTATCACAAAACCAGGTTGAAGTTTGCGCCCTAAACGCAAATAAGCTGTGCCAAATTGGTCGACTGGCCTTGTTTCATCATCATAGCCCACATATATTTGCCCAAGGTCTTCCATATCATGTACATCTAACCCCATCATATGGCCAAGCCCATGAGGGAAGAACAATGCATGTGCCCCACTGGCCACAGCTTCCTTAACATCACCTTTCATAAGCCCCATATCTTTTAAGCCTGAAGCAATTACTTCACATGCTGCAAGGTGTACAGACAAATAAGTAGCACCTGGTTTGGTAAGCTGTGTAGCCTTGTTGTTGGCTGCAAGTACAATATTATAAATCTCCCTTTGCTTTTGCGTGAATTTCCCTCCTACTGGTGTTGTCCGTGTAAAATCTGAAGCATAATGAAGCCTTGTTTCTGCTCCTGCATCAGTGAGCATAAGTTTCCCTTCTTTCAAGAAATTTGAGTGGTCATGGTTATGCAATGTTTCCCCATTTTGGGAGAGGATAACAGGGAAAGATACCATACCTCCACCTGCAACAGCAATCCCTTCAATGGTTCCTGCAATTTCCTGTTCCCAAACACCTGGTTTTGCCATGCCCATAGCTGTAACATGCATTTGGTATCCAGTAGCACATGCTTTCCTTATCTCTTCAATCTCGGCAGGTTCTTTTATGGAGCGGATATTTACTATGGCTTTAATCAATTCAACTGACACATAATGCTGCTGCTGAGAGGCAGTAATACCTGTTAACTTTTCAACCAATAACATATTTTCAGCCCTGTATGGTGGGAGGAAATGGATTTTCCGCCCTGATGATATAACCCCTTTTATATACTCTTCAAGTTTGCTGAATGGGATAGTTTTGTGGATGCCTACCTGTGAAGCTTTTTCCTGTAAAGGGGTTTGTGGTCCCATCCAGATAATGTCTTCAATTTCAACATCATTTCCAAAAATGATTTGTTCACCACTGTCAACATCAAGGATGCCAGCTAGGCCAGGTAAATCCAAACCAAAGAAATATAAAAAGCTGCTATCTTGCCTAAAATGGAAGGTATTGGCTTTATAATTCATAGGTGATTCATTGTTGCCAAGAATCAATATAACCCCATTCGCAACTCCGTCAACAAGTTTTTTCCTCCTGTTTATATAAGTACTTTTTTCAAACATATCAGATTTCCTTTTTTATGGTTCAGAACAAATATATTTAAAATAAGGTGTTATCATCAAAACAAAAATCATATAAACTGGCATCCATGTGAAAAACATAAATCTTTTTAGACAAGGTTCTTTAAAACATAAACTATTTCCTGAAATTATCGTAATTTCTAAAAAAAAGGAGGGTGTCATGAAAAATTCATTAATTAACTACATGAATAAGCGCCTAAAAAAAGGTGTAACTTTTGACAAAGGCATGTACAAACCAGGTCCTGTAATTACAATTTCACGAGAAGTTGGTTGTAATGGCCTTCAAATGGCAAGGATACTTTCGGAAAAGCTGAACGAATTTAACCAGCTTGCAACCTGGAATGTATTAAGTAAAGAGATTTTTTATGAGAGTGCTCAAGAGCTTGACATTGACCTTTCAAAAGTTACAAAGATTTTCAGGCAAACAGATAGGTATACTTTTGAGGAAATTTTGAAAGCTTTTAATAATAAAAGCTACAAAAGTGAAAGGAAAATCATTAATACTGTAATTGATGTGGTACACTCACATGCTGAAGATGGGAATTGTATTATTGTTGGCCGTGCAGGGCATATTATAGCCAGGGATATTACACGCTCGCTTCATATCAGGCTAATGGCGCCTTTGGAGTACAGGATTGAATCAATCATGGAGAAAAATAACATGACCAGGCTTGAAGCTATAAAGTTTATAGATATTGTAGAAAAGGAACGCCTGGCATTCAGGAAGGCCATAAATGAAGTATGCAAGGCAACTGATTATTTTGACCTGACCATAAACAGGGCTTCTTTCAATGATGAAGCCATTATTAACCTGACCGAGGGAGCCATCAGGGAAAAAGGCTTGCTACAACAAGTTAAAAAGAAATTGGAGCTTTTTTAGCTTTTTTATTTAATTGCTTTTTTTGCTTGTTTCTTCCTGAGAGGCAGCCACCAACTTTTTATATTCTTCCAGGCTTATTTTTTCAATTTTGTACCCTTTTTTCTCTACTGATTTTGCCAACCCTTCATCACTGTTTTTACCATTTTTATATTCAATTAAAATGGTATTTGATACATAATCTACTTTCAGGGCTTTAACGCCTTTTTCAAATTTCAGGTATTCATTAAGTTTGTTTTCGCAATTGGCACAGTCCATATTGCTTTTAAAACACACTGTCTTTGTTTTTTTCTCCTGGGCTACACTTTCAGAAATAAAAGAACCTGCAAAAATTACTACCAGGAGTATAATTATCTTATTCATAATAAAATATTTATTTGTTTATACTTACTGTTTATTAATTATTTAAGGTAAACCTTAACCCAACATATATCCTCCTGCCTTTTACTGGCCCCCAAATGGTTGTTGCATCAAAATTAGGGCCAAATGGGTCATTGGCACCAAGTATGGGATTTTTTTGCTTGAAACCAGCCAAGTTTTCAGACCCCAGGTAGATGTTCCACCCCCTGAAATACTTGGTTACCTGTGCATTCATAATCGTATATGGAGAAAATTCATCATCTAAATTTGGTTGCACCCCATACACAGGTATCCTTCCTCCCCCATTAAACTGGACAGTGTAATCAAACATCCATTTTTTGAGGTTGGTTGTATAGTTCAATGTAATTAACCCTTTGTACCTACTTGTCAGGGCTTTTTCTTTTAATTTATCCCCAATTGTTTGCTTTACATCATTTAACCTATATGCTAAAACCAGGTCAAAATTTTTGATTAATTCATATTTGAGGTCAACCTGGAAGCTGTTTGCATATGACTTGCCATCAAGTGGATACAGCAATACTTCAGTTTCAGAACTTTCCCTGTCTATGATCAGCTGGTCAATAAAATCAGTCCTATAAAATTCAGTGTTTATTTGCAATGCCTTGTCAAAAAGGGTATAATTCTGAACTAAGCTAATCCCATAATTCCAGGCATTCTCCAGGTAATTGGCATCTTCCCAGTTTAAGCTTCTGGAACTGGCCAAAAGGAAAATATTTTCAGCCAGTACATTAGCAGACCTGTATCCTTTTCCTACACTTGCACGGAAAACCAGTTTATTGTCAGGGCTATACCTTAAATGCATCCTTGGGGTAAGAATGGTACCAAACTGGTTGTGAAAATCAGACCTGAAACCAACCATAGCTGTAAATAACAGGTTAGGTTTGTATGTATATTCAGCAAATAGGCCAGGTATGTTCTCATTCCTCGATAATAAAAATAACCTATTTGTAGTTTTTAATTCCTCATTGAACTTGTTGTAAATGAATGATGCCCCAGTATTTATGGTATGGAATGCATATTTGTCCAAGTCTACTGTAAGGATAAGGTTCATAAACAACTTTGATTCATCAGCATTGTAATCATTCAACCCATAAAATGATTTTTGGTCGTGGTAATAAAAATTTGAAAGGAATGCAATTGCAGTGCTTTGGCTGGGAAAAACATACCCTGTTTTAAAAAATGCTTCTGCCCTGGCAGTATTAATGTTTACCCCATATAAATTATTAAGGGTATTGCCTTTATCCTTATCAAACCCTACTTGCCCACCTGTCCTGTCCTCAAAAAGAAGGTCAATGCCTGCCTGGGCCATATGCCCTTTGAAATTTTGGTATTTCCACCTGTTCAGGATATGGAATTGTTTAATAACAGGTTCATCAAGGAAACTATCATTGTTATGGTCAATTTCATTATAAAGGTTTTCAGCATGGACTAAAAGCCCAGTGGTAAGGGTATCACCAACAATTTTGAAATTTGTATTCCCATTAAATTCCAATTTTCCAGAAGCACTTGAAAATAGGTTTAAATGCAGCTTTTCATTTGAATCTGGCTTTTTGTATTCAACATTAATTTGCCCTGTGATGGATTCATAACCATTTAAAACAGATGATGTACCTTTTGATACTTGCATGGATTCCATCCAGGGACCTGGAATATATGTTAATCCATAGCTGGTTGCCAATCCCCCCATATTAGGGATATTCTCTTTTTGGAGTTTGGAATAAATACCAGCCAACCCTAGAAGTTTTAATTCTTTAGCACCTGAAATTGCATCAGAATAACTCACATCTACTGAAGGATTTGTCTCAAAACTTTCAGCCAAATTGCAACAGGCTGCCTTGGTTAGTTCAGCCCCTGTGATGCGTTCAGTATGGATTGGGTTGATAGTTGACAGGTATGTGCCCCTGTCTTTTTTTGTTACAGTAACTTCACCCAATTTAAGGTTGGGTTCCAGGGTTATAGTAACAGGTTCAGCCCCTGATATATGGACAACTTGTGTTTCATAGCCCACAAAGCTAAATACCAACATGTGCTGGTTCTTTCTTTTTTTTATTTTAAAATTCCCATCTGTATCAGAGGCTATTCCAATATTTGTGCCTTGCCAGTAAATATTTACACCAGGCAAAGGTTCTTTACCAGATTCATTGTTGCCATAAACTGTACCCTTGAGGATTTGGGAATTGGCTATAAATGGAAAAATTAAAAATAAACATATAATATATGATTTCATTGCTTAAGATTTTAATAAGATTATTATCCACGTTAACTAAAACTGAAATAAAACCTTAAGCTTTGTGAGGGATTTTAAGTTGGTTGACCTGAATTAAGAAATCGAATGAAGATTTATGCTTAGGAGGTGGTTCATTATCATTAATAACCTGGTCTTCATCCAGTATTAAGTCAGCAGTAATGGTATATATTGGAAATAATTCAGCAAAAATAGTAACTGGCAAAGGTTTGGCAACCCTGACCGCTTCATTGGCTACCTGGTTTTTTATTTTCAGGTAGGTTATATCAAAATCAGAGCAGTTGCAGCCATTGTCATGCTCTTGGCACCCACTACAACAGTTTGAGCTGCCCTCATTTATATTTATACTACAGCATGCTGGATCGGAAGTATTTTCATCAGTATTGCAGGTTTCAGGGGTTACATATATACTGACCTGCTCACTTCCAGTACAAGTACACAAAGAACTATAAACCAGAACCCCTGTTGATAACAACAAGAATGGGATTAATAGTATACATGACAGTATTTTGTTCGCCAATTTCATTTTGCAAAAATAACAACTGTTATTGCAAAATGTTGTTAATAAGAAGTTAAAGGGAGGTATTTGCACCTCCCTTTAGCCCTAATTTGTTTTAGAAAATCTTTTGAGTTTTTTCAGTTTAAAGCCCCAGCACTTTTGGCCCTTGTTCAAAAACAATATCACGTGGAATGCCTTCAAAAGAAATCCTGTCCAGGTCTTTTTGTAGTTCTTCCTGGATATACCCTTTTTCTTTTATCAGCTTTGAAGCAGCTTCATAATCACCATCCCCTTGCATTTTTAGTATCATTTCAGCCAAGTTGAACATGGCTTCTTTCATTTTTTCAAAGTTTACACTATACCTTCCTGTTTCAGGGTTACGAGTAAAAGCCCCTGTTTCTTGGAAATAATAAAAACGTATCATGTTGGCTTTTCCATGGGCACTTGCAGCCCCAAAACGCACTGACCTGAATATACCAGCCATAAAAGTTACAAAGTTGTCCATAATGTCTTTGTCAGTGAATTCCCCCATCTCATTCAGTTGGTATACACACCATAACCCAAGTATGTCAGCCTTTCCTTCTTCAATTGATGTGTAGGCATCTTTAAGGGCTTCGCGAACTGTTGATGTTTTATCTACAGTTTTTCCCAGCCCCAGCCCATGAGCTACTTCATGGAACATGGTGTTTTCAAAAAAGGCATCAAACTTTACATGTTTTTGCTGGCTTTCTTCAATTAGCAGCTTTGAAATTGGGACAAGGATTTTATCAAATTTGGCCTGCATTGAATTTTTTAGCTGAAGTTTCCTACTGCCTTTTACTTCCCTTACTTTTTCATCATTTGGTAGGTTTATGGCTATGGTTTTGCTTCCAGCATTACAATCACCAGCATAATAAATTGCATTGTATACATTCATATCAGCATCAGAACCTGGGGTTTCATTTTTATATACAGGCTCACATGGCAGCATTTCCTGAAGTTTAGGAAGGATAGCCCCATATTTCTCCAGCTTTTTGCTCCACTCTTTGTCTTTTATGAGGATAAATGATTCATGGGCTGCTTTATACCCAAACAACTGGTCTTCATAATTTTCAATTGGGCCAACAATAAAATCAATAGTATTGGTTTTCATATCAAGCCAGGCAATGTCACTTTCATAATAATCATCAGTGAGTAATGCCTCAGCCCTTTTTAATAGGTAGTTTTTTAGCCCTTCATCTTCTGCCAACCCAGCAGCTTTTTTTAATAACCCAGCAGCTTTTTTTACCTGGCTTTCAAATGCCTTATGATAGGGCACAGCCATTAATTTGCCATCTTCTCCCCTTTTAACCAGTGTATATAGGCTTGTTTTACCTGGATTATCCCATGCCTCAAATTCTTCTTTATCCATATCAGCTGGGTAGAAATTGGCACCTGCTGGCTTTGCACCAAAACCACTTATAAAGGGTTCATTGTTGTTTAGCCTTTCCCATGGGCCATAATTTATTTTCAGGAACTTGACCAGGTATTCATCAGTGTATTTTGAAAATAATTCATTTTTATCCCCATAGGCTTCCATCCAAAAAATTTCTTCCATAATATCAGCTGCCTGAAATAAAATGGGAAGCATTTCTTTTTCCTTTTCTGTTAGTACATCAAGGTTGGCAGATAGCTTAAATGATACAAATTCATTTGTTTTTTCCATTATCACATTGTTTGTTTTTTCATTGGTTTTTGGTTTTTGCGTGCAACTTGACAGCACCACCACCCCACATACCATTAAAAAGATTAGCTTTTTCATCTGTTTAAAATTTTTTGATTACTGAATGTTCAAAAAATTTGAATACATTCAGGAACTCACACAAATTTTAATCATTCTCGTTTGTGTAGTTTA
>JANQHI010000052.1 GCA_028282705.1 Prolixibacteraceae bacterium | reverse complement strand
AAAACCGAAAATTCCCTGATGTCATTATTGCCGGCAGTGAAGAATTTATCCCACAGCCTGTAGCCATTAAACATTTTAATGGCCCCACTTGCAAAGTCTCTTTCATTGACCACAACATGGGTTGTTGTTTGTTTGTTATACCCATATTTCCTGTGGAAGAAATTCTCATAATAAACCTTTCTGATGTCGGTTCCAGCAAATACATTTAGTTTGTGCTCATCCCATATTTTATCCCAGGTTAATGTATTCCTAAAGTTCCAGGCTTCAGTATTGCTTCTGTTCATTACATACTCAGTCCCATGTGGTATGTGGTATTTCCCATTAACATAAAAATGGGCTACCCTTAACCTCATATAGGAAGTTTCCATAGTCTTAAACTCATCCTGGTTGTAAAACCCTTTTTCATACTGAAAACTGGAGTTTAATTTTAAATTTTTCGTGATGGCTAAATCAATCCCAAACTTTGAACGTACATCAAAGTTTTCGGAAGTATTATCACTGTTGCGTTGGTCTTCCAGCAAATTGTTGTGCATTGAAATGCCGGTCATTGCTTCCCTTTCAGTTGCTGCCCATCTGTTAAGCAAAGTGAAAGAACTATTGTAATATGGGATGGTTTGCCCATATTCATCAACTAATGTCTCCCATGGTGGGCGCAGGATAACATAAGAAGGAGTAATGCCATTATGGTTTGCCCTCCTGTATGCAATATTTACGCCTGCTGTAAAAGTTAATTTGTCATTGAGCTTATAATTATCACGTAAGTTAAAAACTATGCGGTTGTTTGAATTGCCAATAGAGTTGGTCAAATTATCATTAAAAACCAACGAACTATAAAAAGCATTTTTTTCAGTAGCCCCCGAAATTGACAGGTTGTAAGTTGCCTGGAAAGCCCTCCTGAAAAGGTATTTCTCATAATCTTTTGTGGCATCCCTGCTTCTTAGCTCCTTCATGTAGGCATCAAACTGTGCATTAGTCCATTTGTCTCCATTTGGAGCAAAACCTTTATGCATGATAAATGCTTCGTCAGTAATAGATATTGGCCTTCCTGCAGAAACATTATATTGATGGTTGGTCCAGCCTTTTTCTTCATATTCTAAAATCATATCCAGGTTATCTGAGGTATTCATCCAATCCATTTTTGAATAATCAATGTCTTCAGAAATTGTCATATTTGATGATACCTGGATTTGAAGTTTTTCATCCTTTTTTGCCATTTTTGTGGTAATAACAATAACCCCATTACTTGCTTTCACCCCCCAAATTGAAGCAGCAGACGCATCTTTTAAAAGTGTTACAGATTCCACATCCTCAGGGTTGATGGTGAGTAAATCCCCCTCTATTGGGAACCCATCAACAACATACAAAGGTTTGGTAGCATTGGGGTCAACAATTGGGCTGATCATTGAACTGAGGCCACGCACTTGTACATCTAAACGCCCGCTTGCATAATCTGTTTTAAAATTTAGGCCAGGAGAAAAACCTTCAAGTTTATCAATAATATTGTTTGAAACCCTTTGTTCCAGTTTTTCTGTCCCGACTTTGGTAAAAGAACCTGTTGCCCTTTCTTTTGAAATGGTCTGGTAGCCTGTAACAACAACCTCCTGGATGCTTTCATCCAGCTCCCTAAGGGTAATATTGACCTCACTCCTTCCTGCAACTTCAACCTCTTGGGTCTCAAAGCCTATGTAGCTTATTTGTAAAATGGGTGTTTCCCCAATTATTGCAATAATGAAGTTACCATCTACATCAGTAGTAACTCCATTCATGGTGCCTTTTTCAACAATAGTCGCACCTGGCAATGCATTGCCATCATAATCAGTGATTTTCCCTTTTACCTTAACAGTATCCACCTGTGTTGGACCAGGTTCAGGAAGTTCAATTTCATCCATTTTTGAAATGGCAATGTACTCGTCAACAATTGTGTGCCTAAGCCCTAATTGTTTCAACAGGGCTTCCATTACATCATCAATGCCTGCATTTTTAATGTTCACGCTCATCTGTACTTCAGGGTCTAAATCTGTGCTGCCATAAACAACAATATAACCCGTCTGTTCTTCAATGTCTTTGAAGATTTCAGATATTGCCATATTCTCAGCATCCAGGTTAATTTTACCCTGTGAATACACCTCTGCAAAGGATTGAACGATAAAACATAATAAAAACACAGCAGTTAGTTTCATACGTAATAAGTTCGTTCGTTTTACTTTCCGATCCCAAAAAGTAAAAATTGTTCGTTTTAATTTCATAAATTTGTGTTTACAGTTTATACTTTTTAATGCCTTGAATCCGTCAAGTCTCCTGGCATTAATTAAAATTAAACCAAACCGGTCCTGCCGCTAATCAGGATCGGTTTTTTATCAGACAATAACTGAGCTCACATACTAAGAGGCTGTTTAAATTTTATTTTTTAAACAGCCTCTGTGTTTCTTAATTATTTTCTTTAATTACAATTGTACCACCATTTACGTCATAGGCTATATGATTTGTTTCTTTCAAAATGGTTAAAATCGAACTCAAAGGCTTATCTTTCCTTACAGCACCATTAAACTTAATTTCTTTTAGAAAATCTTCATCAAAAAAGAAATCAACACTATACCACCTGCCAAGCCTTTTCGTAAGGTCGTAAAGAGAAATGTTCTCAAACCTGAATACCCCTTCTTTCCATTGGATATATAATTCGGGGTCTACCTTTTTCAAAACCAGCCCATCTGGTGAAAATTGGGATTGATAGCCAGGATTCAACACCATTTCCTCTGAAGGGCTTATTACTTTTACCTGCCCTTCAATTAATGTTGTTGTGATTTGCCCATCATTTTCGTATGCAGAGATATTAAAAGAAGTACCCAATACCTTCACATCCATTCCATCTGCTTTAACAATAAATGGCCTTAACTTATTCTCCACCACTTTAAAGTAAGCTTCACCACTTTGTAGGCTTACAATTCGTTCATTACCTGCAAATTTTATAGGAAAATCAAATTTCGTGTCAGAATTTAACCACACATTAGTCCCATCAGATAAGATCACCTTATATTCACCCCCCTTTGGGACATACACTGAATGGTTTTTTAACTCCAGGTCCTGAGATTTACTTCTGTACACAATTATGTTGCTTGAATCCTTGATTTCAAGCATTTTGTTGTTCAATAAAACCTTATTTTGAACCTTATCTTCAAGAAGGATGGTTTTCCCATCGCTTAATGTAAGTACTGCTTTTTTTGTTCCTGGCTTTATAGCCTCCAATTGTGCATATGTATCATCAATGGGCTCATTTTTTTCGTTAACCTGAATAAAATAATATACCAACCCTCCAACTATAATTGGCAGTATTATGGCTGCAGCATATCTCAGCATTCTTCTAAACCCAAGCTTCTTGGGTTTTTTATGGCTTGTGTGGCTATTTATGATTGACCAGGCTTTATCTTTGTCAATTTGTTTTGATAACTCCAGGTCAGTAGCCAGCACCAGAGCCTTAATATATTTCTGGTATGTTTGTTTATTTTCTTGTGATTCTGATACCCAATTTTCTAAAATTGCATTATCAGCAGCAGAGATAGTATTATTGAATTGTTCAATTACTAATATCAGTATATGGTTATGATGTCCTTTTTCCACGACTATTTTTTAGTTATTTAATTGAGGGCTTAAATGATATTGTTAAAGTTATAAATTGAACAGACATTTTGCAATAACTTGTTTGATACATTGCCATTTAAGCCCTTCTAATTAAACGACACCAATTTTTTCCAATAGGGTGTAAAAACAAGAATTTATTTTGAAAAAATAGAAAAAAGCAATTCCATTAGAATGACAAAACTCAAACTATCCAACTTCTTTGAAAGTATTTTTGTTGCCCTTCTTAATTGCGATTTAACAGTATTTATTGAAATATTATGAAAATCAGCTGCAGCTTTATAACTCAGGCCATCCATTACAATTGATTTAAAAATTTTCCTGCTGCCTGTGGGTAGTTCTTCAATAGCCTGGTTGACTTTTTTCAGGATTTCTTCCTGAAAATTATCTTGTTCTGGTATTTCTGTATAAATGTTTTCGTATTCTTCAAGCCATTCACTTGTCCTAAGTTTATTGTCACGGATGTAGTTAAGGCTCCTGTTTTTTACTGTTTGGTTCAGATAAGAACTTATGTTACTTTTTACTTTTAGGTAATTTTTATTCTCCCAAAATGAAATAAAAACATCCTGTACAATATCTTCTGCAATAGCAATACTGCCTACAAATTTTTGAGAATATAAGCACATGGGGGTATAAAGAAGGTCGAAAATTTCTTTTAACCCTTTTTTATCTCCTTGCTTTAATAAATCAAGTGCGTTTTTCTCAACGTTGCGCATTATAAAACTAAAGACGTTTATGCAAAGCTAAAAAAAGTTTATTATGCTCCTGGCATCAACCTTCCATAAAAGGCGTTCAGGAGGGTGTTAATCCCTGGAAAAATTAAATCATCTTGCTTCTTACATGACTTTATAACTTTTACAATATTACAAATTATCCGACACCCTTTTTCATTTAGGCCGTGTCATAAATTTGATAATAGAAATAATTCAAATACAAAATTAAACTAGAAAATCATGGTAAAAGCATTCATGTTATTAATTATAGCAATTAGTTTATTCAACCTACAAGTCATTGGGAAAGAAGAAATTCCATTGGAGCCAGCCTTAAGATATGGTAAGCTCAAAAATGGGATGACCTATTATATACGCCATAATGAAGAACCCAAAGAGAGGGTAAGTTTTTACTTTGCGCAAAATGTGGGGGCAATCCTTGAAAATGATGATCAAAATGGCCTGGCTCATTTTTTAGAGCATATGGCCTTTAATGGAACTGAAAATTTTAAAGGAAAAGGAATTATCGAATATTTAGAAAAGCACGGGGTCGAATTTGGTGCCAATATTAACGCCTATACTTCACAAGATGAAACTGTTTATAATATCCTGCGTGTTCCCACAAACAAGGAAGGGCTTATAGATTCATGCCTGCTGATATTATATGATTGGTCTAATGGATTGCTGCTAACTGATGAGGAAATTGATGCTGAAAGGGGTGTTATTATTGAAGAATGGCGCACCAGGCGCAACTCCCAATTCAGGATGAACGCTAAAAGAGACAAAGCATTGTACCATGGCAGTAAGTATGCAAAACGTGATGTTATTGGTGATTTAGATGTAATTAAAAATTTTGATTATCAAACTTTACGCGATTTTTATCATGAATGGTACAGGTCAGATTTACAGGCCGTTATAATTGTTGGGGATATTGATGTAGATGAAACAGAGAAAAAAGTAAAAGAATTGTTCTCTAAAATTCCCCCTGTCCCAAATGCCAAAGAAAGGAAAGATTATGATATCCCAAACAACAAGGAGCCTTTGTATGCCATAGCCAGTGACAAAGAAGCCAGCAATAACATGATCTCTTTTATGTATAAAATCCCTTCTTTTCCTGATAAAAAGGATGTGGAATATCTCAAACACAGGCATATCAAAAACCTTTTTAATAGGATGGTTGAAGCACGCATAAAAGAAGTTTTAGAACAGCCCAACCCCCCATTTATGTATGCTGATGCAAGGATATCCAATTTTATACCCAAAAAAGATTTAGCAGTTTTTTTTGCTGCCCATAGTGAAAATGGGTGGGAACAAGCTGTCCATGCCATTACAACTGTGGTTGAAAAAGTACGTGATTTTGGCTTTACACAGGGTGAGCTGGAAAGGGCTGTAAACAATATGGTCTCTGAATTGGAAGACAGCTATGCAAAACGAGATAAGAAACAAAATGTCATGTATGCCATTGAGTATAAAATGCACTTTTTAAATGAATACCCCATCCCTGGCATAAAATATAAGCTGGATTTTGCCAAAGAGTTTTTGCCCACGGTAACAATAAATATGGTTAACGCCCTTGCCCAAAATTTCCTGTCTGACGAAAACTTGGTAATAGTTGCTTCTGGTCCCGAAAAAGAAGGTTTAACTTATCCTTCAAAAGAAGAAATTTTGGCTGTAATTGATGAAGTAAAAAGTGCTGAACTAGAGCCCTATGTTGATTCATTTGTTGATAAGCCTTTGATTGAAAAAGAGCCTATAGCAGGGAAAATTATTACCAGGAAACAAATAAATGCTGGGCAATTAGAAGCAACAGAGCTAGAACTAAGTAATGGTATAAAAGTGCTGTATAGGCCCTCTGCTCTTGAAAAAGGAACAATTATTTGTAATGTCCACTCCTGGGGAGGAAGGTCATTGGTTTCTGAAGAAAACCTGGGCAATGCTTTTGTGCTTTCTGATTTTGTTAGAGGATATGGCCTTGGGGATTTCTCAAGTACTGACCTGAATAAAAAACTCACAGGGAAAGTGGTTTCAAGCAGTTTTTATATGGACGACCTTGCTGAAGGGGTATATGGTCGTGCTAACCCCAAAGACCTTGAAACTATGTTCCAACTGATCCACCTGCGTTTTACAAACCCAAGGTTTAATAAAGATGACTATCAAAGTATTCACCAAAAAATCAAGGAGAACCTTGAGAATATGAAGAACAATGTTGGAAAGGCATTTCAAGATTCAGTCTCTTTGATAATGGCTGGCTACCACCCAAGAAGCCTAACGTGGGGTGATGAGTTGTTTAACACAGTAAGTTATGAAGGGGTGAAAAATGTTTACCTTGACCGTTTTTCCAATGCTGCAGATTTTGTTTTTTCATTCAGTGGCGATTTTGAGGCAGAAAAACTTGAATATTTAATTGAAAGATACATTGCTTCCATACCTACTATTATAAGTGAAAAAGAAAAGTACACAGACCATGGTATACATTCACCTGAAAAAGAAATTAATAAGTACTTTAAAAGGGAACTTGAAACCAATAAATCTACCGTATACATTAACCTCCATAATAAAAATTATTCTTTTAATACTGAAAATAACCTGTATGCAAGGATCATAGCCAGGTTGCTGAAAAAAAAGTATTTAGAAGAGATTCGCGAAAAGGAAGGAGGCAGTTATTTTGTTAATGCCTATACCAAAATAATCAAACACCCTAATGAAGAAATCCAACTCATCATACAATTTGATTGTGAGCCTGCAAATACTGTTAAGCTAAAAAAGATTGCCTTAGAGGAAATCCAACAACTCATAAAAGGCAATGTTTCTGAAGAAGACCTGGAAAAAGTCAAAAACTCATTTATCAAATCAGAAAAAGAACAAATTAACACCCTTAATTACTGGCATAGCATGCTTTACTATTACACTTATGATGGCAGAACCAGGTTAACCTATGATGATTATAGTGCCCTTGTTGCTTCCATAACCCCACAATCAGTAATAAAAATGGCCAGGAAATACTTTAAAGATGCAGTGAAAGTTGAAGTTATCATGACAGATAAATAATTAATCCAATCAATAAAAGATGAAAAAAATAACATTGTCCATATTAGCAATACTTGTTACACTTTGTGCAAGTTCTCAGGGGATTGTATTTGAAAAAGGGACTTTTAAAGAAGCTCTTAAAAAAGCAGAGAAAGAAAACAAACTGGTTTTTATTGATTTTTATACAGTGTGGTGTGGTCCTTGTAAAAGGCTGGACAGGGAGGTTTTTACACAAAAAGATATTGGTGATTTTTACAATACCCATTTTATAAATGTGAAAATTGATGCTGAAAAAGGAGAAGGCATTAAACTCAGTAAAAAATATGAGGCTAAAACTTTTCCTACCCTTGTGTTCATAAATTCTAAAGGTGAGCTTATTCATAAAAAAGTTGGAATAAGTAAAAACAACAGCCATAAAGACATTGCTGATTTGGGCAAGACAGCCATTGACTCAGAAAAAAACCAGTATGGTATGGACAGGCGTTATGAATCTGGTGAGCGTTCACCAGAATTTATAAAAGCATACCTGCTGAGTTTAAAGCGCCAAGAAAATCCTAAATGGAAAAAAGTTTTTGATTTACATGTGGATGAAACCCCTGAACAGGATTTTCTAAACATAGAAGGGTTCTATTTTTTAATAGACTATGCTGAAGTTAATACCAGGGCTATGGATTTTATTTTTGCCAATGAAGCTGAATATGATAAAATATTGGAAGGCAAATTCTATGATCTAATATTCAGATATAAAGCCCGGGAATTGAGTCTGTTGAAACACTCTGGCAATGATAAGGAATATAAGAAAGCATGTACCTACTTAAAAGAAAAAATGGGTGTTGGTTACAACCAATTGGCTGATTATATGGAATATACCTTCAAAATTAGCCTGGAGAAAAAAGTTAATGAAGGTTTTATCCTTGCCATTAAATATGCCCATAAATATGGCCCCAAAGATGTATCCATATTTAAAAGTGTTGCCTCATGGGTATCCTATTCTGAAGGTATAAACGAGCATGTATTTAATGAAGCTGCTAAGTTAATGGATAAAGCCATAGAACTTGACAAGGAAAATAAAATTTCATACCTGGATGTAAAAGCAGCCATACTTTATCGTGCAGGAAAAAAACAAGAAGCTGAAGAAATTTTAAAGAAAGTACAGGAAAATACACCTGAAAATAAAAGGGTAGGGTTGGTTTCCTCCTATGTAAAAAAACAATTCAAATAATAAAAAAATCATTTCTCCCCTCCTAGGGAAGGGGCTTAAAACACCTTTTCCCCTGCTACCCAGGTGCTGAGTACTTTTGCATTTAGTACTTCACCTGGGTTTGCTTCTATCAGGTCAGTATCCAGGATTACAAAATCAGCCCATTTGCCTGGTTCAATGCTACCTTTTTCATTTTCTTCAAATGATGCTTTAGCCCCCCATATGGTCATTGACCTTAAGGTTTGCTCCCTGGTCAGTGCCTCTTCTTTTTGCCATCCACCTTCAGGCCAGCCTTTGGCATCAACCCTAAAAACAGAGGCATAAAAAGTTAACAATGGGTCTATTTCCTCTACCGGAAAATCAGTGCCATTGGCCAGCCATCCCAGCTGGTTGAGTAATGTCTGGTAGGCATATGCCCCTTTTATCCTTTTTTCCCCTACCCTGTCTGCAGCCCAGTACATGTCAGAAGTACAGTGGGTTGCCTGGATGGATGGTACAATAGAAAAGCTGGCAAACTTGGCAAAATCATCAGGGTGGACAACCTGGGCATGCTCAATCCTCCACCTCCTGTCATTTTTCCCCTTTAAGAACTTCCCATAAGTATCCAACATTAGCCTGTTGCCACCATCACCAATACAATGGGTAGCTACAATGTAATTATTGGCTATAGCCAATTGGCATATTTCATCATAATATCCCTGGCTGTTTATTTGCAGCCCTTTATTCCCCGGGTCATCAGAATAATCCTCCAGCATCAATGCCCCCCTGGAGCCCAAAGCCCCATCAGCAAAAAGCTTGATGGTACTCACCATTAGCCTCCCTGTTTTATACACCCCCTTTTTTACAAAGTGTTCAAAATTTTCTTTGCTTGGGCTGAGCATGGCATTTACCCTCATTTTTAATTTGCCTTCCTTGTGCAGGCCATCCATCAATAAAACTGTTTTTTTCCCAACACCACAGTCAGTAACAGATGTTAAGCCCACAGCAAAACAGTTTTTTTGGGCTGCCAAAAGCCCTTTTTCCTGCTGCCCTTTATCAGGACCAGGAATGTATTTGGTAACCAAGCCCATTGCATTGTCAATCAACACCCCTGTTGGTTTCCCATTCTTTATCAAAACATCTCCCCCTGAAATTTTTGTAGTAGCATCAATACCAGCAATTTCCAGTGCTTTGGAATTGCACCATCCTGCATGCCCATCTACCCTGACAAGGTAAACAGGGTTATCTGGAAACAACTTATCTAATTTTTCTTTATCAGGAAATTCTTTTACCTCCCAATCATTTTGATCCCAACTCCTGCCAAGTATCCATTCTCCTCCAAACTCTTTATGGTGCTTTTTTAAGGTTTCATAAACCTGCTCTGGGTTTTCTGTTCCCCTCAAGTCAGCATATTGCAACAGGTTCATCCCATAGCCATTAAAATGGCAATGGGCATCATTAAAACCTGGGTAAACCCAATTACCCTTTGCGTCTACCATGTTGTTAGAGGTATATTTTGAAAGGATATCTTTTTCATTACCCACTGCTTTTATTTTCCCTTCAGCAACAGCAAAACTTTCAGCCTTGCTAAACTTATTGTCAACTGTATAAATAGTTGCATTTGTAATTATCAAATCAACATTTTCTTTCTGTGTGCAAGAAACCATAAACATGGACAGGATTAAAATTGAAAATGAAATGTTTTTCATAATAGAAACTTTTTGAAGCCAAACAAATATAACTATTGCCAGGGCATAATCAAATGATTATATTTCTCATGTTTCACTCCATGAAAACAAAGAAAATGCAAACTTTTAGCATTATTAGCCTGTTATCTATTAACATTTTATCTTTACAAAAAAATATTAAATGATAGTTGTACCAAATAAGTTGATTGAAAAATATAATGTACCAATACCCAGGTACACTAGTTACCCACCAGCCAATTTTTTTACTGAATTTAACGAGGATGATTATATAAAGGCACTGGAAGCATCAAACCATGATGAGCCCAGGAATATATCCATTTACATACACATTCCATTCTGTTCTAAAATATGCCATTATTGTGGGTGTAACACCCAGTTTACCAGGAACAGGGAATTAATGAGGTCTTATGTTGATGTGCTGAAAAAAGAAATTTTAATGGTGAGGAAAAAACTGGATACTTCACGTAAAATTTCCCAGGTACACTGGGGGGGTGGAACTCCTAATTACCTGCCCATTGAGTGGATTGAAGAAATCATGCAATTGATCCATGATCATTTCAGCTTTATTGAGAACCCTGAGATAGCCATGGAATGCCATCCCTACCACCTTAGTTATGAATATACTGAACGCCTGATAAACAGCAGTTTTAACAGGATAAGCCTTGGTATACAGGATTTCAATAAAAAAGTTTTAGATATTGTAAACAGGGATGATTCAGCTATTCCTATTGAAGAATTGGTAGCTTTTATCAGGAGGTTTAACCATGTGGGGCTAAACTTTGATTTCATTTATGGGCTACCACACCAAAACCCTGTAACATTCACCAAAACCCTTGAAAAAGCTGTTGAGCTATCTCCTGACAGGCTGGTTACTTTTTCATATGCCCATGTACCTTGGGTAAGGAAAGCCCAAAAAATACTGGAAGTTGAAGGCATTGCCAATGCACAGGAAAAGTTGGCAATGTTTGAAAGTGGGTATAACTTGCTGCTTGAAAATGGCTACCATGCCATTGGGCTTGACCACTTTGCAAAAAGCAATGATGAATTAACTATTGGGCTGAAAAACAGGAAGCTACACAGGAACTTCCAAGGGTATTGTACCCGTGAAACCACCGGGCAAGTATATGCATTTGGGGCTTCAGGCATTAGCCAGTTAGACACAACTTATGCCCAAAATACCAAAGACACCAACAAGTATGTTGAACTGGTCAGTGCAGGTAAGTTTGCCATTGAAAAGGGGTACAGCCTTAACCTTTCAGAGAAAATAACTAGGAAGGTGATCAATGAGATCATGTGTAACCAATACATCAACTGGGAGGCTGTTGCTAATGAGTTTTCCTTGGATGCACCTGAACTTAAAAGCCATGTGCACTATGCAGAGGAAGACCTGGATGTGTTCCAGTCTGAAGGGTTGATTGTGTACAATAATGATATGCTGGAGGTTTCAGAAACAGGGAAACTTTTTATGAGGAACATAGCTGGGTCATTTGACCCTAACCTTAAAGTGACCAATAAAAAATTCTCAAAATCATTATAAATTATGCCCAATAAAAAAGAACCCATTGCCATTATTGGAGGTGGGCTAACAGGTTTAACAACTGCATTTTACCTAAAAAGGGCAGGTATTTCATTCCATCTTTTTGAAAAAAAAGAACGGGTTGGTGGGGTAATTGAAACTGCCAATGAAAATGGTTTTATCTATGAAAGGGGGCCTAATTCAGGGGTTTTGTCACACCCAGAAACTGTTGAATTATTTGAACACCTGGGTGGGAAATGTTCCCTTGAGTTGGCTGATCAAACTGCAAAAAAGAGGCTGATCTGGAAAGGTAAAAAATGGCATGCCTTACCTTCAGGGTTGGTAGGTGGAATTAACACCCCCCTATTTTCACTTTATGACAAAGTGAGGATACTGGGTGAGCCTTTCCGCCCAAAAGGCAATAGCCCAGAAGAAAGGCTGGATGAGATGGTAAGAAGAAGGTTGGGCAAAAGTTTCCTTAACTATGCTGTTGATCCTTTTATCCTGGGTATTTATGCAGGAGACCCATCATGGCTTGTACCCAAATATGCCTTGCCAAAATTGTATAGCCTTGAACAAAATTATGGGAGTTTTATTGGTGGGGCTATCAAGAAAAAACGCGAAGGTAAAAGTGAAAGGGAGAAAAAAGCTACACGTGAAATATTTTCAGTTAAAGCAGGGTTGTCTCAATTAATCAATGTTTTAGAAGAAGAAATAGGAAAAGAAAACATTACTGTGAGGTGTACTGGCTTACAAGTTAACAAAGGAGAGAATGGCTCTTATTCCATAACTCATGGCTCAAAAAATGAAACTTTTAACACTATAATTTCCACAACAGGTGGGCATGAAATACCAAATATTTTCCCCTTCTTCCCTTCTGGAGAAACAGGCAAAATTACCCAAATGAAATATGCTAAAGTAGTTCAGTTTTCATTGGGTTTTAAAAAGTGGGAAGGTATCCCATTGAATGCATTTGGAGGGTTAATCCCTTTTAAAGAAAATAGGGGCTTGCTAGGGGTGCTTTATTTATCTACTATTTTTAAAGGCAGGGCTCCTGAAAATGGTGCTCTTTTTTCTGTGTTTGTGGGAGGGCTCAGGAAACCTGAGTTATTTGAATTGAATGACCTCGAGCTTACGGCTTTGGTTGAAAAAGAATTTGCTGCCATGATGGGGATCAACCAATTTAACCCTGACCTGCTGAAAATCCATCATTATAAATATGCCATCCCCCAATATGGACCCGAATCAAAAGAAAAGCTAGAAGCTATCAGTAGGCTTGAAAAAGAGAACCCAGGGATCATTTTGGCAGGCAATATAAGGGATGGGATTGGCATGTCAGACAGGATTAAACAGGCAACCTCTATTGTTCAAAAAATTACAGGTGTGAATTAGGAATAAGTTTATGGAAACCAAAAAAACAGCTGTTTTACTCATAAATGTAGGTACCCCAGATGAGCCCAAAGTAAAGGCTGTGAGGCGTTACCTAACCCAATTCCTAAATGATAAATATGTGATTGATATCCCCTGGATTTGGAGGAAAATACTGGTCAACCTGATCATTGTACCATTCAGGGCACCTAAATCAACCAAGTTGTACCAACAGCTTTGGACTGAAAAAGGCTCACCCCTTATTTTCCATGGCAATGAGCTTGTTGAAAAACTTCAGGAAAAACTGGGAGAAGGATATGGTATTTTCCTTTCTATGAGGTATGGAAACCCGTCTATCAAAAGAGTTATTTCAACCATAAAAAAAGAAGGGTGTGAAAAGTTGGTCATTTTACCCTTGTATCCACAAAATGCTTTATCAACCACCAAAACCAGTATTGAGTATGTACATAAGCAATTAAAAAAAATAGGCTATCATCCTGAAATAAAAACCATTACATCATTTTATAACCACCCAAAATTTATAGAAGCCTTTGTTTCCCAAATTAAAAAACACAAACCTGAAACCTATGGTCATGTGATATTCTCTTACCATGGGTTGCCAAACCGCCAAGTAGAAAAACTTCACCCGGGCATTACTTCTGATTCCTGCAATTGCCACACCGTTTTCCCAGCCCATGGGCAACATTGTTACAAAGCCCAATGTTATGAAACTACCAGGCTTTTGGCTTCTTCTTTGAAGTTAAAAAAAGGGCAATACAGTGTTTCTTTCCAGTCAAGGTTATCCAGGAACTGGCTTACCCCATTTACTGATGAGAACATCTTAGGATTATTAAGGTCAGGTAAAAAAAGTATTTTGGTGGTTGCCCCTGCTTTTGTGGCTGATTGCCTTGAAACAACCATTGAAATAGGGTATGAATACAAAGAAGATTTCCTGGCTGAAGGAGGAGAAAAGTTGCAATTGGTAAATAGCCTGAACAGTGAAAATAGCTGGGTTGAGGCTCTTGAGCAGTTAATCAAAAAAAGTCCTAGCAATGAGTAATAACCTATTTGTTATTTCTGCTTTTATACCAAACAGCCTTATTATCCCCCTTATAATTGCTTGCTTGCTGACTTTATTAATAAACCTCCCTTTTGGTTATTATAGAGGAAGGACTAAAAAGTTTTCAGTGAAATGGTTTTTGGCTATCCACTTGCCTGTCCCCTTTATTATCCTTTTCAGGAAAATAAATGGGATTGACCTTGCCTGGAATACAGAAATATTCATACTGGTGGCTTACTTAATAGGGCAATTTATTGGTAAGAAAATATACACAAGGGTTCAAAGCAAAAAGAGATAGGCGCGTGGGCTTATAAAATTCAACCATTATTTATTTGACCACTACTGTTTTGACATTCATAAATTCTTTTATCCCAAATGTGGAAAGCTCCCTTCCATAGCCACTTTCTTTCATGCCACCAAATGGTAGGCGTGGGTCTGATTTTACAAAATCATTCACAAAGCATGACCCTGCCTCCAGTTGGTATTCAGCTATATCCTGCCCTTTTGATGTATCCTTTGTAAACACTGCTGCCCCCAACCCAAATATTGAGTCATTAGCAACTTTTATGGCTTCTTTTTCATCCTTCACTTTTATAACTGCAGCTACCGGACCAAACAGTTCTTCATCATAAGCAGGCATGCCAGGTTTTACATTCTCAAGGATGGTGGGTGGGTAAAAAGCCCCTTTCATATAAGGTGTTTCACCTCCCAGCACCACTTCAGCTCCCTTTTTAACAGACTCTTCAACCTGTGCATGCAGCTCATCCCTAAGGTCACCCCTTGCCATAGGTCCTATGGTAGTTTCATTCAGGAATGGGTCGCCAAAATTTGCAGTACTCATCAAATCAACCATTTGCTCAAGGAAAGTATTATACACTTCCTCTACCACAATAAACCTTTTTGCCCCAATGCAACTTTGCCCTGCATTAAGAAGCCTGCCTGCTACACAGGCACTGGCAGCTTTGGGTATATCAGCATCACCAAGGATAATATATGGGTCGCTCCCACCAAGCTCGAGGACACATTTTTTTAATTCGTTAGCAGCCAGCTGGGCAACAGCTTTCCCTGCAGGAGTGCTTCCTGTAAGGCTAATAGCTTTTATTGCACTATGGTTAATAACATTTTCAACCTTATCACTTCCAATTAATAAAGTCCTGAAAGCATTTTCAGGAAAACCTGCTTCATGTACCAGGTCTTCAATTGCCAAAGCACAACCAGGGACATTGCTGGCATGTTTCAACACTGCAGTATTGCCTGACATCAGCACGGGTGCCAAAAACCTGAACACCTGCCAAAAGGGGAAATTCCAAGGCATAATGGCTAAAATAGTACCTATTGGTTGATATGAAACATAAGAAGATAAAGCTTCTGTTTCAATGGATTCATTAGCCAAAAAAGCTTCAGCATTCATGGCATAATAATCACAAACCCAGGCGCATTTATCAACCTCAGCTTGAGCTTCCTTAAAAACTTTACCCATTTCAAGGCTCATTACCCTGCCTAATTCATCACGTTTGCTTTTCAACAAACTTCCCAGGTTTTGCATTAACTGTGACCTGTGGTTAAAAGAAGTATTCTTCCAATGGTGCCATGTTTTATCAACTGAATTAATGATTTTCTCTACTCCTTTGCTTGAATGTGGCTCGACTGAAACAACTACTTCTCCTGTTGCTGGATTAACTGACTTCATCTAGCTTGTATTATGATTCAAATTTTAGGAAATTAAAAATACATGAAAAAATGGATGTACCATATATTTTTATGGCTAATCAATTTAAAAATGTTGTTATGAACTATTCTTACGTGGAAATGAAAGAATGGTTTAAAATCGTGTAGGGTTTTAACAAAAAATGGGCTGTTTAAAAAACAACCCATTTAGATATGGTATTCCTGCTGTTTCAATCCACAATCTTGATCTCAGATTTCAGATCCATGGCTTCCCTGTATGATGCACTTACACCACAATACCTGGTTTCAGAAAGGTTTACTGCTTTTTTGATTTTCTCCATTGGAAGATCCTTCCCCGAAAATTGATAAACCACTTTCATTTTACTATATTTTTTGGGGTGTTCTTCTGTCAGTTCTCCCTCAACAATTACATTAAAGGTGTCAGGGTATACTTTCATTTTAGCCAATATCATAATTACATCAATACCTGTACAGCCCGCAAGTGCACTAAGCATTAACTTTTTAGGCCTGGGCCCCAGGTTACTTCCCCCAACTTCTTCTGAAGCATCAATGGTTAATTTGTGTCCATCAATTTCTGCTTCAAACGCCACTTTATCTGTCCAAGACATATTTACAACATGTTTCATTTTTTTATCCTTTTTTATTAAGTAGTTGGTTGTTAATTTGTTTTTGATTAAGCCAACTCCTGAATTTATAATTTATAACATATTAAAATCCTATGCAAATACAAGAATTGTCCTATATATTTGCCTGACAAATATAATACATGTAAATATGTATATAAATAGTTTTACAAATATAATTTGAAATTGTACTTTTATATATTTAAACCTTAACTTAAACAAAATGAGAAGTGTAATTAAACGGCCAACTGAGGAGGAAACTAATTTAAGTGGATTTCAATTGTTTAAAAAGTTGACAGAAGATGAATTTATCCGTTTAAATTATGATAAAACATGCTCTTTATTTAAAAAGGGGACTATTGTTTACAGGGAAGGAAACCGCCTTACTGGTTTTTATTGTGTGACTAAAGGCATTGTGAAGCTGTTTAAGACAGGAGTTGATGGGAAAGAACAAATTTTAAGGTTTGCCAAGCGCGGAGAAATCATTGCTTATAGGTCATTACTTAGCCAGGAATTGGCTTGTACTACAGCAAAAGTGATTGAAGAGGCTGTGTTGTGCCATGTCCCATATCAAACATTGCTTTACCTGATCCAAAGTAATTGGCAATTTTCGCATCATATGCTTCAAATTGTTTGCAGGGAACTGCGTGAAGCTAATGATTATATTACTGACATTGCCCAGAAAACTGTCAGGGAAAGGCTGGCAGAAGTATTATTGCTATTAAAAGAGAACTTTGACCTGGATAACCAAAACAATTTGCAGATATCACTTACACGTGAAGAGTTGGCCAATATGGTAGGTACTGCAACTGAATCTGTTATCAGGCTATTGTCTGAATTTAAGCAAGATAAATTGATTGAGCTTCAGGGAAGGAAAATCAAATTCCTGAACATACCTGCACTTAGAAGAGTTGCTAATATCTAAAATATTAAGGGGCTGCCAAAAGAAAGGCAGCCTTTTTTATTTATAATCAATAGAACCAAAAATCCATTACTTTTGAAATACCTTTTTTATGATCTTTAAAACCCTTGAAAATACCAGCATAAAAAATTTAGTAGCTGTATTTAATGAATCATTTAAAAACTACTTTGTAAAAATTGTATTAACAGAAGAAATCCTTTCCAACAAAATTATTTCAGAAGATGTTGATTTAAGCCTTTCGGCTGGTGCATTTGAAAATGGGAGGCTGGTAGGGTTTATCTTGCATGCAGTGCGTGATGTTGAAGGCATAAAAACTGCTTATAATGCTGGTACTGGTGTTGTAGAAGAATGCAGGGGAAAAAGTTTAACTGTGCAGCTATATCAATACATCCTGCCCAGATTAAAGGCATCTGGTGTTCAGAAATGTGTATTAGAGGTTATTTCGGAAAACATACCTGCTATTAAATCCTATCAAAAAGCTGGCTTCAAGATTATTAGAGATTTGGAGTGTTTTAAAGGTACTACCCAGGCCAAACATAAGGATGAGGTAAGCTTCAGGAATATTTCAGGTGAAGAATGGGCCAGCCTTAGAGACCACTGGGATTGGCAACCAACCTGGCAACACTCTGTTGAAACAGTGCAAAAACTGGATAGCTACCAACATTTGGGCATCCTCTTACAGAGCCAGGTTGTGGGCTATTGTATTTTTAACCCTGCCGGGAGGGTTGTGCAATTTTGCGTGAACAAAGGTTTCCGTGAACAAGGGTTGGGAAAGATGCTTTTTTCTGAAGTCAATAGAATTGTTAATACTGACCTTTCTGTTATAAATGTAGATGGATACCACCAGGGTAGTGTTGCTTTCCTTGAAAAAATTGGGCTTACCAAAACACTAAAACAGTATGCTATGGAGTTATCCATAAGTTAATAAAGCTATGCAGGTGCTGTATCTTTGCAGATTAACCTGTAACTTGAAATTTTTAACTTATGTGATTATGAAACTATTTGGTATAAAAATGAACAAGCAGACCATGGTCAGGTGGAAGATATATGTTGACCGTGCCAGGATGTATATCAACTACATCAATTTTGCTATGATTGCTTTTGTTTTCCTGAACTCAATCAAAGATTCTTCATTGCGTAACATACTGGATGAGAATAAGTTTATAACCTATCCTGTGATTATTATTTTGTTCTTTGTCTGTTCTCTTCTCCTGGGAAGGCTTGATACAAAATTGGGTGTCAGGAAGGAAGAAATGAGGAATGCCTCATCAGAAAACCCTGTGATGATGGAAATTTTAAAAACCATAAAAGAAATAAAAGCAAATACAGAAGCTGGCAAAAACGCCCTGAATCCTTAACGTGCAATCCAGTTTTCAGGGTTTAGTTTCTTATTTTCGCGCCATATTTGGAACTTTAAAATGGTTTTATTCCCATCTTTTTTGTCGCTATAAACTGTTCCAATATTTTGTTTTGCACTAACCAGGTCTCCTTTTTTCACTGTTACTTCCTGAAGGTTAGAATATACAGAAAGGTAACTCCCATGGCGAATGATCACAGCCATGTTGCCACCAGTAATTCCGAAAACCCTGCTTACTTCACCCTTAAAAACAGCCCTGGCTTTTGCTCTTTCCTGAGTGGTTATGTCAATGCCGTTATTTTCAATGGTAATATTCTTTAAGACAGGATGCTTATGTACCCCAAACTTTTCTGTGATTATACCCCTCTCCAGAGGCCATGGTATGCGAGATTTATTCTGCTCAAAGTTGTCCCCTATCAGTTTTTGCTCAGGTGTTAAGGCAAACCCTGTTTTACCTGCTTTTGAGGCTTTCCTGGCTTCTTCTTCAATGATTTTTTGGATAGCATCAGCCAGCTGCTGTTCAACCCTTCTTTGGTTACGTAATTTTTGACGCAATGACCTTTGTTTTGACTTTAGGTTTTGTATGTATTTACCTTGTTCCTGCTTTTCTGATAGAAACTTTTGGTTTTCCTCTCTTTTTTGGTTTATAAACTGTTCTTTTTGGTCGGTCTGTTTTTCAAGCCCTTTGGCTTTTTCTTCCAGGATAGCTTGTACAGCTTTTAATGTTTCTGATTGGTTTTTTCGGAAATCTGCGTATTGCTTAAGGTATAAATTTCGCTTATATGCCTGGTTAAAATCTTCAGATGAAAGCAAGAATAATATTTTATCATAGGTGCTCCTGCTTTTGTAAGCCATCCTAATCATTTGGGCATATTCTTCTTTTATTTTAACAAGGTCTTCCCCTAGCAGTTTAACCACCATCCTATTGTCATCAATAAATTCTTGCAATACATTAATTTCAGAATTGATAGAAGAAATCAGGTTATTCCTTTGTTTGATCCTGTTGCTTATCAGGCGTAATTTATTTAATGATGCTTTTTCATCTTTTTTTGCCTGGCTCAACAAGTTGTTTGTATATTGGATTTCTTTTGAGGCTTTATTTCTTTGCAAACGAAGCTCATCCAGTGATTGTGCACATAAAAACTGGGTAAAAATTAAAAAAAGTATTATAACCCCACTTCTTTTCACTTACCTGTTTGTTTACTAATTTTTTAACGTTACAAGATACAGCAAATTGCCCTTAATTGACTTGTAACTTTTTATACCTCTGTGGTATTTTAAAATCAAAATTTTTAATTTCAGCAGTTGAAAACCCATCCAGCTTTACATTCAGCCTTACATCTCCTTTTTCTGATTTAAAAGCAAGGTTTATCTCACTAGGAAAATCATTCCCTTCAACTTGGGTGTATCCACCAAAATCAAAAAAGGCATAACGTTCATTGAATTTATCTTCAATAGCCATTTTTACAAGGTTGAATGTTTCTGGTTCAATCCATACAGTTTGAAGTATCAAAGACTCATCATCCAGTTTTTTCAGTAGCCTGTCTGCTTTTTTCAATTTCCCTTTTTCATAAATTTTTGAAAGTTTCCTTTCTTTATAAGACTGAACCACATATAAACCAGATTCAACAGATGAGATAAAATTCTTATAGTCCCTATCTTTGGGGTCATTCCTATAAGAAAAAATGCTGTTGTTCAATATTGATTGGACAGTTTCAAAATCAAGGTCAATGTTTAGTAAATTACTCAGGAAAGAGTAGTCATCCAGGAAATAATTCTTATCCATGTAATTTATGTATTTCACACTGTCTGGTGTTAAATACAACCTTCCAACTGCCACATTCAGTTTAAAAATTGATAGCATAATTTTTTCACCATTTAGTGATTTCAGGTTAGCCCTAAATGATGTTTTCCCTTCTTTATCATGGTATTGGCATTTGATCCTTTTTATAGAAAGTTCTTCATATTCAAAGGCATTTTCCTCTACATTTTTGATTATCCTGCTTGCACTCATTGCCTTTACTTTGCCAGCCCTGATAATTTCTTCAGGAGCTTTGCAAGCATAAAACATTAACAATAAAAAAGTAAAAGCCAGGGTGTATTTTAAGCCTTTTATAGTAGTGTCCACTTATCTATTTTTCGTAATATTTCAGGTCTTTGATCTTTCTCTCTAAAACAGTGGATTGGTTGCCATTGTCTTTTGCCTTTTGCCAATATTCTTTTGCCTCATCTAATTTTTCCAGCATAAACAAAATATCCCCATAGTGTTCCAAAAGTGTTGGGTTTTTGTCTCCCCCATTTGAGATGGCTGATTCAATATAAAACTTGGCCAATTGGTATTTTTTCTTTTTAAAAAGTACCCATGCGTGGGTGTCTAAATAAGTTGGGTTTAAAGGAAAAGCTTCTACAACCCTCCCGCTCATGCGTTCAGCCTTATCAAGGTTTATCCCTTTTAAAGACAAATAATAGGCATAGTTATTTAAAGCAATATGGTTGTCTGGATCCAATTCAATGGCTTTGTCAAACAGGACAAATGATTCAGTTAATTCACCAAGCTTGTACTTAGCCTCTCCTTTTAAAAGGATAAACTGCCCTTTTAACTGTGCATTATCAACCACATATTCCTGCCCCTCTTCACAAATTTCCAATGCTTCATCAAACTTTTCAAGCTGGACACATGCTACTGCATTTAAAAAATATACCTGTGGCTGGTTGGGGAAATGCTCCATTGCTTTTTTGCTATCATTATACAAAGCTTTCCAATCCTGAAGGTCATTATCAATAAACAAGACCCTTTCCCATATCAGGTAATCATTTTTGTTCAGCTCCAACACTTTAAGCAACTGCACCCTTGCCTGGCTGGATTTTTGCTCTCTGATCAGGTGTTCAGCATAAAGGGTATACACTCTGAAATCATCAGGATGGGTGGTAATCAGGATATTAATCAAACCCAATAATTTGGGAGTTTCCAACTTATCAGGTGATTTATCTGCTGACAACATAAGGTATAACTGGAGCTTGGTTTCCAAATCAACATTTGGGCTGGTAAAGCCTAATTGGGTCTGCTCATAAGCTTTATTTTTGTCCCCTTCCTGCAAATAATAGTTTGAAAGTGAAAAATGGACAAATCCACTTTGAGGGTCTATCTCTAGGATTTTATTATAGTATTTTAATGCATTTCCTTTATCTCCCTGGCTTAGGTAAAGGTCAGCCAGCAACCCATAATACTGGCTTTTCTCAGGATTAGATTCAATTAGCCTTTCAATCTCTTTGAAAGCTTCTTTTACTTTTCCTGATTCGACAAAAATTTGCTGCTTAGAAACTGATATTTGCTCATTTAAGCCAATTTTTTCTTCTATTTCCTCATAAGCTTCAATGGCTTCATCATATTTTTTAGCATTGGCAAGCATCATGGCATGCAAGAAATAGTAATCCTTGTTTTCAGGTTCTTGCTCTTTTAGTTGCTTATAAATACCTGCTGCCTGTTCAAACTTTGATGACTGCTGGTAAATCCTTGCCAACAACAGCTTGTACCATTTATTTTCAGGGTTGATAGAAATCGCTTTATCTAACAACAATGATGCACTGGTAAGGTCATTGTTCAGTGCATGGATATTGGCTAGTTCATACATTGCCACTGCTGAATTAGGGTCAATTTCAAGGCAGCTTGATAAAAGAGCCACTGCGCGCTGTGGGTTGCCGACCATCTTTTCTTTCAAGGCTTCTACAAAAAGGTATTGAAATTCCTTTTCCTTTGAGCTGGTTTGATTAGCAACAACAGTATTTTCAGTGTCAATTTGCGTTTCAGTAGTTGGTTTTTGCATGGTTTTGCAACCTAGCAGAACAGAAGCTAAAACTAAATATAGTAGAACAATTTTTCTCATTTGTGATTCAATTTTTGCCCGTATGGCCAAACCCTCCAGCCCCTCTTTCTGTCTTTTCCAGGGTTTCACTCAGTTCCCACGAAACTGTCTCATGTGAGGCAATAACCATCTGGCATATCCTTTCCCCATTTTCAATAACAAACTCTTCTTGTGAAAGGTTAATTAATATAACCCCTATTTCTCCCCTATAGTCTGCATCAATTGTGCCAGGAGTGTTTAAAACAGATATCCCTTTTTTTAAGGCCAGCCCACTCCTTGGCCTTATTTGTGCTTCATATCCTGCAGGAATTTCTACAAAAAGCCCAGTGGAAACCAACCTTCTTTCCAAAGGCTTCAATACAATATTTTCCTGAAGGTTTGCCCTAAGGTCCATCCCTGCTGAAAGTTCAGTACTGTATGCTGGTAATGGGTTATTTGATTTATTGACTATCCTGATTTTCATGTATTTCTTTTTGAAATTTTTCAACCCATATGGGTGCTCATAAACTATCCCAATTTTTAGAAGATGCTAAGATATAGAAATATACAAAGATAGTAAGGAATGTTAACAATATTTATCAGTTTGGAAGATATGGCGGGAAGATATTGTGGTGAAAATATATTAGGAAGTTGAAAACTCCCTCATCCACTGACGATCATCAATGATGCCATAATTTCATCAGAAATAAAAAGCCCCTGAGTGCTCAAAGTGAAACTTTCAGCCCCCTCTTTTACATGCCCGGACTGGATATATTTCCCTATGTTTTTTGTAAAATGCTTGTATTTATCTTCTCCAAATTTTTTCTTTATTTCCTTTTTTGAAATACCCCACATGGTGCGTAAATTGGTCAGGATAAAATCATTATATTGGTCATTTTCAGATAATATTTCTTTTTCAAAATAGTCTATACCACTATTTATGGTTTTAATATAATTATGTACATTGGCTGTGTTCCATTGCCTTGATTGCTGGTCATATGAATGGGCAGAGGGCCCTACCCCCAGGTATTTTTCCCCAAACCAATAGGCAGAATTGTGTTTTGAAAAGCACCTTTCTAAGGCAAAATTTGAAATTTCATATTGGATAAACCCTTTTTGCTGGGCATAATCGATTAGCATTTCAAATTGTTTGATGCTTTCTCCTTCAGGGATTTCTTTTAGCAGCCCTTTTTCCCTGAGCCCATAAAATGCAGTACCTTTATGGTAGGTCAAATGATAGGATGAAACATGGTTTACAGGCAAACTAAACGCTTGCTCCAGGTTGTTTTGCCAGCTTCCAGCAGACAAGCCAGGCAACCCATAAATAAGGTCAATACCAATATTTTTAAATCCGGCTTGGTAAGCATTTTTAACAGATATTACAGCTTGTTTGCTGTTATGCCTCCTCCCCATTTTAGCAAGGTCTTGGTCAATAAAAGATTGTATCCCTATACTTAACCTGTTTATTTTTGTTTCAGCCAAATTTTTGATATAGTTTGCTTTTAAATCATCAGGGTTGGCTTCCAGGGTAATTTCTGCATCAGGCTTCACGGGGAATAACCTATAAATTTCTGCTAAAATCTTGTTTAATTGTGCCTTTGTCAGTATAGATGGCGTGCCTCCCCCAAAATAGATGGTTTCAATTTGTTCTCCTGCCAGGTAGTTTTTCCTGTTATTCAATTCAACCATCAAAGAATCAATAAATTGAGGCTTATCTGACAGATCATCTATCCTATAAAAATCACAATAGGCACAAATGCGCCTACAGAAAGGAATATGAATATAAATCCCTGCCATCCCAGGTTCTTTCTTTGGTTATTTATAATTTAGTGGAATAATTTGTATAAATCCAATGGCTAAATTTTTATCATTTTGGAAAGCTTTCATTTGGTTGGCCATAATTGGTCTTATTAGTTTGCTACCTAGTGATAACCTGCCTGATAAAACTTTTTTAAATATTCCCTATTTTGATAAGATCGTGCATTTTATGATGTATTTCCTGTTATGCCTTTTGCTTATCAACCCTTTCAGAAAAATACTAAAAAGAACTTTCTTGGCATCTTCAACCATTGCTTTTAGCATCAGCCTAATATTTGAAATTTTACAAAACCTATTAACTACTTCTCGTGATGGAAATGTTTATGACCTGCTTGCAAACTTTTTGGGAATACTGACAGCCTTATTGGCCTACTCAATATTTCAAAACACACTGGTTGGCAAATACCTTTAGAGTTTTATAAACTCTTCAAATTTTTTAATGTCAGAACTAATATTTTCCAATGATGTTTCTTTGTAAAAGGCCCTTATTTCTGTCCTCAATTTATCATATTGGTGATGGACAGGACATAAAGGTTTGGTTTTATCATGGGTTTTGCATGATTCAAGCCCTATAAGGCAATTGGTGAAAAATTCTTCCCCATCCACTTTAACCACAATATCCCATAATGAAATATCTGCAGAATTTTTAGCCAAAGAAAAACCCCCATTGGGCCCTTTTGTTGATAGAAGCAACTTTTGCTTTACCAGGTTTTGTAATATTTTCCCTAAAAAGGGGGATGAAATACCCAGGTCTTCAGAAATCTTTTTTATACCTATTTTCTTTTCTTCTTTAGAAAACTTTCCCAGGTAAATAAGGGCTCTCAAAGCATATTTACAAGTATTTGATAACATCTGATTTATTTTTTATTATTCCATTGTTTGCTAAATGATGATTTTGCTAATGGAGGTATTTCTTTCTTTTTGCCAAATGGGTGCATGCTGATTTTCAGGGCTGCATTTTTAACGTTGCCACCTACCCCATCAAGCCTTGAGCGCTTGTTGAACATGTACCCATAAGCTTTCATTCCCATATCCCATAAAAAAGGTTCTTGTTTTCCTTCTGCACTTTGTTGCCTGTTTTTCAAAAGCAATTCATGCAAAGGTATCTTAACTGGGCAGGTTTCAGTACATTTCCCACATACAGTACAAGCAAAACTCAAATGCTTATAATCTTTAAATTCACCAAGGAAAGGGGTAATAACAGAACCTATTGGACCACTATAAGTGGTATTATAGGTGTAGCCTCCTACATTTTTATAAATGGGGCATGCATTCAGGCAGGCTCCACACCTGAGGCATTTTAATGCCTGTGATTGTTCACCTGAATTATATAAGTTTGTCCTCCCATTGTCCAGTAAAATCACAACCATTTTTTCAGAACCATCTGCTTCATTTGTTTTCTTTGGACCTAAAACCAGGGAATTATAGGCTGATAACTGTTGCCCTGTACCCAATGTTGAAAGCAATGGGAAAAACAGGGGTAAATCTTCAATTGATGGTATTACACGCTCGATGCCAGCAAGTACTATGTGGGTTTTTGGGAATGAAACAGACATTAGCCCATTTCCTTCATTCTCAGTTAATCCAATGCCTCCCACATCAGCAACCAGGAAGTTGGCACCAGTAACCCCAAAATCTGCACTGGTAAATTTTTTGCGTAACTCCTGCCTGACAAATCCTGTTAATTCAGCAGCAGTAGCATTTTTAGGGGTGCTAAAATTGTTTGTAAATAGTTCAGCCACATCTTTTTTTGATTTATGCATGGCTGGTGTAAGGATATGGTATGGTTTTTCTCCTGCTTCCTGGACAATAAATTCACCAAGGTCTGTTTCTATTGACTTAACACCAAGCTGTTCAACTTCTTCATTAAAACCAATTTCTTCAGTTACCATTGATTTGCTTTTCACCACTAGCTTAGCCCCATTTTCTGAAATGTTTTTTTTGATGTGCCCAATAGCCTCTTCTGCATCCCGTGCCCAAAGGACTGTTGCTCCCTTGGCAGTGATATTTTTTTCAAATTGCGCCAGATAATCTGCCAGGTTATTCAGTACTTTTTGTTTAATGTAGGCAGCTCTTGATTTTGCTAACTCAAGGTTTATATATCTTTTTTGCCCAGCAGCTAAAGCTTCATCATATTTAGAAATATTATGCCCAATAGTCTTCCTGTGCTTTAAATCAAAAGCAATTTTAGACTTCTTAAGGAATATTTCTTTTTGTGCTGCCATTTAGCTTATAGGAATCTTATCTACCCTTCTTTTATGCCTACCTCCTTCAAATTCAGTGTTTAAAAATACTTTTACAATTTCAATGGCTTCTTCATCAGAGATAAACCTGGAAGGGATTGCACAAATATTGGCATCATTGTGTTGCCTTGCCAGCTTCGCAATTTCTACATTCCAACAAATTGCTGACCTTATTTTTTGGTGTTTATTTGCCGTAATGCTTATACCCTGCCCGCTACCACAAAAAGTAATCCCCACTTCATACTCTCCTTTGCTAATTGATTCAGAAATGGGATGGGCATAATCAGGGTAATCACAACTTTCGTCACTATCACACCCAAAATCTTTACACTCAAAACCTTGTTCTTCAAGGTATTTTTTAACCACTTGTTTTTTCCCAAAACCTGCATGGTCATTGGCAATTGCTACAACCCTCCTATTCATTGTTAAAGCTTATTAAAACACAAATTTAATACTTTAAAGTATTTTTTTTATTTCTTTTGATTATTTATTACCTCCAAAAGTTTTTTCTTTTCCTTTAAAAAAACTGTTGCTGAAAAAATAAGTAGCAATAAAGTGTTGATTGTGTATTTAACCAAGGGTAGCAAATCTGTTGTGAATGTTGATATAAAATAGAGACCTAATGCAAATATAAAATAATAAAATATGGGCTTGAGTTCATAAGGCACAGGATAATGTTTTTGCCCAAGGAAATAAGATATGGTTGTAATAACCAGGAAGCTGGTTAGGAAAGCAATGGCTGAACCCATATAGCCAATGAGCGGGATCAATGCAAAATTCATTCCTATTGTTATAATTGACCCACTAATGGCCATGTATGCTCCATACCTGGTTTTATCAGTTAATTTATACCACAATGAAAGGGTGAAATAAATCCCAAAAAAGAGGTTTGCCATTAATATGATTGGTAAAACTTTTAATCCTTCCTGGTATTCTTCATTAAAAATTAAGTTAACTATGTCAATATAAAACATCATCCCTAGAAATATTAGCAAACCAAAAATGACAAAATATTTCATGATCATGGCATAAATTATTTTATCACCTGCTGAGTTTTTCCTGGAAAAAAAGAAGGGTTCAAAAGCATACCTAAATGCCTGTATAAACATATTCATCAGGACTGCCAGTTTAAAACTTGCCCCATAAATCCCTAGCTGTTGCATAGGGTTTTCTGATTCAGGAATCAAAAACGGGATCAGTATTTTATCAATATGTTGGTTTAAAATCCCTGCTAATCCTACTATAAGTATTGGAAATGAATAACTTAAAACTTTTTTAAGTAAGTGGTAATCAAAATGTATTTTTATTTTTGCCAGCTCTGATGATAGCAAGATAAATGTTAATGCTGAAGCCAGTAGGTTGGCTATAAATACATACCCTACGCCAATGTTTTTATCATAAAACAACTGTATCCAAGAATTTGGGTTATCCTTTAAAATGGATGGGCACACTGACAGGAAAAAAATGTTGGCACCAATGGCAAAGCCAATATTTATTAGCTTGATAGTAGCAAACTTGATTGGCCTGTTGTTTAAACGCAACCTGGCAAAGGGTATAGCTGTTAGGGCATCAATAGAAACAATAATAGCAAACCAGGCAATATATTCAGGGTTTTCTTCATAATTTATCCATGATGAAACAGTATCCTTAAAACTAAAAACAAGTAATACAAATAAAGAAGATGTGGCCAGGATAGATATCAGCGAAGTTGAATATACCTTTTCTGGATGTTGGCTTTTTGAAGCAAACCTGAAATAGCCTGTTTCCATGCCACAGGTTAACATGATGAGTAATATGGCAGCATATGAATACAGGTTGGTTATGATACCATATGTTTCTGCTTCAAAAAGGTAAATATAATAAGGTACCAGCCACCAGTTCAGAAACCTTCCAACAATACTGCTCACTCCATAAATGGCAGTATCACTTGCTAATTTTTTAAATGGGTTCAATCAAATAAATTTTAAACAAATATATAATTCATTTATGCCTTGCTGCCAATATAATTCATATAATTGTTTCCAATATTTAAAAACAGCCATAAAAAGATTAATTTTAAGAACCTAAAAGGATTATAATTTGATTGTTATGAAGAAGAAGATTTTCCCTTTTGCTACTGTTATTTTTATACTTATTGTTTTCCTTTCATGTTCAAGCACTCCTGAGCGCTCAAGAAGGCCTGTAAGCACAATTAAAATATCTCCTGAAAAAAACCTAAAATACAATAGTGCTTTAACTGTGCATATAAAAACCAAGCTTTCTAATGGTACCATTGAAAAAATTAACTTGTACCTTAACAACCAATTGCTTCATTCAACAAAAGAATTACAATTTGACTATACCATTGAACATATTAAATCATTAGGAAACAATACCTTAAAAGTTGAGGCTGTAAAAACTGATGGGGTTAAAAACATGAAAAAGAAGAATTTTTCTGTTTTTTCAGATATATTACCTAAAAATTATACCTATAAAGTTATTAATGAATATCCTCATTCCAGGTCATTTTTTACTGAAGGGTTGCTGGTGCATGATGGCTTTTTATATGAAGGGACTGGAGAGCATGGTTCTTCAGCTATTTATAAAAAAGAAATTACCACAGGCAATGTTTTACAATCAGTAGAGTTGGAAGAACAATATTTTGGTGAAGGGATCACCATACTCAATAATAAAATCTACCAATTAACTTATAAATCCCAAACAGGGTTTGTATATCAATTAAATGACTTTTCAGTCATTGATACTTTCCAGTTTGCATCAGAACAAGGCTGGGGCCTTACTAATGATGGGACAAACCTTATTATGAGTGATGGGACAAACACATTAACTTGGCTTAACCCATCAGATTTTTCAGTGGTGAAAAAAATAAGGGTTGCTGACCATTCACAAAAAATGAATGTAATTAATGAGCTGGAATATGTGGATGGTAAGATTTATGCAAATGTTTGGACACGTGATTTTATTGTTGAAATTGAGCCTGAAACAGGAAGGGTTTTATCTATTATCAACATGACAGGTATCCTAAAAGATAAAGATAAAATACCTTCAAAACCTGTTGATGTATTGAATGGAATTGCTTATGACCATGCCACAGGTAAAATGTATGTTACAGGTAAATATTATCCTAAATTATATGAGATAGAGCTAGTTGAATTAAAATAAGGATGGGTTATTACCATATTTTATTTTTCCTAAGTGCTTATATGCCAATTCAGTTGCTTCCCTACCCCTGGGTGTTCTTTTTATAAACCCTTCTTTGATTAAAAAAGGTTCATATACTTCTTCAAGAGTGCCTGCATCTTCTCCCACTGCTGTTGAGATGGTAGACATACCCACGGGCCCACCTTTGAATTTTTCAATAATGGTCATAAGAATTTTATTATCCATTTCATCCAGCCCACGTTTATCAATGTTTAGGGCATCCAAAGCAAAACGTGTGATTTTCATATCAATTTTACCATCACCTTTTACTTGGGCAAAATCCCTTACCCTTCTTAACAATGCATTGGCAATCCTTGGTGTTCCCCTACTTCTTGATGCTATTTCAAATGCTGCATCTTCATTTATTTGGACTTCTAAAATACCTGCTGAACGTTTCACAATACCTGATAAGATATCAGCATCATAGTATTCAAGATGAGAATTTATCCCAAAACGCGCCCGTAAAGGTGATGTAAGTAAACCTGACCTTGTAGTTGCCCCTATTAGGGTAAATTCATTTAATTCAAGTTGTACAGACCTTGCACTGGGACCTTTATCAATCATGATATCAATACGAAAATCTTCCATTGCTGAATACAGGTATTCTTCAACAACAGGAGAAAGCCTGTGTATTTCATCAATAAAAAGGACATCATTTGCTTCAAGGTTAGTGAGCAAGCCTGCCAGGTCACCAGGTTTATCTAAAACAGGTCCTGATGTAATTTTAATACTTACATTCAATTCATTGGCTATGATATTAGATAAAGTGGTTTTTCCAAGCCCTGGAGGTCCATGAAGTAACACATGGTCAAGTGACTCACCTCTTAAAAGTGCAGCTTTTACAAAAATCTTCAGGTTATCAACAATTTTACCCTGCCCTTTAAAATCTTCAAAACGTAAAGGTCTTAATTTTTGGTCAAATTCATTTTCTTTTTCAGAAAATGAACTATCTCTGAAATCCATTAAATTGCTCATTAGCCTACAACAATTTTAATGTTTCAAGAATCTCTTCTAACTTACTCATTTTAAATGGCTTGGTCATGTATTCATTCATACCATGGCTGATGCATTTTTCGCGGTCATTATCAAGTACATTAGCAGTTAATGCAATAATTGGGGTCTTTTTGTTTTTCTGCAAGTCTTTTTCTAATTCCCTTATCCTGATGGTAGCTTCTAAACCGTCCATTTCAGGCATCATGATGTCCATTAATATGAAATCAAATTCTTCAATCATAAATTTTTCCACGGCCTCTTTGCCATTTTCTGCTGATACAATTTGATGATTTTCTTTTGACAGGTTAAATTTCACAATCTTTTGATTGAAGGGGTTGTCTTCTACCAATAGTATTTTAAATTCTTTCTTCAAAAAGCTTTATTATTAATATATATTAAATAAGGTAATTAAAATATGTTATTTATAATATCCTGTTAGTTCTTGTTAATAAGTATTTTTCAAAAATAATAATTTCGTATTAACTGATATTTCCAAAGTTATAAACAAATAATAAACTATTTAATCTTTTATTATTTAATGTATTGATTAATTATAAACAATCACTTATTTATAAATTCAATATTTTTAACCTTCTTATTAACTGTTGAAATAAAGTGAATTAATTTGAGAAAAATTGGCTACTTATGATTTGTTTTTCTGTTATTTGAACCTTATTACATATTAGGAATTGAAATCCAAATTTTTTTATTCTTTAATTTGTAAATTTTGTAAACGGAATATTTCAAATTTATTAACAAACAATGTTTGGCATAACTTGTTTAAATTTAGGGTTTTGAGAGAATATGGAGGAGAGTTATAAAATATTTGTTGATAAGCTTAATAACTTCAGGAAAAGGTTTTATTTCTATAAATTGCTAAGAGGTTTTATTATTTCAATAGTACTATTTATAGCTTTATATACAGTTATATCAATTATTGAATATTACACTTATTCTTCCCAAACAATCAGGAAAATAGAGTTTTTTGGGTTGATTATTTTTTTTACACTGGTTCTATCACATTTTGTTTTTACTCCTTTATACCAATTACTAAAAAAACTAGATAAAAGGGAAAAAACAAATTTAAATGCACTGATAGTTAGCCATTTTTCTGAAATAAAAGATAAGCTAATAAATGTATTAGAACTGGCAGAAGAATCAAATAACCAATATTCAAATGAAATTGTAGCAGCTAGTATCCAGCAGAAAATAAATGAACTAAGAATATTTGATTTTAATAAGGCTGTAAATTTTTATCACTTAAAATATATTGGGCTTTATTTAATAATCACTTTGATAACAGTAACAAGTATTGTAATTTTTGAAAAACCTTTACTAAAAGAATCAAACTATAGGATAATAAATTATAAACAACCCTTTAGTAAACCAGCTCCATATATTTTTATATTTGAAGAAGATAGTTTAAAAATATCAAAAGGCGAAAATGTTACTTTAACTGTTGAATGTAAAGGGGAAAAATTACCAGAGGTAGTTTATATGAATATAGGAGGAAACAATTTTTTAATGCAAAAAATAGAGAGGGGAGTTTTTAATTATAAATTAGATGCAGTAATAAATACTTTCAGTTTTTATTTTACTGACCTTGTATATTCTTCAAAGCAATATTATTTAAAAACACTGCCAAAACCAGGTATCCAAAATTTTAATATTGAGATCAAACCACCTACCTATACTGGGATTGCTGATCAGGTTGCATCAAATATTGGTGATGTTAAAGTACCTGAAGGCACACTGCTAAAATGGGCATTCAATTGCATTGATACTGACTCATTGTTGATGCATTACAAGGACGAGATATCTATACCAGCAATTCAAAAAGATAAGCTTTTCCATGTGGAAAAAAAGGTATTATTTGAAAACCAATATTCAATTGATTTGGTAAATGAATATTTCAAAGAAGAAAATGCAATTTCATATTCAATATCAGTAATAAAAGACCTATATCCTGAAATAGATGTTGTACAAATAAGGGATTCAAGCCAATATTCCAGGTTTTATTTTAAAGGTTCTATATCTGATGATTATGGATTTTCTGGTTTACATTTCCATTATAATATTAATGAAAATGATAGTGTTATCCCGGTAAGGTTTATTAAGTCATTAAATGAACAAGAATACTATTTTACTTTTGATTTTAAGGAAGTTAGTATACCATCAGGATTAATCAATTACTATTTTTCTGTTAATGATAATGATGAAGTCAATGGTTTTAAAACAACCACATCAAACAGTTTTACCTATAAAATACCCAATAGTGAAGAACTTGCTTCAATGGAAAATGAAAAGTTTAAAGAAATTGAAAACTTGATGGAAAAAGGGCAAAATCTGGCACAAGAGATTAGGAACAATGTAAAAGAATTACAATTAAATACCATAAATAATAACTTGTCTGATTGGGAAAAATCACAACTGATAAATGATATAGGGCAACAGCAACAACAATTAGAAAATTTGTTAAAAGATGCATTTGAGCAAAATAAAGACCTGAATAATATGATGAATACTTTTTCTGAAGAAAATCAGGAATTGCTGGAAAAACAAGAGCAGATACAACAACTTTTAGATGAAGTACTAACACAGGAACTAAAAGACTTGCTTGAAGAATTTTATAAGTTAGCAGAAGAATTTGATGAAAATAAATTAAACAAGCTATCGCAGCAGCTGGATATGTCTTTTGATGACCTTTCTAAACAATTGGATAGGAATTTAGAAATGCTTAAAAAAATGAAGGTAGAACAAGCATTGCAAAATCTTATTGATAACCTGGTTAATGTGGGGCAAAATGAAGAAAAGTTAGCTGAAGAGGTGATCCAAAATAAGAATTATGAGAGAATACTTGAAAAGGATACTAGAAATAAAAAGCAAATTGAAAATGTTCAGGATCAATTAGATAATACTTTGGATATAAATAAAGGGCTCAAAAAACCACTAAACTTTAACAATTTTGAACATGAGTTTAATGACATAAAAAAAGGGTTTGAACAAAATAAAATTGAATTAGAAAAAAAGAATAAAAACAAATCATCAAGAAGCATAAAAGAAACTTCAGAAAGGATAAAAAACCTGGCTTTTAATATGCAGCAAATGTTGCAAACCAATACAATGCAACAAAATATGGAAAGCATTGCCAACCTAAAACAGATATTGAGCAATTTATTGTATTTGTCTTTTACTCAAGAGGAAATATTATCACAATTAAAAGGTGTTGATACGGAAGACCCTGTATTAAAACTATTAAAAAGGCAACAAAATGAATTGGTTAACCAAAGCAGTATTATTAAAGATTCACTGTATGCTTTAGCCAACAGGACTCCTCAAATCAATAACCTGGTAAGCAATGAGCTACTTGACATGGAGCTAAACCTATCTAATTCAAATAGTAGGTTAGAAGAAAATAGGATACCTCAAGCAATTGAAAAACAGCAATTTGTTATAACATCATCAAATAACTTGGCTTTATTGCTTGATGATATATTAGGACAAATTCAGAACCAAATGGCAAACGCAATGCCAGGCGACCAGCAATGTGAAAACCCCAAAGGAAAGGGAGGTGACCAGCTGGATATGCTTAAGAATAGTTCACAAGGGATGAAAGAGCAACTGCAGCAAATGATTGAAGAAATGAAAAAAGGCAACTCTAAGCAAATGAGTAAAATGCTTGGAGAATCATTAATGCAACACGAAATGATGCAAAAAATGTTGCGTGATTTAATGCAAAATGGGCAGGTTGGAAGCAGTGCACTTGAGCAACTAAAAGAAATAGACAAAATATTGGAGCAAAACAGGAGAGATTTAATGAATAAGAATATCACGCCTTTCACAATCAACAGGCACAACAAAATACTCACACGTTTGTTGGAAGCTGAGAATGCAGAAATGGAAAGAGACATAGATGAAAAAAGGGAATCTCAAACTGTTGACGAGGAGTTTTTTAGTAACCCACTGAAATATTTTGAGTATAATAAGAATAATCAAAATAATATAGAACAACTAAAATATAATAACCATAATATAAATAGCTATTATACAAAGAAATACCAGAGTTATTTAAAAACCCTAGAAAATATTAGCATTGAAAAATAAACATATACTTGAAATATACTCTCATACAGGTAATTTATCAGAAGTTGATAAATACCTTAAAAAGGTTTTCAACGAGTTTACATTGCCTGCAGGGTTATACAACAAGGTATATTTATGTGTAACAGAAGCTGTTGTGAACTCCATAGTACATGGAAACAAAAACAAAATTGAAAAACAGGTAAAAATTGAAGCATCTGTTGATCAGGGGTATATGGTAATAAAAATTAATGATGAAGGGCAAGGATTTGATATTGAAAATATACCAGACCCAACAATTGAAAATAACGTGAAAAAGGAAAATGGCAGGGGACTTCATATTATTAAGTCATTTGCTGACGAAATACAGTTTAAAGATGAAGGAAGCAGTATTGAATTTAAAATAAAATTTAGTGGAAAACATTCAGTTTCACAATGAGGATATTCCTGAAATCAATGTTAATGAACCAAAATTAACGTCAGCCATACAATATATCATAAAAAGTGAACACAAAATATGTGGAGAAATCAACATCATATTTTGTAGTGATGAGTACCTGTTACATATGAATAGGGAACATCTGGAGCATGACTATTATACTGATATTATTACTTTTGATTATGTTGAAGAAAATACCATTAATGGAGATTTATTTATAAGCGTTGACAGGATTTCAGAAAATGCAGGTAAATTTGCAGTGGAATTTACTGAGGAATTAAAAAGGGTTGTTTATCATGGAATTTTGCACCTAGTGGGTTTTAATGATAAAACCGAGGGGCAAAGAAGAGAAATGAGGGAAAAAGAAAATTATTATTTGCAAATGGTAAAGTAAGGATTATGTTGCCTGAATATGATGTGATTGTGGTTGGAGGAGGGCATGCAGGATGTGAGGCAGCAGCAGCAGCAGCAAGCCTGGGTTCAAAGACATTGCTGATAACAATGGACATGGCAAAGTATGCTCAAATGTCATGTAACCCTGCTATGGGAGGAATAGCTAAAGGGCAGATAGTTAGGGAAATAGATGCACTGGGAGGCTATTCAGGGATTATTACAGATAAAACTACCATACAATTTAGGTTGTTGAATAAATCAAAAGGGCCTGCTATGTGGAGCCCAAGGGCGCAGAATGACAGGATGAGGTTTTCTGAATTGTGGAGGGAAATACTGGAAAGCACTGATAATCTGGATTTATGGCAAGATGCTGTGGTAAATTTGATACTGGAAGGCAAGAAGGTTAAAGGGGTCAGGACAAAAATTGGTGTAGAGTTCAGGTCGAAAATGGTAATCCTAACAAATGGTACTTTCTTGAATGGGTTAATGCATATAGGTAAACACCAGATGAAGGGTGGAAGGATAGGTGAAGCTGCGTCCTATTTTATTTCAGACCAGCTGAAAGAGGTTGGTTTTAAAACAGATAGGTTAAAAACAGGGACACCTGTCCGTATTGATGGAAGGACAATTGATTTTTCAAAACTTACTGAACAGAAGGGAGATATAGGGCATTATAAATTTAGTTATTTACCTGAGGCCAAGACCATGTGTAAAAACAGGTCATGTTGGATTACAACAACCAACAAAGAAGTACATGGAATGCTTGAAACAGGCTTTGATGACTCACCCATGTATAATGGGACAATTCAAAGCGCAGGTCCCAGGTATTGCCCAAGTATTGAATCAAAACTTACAACATTTGCTGAAAAAAACAGCCACCAACTTTTCCTTGAACCTGAAGGAGAAAAAACCATTGAGTATTATTTAAATGGATATTCATCTTCATTGCCATGGGATGTGCAATACAAGGCTTTACAATTAATTCCCGGGTTGGAAAATGCAAAAATTTTCAGGCCAGGTTATGCAATAGAATATGATTATTTTGATCCAACCCAATTGGATCATACATTGGAGACAAAACTGGTAAGCAACTTATTTTTTGCAGGGCAGATAAATGGGACAACTGGTTATGAAGAAGCAGGAGCTCAGGGAATCATAGCAGGGATTAATGCCCATATGAAAGCATCAGGCTCAAAGGAAGAATTTGTTCTACAGAGGGATGAAGCATATATTGGGGTTTTAATTGATGATTTGGTGACCAAAGGAGTGGATGAACCATATAGGATGTTTACAAGTAGGGCTGAGTACAGGATTTTATTAAGGCAGGATAATGCAGATGTAAGGTTAACTCCAAAAGCTGCAAAATTGGGTTTAGCTTCTCCAGAACGTGTAAAATTATTGGAGCAAAAAATAGCACTTCGGGACGAAATTATCGAGTATGTAAAAAATTTCAGTATCAAACCACGGTTTGTAAATCAAATACTTACAGAAAAAGGGACAACTGAATTAAAACAAGGGGTAAAATTAATTGATGTAATTTTACGCCCTCAGGTTTCAATATTTGATTTAATTGAAGCCATTACCCCACTACAACAATTTCTGAAAAGGGTTCCTGAGGACAGAAAAGAGGAAATTATTGAATCAGCTGAAATTTTAATAAAATATGCTGGATACATTGAAAGGGAGAAATTGGTTGCAGATAAATTGAAAAGATTGGAAGATATTTTTATTGAGGATAAGTTTAATTATGATAAAATACACACAATATCAACAGAAGCAAGGCAAAAATTAAAAACTATAAAACCAAAAACTATTGGTCAGGCTAGTCGGATTTCTGGCGTGTCTCCTTCTGATTTAAATGTGCTATTGGTAATGTTAGGCAGGTAATGTTCCACGTGGAACAAATTATTAAACATATGGATTTAAAAAAAACCATCAGGGAAATCCCTGACTACCCTGAGAAAGGGATCAACTTCAAGGACATAACAACAATGCTTAAAAACCCAGAAGCATTCAAGTTTGTGGTAGACAGTATTTCAAATGCATACCAAGGCATGCAGATAACAAAAATAGTTTCACTCGAATCAAGGGGTTTCATTGTGGGTGGGGCTTTGGCATATCACCTAAATGCAGGCTTTGTTCCAGTGAGGAAAAAGGGCAAGCTGCCTGCTGAAACCCTGACTGAAGAATATGAGCTGGAATATGGGGAAGACCAAATTGAAATACACAAAGACGCATTGAGCGAAAATGATGTTGTGCTAATCCATGATGATTTGTTGGCTACAGGAGGAACAGCGCTGGCCTCATTAAACCTGGTAAAGAAGATGAATGTAAGGAAAATATATTTCAGCTTTATTTGTGACCTCTCTTTTATACAGACACCCAAAAAAGAGGAATTAAATAGCCACGAACAGCATATATTGGTAAAGTATTAAAGTTTACGATTTGATTGAAGCATAAAGCAGTAAATAAGAACATTGATTTTTTAAAAACCCAGGTAGCTGTTTTACCTAATACACCTGGGGTCTACCAGTTTTTTGACAACACAGAAAAGATTATTTATGTAGGCAAGGCAAAAGATTTAAAAAAAAGGGTTTCCTCATATTTTACCAAAACACATGATAACAGAAAAACAGTTCTTCTTGTAAGGAATATAACTTCTATTAAGTACATGGTTGTGGAGTCTGAAGAAGATGCCCTGTTGCTCGAAAATAACCTGATAAAAAAATATCAACCACGCTATAATATACGCCTAAAGGACGATAAAACTTACCCATGGATATGCATAAAAAACGAAAGGTTTCCCAGGGTTTTCAAAACAAGGAATGTTATTAGAGATCAGTCTGTATATTTCGGGCCATATACATCTTACCAGGCAGTAAATGTTTTATTGGAACTCATTAGAAAATCTTTCCAGTTAAGGAATTGCAACTTCAACCTTTCTAAAGAAAATATAGAGAAAAAGAAATTTAAAGTATGCCTTGAGTACCACTTGGGAAATTGCCTTGGTCCCTGCGGGGGCTATGAAAGTGAAGAACACTATAACGAAGGCATAGAACAAATAAAAGGAATTTTAAAGGGGAATGTGATAAGTGTTATCAGGCATTTGCAGGAAACAATGGAAAAGCAGGCAGGTGAGTTCCAGTTTGAAGAAGCACAAAAAACAAAAGAAAAACTCGCAACCCTGGAGAGGTACCAAAGTAGGTCAACTGTGGTAAGTGCAACCATCACAGATGTGGACGTTTTTTCAATTGATGAAAATGAAAAATCTGCTTTTATCAACTATCTAAAGATCATCAGAGGGGCTATTATCCAAACCCACACAATCGAAATTGCTAAAAGACTTGATGAGAAACCAGACGAACTTCTCCCCATGGGCATTGCTGAAATAAGGCAAAAAATATTTAGTAATGCCAAAGAAATTCTGATTCCATTTGATGTAGGCATTGAGTTGGCAGGGATAAAATTCAGGATACCAAGGAAAGGGGATAAGAAAAAACTGCTGGATCTTTCAACTAGAAATGCTAAATATTTCCGCATGGAAAAGGAAAAACAACAATTTCTTGCTAACCCACAAAAACGTTTTGACAGGATACTAAATACAATTCAAAAAGATCTACATCTTAAGGAATTACCCAAAAGGATTGAATGTTTTGACAATAGTAACTTGCAGGGAACAAACCCAGTAGCTTCTTGCGTGGTTTTTGTAAATACCAAACCAATAAAAAAAGAATATCGCCATTTCAATATCAAGACTGTTGTGGGAGCCAATGATTTTGCATCAATGGAAGAGGTAGTATTTCGTAGGTATAAAAGGCAATTGGCGGAGGGTAACCCCTTGCCCCAATTAGTAGTAATTGATGGTGGAAAAGGACAACTTTCATCAGCTGTTACTGCTCTTGAAAGGTTAAATATTAGGGGAAAAATTACCATTATAGGAATAGCAAAAAAACTGGAGGAGATCTATTTCCCAGATGATTCTATACCAATTTATTTAAATAAAAACTCAGAAACCCTTAAGGTTTTACAGCAGTTGCGTGATGAAGCCCACAGGTTTGGGATTACATTCCACAGGAATAAAAGGTCAAATGAAATGATCTCAACAGAGCTGAATAGCATTAATGGAATTGGAAAACTTACAGCCAGTAAATTGTTGCAGAAGTTTAAATCCGTAAAATCTATTCAGACCAAATCTGTGGAAGAATTGGAAAAAGAAATAGGTAAAAGTAAAGCCAAATTGGTAGCAGAATATTTTCAAAATAAAAAAATTGAAAGAAATTAACAAGCGCGTATTGCTTGGAATGAGTGGTGGGGTGGACAGCTCAGTAGTAGCTATTTTGCTACAAAAACAAGGGTTTGAAGTGGTTGGAATTACCTTGGAGTTTTATCAAAACATCCATCTTGGATATGTCAAGGAGTTAAAAAACATTGCAGATAGCTTGGGAATTGAACACAGTTTTGTATCCTTAATTAAAGAATTTTCAGAAACCGTAATTTCCTATTTTACTGAAGGATATTTGACAGGGAATACTCCATTCCCCTGTGCTTATTGTAACCCAAAAATGAAATGGAAAGCGCTGTTGGGGCAGTCTGTAGAGCATAAGTGTACCTATGTGGCCACAGGACATTATGTGCAAAAAGCTGTGCATGAAGGGAGGAATTATATTAAAAAGGGAATAGATGAAGATAAGGATCAATCCTTCTTTTTGTGGGGGCTAGAAGAAAAAGCAATTGAAAAAACTTTATTTCCATTAGGTAGCTTAACTAAAACAAAAGTTAGGGAAATAGCAAAGGAAAATGGTTATAAAAGCCTATCAAAAAAGAAAGACAGTCTTGGAGTCTGTTTCCTTAATGGGAAAGATTACAGGGATTTCCTAAGCATTAATATTAAAGAGGAAAAAGCAATCCCAGTAGGAAATTTTATTGATATTGAAGGAAATGTACTGGGAAAACATAAAGGTTACCCTTATTATACTATTGGGCAAAGAAAAGGATTAAATTTCAATAAGCCAACCTTTGTTTTGGAGGTAGATTGCTTTAAAAATGAAGTGGTTTTAGGCGAATATTCGCACTTATTTAAAAATATATTATATTTAAAAGGCGCCTGTTTTATAAACATAGAGGAAGCTGAAAATTGTAATAACTTGATTGTAAAAGTACGTTATAGGAAACAAGAAAATAGCTGCAAGATTAAGTTTACAGGAGAAAAAAAGGCAGTAGTCTATTTAAATAAGCCCTTAGCTGCAGTTGCTCCTGGACAAGCTGCAGTATTTTATTCTGGAGATAAGGTATTAGGTGGTGGTTTTATTGATAAAACTGAATAAAATACTTGACAAGTAAACACTTAGGGTCAAAAAACTAATAAGCAGGCCTGTGTTTTTCATCTATTTCAAGTAGCCCCAAATAGCTTATAAAACGGCTTTCTGCAATAACTCCTTCAGAAACTGCATTTTTAACTGCACAACCTGGTTCATGGGTGTGGGAGCAATTATTATATTGGCAATTTGTGGATATTTTAAAAATTTCAGGGAAATAATGGGAGATTTCCCAGGCATCCATTTCAAGCATCCCAAACCCTTTAATTCCTGGGGTATCAATAATATGGCCACCAAAATCTAAAGAAAACATTTCTGAATAGGTAGTGGTATGCTTGCCTGTTTTGTGGTAATCAGAAATTTCTTTTGTTTTTAATTTCAAACCAGGTTGTAATTTATTTATAATAGTGGACTTCCCTACCCCGCTGTGGCCATTAAAAACACTTGTTTTCCCCTGCATCAGTTTTTTTAGTTCATCTAACCCTTCACCAATAGCCATTGAAGACTTAAGGCACTTGTATCCAATGTTTTGATATAACCTGATGAGGCTATTCATAGTTCCCACATGGTGTGGTTTATACCTGTCAATTTTATTAAAAACCAAGACAACAGGTATCCTGTATGCTTCTGCTGAAGCCAGGAAACGATCAATAAATGTTGTGGTAGTCACAGGAAAATTAATGGTAATTACCAGAAAAGCCTGGTCAATATTTGAAGCAATAATATGAGACTGTTTTGAAAGGTTAGAAGCCTTCCTGATAATGTAATTTTTCCTGGCGTCAATTTTAGTAATAATCCCTGTTTGGGTTGATGGTGTATCAGCTTCTCCATCTTGTGTTTTAAACACCACATGATCTCCAACAGCAACAGGGTTGGTGCTTTTTATCCCTTTAATTCGAAAATTACCTTTTATTTTACACTGAAAAATATTTCCTTTATTAGTTTTTACAGTATACCAACTCCCTGTGGATTTTATAACAAGCCCTTTTAGCAATTTTCTTGTTTTTGATTAGATTGTAAAACTACGAAAATTTGGCGAGTTGTAAATATAGCCCCAATCTGTTGTAAATCAATAAATTGAGGTTGTATTTTTGATGTAGGGCAGTGTATCAATCCCACTCAAGGATAATTTTCCCAGAGTTTCCTTCTTCCATAATGTCAAATGCTTTTTGGAACTCAGAATAATGAAAACGATGGGTAATAACAGGAGTAATGTTCAGACCAGTTAAAAGCATCATTTCCATATGGTACCAGGTTTCATACATTTCCCTACCATAAATACCCTTTAAGGTTAACCCTTTGAATATCAGTTTTCCCCAATTTATTTGAGTTGATTTGGGTAACAAACCAAGCAGGCTGATTTTGCCACCATTATACATATTATTTACCATATCATTGAAAGCAACCGGGGAGCCCGAGCATTCCAGTCCTATATCAAATCCACCAACCATTCCCAGCCTTTTTTTTGCCTCTTCAATGCTATCATTAAGTGGGTCAATAATTTTTGTTGCACCCATTTTTCGCGCTAAGTCTCTTCTGTATTTGCTGATATCAGTTCCAACAATATTCCTAGCCCCAGCAAATTTACAAACAGCTATTGCCATTGCACCAATTGGACCACCAGCCCCAGTTATTAAAACATCTTCACCTAAAAGAGGAAAAGAAAGGGCTGTGTGGGTTGCATTTCCCAAGGGGTCCATTATTGATAGTATTTCATCAGGAATGCGTGTATCAACATGTAAGACATTTTTAGCGGGGACAGAAATGTATTCGGCAAAGCCACCATTACAATTAACCCCTATACCAATGGTATTGTCACAAATATGTTGCCTTCCACGCCTGCAATTCCTGCAAAAACCACACGCAATGTGGCCTTCAACAGTGACCCTCTCCCCTACTTTCACCCTGCTTACTTCATTTCCAATTTCAACAACCTCACCCATGTATTCATGTCCTATGGTTAAAGGTGTTTTAATGGTTTGCTGGGCCCATTCATCCCATTTATATATATGTAAATCAGTACCGCAAACTGCTGCTTTTTTGACCTTAATAAGTACATCATTTGGACCAACTTTGGGAACTGGTACATCTTCAAGCCATAATCCTTTTTGTGGAAGTTTTTTAACAATTGCTTTCATATCCCATCTAATTTAATTCAACTGCAAGGTATGCTTTTTTATAAGCATAAAGGATAAAAAAAGTCATGTACAAAAGAAGAAGTCAGCTATTAGGATTGTCAATGTATTTCCCTGAAATATAACGCACAGGGTACCAGGAAACTAGGAACCCAATAAAAATAATAGTAATAAAAACCAGGATGATATCAAACAGATGCACTTCAACAGGGTAAGCACTGACTGCAAACGAGCCATTTCCAGGGAATTCAATAATTTCCAGGCTGTTTTGTGCCCAACAGACTAAAATGGCTAAAATAAGCCCAATAAATGCCCCTGACAGTGAAATAAGCCAACCTTCAAACAAGAATATTTGCTTAATTAGTGCCTGGCTGGCTCCCATACTCTTTAAAATTGAAATATCATCTTTTTTATCAATGATCAACATGGTTAAACTGCCCAGGATATTAAAAGATGCTATAAGCAAGATAAAAGCCAGTATCAGGAAAATAACCCACTTTTCGGAATTCATAACCTTATTGATTGTTTCGTGTTGCTGGTATTTGTTTTTCACGTGGAACAAACTTCCGGCAATTTCTTGGATGCTGGATTGTATTTTATGAACATCAGCTGATCTATCCAATTTTATTTCAATGGCACTAACATTTTCATCAGCGCCCAGCAACTCCCTGGCAAATTCAATAGGTACTAATATGTATTTTGAATCAATCCCTTCTTGTACAGAAAAAATAGACGAGGGATATATATATTTAACATTCAGGGCATTGGCTATATTTACAGCTACCCTCTCCCCTTTTTTTGCTGCATAAATTTTTATTGGATCTACAAAAGTTAACCCTACCCCCAGCCTTAAAGAAACCCCTACCCCTACACATGCATAGTTTATCCCATTTTCTTTGAAGAATAATTCCCCATGGATAATTAAACTGTCTAATTCAGTAACTTTCCTGTAATCATCAGAGACACCTTTTATTGTGGCAATGTCTTGTTTATTTGCATACTTTAGAATAACATTTTCTTCAAGTGTTTCGGCCCAACACGCAACACCCTCAATTTTTGCAATTGATTCAATATCAATGGTTTTGGGGTTAAATATTTTACCAGCAGCAGGTGTAATTTTAATAGAAGGGTCAAAAGAACTGAACATGGACTTAACAAGGCTGTCAAATCCATTAAATACAGATAGCACAATTACCAAGGCCATTGTCCCCACAGCAACCCCTGATATGGCTACCCTGGATATTATGTTAATTATATTTTGCTTCTTCTTTGAAACAAGATATCGTTTTGCTATTAAAAACGGGAAGTTCAAAATACTATGTTTAATTAGGTTTCAATAGGTTATCTATATTTTCAATATAATCCATGCTGTCATCAATAAAAAATTCGAGTTCAGGCACTACCCTTACCTGTTTGCCTATTTTACGCCCAAGTTCTCCTCTGATAGCACGAGTTGCATGCTCAATGTTTGTCAATACACTTTCTGAGCCTTCTGAAGGGAAAATGCTTAAATAAACACGTGCAATTCCAAGGTCTTTTGTAATCCTAACAGTAGTTACACTAATTAACTTTCCTGAAGAGAATGCCCTGCTTTCTTTTTGAAAATAAGTTGCTAATTCCTTCTGGATCAAACGTGAAACTTTATTTTGCCTTGTGCTGAATTCTTCCATTTTGAGTATAATTATGCATCAAAAATAAGCAATAAAAATGAATGGTTGAGCCAAGGCTAATGGAGGGTCGTAAATTAATTTGGGTCAATTTTTTTTAATGAGCCGTTTACATCAAAACTCTTCAGGGCTTTTCGTAAATCAGCATCTGGTTTGATGATGTTAAAATTGCCCCAGAAATTAGCATCATATTCTTTTATATTATCTGTAAAGACATCATTAATTGTAAATGCTTGCTTGCGCGGAAACCTTTTTATCTGGCTTTTTTCCATATCAGTTACTAAGACTTCAGACACACTTTGAAATACAGAATTTAATTTCTCTTTTTTGCCTTTTATTTTAAATTCAGCAAAAGCCCTGGCTGAACTCATATACCATTTATGCCTGCTTTGGGTGTATTCAACATGGTATTCTAAAGAATTTGTGCGCACTTTGAAACCACGAGGTTTTTTCTTTATTAAAGACCTGTCAGCAAAACGTAAACTAGACTTACTCATCCTGAAGTTGATAAACATAACCACGAAAGTTTCCCTGTCTACATACATTTCTCCTTCATAAAAATGGAAACCTACATTTTTTAAAGGCTTAAATTCTATGACAAAAACTGGGCGGTCGAGATGCCAAATAACCTTACTGATTTCATATTTATAAAATTGGCGAAACTCTGGGTCAATAAATGTTTCCAGGGTTTTAACCAGGTCGAGCTGTGTAATTGTTTTTGGCCCCCCTTGAAGTTTAAAATCTACCCATTTAAAGGGGTTGAACTTTTTCAATTGCCTGTTTTTCACAAGCCTTACCATGTCTTCCCTAAAAGAGTTTCCATAGGGAGCTTTAAGTATCTCTAAAATAGCCTCAGAGATGTTTATGTAACGCTCATCTTGCTTCAGGACCTCCCTGTAAAATGCTTTTAGCATCATTAAATCTGTAACATAATTTGAGCGGATATTCTCATAAACCATGTCCAAAACATAATCAGAAGAAATAGCATTTACTTCTATTTCTTTAATTAAGAATGCAGAAGGGCGAAGTTTAACTTCCATGTCCATAGAAGCCTGCATGACAGGCACATATGAAGGTGAATACCCCAGGCAAGAAAAAATTATTGTATCATTGGCATTTTCTGGTTCTATTTTCAGGATAAATTCCCCGTCAATGTTTGTTATTGTACCAAATGGGCTGTTTTTTATGCTAACTGCCACGAAAGGAAGCAGATTTCCATTTTTACTGCTAACCACTTTGCCAGAAATAGTTACAAAATCAATTGTTTCTGTATTCCTGTTTTGTATTTTAGAGGTGTCTAATGAATTACCATTTTCTATTAAAGCAATAATAATATGGTCTTCTTTTTCAATAAATTGAAACAAAGATTTATCAAATAGCCTGTCTAATATTTCAAGGATAGTGAGGTTGTTTGCTTTTATATTGACCTGGCGGTCAGAAACCACAACTGAGGCATCATATGAAAAAAAAACACCTGACTGTGCACTGATGATGTTTAAAACTTCTGCAACAGCCAGGTTATTTTTATTTATTGAAATTTGTTTTCCTAGTATTGATTTATTTTGCTGCCCACATAAATAACTGACAGACAGCGCAATAAAAAATATTGTTAAAAATGTTTTTTTCAACTTTAAAACCACTTTTTCAGGAGGAAAGAGGTCTGATACTCTTCCCCATCCCTTAATACTTTCATTTTAATCTTTTTGTTTTCCTTACTTTGGAAAAGCAAATTAATATCATTCAAAGATAAGGACTTAAGATGAGAATTGTTAACAGAAAGTATTTGGTCGTTTTCTTTTAACCCAGCAAAATATGCAGGAGAATTTTCCCTAACACTGGCTACTTTGAAAATAGGCAGACCTGGCATTGGGTTTATTACTTCTATGCCGCTCATATTGTAATTGAAAGGGTCTTTTAAATCACTGGTTGGATGTAATTTAAGCCTTTTGTTCCTATAATCAACAGTTACAATAAAACGCCTCAAAATTTCTGCACCCAGTGTCCCATTCCTGTCATTTGAAGAAATTAGCTGGTCAATTAGTTCAGAATTTGGAAAAGCCACAATAGGCTTTGGTAGCACTAAAGGACCAACCCATATGCCATCAATCCTTCCCTTTTTGCCAAAAAGGTCACCACTTAACCCCCTGCCTAAGAATGTTTCAATGTTATTTTCAGGCAGCTTTATTCGCTTATCAGAGTTTGTTGATAACCAAATAGCATCACTGGCACCAGTGTCAACCAAAAGCTTAACAGGAACCTCGGTTAGGTCATCCATAACAATGCTTGTGCGGACAAATGGCTTATTTCCTTCAAAATGAAGAGGAAGTATAATATCTTTTTTCCTATCGCGATATTTATAATATTCTGGTTTATAAAGGGTTAATTTTTCATTATAATAATCTATTTTAACAATATAATCTTTAAATAGGTTGAACCCTATCAAACCATGAACTGGAATTCCCAACATGTGGGAAATTTGGAAATTTTCATCAATGATCATTTGAACTTCCTGGTTGTTAGCTACCAGGCCAGGGATTTCCATTTTATTGTTCCCCGAGCGGTAGGCTGTTAAGCTCTCTCCTTTTCCAAGCCCTTTCACCTGGACAGGCATAAGATAATTTAGGTTAAGCTTATTTATAAAAGGAAGCTCTGTAATAATTGGGAAACGCACCCCAGTATCAAGAATAAAATTCAAAGTATCTGAACCATTTATAGTAACAGGGATAATAATCAGGTTGCTGGCAGATTTGAACTTAACAGTAATAGATTTCTTTCTGGGATTTTCAAAATAAAACCCCCTGTTAGAAGTAAAGAATTCTTTTGTTTCTCTCTCATAATCAATACTTTCTCCAAGTGGGACATAGTCTCTGACAACTAATAAATTATCCTCGATTTCGAAAATTAAGTAAAAATCTTTCATCAGTTTATCAAGGACAAACTTTATTGGTTTATTTGAAACATTTAAACTGATTTCTTTGCCTTCTACTAATTTGGAGTTATAAGAATAATCAATGTCAAGGTAGTCGCAAATTTTGGCAATAACATCTGAAAGAGGTTCATTTTCAGCATAAATGCTGATGTTTTGATCCAGGAATTGTGAATCTTTTTGCTCCTGTGCAAATCCCAGGGACGGGATAAGTAACATAAAAATTACTATGTAGCTTCTAAATAGCCAGCTATTTGTATTCATTGTTTTCATGGCTTTGAATTTAAATGTTAATTACGGCTGGTTAAAATATATGTATCCTCTTGTGACGAAAGATCCAGGTTAAAAGTCAGCCGGATAACTTCTAAAATGTAATCAATCGACTGGTCAGTGAAATGAGCTGTCCATTTTAAATCATAGATTTCGGGACTATTTGCTTGTATATCAACATGATATGATTTATTAAGGCAATCTATAACATCATCCATCATGGTGTTTTTAAAAATCAAATCATGGGTAAACCAGGCAGTGTAATTAGGGTTTTCATTAAGTGATTTCTGCAATGTATTTTTGTTTTTATCCAGTGTGACTTTTTCTCCTGGAGCTAAAACTATTTGCTCTTTTCCATGAGGTTTTTTAGAAATATGGGAAACTTCAACTTTCCCTGTTTTAACAACAACCTCAACTGTTTCTTCTTCAGGGTATGCAAATACATTGAATGATGTCCCAACCACTTTTATTTTTGCCTGCCCAGCTACTATTATAAAAGGTTTTGATTGGTTAGATGCCACATCAAAAAAAGCCTCGCCCATAATAGTTACTTCCCTGGTTTCCCCTTCAAAAACAGAAGGATAAGTTAATTTTGAATTTCCATTTAATGTAACTAAAGAACCGTCAGGCAATAAAACTTCTTCCAAGATTTGTTTATCTAAAGAAGCAACCTGTTCAATTCTGGAAGGATTTTCAGGGCTCCCAAAATAGTAAACTAAACTTCCAACAGCAGCAAAAATGATAATAGCAGCAGCATATCTTAGTATTGTTTTCATGGCTTTGTTCTTCACTTTAGAAACCTGCCCAATTGTTTTTACTTTCTGCTTACTGATGGAAGGCTGAATTGTACTCCAGGCTTTTTTAGTATTGAATTGCCTGGATTTCAAATATATTTCTGATTTTTCAAGTACTTGCTTTGCATGCTGGAAGCTTTCATGGTTAACATCAGAAGATTTTAACCAAGCCTCCACTATTTTTGACTCCTCTTCACTTGCCTCGTGGTTTAAATATTTTGCCACAAGGCTCCAGCCGCAATTTTCTATGTTCATTTCTTTTCTCATTTCACAAATATTGACATGATAAACATTAAATACCCCTATCCTATTTTTGAAAAATGTAAAATAAGGCCAACAGATTCTGGTAATTTTTTAATTTTTCACGCAAAGTTTTTAAGGCTAAACCCATCTGAACCTCAACTGTTTTCACTGAAATGTTTAATTTATCAGCAATTTCCTTGTATTTCAAACCATCCTCTTTACTTAGTTTGAAGATTTCTTTTCTCTTTTGGGGTAATGAATTGATACTTTCTTCTATTTTCTGGGCTAAACCAACTTCTAAATAATACTTAGAAAAATCAATATTCTGTTTTGAATTCCCCATGACTTGCTCTGCATATTGTTTTTTAACCTTATCATGTTGTATTATATTCAAGCATGAATTTCTTACTGAGCGGAATAAATATTGTTTAAGAGAGGTATTAATCTCAATTACCTTCTTTTTTTCCCATATTTTTAAGAATACCTCCTGTACAATTCCTTCAGCAACACTATCATCATTTAAAAATTGCGTAGCAAAGTAACAAAGTGATGAATAATACTCTTGAAACAGTTTTTTGAAAGCTTTTTCGTCACCGTCACGAATTTTTGAGAACAACAACTTGCTTGTTTGGTTATCCATATAAGCTAATCTAATTACTATGAAATATTTAGTGTTTAATCACCAAATGATTTGATTATTAAAGTTAAATAAAAAATTACGAGGTAGGCAAAATAGCAAGGATCAAAATGTTTAGCAGCATATTAAGGCTTTGAATATCCACTTAAGCTATTATTTTTGTTTCCTTTAATTTAAAAATTGAACAATGGAAAGAAAAGAAAGCTGGAAATTTCCAAGGGCATTTTGGGTTGCTAATATTGTTGAGCTTTTTGAAAGGGCTGCATATTATGGTTTTTTTATAGTATTAACACTGTATTTGACTGATATAGTTGGTTTTACAGATAAAGAAACAGGTATTGTCGCAGGTATCTTTTTTGCAGGCATCTACTTTTTGCCACCATTTGTTGGTGCAATAGTTGACAAAATAGGGTTTAAGAATGGGCTAATTGTAGCTTTTTCTTTATTAACCATTGGGTATTTTTTCCTTGGTTTGTTTGATTCCAAAATACTGGTCATATTTTTCCTAATCATATTATTGATAGGGGCTTCCTTTGTAAAACCATTGATCACAGGTACTGTTGCAAAAGTAACCACTGAAGCAAACAGGGCCAGGGCTTATTCCCTTTTTTACTGGGTTGTAAACATAGGTGCATTCAGTGGGAAAACATTTGTTCCCTATATCAGGCAAGGCATTGGACTTGAGTATGTTAACTTCTTCTCTTCTGCCATGTCATTTTGTGCACTGCTTTTTGCAATTTTTGTATTTAAAAAAGTAGATAATACCCATGAGGGAAAATCATTGAAAGATGTTGGAAGGTCTCTTGTAAAGATATTCATGGCTCCACGCCTAATTATTTTAACCCTTATAGTAACAGGTTTTTGGACCATACAACATCAGCTTTATGCTACAATGCCTAAATATGTCATTAGGCTTTTAGGGGAAGCAGCAAGACCTGAATGGTTAGCAAATGTGAATCCTTTGGTAGTTGTAATTTTTGTAGTATTAATCACTCAATGGATGAAAAAATACACTGCTGTAACATCCATGCTATTTGGAATGATATTAATGCCATTTTCTGCATTGGCAATGGCCTCCAGCCAGGCATTTGGAGGAGGGAACATAGAGATTTTGGGCATGTTTTTGCACCCTGTTACATTAATGATGATTGTAGGGATTGGAATACAAGGGTTGGCAGAATGTTTTATATCCCCAAGGTTTCTAGAATATTTCTCTTTGCAAGCACCAAAAGGAGAGGAGGGGGTTTACCTGGGATTTAGCCACTTACATTCATTCTTTTCGGCTTTAATAGGTTTCTTCATGTCAGGATTTTTACTTGATGCTTATTGCCCTGATCCTAAAACATTGCTTACCAGCGAACAGCTGAGTAAAGTAAACCTGGAAGGTGTTGATTCGGGCAGCTTATTGACAGAAGCCCAAAGAGCAACACACTATGGTGATGCACATGTTATATGGTATTATTTTGTGGCTATTGGGTTAACTGCTGCAGTTGGTTTGTTTATTTTTAGGCTGGTAACACAAAGAATTGACGCAAGAAAAGTAGCAAAAGCTTAAAAGCTGAATTAATATTTTGTCGATTCAGGTGAAATAATTAGTTTTGCACACCAAATTTTATGGAAGTTGCCCGGATGGCGGAATTGGTAGACGCGCTGGATTCAAAATCCAGTTTCCGCAAGGAAGTGTGGGTTCGATTCCCACTCCGGGTACAAAGGGCTACAGCCGATCTGAAAAGGTCGGCTGTTTTGTTTAGGTACAACATAGGTACAACAAATTGAGATTTGCTCGCATTAGTAATTTTAGGAATTCAATCTTTTATAATTTGAATCTATTTAGTAGGATAGGAGCAGTTTTACTTAGTTTTTCAGTACCAATAATCATCAATCGAAACACCTTTTCCATCAAACTGAAACAAAAACTCAATATCTCCGCTCATACAGTCTGGATTTTCTTTATAACTCCTACGTAGTAGCTGAATGATCGGTGGAGAAAGATTCTCCAAAGGGAGGCATAAACCCTCTCCAAGCTCCGTTTCTTCGGCAATGAGGGTTTGATGTAATTGTATGTGTTTTTGTTTTTCCATGTAAAAATGGGTATTAAAAAATCCCAGACGCACATTGGCGCATCTGGGGGAGAGGGTATTAACCAAGGCAAACTTTTACAGGAAACTCCCTATTTCAAGAAATATTTTGCAAAAATTGGCTTGACTGGATCAATTTCAGCCTTATAATTCAACTAGCCATAAGGTCATTGAGTTTTAACTCTGGTATTTCTCAAAATGAGCATTTAAGCAGTTGGTGAAAAGGGAAAACTATTGTTTTGAAAAGTCCGTCCGCTTTGGGACCGTGAGGTCGGAGGTTCAAGTCCTCTCACCCCGACCATTAACCCACTTGCAGAGCGTGATAAATGGATTCAGAATTGCAGAAAAGCTAGCTTCAATGACACCATGGCAAAACCATAAGGTCATTGACTATGAGCGAAATTGAAATTTTACACCATCGGTTCTGCCAATATTCTGAAGCTTTTAAAGGAAACACCAAAGCAACTATTAAATGGCTGAAAAGTGAATTTAGGTCGTTCATAAAGTTTTCTAATGTTGAATCTATCAACCAAGTAAATAGGATAGTAGTTGAAGATTGGATTCTTAAAGGTAAATTGGAATTTAACTGGTCTGCCAAAACAGTCAAAACAAGATTACAGGCAGTAAGCCTGTTCCTTGATTGGTGTGTAAGGGAGAATCTTATTCAAGAAAACTGCATAAAGGATATCCCCAAGCCAAAACTTCCTATCAGAATCCCTAAAAATCTTACGAAAGAAGAAGCAATGCTATTGCTGGATTGGACAAAAAATTTTTCTTATGACTACAAATTTGAAAGAACAAGGGCGGTTGCTATAATTGCAACCTTTATTTATACAGGAATTCGGAAGGAAGAGCTTAGGAACCTAAGAATGCAGGATATAAATTTAGAAAACAAAACGTTGTTTGTATTTAATGGTAAAGGGGATAAGGACAGGATTCTGCCCTTGCACAACAATTTGATTATCATTTTAGAGGAGTATTTGAAAGATCGGAAAAGGTTGAAAAAACATTGCCCATATTTTTTTACTGCAATGAGGCAGGATTCCAGAATGGGAGATAGTGTTATAAAGAGGTTGATTACAAAGATTAGGGATAAAAGTAAAATTGATTTTCATCCTCATTTACTCCGCCACACTTTTGCTACTTTAATGTTGGAAGGTGGATGTAATTTATATGCCCTTTCAAGGATGTTGGGGCATTCTGATATTAAAACAACAACGATATATTTGGCAGCATCAAAGGCACATTTGCAGGAACAGATTGGAAAGCATCCATTAACCTTTTAAATCAGATTTAAGCTGTTAAAACTTCTTTTTATTCCTTCCTTTGACACGGATAAATATATTTGAGTGGTACTTACACTGCTATGCCCCATGATTTCTTTAAGCTTATAAAGGTTGAGGTCAGCATCTACGGAAAGACGGGCAAATGTATGCCTCAACATGTGGGGAGTAAATTTAACACCGGAAGTAACCCCTACCTTACGGCAAATCTCCCTGGTGTTTTTTGCATTCAGAGGTTTATCGGAATGGATACCTGTAAAATACCAGGTGGAGAATTTTTTTCTTTTATCCCGTTCTTGTTCATACACTCTTAAAACAGTTGCCAACCGAGGATGAATTGGCACGATCCGATCTTTTTTCCCTTTTCCTTCCCTTACAAAAATTTCATGAGTATCAATGTTTACATCTGGGATTCTAAGATTTAGTAATTCTTGTAAGCGTAAACCTGTATAAACAAACATGGTGATAATGGATTCATTGCGTGCTTTTTCATAACTGTAACGCCATGGATGCCATGAGGCAGCCGAAAGGATAGCGAGGGTTTGTTCTTTTGATAAACATCTTGGTAGTCTTTTGGGAATTCTAGGTTTCTCAATCTTCTCGCACGGATTTTTTTCAATAGCCCTAATCCTCACACACCACTTGAAAAAGCTGGAAAAATTTTGCAGATATATCCTATACGTTTTTGGAGCCCATGCCCTTTGTTGGCTCATGTCCAAAAGAAATTCCCGAATAACACCTTCATTCAACTTTTTTACATTCTCCGTTTTAGCATAAGTAATGAGCATATTTAGGCTTCTTACAATACTGGAATAGTTACGAGGGGTCATACCTCGTTCAATAAGGCAATAACGTTTAAATTGCCTCAGAAGGTCTGAGATAAGCATGTGTTTGATGGGGATGAAAATTTTGAGGTTTGGTTTATATCATACTGCTGTCAATTAAGGAAATGTTTTTTGGGAGAGGATTTATTGATAAATTCACTAAATTTATACTCTTTGTTAACTAGAAAAGTAGTATAAAAAAAATTCTACTGTATTATTAATGTTATAAAATCCAAGCATACTTGCTTTCTATAAAAAATGAAAATCACAAAATTTAAAATTCAAAATTACAGGTTGCTAAAAGCATTTGAGCTTGATTTAGAAAAGGAGCTATCCCTAGTTATTGGAAAGAATAATAGTGGTAAAACATCGTTACTTTCTATTCTGCAAAAGTTTTTAAATAATCCTACTCCAAAATCTTTCAGCTTTGACGATTTTAATATTGACTTCCAAAAGCAACTAAAAGAATTGTTAATTAGTTCAAGTGGTGAAACGGTATTGCCCTATTTAGGCATTTCTTTAAAGCTTTTCATTAAATATGATGAAGCTGACAATCTTGCCAATATAAGTGAGGTGATGATGGATTTAGACCCAAGCAATAATTTTATTGTTCTATCATTCGAATATTACTTACCTGAAGATGGTTTTAGAAAACTCATTATTGATTACAGGAACTTTAAGATAAAAGAAATTGAAGAGAATGGACAAGAAGAAGTTACAGAACAAAAAATGTTCAATGATTTTCTTAGGAAAAATCATGCAGAGTATTTTCTAATAGCCAAGAAATCGCTTGCTTATGATCTCACTTCTGAAAAGGAATTAGATTTAGAATATATTGATTTAGGTAAAGAAAACATTAAACTTGATAAAATTCTGAATTTTAAGTTGATTAGTGCAAAAAGAGAAGTGTCAAACAAAGATTCAGATGAAACCCTGTCATCATTATCATCTAAATACTATGAGAAAAAAGAAGAAACAGAGAAAAATTCCCCTGAGATTAAAGAATTTAAGGGACAATTAAGCAAGACAGACAAATATTTGGATGGAATTTATAGAAGACTGTTTAAAACAATCACAGATAAAGTTGAACAATTCGGAGGTATTCAAAAGGGCGATTCAAATATTAATATTGTTTCTACCCTACAAACCAAGGAATTATTAAAAGGAAATACAACTGTAATGTATGACCATCACGAAGACTTTTCGTTACCCGAAACCTATAATGGACTGGGTTACCTCAACTTAATTAGTATGATTTTTGAAATAGAAGTTCTAATAGGAGAGTTCAGAAAGGATAATAAAGAACACGAAAAACCTGCTGACATAAATTTACTTTTTATTGAAGAGCCAGAAGCTCATACACATCCACAGATGCAATACATCTTTATTAATAATATTAAAGACATTTTGAAGAAAGCCAGTGATGGAGAAGATGGTACAGAATTTAATCTTCAAACAATTATTTCGACACATTCGTCTCATATTACTGCCGAAAGTACTTTCAATGATATTAAATACTTCTACAAAAAAGGCAAAAAAGAAGTAATTGCAAAAAACTTGAAAGACTTGGAAAGGGAATATGGGGATGAGGAAGAAAAGAATTTTAAATTTCTGAAACAATATCTGACCTTACACAGAGCAGAACTATTTTTTGCCGATAAAGCAATCTTTATTGAAGGCGATACAGAAAGAATATTATTGCCTGCAATGATGAAGAAGCTTGATCAAGTAGACAAATCTGAGGGAAGTGAAGAAACACCATTGCTCTCACAAAATATCTCAATTGTTGAGGTAGGTGCATATTCTCACATATTTGAAAAGTTCATTGATTTTATTGGAGTAAAGTCACTGGTTGTTACAGATATAGATTCTGCAAAGAAAGTGATAAAAGACAAAGATGGACATCATGTTGAAGTTACTGAAAAATGTCGAGTAGAAGATCCAGATGCAAGTTTTACAACAAATGCATCATTAAAGTTCTTTTTTGGGGAGAGTGACTTGAGTAATTTTAAAGACAAAACTTTAATTGGAAAAACGCTTATTAAAAAAGCTGATACAAAGAAATGGATTAATTCTGAGCATGGGAATGTTTTGGTTGTTTATCAAGTCCCAGAATTGAACTCTGATAACTTGAGTTATTATGCCAGCAGTTTTGAAGATGCTTTTTTTCATTTAAACCGACCACTTATTACCAATAATAAAGATTTATTCAGTAGTTTGAAAAACAAAAAGAATTTTGATGATGGTCAAAATGATGCTTATTCACTTGCTGAAAAATGTGTTGGAAAAAAACCATCGTTTGCTATGGAAATCCTGCTAATAAGTGAAACTAATGAAAACGGGAACGAATTTAGTAATTGGGAAACACCCCTGTACATTAAAGAAGGATTAGCATGGCTGAAACAATCATAGAACCGGAAGTTGTTAAAATATTTGAGCACATTGAAAGTGGAGATAACTTTTTATTGAGCGGTGGAGCAGGAAGTGGGAAAACATATTCACTAGTTCAAGTAATAAAAAAGGCTATTGAGAACAATCCAACGTCTAGAGTTGCATGTATGACTTATACAAATGCAGCCGTACGAGAAATCGAAGAACGTGTTAATCACGATAATCTTACGGTATCAACAATCCATGATTTTTTATGGAATAGAATTAAATCCTTCCAGAACGAACTTAAGAAAGTATTAATCAGCCTCATAAATGCTGAGGAATCTTTAATTAAGAATCCTGAAGAATATCCTGTTGATAATTCCTACTTTGATTTGCTTGAGGATGGGATTCAATACAAGGAATATCTGCGAATCAGAGAAGGTGTTATCTCACATGATGAAGTTTTGGAATTAGCAAACCATATGTTCAGAGAATATCCTCAGTTAAGCGATATCCTTAAAGATAAGTACGAGTATATTTTTATTGATGAGTATCAAGATACTAATCCCTTGGTGGTAGAAATATTTCTAGATCACTTTAAACAAAGCCAGAAGAAAAATATTATTGGATTCTTTGGTGATGCAATGCAATCAATTTATGATGACGGAATTGGGGATTTGAACAAATACCTTGAACAGGGGGATGTACATGAGGTTCAGAAAACACAAAATCGACGAAATCCAGAACTGGTTATTGGGCTTGCAAATCAACTGCGGACAGATGGATTACAACAAGAACCATCGGTTGACGAAAGTGCTCCAAACATGAATGAGGGAGTTGTTCAGCAAGGGAAAATCAAATTTTTATATTCAACCAATAATGACTTAAATGTTATTCGTAATACCGAATATTTCAAAGATTGGGATTTTGAGAATTCAAAAGAGACTAAAGAACTCAATCTAACACATAATCTTATTGCTCCTAAAGCTGGATTTCCTCAATTGATGGCGATATATGATAAAGATCCTATCATCTCTTTTAAAAAGGATTTATTAAAAAAAATTAAGGACAAAGGATTAGAAATTGATGAAGCTAGTTCATTTGAAATAGTTGCCCAATCAGTACCGTTATTGAATAGGCAACGACAAAATAAATTAGATATTTTATTAGAAAATCCTCAAAACCAAGAGCTTTATAACAGATTAAAGGATTTACCATTTTCTGAAGTTCGCAAAATTTATCTTTCAAAAGATTCCTTGATTGACGATAAAAAACAAGATGCAGATGAGGAAAGCAAGAAAGGATCAAAAAGAGACAATCTTATAAAACATCTTTTTAAGATTCAAAACACAATCCATTTATATAAAGAAAAAAGGTATAATGAGTTTATTCGAAAGACGGAGTTTGAAATTACTTCGATTGAAAGGAAAAGAGAGATAAAAGCATTAATTGAACAGATAGAAGGAATGTCTGAAAATACAATTGAAGAAGTAGTTGATTTTGCAAACGAATCTGGACTATGCATCAAAGATGACAGATTTAATGGTTTTGTTGAGAAAAATGCATATCTGTACAGCAGAGTTAAATCAGTTGTATATGGGGAATTTCAAAATTTATATAACTATTTGGAAGGATTTACACCCTTTTCAACTCAACACAAAGTAAAAGGGACTGAATTTAAAAACGTGTTTGTAATTTTAGATAACGGTAAGTGGAACAATTATAATTTTGATTTTTTATTTACGAACCGAACTGACAAAGCAAAAGTGTTTGTCCGATCACAAAAGATATTTTATGTGTGCTGTACTAGAGCAATTGAAAACCTGACCGTTTTTTTTCACGAACCAAGTGCTGCAGTACTTGAAAAAGCTTTAGAATGGTTTGGGAAAGCAAATGTTCATAAAATAGACTAGCTAAAGTAGCCTCTCTGTACATCTAATTTGCAGAATTCATTCATGTTTCCTTTGTCTGCCTATTTCATTTAAATTGGTCAAAATAAAAACCACAAAGTTTGCCCTAAGTAAGGAAAAATAAAGGAATGCTCCTACGGATTCCTCCTTGATTTTATCCTCTGTGTTTCGGGCAGGGAAGAAGTGTTTTTAATTTTTAACCAATTTCAAAATGATGAAAACACAAACTGGTAACGCTTCCCTTATCCGTAAATTGCAAAACATTGTCGAGCAAGAACCTAATTCTTTGCGAACAGAAGTTGCAAATGAAGCATTACAATATTCAGAATGCTCAGGAATTGCTACATTCTTTAGTGATTTGCTCCAATTTGGATGCATATCTGGCATGGTTGGTTCTTTAATTTATTACACAAACACACATCAATTCTTTGATAAGTATTACGATGAGATCGAAGAACTCCGCAATGATTGGGAAGATTCTGTTGGAGAACCTTTACAAATCAAAAATGACTTAAAAAATACGCTTGCGTGGTTTGGTTTTGAAGAAACTGCAAGACAACTTGCTGATGAACTTGGTCTGGTGATTTAATCCAGACCAAGTTCTGAATCCAATACCTTTTCTATAAGGATTTTATTTTCTCCAACCTGTACAAATACCTCATCTCCCGTGTTGAATCCGTAGACATTCAAGTATTTTCCCTGAATATTAATTCCTGGAACATATGTGTCTTTATATGGTTTATTGACGACTTTTAGTGTTTTTTGAAGAATCTCATCTTCATTTTTCGCACAATCACAAAAAGCCGAACTCTTTTCAAGAGCCATGTGAATTAGATAGGAAGTGGTGGGATTATAGCACAAAGATATTTGTAAACGAAATTGTTTTATTAGGAATAGCTCAAAGTACGATATTCATTATGAATGCGTTGTTTAATTCTTATTAGAATATAGCTTTAAAAGTGTCTTATACATTTCCTTGATTTGGGAGCTGCTTTTTCCTAAAACAGTATCAACTAATGATCCTGCATTTTCCGTATTTTGGTCATTACCAAAAACTCCAAAAGATTTTTCAAAAATAAAGTTAACTAGTTCATCATATTTCCCCATTTCCTGCAAGAAAATCATCTTATTATGAATGTTTTTGGGATTATATGGCTCAATCCTTAATGCTTGATTACATTTCTCTAATCCTTTTTCATTATCGCCCAAAGCACCTAAATTAGCTTGTAAGCTGTGCCATGAACTCATTAATTTAGGATCAAGTTCAATTGCTTTAAGAAAGAGAGAATTTAAATATTCATAATGACCAAATTTTTCCATTAAATGGAATCCAAAATTATTATAATCTGAAGCACTTATTGGAAATCTTTTTTCAAGTTCATTTATCCAATGTTCAACTTCTTTTTTCTCTCCTAATTCCACTAAACAATCAAGCTTTGTTTTAGCAATACCATATTCTAAAAATCCAGATTCAAACAGTTCATCAACTATATCAATTGCTTTTTGAAACTTCTTTTCTTTTTTAAAGATATATGCCTTATTCTTTTTGTATTGAATATTTTTTTCGTTGATTTTATCTATTGTTTTGTGTGATTCTTTGAATTTACCATTGAGTGCTAATGCTAACGCCAAATTTGTAATAGCGACATCATCTTTTAAAACCGAGTACGCTTTTTTTGCCCACAATATAGAATTTTCTTTATCATCTAGATTAATATAACATGCAGATATTCTGCTTAATGCATTGTATTTGTTTGGTTCTATTTCAAGAGCTTTTTGGTAATAAGGAAGAGCTTCTTTAAATTCCGCCCTATCAAAAATAATGTTGCCGTAATTATAATATGCTGTGTCTGAATTAGGATTATTCTCAATTGCTTTTCTATATGAAAAAATTGCAATATTTGGCAATCCCATTGTTTCAAGAAGTATCCCGTGATTATTGTATAAAATCCAGTTTTCAGGTTCTTTAAGGATTCCTATTTCTAATAACAATAAGGCAAATTTGTAATCACCGGAGTTATCAATCAATGCTATTGATAAGCTGAGAAGTTGGTCTACTGTTAAACTGGAAATTGTATCATTCTTAGAAGCACTGAGTAATTCATCTAGTGGGAAAAATCTGTAAAATGAATCTGCAGTACTAGTAGTTGTTTTTATATAATTAGATTCTTCGGGATTGACCGAGTGTTTTATGGTTTTAATGTAAGATCGCAACAAATCGTCTTGTAAATCATTTTTGATCCTTTCACATAAATCATTCCCATCAATATAATGCGCAGGGTGATATCTATATAATTCATCATCAATGAAGTCTTTTAATCTCTTTGTTTGTTTTTTAGGATATTTATTGATATAGCATAAAACTCTTTTTTTGGCTTTTATTGCAGTCTCATATTCAGTTAAAACGGCATTTCTTAGTTCATTTCCGAAAATGAATATAACCAAATCAGAATCATCAACTTCAGATATAAATGCATTCTCAATTGTTCTTGGGCTTGAATGCTCCTCTATAGCATATAAATTGTAAAATTCTTTCAGTGTTGAATCTTTGGAAAATAAATATCTAACCATTTCTCTTTCCTTATCAAGTTCACCTGTCATTGCAGAACTTAAGAAAGTGTTAATCTTATTCATATATGTTAATGAGTTAAATTTCTTTTAAAAGTACAAAAAAGTGAGGCATTTTAACACATTCAAATCCGTTCGAAAGGTACTACCATTTCCATAAGATTTTCAAAAGCGTTCGACATAAAACCAACCCTAAATTGCCTACCCACATTTATTTCACTTCCTTTTGAAGAATCTCCTGAAAATTCAGTGTTTGGTTGCTTACAGGTTTGAATTAAATCTAAAACTATAAAATTTTTCTTTGGGATTTCCTCCCTGGTAAGTATTTAATACTGAGGCAGAAGTGTTATATGTTATTTTTATTGTTAACTTAGTGATGTTTTAATCCTTGTGGCTTAATTGTAGGAAATTGTAGATGGCTAACCCCTGGATTAATCCAAATTTATTTTCAATGTTTTTTTGATAATAATTGATTATAAGCATTTGTAAGCGAGATGTAACTTTATAGCAGCAGCTTGAGAAAACAATGCTAAACCAGTTATAAATAAATGTTTGAGTTTACACCCGTATAGGTGCAATTCTATAAACAAAATAGTATGTTGGAAAAAATATTCATAGATGTTTCTAAAAAGATACTTAATGATACTTATGCAACTCTTATCAAAAAAGTAAAAGATAAAGATGCTGAATTATTAGCATTAACAGATGAATTTGGTTCAGTATCTCACTTATTGAAGTATTACATTGAACCCAAATGCCAAAACATTAATCCAGCAAATTATGATGATGAAGAACCTGATGCTGTAGTAAGTACACCAATATTTGAATTTCTCAATAATTATTTTAATAGAGAATTTGTTGTACAACATGATGGGAGGAATCAATTGTTTATTCTTTCAGATGCTGGTTTGGGAAAGACGTCTCTTTTATTATTAATTAAATTATGTGATCTTTTACCTAAAAAAATGAAGGAGTATGATTTAGAAAGAAATAATAAAATTGAACTTCTAAAACTTGGAAAAGATACAGTGACAAGGATAAAGGAATTAACATCAAAAGATAAAACCATACTTTTACTAGACGCTTTTGATGAAGATTCATTATCATGGGAAAAACCTGAAAAAAGACTAATTAAAATATTACAATTAAGTTCAGGATTTAGGAGGGTCATTATAACTTGTCGCACACAGTTTTTTCCTGAAAAAGGAGTTAGAAGTATTGGAACACAAGAGAAAATATCGATTAGAGGGTATGTTTGTCCTATTATTTTTTTATCACCTTTTGATGAGATGCAGGTTGAACAGTATCTATTAAAAAGATTTCCTTCAGTAAAAGGAGAATGCAAAAATCCCAAAATAATCAAGGCTAAGGAAATTTTAAAAAATGCTAAATCTTTAAGGTTTAGACCCTTTCTGCTTTCTCATATAGAAGACCTATTAGAAAGTAGTGCCACACAATGGAATGAGTTAAACGTATATACTGAACTAGTGTCAGTATGGATTCGACGAGAAGTAAGAAAAGAGCCGATGTCTGAATTTAATGAAGACGATCTATTTTTATCTTGCTCCGCTATTGCTGTAAAAATGCAAGAAAAAGGAACTCGTTTCTTAACTAAGGGAGATATAGATAGAATTATAAAAACATTGCCAGAAATTGCTGGAATTAATAGAATCGAATATGGCTCTAAATCCTTACTTAATAGAACTTCAAATGGTCAATATCGATTTTCACATTTTTCTATTCAAGAATATTTTCTTGCATGGTACATAAAAGGATTATCCTCTCAAGATTCACAGAAAAATAGGTTTTATAAGATTTTAATTGATAAAAGTCAGGTTCGATTAACCTTCAAATCTCTTGAATTTTTATCATATATGATTGATAAAAGTTGGACGCCTGGAAAACCTTTTGTACTTAATGAATTAATGTTAAATGACTTTGACTTCAGTAATAGGAATATTAATGGTTGTAGTTTTAAGAAGTGTCAATTACAAAATACAAACTTTCAAAAATCAAATATTCAAGAGGCATATTTTTATGAATCAAACTTAAGAAATGCCAATTTTACTGGTGCAAACTGCTATAAGACTGATTTCAAGAAGTGCAGTTTGGAATTTTCTAATTTTCAAGAAAGCAATTTGAACTATGCAAACTTTCAATATGCGAACTTACAAAATGCAAACATAAATAATAGCGATTGTATTTCTATTATGTTTCAATTTGCAGATTTAACTGGTGTAAACATTCAAAACATCAAATCTGGGAGCTTGGATAATTTGCAACCAAAATTGCATAAAACTCACAAAAGAAAACCAAAAAATAAAGCAATCAGCATTGTTCAGGTTAAAGATAAATCAAGCTTGAAACTAATACGTGTGGAATTTGAAAAGTTTATTTCTTCAAAATATATCGGATACACATTATTTATTATCAATGATCCAGATCTCACTTTGAGTGTTCTTGAACACTCCATTAATAGAGTAAAAAATCAAAAAATTGCAATAGTTACAAGGGAAGAATTATCAATTGAGATTGTGAAGTTCCTGAAATTAAAACACATATCTATTATTCCTTGAATTTAAAAATACACTGCTACAAAAAAATATAATTTATGGATAGTTTTTGGAAAAATGCATTAAAAATTGGAGGAACATTTGTTGTAGGTGCTTTCGTTCTATATAAATTGTATGAATTGTGGTTAAAACTACCTGTTTTTTCTAAAATGAGTGCTGAACATACATTTTATAGTTTTTTAGCATTTCTGGTATTTACTTTTTTAACATTACTATTGGGATGGATTGCTTTTATAAAAAGGAAACCTACTCACTCTAATACTGCAATTGATGAAAAAACAATAGATCAACAAGAGAAACAACCTTTGTTTCAAACTGAAAATGGCACAATTGACAATAACAATAATGGCAAGTTTGAAATTGTATTTAGAAGTGAAAACAGAAATCCAAAAAAAGATATTGAGGTTATTCATGGAGGCATTGTTCATTGGGGTGAAAAAGATACAGATGCTTTTTGGATTAAATTATTTATCAAGAAATCAAATGATGAACCCTGGTCAAAAATTAGAGTTACCACAACATATAGACTTTTTGAGGTAAGAGATTATTCACATATGTTTTTTTCTGGGGACAACCAGATGTCCTCAGACCTTCTTCCTGATTTAGGTGACTTCCCCCAAAATGGAATTATAACTTATAATGTTCATGAACCAGAAAAAGGGCAAGAACTAAATCAATTTTGTGTAGCGGAACTAAACCCAATTAAATGTGCTCCTGCTCGAGTAAAAATTGAAAGATCTTTAGATAATGTGTTCTTTCTGGATCCATATGATTTTATTAAGGATGAAAAAATTGAACATTCACAAATTGGAATTTGGGTAGTTTGTCGTTCCGAAAAATTTATAAAAAATGCGCCCTATAATATTGAATTTAGTGTAAAATCAAATTTTCCTATTATCTTTTTAAAGAATCAATTCATTTTACCGGCTGGTTCATTTATTGAAGAAACCCAATGTAAAGTTTCTGAGAATTATTTCAAACCATGGACAAATTCAAATTTAATCGTTGGACAACCAGGTTGGATATCTTTAGTTGATACTTCTACTTCTGAGCCTAAACATATTAGTACATTTTACAATATCGAAAAGCCTTTATTTGCAGGAGGAGGCAACTTAGCCTATTCGTCCAAAAATGTAATATTCGAGAAAGTAATAATTTTCAATAACAAACTATCATTTTACCTTCGGTCAAATAAAACTATCAACATTAAGTTTACTTCAGAATGCTATTTAATTATTCTCATCTTGATCGTTTACAATAAAGAATCAATAACTAAGCCTTTAATAGAATCATCCTTAATTGACTTTGTAAATTTAGCCAGTAAATCAATTAAAAAATCAAGGAAGAAAATTAAAAGTGATGAACTTCATCGATTAATTGATACAATAAATGATAGGTTAAATGAGAGTTTCTCAACTTATTTAAATGTTAATGATTCTCGAGTATTTATAATGGGGAAAGACCAAAAACACTACACCTTTCCTCTACTATCCAAATACATAAAGAGTTTTGACAATATTGATATAGAGCCTATTGTAAATGATTATAATGATATTAAAAGACTGATATTTAATAAATAAGTCATATGATTAATATTGCAGACATCTCAATTAATAAAATTTCATTGAATAAATTTAGAGTTGTATCTCCAGGTAATACAAGATTTGTGACTTCGTTTGAAGGAATATCATGCTTGTTGATGGCATGTGGGAAAAATGATTTTCATTCGATCTATGAAGATTTAGATTCTTCATTAAAAAATAAGGTCAATTTAGAAGCTGTTGAGACATTTCTAAAACAGCTATTAGAGTTAAATATTTTATATAAAACAAATACAAAGCACATTTCTCCATTCAATATTAGTGGAATAAAAAAAGGTTTAAACGAGCCAAATTTTAGAAGTATTTCGGAGTTGAATATTTGCCCTAGTTCGGCATGTAACTTGAAGTGTAATTATTGCAACCTTCATCAAGGAGGGCATAGCATAAAAATAGATAGAATCAAGAAATGTTTAAATGAGGCTATTGATTTTGGTTTGAATATTGTCAATATTTTAGGTGGTGAGCCATGCATGTTCTCGCAAGAAGTAGAACAAATAATTAAAGAATGTCATACTTTAAATATTGAAAGAATTACGGTATCTTCAAATGGCATTTTAATGAATAAAAATATTGCAAAATTATGGGCAGATGCTGGATTAAGAACTCTTCAAATAAGTACAGACTTATATAAAGGAAAGGGTAAATCATTTGAAATAAATAAGGAAGCAATTAAGATCGCTTGTGATTATTTCAAGGAAGTATCCGTTGCCTATGTATATTATGGACAGGATAATGAAAAAAATTTAAGACCAATTATCGATGAACTTAAAGATTATCCGGTTAGGGTTGATCTTAAGTTTGAGGTCCCATATGAAAACACAAAACAACCAATTAATGCGATTGATATTTCAAGGTTTGCGAAAGATTGGGAAATCTATACAGATGGGGGACCAATAATTACTCCACCAGAAAGTGGATTGAAAGAAATTGTTTTTTGTGGCGCAGGCAACAGTCAGGCGTTTATCAACCCAAATGGGGAAATTAAACCATGTGGCTTTCTTAAAAAAAGTATTGGAAATTTAAACAATAACAATTTTAAAGAAATATGGCTAAATAGAGATTGGTCGTACTACCAAAAAGCAAAACGTGTTAGACAAAAAAAATGCATAGATTGTGAGTATCAAATTGCATGTATTGGAGGTTGTTTAGCAAAATTTAATTCAAGACAAAAAAATTGTATTTACAACTCAGTTTTGTCAGAAGAAGTAAATAACTCAAGGTGTTTTACTTCAATTCCTAAATAATTTTTTAATTAAAAGAATGTATTATGACTAAAAAGAAAATTTTATTAAAAGTTGAGAATGTTGGAGATAAAAGAATCAACAAACATTATTCACATGGATGTAACATGACTAATAGACCTGATTCTAAGAAAGTTACCTGTAAGTCTAAAGTAAATAAGGAGTAGCATAGAACTTCATAATTCATCTATGAATTGCTGAACTATGGAAAAACAACATACAGGTTTTTTATAAACAATGGCGGATAGACTGCTAAATATGGAATTGTAGCTTGTTCAAAATTAGTCACCTATGAACAGGAGAACATGAAGCAATTTGCCTTTACTCATACATTATTTTGATTGGTCTGTCTAAAAAATCATTTTATAGAATTAATTTATTCAGATTGTTGTTTGGATTTATTAAGCAAATATTGAATTGTAATTTAATTAGTTTTATACAGACTACCGTTAGCGGGAAGTAAAATTAATAATATGAACAAAATTGATGATAAAACTGAAATTCCCATTGATAATTTGACTGTTTATATTCGATTCTTTTTTAGTGTTTTTGCTTTAGGTTTTTTTTCAATAATGGCAACTGGAAAACTTCTAACTCAAATTCCTGTATTTAAAATGGATCAATTAAAAGGTACACAAATAATAAGACTTAATATCTGGATAGTTAAATTTCAAGCCACTGGAGATGAGGCTGTAATTGGTTTTTCTGCATTTATTACCGTATTAGTATTAATAGGATTAACAATTGGTCAATCTGTCCAAGGTTTAATAAACGGTAACCTTGGCGTAAATCTCACACAATTTGAATCTATATGTATTTTAAGTGCTTTTATGGGTGTTATTATATCTTTTTTATTAAAAGTTCTTCATTCAACTTTTAGATCTCAAGCAATTAACTACAATTCAAAATACAGTGATGCAATAGATAATCTTTCAAAGAAATAACAACTATGAATTCAAATATAATTGCAGTAATGAGTGGCAAAGGAGGTAGTGGTAAAACTAGTATTTGTGTTACTATTGCAAAAATTTTAGCATTACAGAATAAAAAAGTATTACTTATTGATAGCGATAGTGGAACAGGAGGTATGACCTACTATTTGGGCTTGAATATAGTGCAAAACAAAAAAGTTGGACTGTTGGATTTGGCTAAGGATGAAAGTCTCACCATTAAAGATATAACCCAAAAATTTTTGAGAGATGAAAACATAAATTTTATTGGTATTGGCAATCACAGGCAATATTCAAGAAATAATAAGAAAGCATTGACTTTGTCGATTAAAAGAATTTTAGAAAAGGTTGAAAATTCATATGATTATATCATAATGGATTGCAGGGGTGGATTAGATGATGAAACCGTTGAAATTACAAAATTAGTCAATGATATTGTTTTCATCGTTGAACCGGATACTACTTCATTTCAGGCAACGCAGTATTTGTCTGATACTTTGTCAGACTATAAAATTGCACACAAAATTAAGGGGTTTATAATAAATAAGGTTTTTGATGATCCAGTTGCTGTTGCAAGGAATGGCGCGGGAGTATTTGGAGGCATGTATCTTGATGCAATACCATTTGATATTGAAGCAATGAGAAGCTTTCTAATTGGATGTATAGCAAATGAAAAATCATTATATTTTTCTCATGTTTGGAAAGCGATTAGTAAAGCTTATCCTAATGAAATTAAAGAAACTCCTTATAAAACTTTAAATAGTAAAGAATACAATAAAATAACAACTCTAAATCCAAATGCGCAGTTAGGTAATTTAATTATTGGATTTATTTCTATGATTCTAATTTCACTCTTGCTCTATTCTGAATATTTTGCGCCATTAGAGATACTTTCATATAAAATCATATTGTATTCCCTATTTGTAATTGTCTTATTAAATGTCAGCAATTTTTTTAAAGACAATCTAGGATATGTAATTAAACGAATATTTCAATTATTGGCAGAGATTACAAAGAATTAAACAAATGCTAGATTTATGCCAGATTTATGCCAGTATGATTCTTTGACCCCAAAGAATCGACTGGCAAAGAGTGGACACCCCTCTTTTGAATCTCCCCGTTTTGACCTCACGAGGTCAATATGGAAATTAGGGAACTTATTGCTTCGTAAATAAATCGGATTAGTTCCCTAAAGAAAATGACCAGCCATTTTAAAAACCTTGGAAGAAACCAAAGCAATTTTTTGAATACATAAACAGCCAATTCCCACAAATTCCTGAGTAAAAACCGACCTAATCTTTCCAAAGAGCGAAAAATCCAATTCCAAAATCGCTTAAATAAGTCCCTTTTGAAAAAGAAAAGGAATAGCGACACAACAATTAAAAAGTTAAACAGGCAATTGATCATTTTTCAGCCCTCCTTCCTTTTCTGATTTGGCGTTTACACCAACCAGATTTAAACCATGCTCTGGGTTTGATTAAAACAGGTGGCAGTGATGATGTAATAAGAATACCCCTGTTTGGTTTCAAAGTACGGATAGCCTGAATACTCAAAAGGTCTTTAGGCTGATCCTTTTTGTCAGAAACATTTCCAAACCATGAATAGCCTTCTCCGGTATTTTTCCCAAGGAGTGTTTGTACGTTTTGCAATCCTGCTACATTCATCATACCGGGGTAGATAATTTGCGAATTTAGGTTATCCAAGATTGTTTGCCCCTCTGATTTGGAGTAATTAATAAATATCTGGTCAATGCTTTGTAGCATGATTAGACAACAAATTCCTTTCTTCCTGCAAGTACTTAAAAAGGGTGGAATGATTTCGTTATAAGAAAGTGCATTGGCAAATTCATCCCAGATCAGGAACTGATTTAAATATGGTGCTAAATCAGCAGATTTTTTTGCCATTAATGCACGCATAATGGAGTGCATGAAAAGTGTTGATAGAAATGCAAAGGTTTTGAGCCTGAACTCTTCAATTACTAAAAACACAACTGTTTTTTTTCGTCTAAGATCATAAGGGTCGAAAGTTGAAGATGAAGTTACCCTGCAAACATCATTTGAGGACATCAATTTAAGAGCCACCTTACAGGTGCTCAGAAATGAATTGAGCATTTTCTTTTCGGCTGAGACTATACCTAAATAGGTGTTGTAGCTTGTTTCGGGAAGAGCAATCATAAGTTTGTCCACCTGCTCCCTGTCTGCCATAAAAATATTGAGGTACTTAAAAACCGTTTCCAGTGTCCTTTCTGCAGGAGGCAAAGAAGTACAAATACCCTCTATAAGGCATCCCAAAAGTTGACCCGCACCTTGATCCCAAAAAATATCCTGATCCGAAGTTGCAGGCTTGGAGCTTTTAATAATTATTTCTGCAATTTCATTGATGTAAGTTGTGTCTGTTGGATCAATATCAGAAAGGATATTAAATTTCAGGCTTTCTTTTGGTTTAGAGGGCTGAAATACTTTTACATCGTACCCGTACATTTTCAATGCAGGTGCAACAAGCTCCATCATTTCACCACTAGGGTCTAGGCAAGTAATAGACCCACAGGATTTTCTGGCTAGGCGAAGCAAATTTATGGCGGTCATTTTCGTGCTTTTGCCACCGCCGGTGCTCGAAATCAAAAGCAGTCCACGGGCAGAAAGTTCAAAAGGCAAAGCTGCCTTTGCGTTTTCTACTATCCAGCCTTTATTCTGTGGGGAAAGCAGTCTCCAACGATCAAAGCCTGTCAAAAACTTTCCCTCTTTAATATGACTTATTTTATTCCAAAACATAATGGTTAATTTAAAGTGAATGATTAAATAATATTACCGTTCCAAACCATCCCGTTCAGGGTTGTTCTGAAGCCGTGAGAGTTCTTCTAAACGGTCTAAAATGGCAAACTTGTGGTTCAGGGAATGTTCATCCATAAGCCGCTTAAAACGATATTTTCTGTTGTTGAATTTCAAGCCTGTAGGCTTGCCTCTTCGCTCATATATCTGCACATCACTATTTGATTGCAGAAGCGAATAAAAATGTGTGCGGTCTTTAGCGTTTTCAAATGCATTTTCAATAAGACTTTGTAAATAACTCTTATCCGTATTGTGTCCCCGTTTTTTGATATTGTATTCTGCATCAGAAGTGAACCTTGAATGATTTTGTGAAATATCCAGTTTGTACTCAGGCAAATAAATAATGTCTTTTATGTGAGGATATTTCTCAATTTGATAGCGTTCAAAGTCCTCCCGAATTTGGTAAAATTCCTTACGTGAAATAGAGGTACTTTTCCCACTTCCAAAAGCATTTCCAGACTGCATTATGTGAACATGTAAGTGTTGTTTGTCGGTGTGCAAAGCAGCAACTACAAGCCCATTGTTTTTATTTCCTATTTGCAGATAGTAATTTGTCAGGTCGTACATAATCTCAGGCGTAGCCCCAGAATCAGGGGAAGCAGAAATCAGGATGTGGAACAATGCAACAGATCCCTTTCTACGTGGTTTCAATTTGGCATTGTTCACAAATGCTTCTTCTAACCTGTCTTTATCAGAACTAACACAATCAATATTCTGCACAATTCGCCATTGATCTTTTGAATGACCCTGTTTATTTTGATTAAAAAGGTATTCAATGAAAGACCTGTAATTTAGGTTTGCGCCTTTATGTGATATTGCCTTTATTATCATTGTCGAATTGATTAATTGCATCCTGTGCCACATCTCTAGCAGCTTTTCCGCCTTTTTTTAATGCGCCTTGAAGAAAATCTTTAAGAGGTACTGGCTGCGTGAAAATTTGGTTTAGTTTTTCCCTGAGTGAGGCAACCTGATCGAGTAAAAACTGATAATCTTTCTCTGATAGTCGCCTTACGGTGTGTAAATATCTCGTTTGTTGATTTATTAGGTTTGAAATCCTGTTGATCGCAACTGTCGCCTGCTTCAAAAATTTGGGAGGTGGGGTATAGAAAATTTCCTGTGTATAAGCAATCACTACATTCTTAACGAGAGTTGCAATAGGAAGATTTAATTGTTTGGCAAGCCGAGCAATCAACTGGTAATGTTCCTTGCGGAGCATAAGTTTAATTATTACATAATTGCCCTTATTCTTTTTATGCCAATTGCGGTAATATAAGCGGTTCCATTCCTTTTCGGCTGCCTTATACTCTGGGGAATTCTTATCAGAAATACCCCTTTCCTGCATGAAAGAATGTTTATCTGTCATTTGAGATTAATTTTGGGAAAAGCTGTTTAACACAAGTTGTCCGATTTCCGAAATCAATTATCTTTCCAACTCAGGATCATCTTGTTTATTTACCCTTTCTAAGGCTTCCTGCTTTAGCCTTGTTGCGATCTCAGGAATAAGTTTTGAAATGGGTTGAGGGGAGAAATATAAATCTCTTTCAATTGGCAAATTGAAAGGAGGACATTTCACAGATTCAAGTTCATCAATGGAAAAAGTGCCCCATTCATCAAAGCCCAATCCCGTAACATAACCAAAACAAATTTTAGCATTTGGATCATATTCTGTGGCATACCAAGTTCCTGAACCACAGGGGTCAAAAAACTTTGCTATCGCGGTTGGATCAGGAGCGTCCTGCCTACCTGTTTTAGCAAATTCTATTTCGAGTTCTTTTGTTATCAGTTTCATTGTAAAAATATTAAAGGTTAAAAAGGGAAAGCCTTTTAACATATTCCACCAACTAGCAGAAATTTTTATCTTTCCCTTGATCGGTCATTTGTGTTTCGAATCCGGTTGAGTTGCTTCAAACGGTTATATTCCCTTTGGGTAATTCCCATTTTGTAACCTGTTTTCAAGCCCTGTGAATAACTTGAATAGGACTTAGGAGAAAAAAGGGGGTTGTAAGGATTGCACTTTTTAGTATTCAGTTTTTCAGAATTTAAAGCTAAATCCACCCCTTTCTTTACTCCCTCATCATAGGCATTCAGATTATCAGGGATATTTCTATAACCCTTTTTCATCTTTCTAAATCAAAATCACGCTGATTACTTCGCAGGCTTTTAAGTTTATCCAACCTGTCTTTATGCAATTGTTGTTTACGCTCGAATAAAGCCTCTTGAAATCCGTCTTTCACACCAATGAGTTCTGGTATGTGGTTGTTCCGATCAATAAATTGATCAAGAGCTTTTGCAACTTTTGGATCATCATAAAGGATTTTACCAACGTCATATCCTGCATTAAAAGCATCCGTGTAATGATCGGTATTTATTTCCTGAGTATTTTTTATTGAATTCATATCTAAATGGATTTAGCGTGTTTTTCAATGTATTCTAAGCAGGAGCTTTTACTGATAAGCTCAACTTTTCTGGACATCTTACTTACTCTTATCAGATTTTGGCTTTTGATAGACCAGAAATGAGACTTAGACCGAATATTTAATAAATCCATAGCCTCGTCAGGTTTAATCCAATCATTCTCGGTATCCTTCAGCTCGTTAATTAATTCAGGAAGAATTTCTGCTAATTGCCTTTTTATAGCAGCCCCTAAATCTTTTTCAGTCGAAACAATAATATGTTCTTTATCTCCCATAACTAAGGATTTATAGGTTTGCCACGAAGCGGATATTTGCCCCTTTGCTTTTAAGGAGTTTTTCCCAGAAAAATACTTTCGCAGAATAAAAGAGTTTATCCGTTTGAAGAGTAGGAGAATAAACAACAATAATTTCTATTCCAGATAGATTATTGAGAACAGCTTTTTTTTCTAAGGTTTTTACAAAAGCCTCATAGTTGGTTTCTGTAGGCGGTGTGTGATAGAAGGAAACTCCTGACACAGTTGAATTTTCTAATAAATCTGAATAAAGCAGTAAGGTTTTGTAATCCGCTTTTGCTTTCGCCAAATTATTTAATAGATCGCACAACGAAAGATATACGGAACTTTCAGGCTTCGTGTTAGACGAAGTAAACAGATCGTTTAATGATTTATTTACTCTTCTATAAAATACAGATAAAGAATCTGTTCGATTATGAGGATTGTCCCATGTCCCATTGGATCCAATATGGAATCTTTTAATAGCGTTCATGGAAACATCTGAAATATCAGTAAACCAAAATGTACGGACTGCATCTGGGTCTGAAGTTTTGATCACCTGTTCTAGCTTTTCAACGGACGGATGGTTAGCTGAATAATTTATTCCCGAACCCGTCTTGTCTACAGCCACGATTGTAAAGAAATGTTTGGGAGTTTCACAAGAATTTAAAAGTATTATTGCCATAACGATGGCTAATTTTGCAATTAGGCTTTTCATAACATGCAAGTTTTGAGATTATTAAAAATTAATATTTGTGTTAAAATCAACTGTGATTTCTTCGAAATTTGAAAGTTCAGTTTCTAAATCGGCGATAGGGTCAGAAAAATATGTAGGGGTTTCTCCATCTGTGCGATATTGAATATTGACTGCCCTAAATGTTGCAATACTTTCTTTGTAAAGTGAGTTTATTTTATTGTAGAGCGACTTTGATAATGAGAGGATTGCATTGTATTCTTTTGCTGTTGAGATGATGACAGAACGCAAGTTTGCAAAAATTCCATCTAACATAAGGTCAACATCAATATTGTATTTTAACTCAATATCATTGAGTAAAGCTGACTTTTTTTCAATAAGCTGACTTTTTTGCTTGAAGAGGGCTAACAATTCTTTTCTGATAACTTCCAGTTGAGCACAAACATTCTTGTATTGTTTTATCAGCTCCGGATTTCGATAACCAAATAAATACGAAATGACTAATCCAAGAAGGAAGAACGCAAAGTTTATTCCTGAAACTTGCCATGCACTCATGCCTTGTGTGCCATTCTCTAATGCCCTTGCACGGATCACACCAACAAAGAGGCAAACCAACGCACCGCCTATTATACTGGATAAAATGAGGATTTTTTCACGTATTGGAAGAACATTTCGTTTTAAAAGTATGCCAGATATATGCGCTAATCCTACCAAAAGAATACCTACGCTTGCTGTTGCACAATAGGTGATAATAATATTGTCGCGAAAGACACTTAAAAAAGCACTATTATTTACAACAAATTCAAAAGCCCCAATTAACAGTAACAAAAAGATATGAAGGGCATTTTTGCTTTTTGAGGGATATGATTCTTTAGTCTCTGCAAGTTCTGAATTATGCGTTGCTTGTTCAGATTCCAAATCCAATTCTGTGGCTTTCTTTTTTGCAATCTGTTCATCAATGACAAGTTCTTCATTTTGGCAGGTTGTATGTACTTTGGTGAGTTGAATACCTTTTTGGATTTCATTGCTTTGAACAATCTGTTCACGCTCTTCTTCTATTCTATTTGTTCGGTTTTTGTATGCTTTAAATAAACTGGAAACCCTACTTCTTTTTTCTTCTAAATTTGAGGTTAAATCATATTTTGTATCAGTATCATTATAGACCGATGAATACATTGTTTTAATCCTTGTTTCGATAGCATGTGGCTTAGAGGCATTTAAAGCAGGCTGAGGAGATTGTTTCATTGCCATGTTTCTTCCCTCCGTTTTCGTGTATGGGAAAGCAGTTTTATGGTGAAACTTTTCTATGCTTTCACTAATAGCATTTTCGATTTTGTAATAATCGACAGTGAATCCATTTTTGGGTTCAGCTTTTTGATTTTTCTTTCGTTTCATGATTTTTGATTTTTAAATAATGTTTTCAAATGAGGGAAGGGAAGATTCGTATAACTAGTAGAAAAATTGCTCCCAGAAGAGCAACCAATGCTAAAATGAGAGGTAAAAAGTAAATAGGGAGATCAGTAACAGTGTTTAAAATGTCCTTTTTCTTTTCATTAATCCAAGTGAATTTAAATAAGTCCTTCTTTTTCATATCGAATTGGTTTAAAGATTTATTTGATAATTTTTGTCGAAATTACGACAGGACTAAATTGCTGGCAAACAAAGGATTTGCAATGGTAAAGCAAGCTATGTGCAAAGGATTTACAAAGGGAATACAAAGAGTTTTTAACTACTGATATGAAGCTATTTGCATGAAGTAGTTTTTATTGAAAATATTTTCAACTTTTTATGAATTGAGATAATTTCTTTTCCTAATTTAAGCTAGAACTTTATTCTTCAATTGAAACATTAATGTCCTTTAAAACCTTTTTAGAATAATCTATGACGTAATTAGATTTATCTATGTTACCTTTCGCTGTACTTCGTTCTGGGTACGCATACATTTTTCTATCTGCATAAAATACCTGACCAAAACAACGCACTCTATCACCTAGTTCATTTATGAAGTACTGGATATGATCAAATCCCAATCTGTCAGAATCTTTTCCGTAAAGAGTTTTCTTCCACTTGATCATCTCTTTAATTTTTTTATCTATTTCTTCAATCCCTTCTTCTCCAAGTTCTTCAAGAGCTCTTTGGGTTGGGCAAGGTAATCCTGCAAATGAACATTCTCCATTCGGGTATTCAGGAGTAAGGTATTTCCATTCTGGAACTGAATTATTGGAAGAATTCATGAAAATATATAGAAGTACGTAAATTAAAGCACTTTTTCTTTGCTGTGTCAAGTTTCGTTCTTTATTTTTATAATTCGTAACAACTCTCATTATTAATGCCTGAGATAAAAATTACCGATAAATTCCGAGACTTAATTGGTCTTGTTAAATCAAAATTGGATAAAGAGCATCTATTGATTAAAGATGAAGAATCTGAAGAGAAAGATTTTGCAGGAGGGGGTTTTGACATTGGTTTTGAACTCATAGAAACAATACAGTCTTTAATAAGTGATGACAAAACCAAAAAAAAATTAATAAAATATCTTAGTAGAGGATTTATAAATTATATAGAAAAGGGAAGGAAGAACCAAGATTCTAAAGACAAATATTCATTCGACAAAAGGACGTTGGGTAAGCTCTTCGAACTTGCTTTAAATACAAATGATGTATTCGTAGCTAAAAAAATAAATAAGCGAATTCCTAGCTTAGATCGGTTATCACTCTATGTCGGATACATGGGATGGAAGGGCTTTTGCCAAGAAAATCCACTTACTATAACAAAGTATCTTGAAGGCAATGATAATTCTCAAGAAGAATCAGCAACTATAAAAAAAGTGCAATCAAGAAAAGATGACATTAATCAAAAAAAGTATCGAAAATTTGATATAAGAAATAAAAGGATTAATACATGGATAGCTATTGTTGCGGCAATTACAGGAATAATTTTAGCATACTTGTCAATTTTTGACTCTCGAATACAAAGCAATAACCAAAGAGATGAGCAAGCAGAAAGAGTAAATCTAAATATAAAAAATAGACCAGTATTTACTTCAGAGAAAGGCATATATAAAGTGTTGGTACTACCTTTCAAATATTATTATGAAGATTCCAAAACACCTCACCCAGAGCAAAAGAATATCGGGGATATGATCTATGACAGGTTAATAGGTTTAAATATTAAAGATTCATTAGGTTTAGAAATAAGATATTGGGATCGGAAAGTTGGCTCAGGTTTCAGTCCGGATAGTGTTAATTTTTGGAGAGAGGAATGTGGAGTAGACCTTGTTGTTTGTGGAAGTTTTTTTCCTCATGATTATCCCATTTATAAAGGAGATTTTCTATTAAATTATTTTGGTGATAATAAAATTTTGCCTGAGGAAATTTATCAAAGGATTACTTCTCAATGTTTACCAATAACTTTGGCAGAGATAGTGAATGGGAAATTGCAGGGAGAATTAGATCTTGTTATCCACCTTTATGCTGCATATATATGCTTGGATAAAAAAGATTATAAGAAAGCAATAGATATTCTTGAAAGAAACAGGACAGCTGAGAATTCAAAATATTTTGATAATTATATTGGCTATGCCTTGTTTATGTTGGAGAAATATGATTCAGCAAAAGTATATTTTAATGAGTGTATCGAAGATACATTGAGTACAACCTCCGATGTTTACAGTAATCTAGCAGCTACCCTTATAATGTTGAAAAGTTATGATCTAGCAATAGAATCTTGTGAAAAAGCCATAGAAATTGATTCTAGCAATATTAATGCTTGGCGGAACAAGGGGACAGCAAGCCTTAAGCTTGGAAATCAGGAGGAGGCGCTGGAGTATTTTAATAAATGTAAAGAAATTCAACCTGAAGATTTTGCATCCATTATCTATGAAAGCATGATTTACGATGATTTAGGATTCTATAATGAGGCTGAGGTATATCATAATAGAATTACTGATCTTGTTCCCAATGTCCCTGATGCATGGGTCAATAGGGCAGTTGTAAATATAAAAGCAGGACATTATAAAGAGGCTATCAAACATCTTAAAAAGGCTACCATTCTTAATCCTGATGATTCTAAGGCTTGGTACAATAAGGGATTGGCTCATTTAAAATTAGGAGAGTTTGAACAGGCTATTGAATGTTTCAAAAAAGCTATAGACAACAAGTCTGATTATTATGATGCTTTATTAAACATTGGAGTTTCTCTTGATAGTCTTGGAAATCATCAAAAGGCTAATGAATCTTATGAACAAGCTCAAAGATTAATTTCGGCAAATATTGATACTATTCAAAAACAAGAACAGTTCGAGGGTAAATTTACTATATCGAATGTAGGAATAAATGGAGAATCTGAAGATTCTTTGTATTCAACAACTAAAGAAATTGATAAAAATGTTAGTTTAAAGATTCAACAAACATACTCTCGATATAAAAAAATAAATTCAGATAGTTTGCATAATGTAAGAATCATTAAGGAAAAAACTAAAGATGATTCAGTACAAATTAAGAATAAGGAAGATTTTATAACATGGTTCATTAAGGGGCAAGCAAGTTCTAAGAAAAGGAATTTTAAAGAAGCAATTAATTATTACTTTGAAGCAAAAAAATGTATTGATAAAGTCCTCGAGATTGATTCTAGCGATCATCAATCATCTTACCACAAAGCCTTGGTATTAAGCGCAGTAGCAAATGTTCGTGATTGCGAACGTGAATTGACTTCTGGCAAATATATTGAAATATCCTGTTTAGCTGCAGAGAATTGGTATGATAAAGTTATTGATCTTGAGCCTGATTATTATTATGCTTGGTTTCAAAAGGGATGGGTAAGTATTAAAGTTAGAAAGCATTTCAATGCTATCAAAAGCTATGATAAGTTTTTAGAAGCATATCCTGATAATTATGAAGCATGGTTAAATAAAGGATTAGCCTATGAAGCTCTATCTTATCCAAGTGGAGGATTAACGACAGCGGTGAAAAATAATTGTCCAAAAGAGTATAGATCCTGGTTGGAATCAACAGGATATAGGTATTATGATATTTTAATAAGAAAACAAACATTTGAGAAAAAAATTCCCAACATAGAAAAAATAGCAAAGAGGGAAGAAATAAATAATTTTGAAGAAGCCATTCGCTGTTATGATAGAGCAATTAAAATTTGTCCAGATAGTTATGAAGCGTGGCGATATAAAGGGTTTGCATATTTCAATAGAGGACAATTGAGAAATGCATTAAATTGTTATGATAAAGCTATTGAGATTAAACCAGATTATTTTCAAGCATGGATGGATAAAGGATGGGCTATATTAGAATTAGGAAATAATCGTAAAAAAGCCATTAGATGTTTCAAAAGAATATTAAGAAATATAGAATTTAACAGTACAAATAGTTATAAGGTTAATAATGAAGGAATAAGATTGATAACAGATGATAACGGATATGTGGTCTTAGATATTTGCCCCAATTATATGAATAATGTTCCCAAGCAATTAAATATTGAATTTGAAATGGATGGCGAAACTGTTCAGGTGAAAAGTTACTGGGCACATAGAGTAATTATGCCACATAGTGTTGATATTGATTTTTAGTAAATATGTTCTAGTAATTAGTTTAATTTGCTAGTTATTTGTTGTTTAATAGTGGTTATCTTTTGAGTTAATGTATATAACATAAGAATTAGATTGTCCTGTATAAGAAAATCAATGAAATTTATAATTAATGTTAGAATGAAGTATATTTACTTCCATAATTTTACAATAGAAATTAATTGCCTATCGAAAAATAAAATGTAAAACATATCAATAAGTAAGAATTTGCATTACGGGTTATCTGCCTGACTGAAAAAGCCGCCAATCTTTATTTAGCAAAAGAACAGATAGCAAGAATGATGCACCATATTGGGGTGTCCTTGTTATTAGTCTTTTGCAGGTTTGTCTGGCGGCTTACCTCAGTTAGCTGATACGAGGCTCACCCCTCTTTTATTTTAAACATTTCCTTAGAGCCTCGGGAAATCAAAAAAAGAGGATTTATGAAATTTTTAACTGAAAAAAGCCGCCATGCTTTCAAAATTTATTCAATTCTTTTATTCTTTATTGGATTATTTTTCCATAATGGGCAAGCACAATCGAAAATTGATTATTCCATTAAGAGCAACATCCTTGATCCGGACACACTCAAAAAAGGATCAAATGAATACCGAATTTTTTGGCACTTCGTGAAGTGGACACACGAAGAAGTGAAAGAGATCGAGGCACAGACACTAAAAATCGAATTTAAAAAAATTGGAATCACAACAAAGGACGAAAAGTTTGATGCCGCATATTCTTTTTTTGAAATTAAAATGAAATACCATAAAAGGTCAGTAGAAAACTGGGAACATTTTAAAAACTTAGCTCCGGGTTATAAAAAAAACAAAACTAAGCAGGATTGAAATTCCACGAAAAACCTGCTTATAATGGGGCAATGCAAAAAGATTTGGAAAATATTTCAACGATACGAAAATCAGCAGATTCTATTTCTGAATCTGCTGATTCCTCCCTGAGGAATCATACTCCTAATTTTTCTGATCGTTCAAAATCTGTCAAAAAGGTTCGTGAAAAACAAAAAGAATTTGAAGCGAAAGAACAGGAATTGGCAGACAAAAGTTTGGAATCAGAGCTGAATAAAATATCGAATAAGGTAATCACTTCGAAGAATTTGTCTGAATTTTTAGATACATATTACCCAAACAATTTTTTGGTTGAGGATTTATCCAAAAAATATTTGCAGAGATATAAAGTTTTTGGAGAAAACGTTTTGGAAGATCAACTGCTTGATCACATTTCAAACAACCTTGATACTGAATTAGATATTTCAAGTGAAGAAAGTGCAATACTTCTCAAAGAAACACTTATTGCCAGTGGCAGGTCGCAAAAGGAAATCCTCAAAACATTAATCGAAACCTACGAAAACGAGCCGGAACTTAAAACTTTTGTGGAGAATTGGAAGAAATTTCTTGAGTTGTGGAAATTAGCAAAAGATAAACCACCGAATGAACGCAAAGCTATTGAAACCATTATCAGCAACTCAAATTTTACAGGTAATAATTCCTTTGACCTTGCACTCACTGAAATTCAGAGAAACGAGAGTATCTCTTATGATACAAAGCTCCAAATTCAGAGAAAATTCAAAACGACTGGGGTTAAAACCGTAAGGGATTTTGATAAAACTCTCAGAAGGGAAAAGAGCTATAAAAAACAGCTTGAACGGAAAATTCAAACCAGAAATACGGATATTGAAAATCTGAACGATGAAATCAACAACCTCAATGCCGAACTGGACAAGCTGCCATCCGATGATCCCAAACGGGTAGAACTGGAAGCAACAATCAAAGAAAAACATAAGTTGCTCAAAACCTTTAATCAGGAACTATCTATTCTGCATGAAGCCAAACCTGACAGTGTACAGTTTCAGCTTCGGAATGATTTGATTGCAAAACTTAATCCAGACGGAAGCCGAAGCGTGAAAATTCAAAGTGAGAATTTTACGATCAAATTGCCAAGCAATAAAGTACCCTTGATGTCAGATAAAAGCCTTAGAAGCATAAATACAGCCTTTTCATTTTTGGCTTTGCGATCCTTGAAAATTTCAAACGAAATTTTTACTCCTGATCTTGTAGACAATGGTATCCCTACAAAGTCACAAAGGGATACTTCACACATGATCCTTTCTTCATTAGGAATTGATGATTCGCAAATCCTTTCAGAGAAAGAGATTGCTCAATTGAAAACCGATCTTTCCAATTTAGTGGATTCAAATTCTGGCAAAATCGGACAAGAGTGCTTAATTGAGCTTGGAGTTTATGATGTTACTTTGCAGAAAGTGAATAAAGATCAACTCAAAAAGGCTTTACGATTTATTCGGGAGAACAGGAATAAAGAACTGAATTTTAAAAAACTGAAAGAACACTTAAAAATCTAATTCAAACCGTTACAAATTGTAACTCTTTCAATTTTTCAACTGGTGACAAATTGTGACCGGTTGAATTTTTTAATTTTCAGTTGACTACAATTCGTCGCCAACAGGATGCATTTAAAAAAATAGGTACAGGCTGGAAAGGGGGTACAATTTGTACCCTTGATCTTTACTTTCAACTGTCCGATATTTTGGGACAGTTCAATTTTCCAAGTTAAGATCGTAGTGAGTACTTCGTCCACTTCCTTGAACGATAAGAGCACCTAATTCCTCTAGGGCTTTTAAATCCCGGGTAGCAGTTGCCTTTGAAGTTTGGGTAATCCTCATGTATTTTTTTGCTGTCATTCCACCCTCAAAACCTTTCGTTCCCTCTTGAAACATCCTATTAATGCTTTTTAGTTGCCTTTCATTTATCTTGTTCCGATAGGAATCAAAGAATTGTGCTTTTTTCAAGGTAAAATCAATCAAAGATTCTGCTTTTACTTGTGCATCAATAATCACTTGCAAAAAATAAATAAGCCAAGGGGTGATTTCATTATTGCGTTGTGCATTTTCCAGAGTACTATAGTAATCCTTTTTATTACTTTCAATAGTTGCAGAAAGGCTGAGTAATAAAGGATAACCTGTACTTTGGGAAAGAGCTTTATCCGCAATAGCCCGACCAATACGACCATTCCCATCTTCAAAAGGATGGATACTTTCAAAGTAGAGATGTGCAATTGCTGCCCGAATAGGAGGGTATTTAATCGGTTGCTTTCCGTTTGGCGCAGTATCATTAAACCATTTTATGAATACAGTCATATTTTTGGATACTTCCGCAGATGGTGGTGCTTCAAAATGTATTTTCTCTTTTCCTATTGCACCGGAAACTACCTGCATAGGTTCTTTGTGTTTTCTCCAATCACCAACCGATATATTTGTGCGGTTTAGAAAAAGGAATCTATGCCACTCTTTTAATGTTTTTTCACTCAATGGTTGGTCATAGGTACGCCGTACCTCAGTCATTAATTTTCCAACCCCTTTTGCTCGGTCATCCTTAACATATTGGTTAGGAGCATATAAACCCAAGTTCTGGCGTATAGAAGAAGTAACATCTTCCCTGCTTAGGTATTCATTTTCAATTTCCGATGTTTTAATGGCTTCTGAAACCAATATTTCAATAAGAGCTTCTTCTTGTGAGGTTTTGGGCATAGCTTTTAATAAGCCTTTTAAATGTCCTGCTTTTTCCACAAAAGTATAGAGGATATCTTCTATTTCTTTCATGGAGAAAGTGAATTTTCCCCAATCTGATTGTTGCCAATTATATTTCATGAGCCGATTATATCACATATTCGGCTCAAAAGTAAACAAAAAATGAGCCGAATAAAAATCTTAATTGGCTCATTTTTGATAATACCTCTGCAATTTAAAAATTCACAACACTATCAAGAGCTTCGTCAAAATCTTTATGAATGAAATTTGCCTGGTATTTGATCGTGGTTGTTATGGAAGAATGGCGATACAATTTTTGTAATGTTTGGATCGGAATTTTGTCACCAGAAATATTCCCAAAAGTATGCCTTGCAATGTGCATAGTCAGTTTCTTGTCCAGTTCAATTTTCTCAGCAATCGATTCAAGATATTTATTGAACTTTTTATTGGCGGTTTTTGTCTTTGCCAAAACATCCTTTGCACTTTTGAGATTTGCTTCTTTTAATTCAGGGAAGATAAAATCCTTTGGGCTTTTTTTCTCAGCTTTGTAAACTTCGAGAATAGGGAGGATTTTTTCTGGTAGTTTAAGGGAGAGAAGCTTGTCATTTTTATTCATCCGATAATGAAGCCGCCCATCGTAAATGTCGCTCCAACGGGTTTGCAAAACATCACCAACTCGCATTCCTGCTAAATAGAAACTGAAAAACCAAACATTTCTGGCATGTTGTTCAAGGGGGGTGAGGTCATCAAAAGAAGCAAGTTCTTGAACTTCTTCAACAGACAATCCTATTTTTTCTGTTTCGGGAAATTTTATACGGATTTTATCTTTACCAAAAGGATATAATTTTCGGTCAACAATCCCCATTTTAATAGCCCTGTTGTATAGGGTACGAACTACAATCAAGGAATTGATAATTGAACGTTGAGAATTTTTCTTCTTTGTTTTTAAGAAGGACATAAAACGCCTTAAAAACTCTTCATCAATTTCACGAAAGTTAAGCTGTTCGGTATTAGCAAACTCTAACAGTCGGTTTATACGGGCTTTGTCTGATGAAAGTCGGGTGAGTTTCTTATTATCTTCCAGTTCTTTTAAATAGATTTTGGAAAGCTCATTGACACTTTTATTGCTTAGGGGCTGAGTAATTTCTTTTTTGACTTGTTTAGACGAAACTAATTTATCTTCTGATTCCAGATCAAGGAGTTTTTTATTTGCATCCGCTAGTTTCTTGATCAGTAAATTATTTAGGCGTGCTGAATTGGGATGTGATTTTTTAACTCTATGATTTGTTTCATCCCAATGTTTTGTATCAAGATAATGCCCCGTATAAATAAAAGTAGATTTCCGGTTGTGAGTGATCCTGATTACAAGGGGTAATAATCCCTCTTTGTTGGGTTTATTTCTAAGTAGTATCTTTATGCTTGAAGCCATTTTTTATGTTCTTTTTAAGCAAAGATACAAATTCTAGGTACAACATAGGTACAACAAATTGAGGTTTTTTATACGTTTATATTGATTTTTATAAATTCACTAAGTCTTTAAAGAGCTGTAAATCAGTATAAATATGATTTTGTGGGTTTGTGTTAGACTGGATTCAAAATCCAGTTCCAGCAATGGAGTGTGGGTTCGATTCCCACTCCGGGTACAAAGGCTGAAAGAGATTTCAGCTTTTTTATTAGTGCTGAAACAATATAGAATTTACTTATGCTCAAAATCATGTCCCATGTGGAACATTTTAGCAGTTTAGTTTAAGGGACTTTATGAACACAGGTTGTTTATTCTTTCTTAAATAACAAATAATAAGATAGATAGAGCAATAAAGGGGCAGTGGTTCTTTATTATATAACAATACAAAAACTAAGTTTTTTCTGATCTTTTTCTTGGCAACCTACCCAATACCTTTCTTTAGCTTCCTCTTTCCAATTCTTTCAACATCATGTGGTTAATAAAACTGAAACCTTTTTAATAATTATCTCATTAACAGTGTTTTACAATTCTATAAAATAATACTATAAGCTGTAAACATTTTTAAGTTAATAAGTCTAAAGTGGCAAGCTGCAAATCAAAAAATATTCTGAAGCCTTTTCAATAAATTTAAAATAAGAGGATTTTGTGTTTGCAAATACACTGTTTTTTGCATGGATGAGCTATACCTAACAAGCAATGAAAAGCATGGCCTGGGCATTAATATCTAGCAAACATAACATTGTAATTTCCTTTATATAAGCTGGTTATAAATGGCAAAAAGAATAAAAACGAAGCATGGTTTTGAGACAACCAGTGAGAGGTCAAAACTGATGAGCAAGATCAGAGCTAAAGACACAAAACCTGAAGTTCTTTTACGAAAAATGCTTTGGAATGCAGGGATCAGGTACAGGAAAAATGTAAAAAAACTTCCAGGAACACCTGATATTGTAATAGGGAAGCATAAGCTGGCTTTGTTTATTGATGGAGAATTTTGGCATGGACACAACTGGGAAGAAAAGAAAAAAAAGTTGAAAACAAACAAAGAATACTGGATTCCCAAGATTGAAAAAAACATAGCCAGAGACTATGATGCCAGCCAAAAACTTGAGTATATGGGATACAAAGTTATGAGGTTTTGGCAGCATGAAATAATGAAAAACCCAGGGGCATGTTACTTAAAGATTATTGAAACAATAGAAAATGAAAACTAAAAAATAACAACTATGAAATTTTATAAACGCTTTAAAATCGCAGCTTTAATGGTAATGTCTTTTTTCCTGCTGGTTACTTGCAGCACTTCAAAAAAGACCTCAAAAACCAGTGGGATGTTCCGTATCCCCCAAAAGGTTGTTAAAGCAGAAGACTTGCCAGAACATTTACGTGAAGAAACTACAAAAACAGAAAGGGTAATCCAATTATTTCCTGAAGAAGCTACAGAAACAATTGTTGAGGAACCAAAAGAAGAACCTATCGCAGTTGTTAAAGAAGACCCTATAGATAAAGTTGTTGAGCCTTTTATTTATGTACCAAAAGAACAAAGGTACTACCACATTGTAAGCGGAAGTTTTTTAACAAAACTATATGCAGAAATTTTCGTAACATCATTGCAAGGGATGGGTTATGCTAATACCTATATGAAATTTGCAGACAATGGTTTTTACAGGGTAATTGTGCAAAAATACCCCAATGAAGTAGAGGCAAGGCAATATTTGCAAGGGTATAGGGATGATAATCCTCAATATGCTTCAGCTTGGTTATATTATAAACGAAATGGCAATGGGCAGACAGCCTTTAACCAATATTATTAGAGAACCCTATGTAGCTGGCAGGTTTTATTCTGCCAACAAAGAAACATTAGAAAAAGAAATTTCTACATTTTTCACCAATGCCAAGGCATCAAAGGATGAAGAGTTAAGCCTTAGGGCATTAATAGCTCCCCATGCTGGATATATTTTTAGCGGGGAAGTGGCTGCTGAGTCATTTAACCAGATCCCTGAACAGGCAGCCTACAAACGCGTATTTGTGATTGCATCAAGCCACCAAATGTTTTTTAATGGAGCCTCTGTATATACAGCAGGCGATTATAAAACACCCCTTGGTTTGATAAGGGTAGACAGGAAACTTGGAGAAAAGCTGGTAAAGGAAAACCCAACCTTCAATAATAACAAAGAACCCCATAGACATGAACATAGCCTTGAGGTCCAATTGCCTTTCCTTCAAGCTAGGCTGGGGGATAATTTTTTATTAGTACCCATAATCCTGGGTACTCAATTACCCAGTGAGTGCCAACAAATAGCTAAAGCATTAAGCCCCTATTTTAAGGAGGAAAACCTGTTTGTGGTCAGCACAGATTTTTCACATTACCCTGAATATAACGATGCAGTTAAAATAGACAAAATGACTTCAGATTCTATCTTAACAAACCATCCAAAAGTATTGCTTTCAACAATACAAAAAAACAAGAGAAAAGGTATTGAAAATATGGCTACTTCCCTTTGTGGTTGGACTTCAGTGCTAACACTAATGTACCTTACAGAAAACAACCCTGTGGAATACAAGAGAATTGTTTACAAAAACTCAGGGGACATACCAATTTATGGAGACAAAGAACGCGTTGTGGGGTATAATGCAATAGCTGTATATGCAAAAGAGGAACAAGAATTTATGCTTACAAGCAATGAGAAGCATTATTTATTGGAAGTTGCCAGGCACACCCTCGAAAAACACTTTAAGATAAAAAGCAAACTTGATGTAATTGAGGTAACAGATGAAGGAGCACTCAACCAACACTATGGGGCATTTGTAAGCCTGTATGTAAATGGTGAGTTAAGGGGTTGCATTGGCAGTATTTTTGGGCAGGAACCTTTGGTTGAAATAGTAAAAAGAATGGCAATTTCTGCTTCCCACGACAGGAGGTTCCTTGATTTATCTGAAGAAGAAATGGATTCCTTAAATATTGAAATATCTGTCCTTTCCCCATTGAAACAGGTTTATTCAAAAGATGAAATAGTCCTTGGCAAACATGGGGTTTATGTTGAAAGGGGTTTAAACTCAGGTACTTTTTTGCCCCAAGTGGCTAAAAAGATGAAGTGGGATGTTGACCAATTCCTAGGGCACTGTTCACGTGATAAAGCTGGATTAAGTTGGGAGGGCTGGAAAACAGCCAATTTATACACCTATGAAGCTATTGTATTTTCGGAAGGATCAATAAGGATCTAAAGGCTTATTCAAATACTTCTTTGAGTACTTCTATTGACTTGATTTTACCAAGCCCATCAAAATGCAGCTTGTAGTATTCAAGCAACTTTTCAAGTAGGTTTACCCTTTCTACCCTACTAATCCTGATGTTTCCTAACTTATGTATATTAATAAACATTAATTGCTTGAAAAGCCTGGTGATACCAGGTGCCATATATTGTGGATGAGGTGGTTCAAATGACACAAAATTTCCCTTATCCATATCAAACCAATCATTTCTTTTTATCTGTTCTACATTTGGGTAAATACCCAAGTATTCTAACAAACGAATCAAGAAATACAAGTAAAAATTAGCAACCCCTTCTTCCATCAGGTCAAAGTATTGGATATTATGTTGGAGGAAAGAAAATAGCTCAGGATAACTCTCTTCCTCCTGGATAGTTTTGTATAAAATTTCAGCAATAAAAATAACCTGTGTGGCTTTTTTGATATCGAAAGGGATGGTATTAAAAGGGGTTATGATTTTTACTTCTTTTACCCTTTGTACATTCCTTGATTCCTTCTGGTAGGCAACCAAATCCAAGAAAAAAAGGGGTTGTAATATCCCTGCTCTATTTTTTGATTTTTTTGACCTTGCTGCATTTATAAGGTAAGATTGCCTACCAAATTCTTTAGTATAAATGGTGGCAATTACACTGCTTTCAGCATATTTAACATGGTGTAAAACAATTCCTTTGGTATTAGCCAGCATGAATAATAAGCATCAATCCAAACAAATTTAATTAATAAACAGCAATTTTGAAATATGTGTTTTTTCACCAGCCTGGTCAGAGCAGAATATGAGGTAAACACCTGTTTTTACCCTGTTACCATTTAAGTTTTTACCATCCCACACTGCCCTTCCTCCAAGTGAGGTGGTAGTGTAAACCAAATTGCCGCTGATATCAGTAATTTTAATATCTGAATTATTGACAAGCCCTGTAATAGTTATTGGGCCATCATAAGTTTCCCTGACAGGATTTGGGTAAGCATATACATTTTCAAAATCATTGCCTCCTTCAGTAGCTTCTCCCTGATATGAAATAATGCCATTATCAGTAGCAAAAAATACTTCCCCCGTTTTAGGAAGAATACTAATGCCCATGATTATATTGGACAATAATGGGCTGTTCTCCTCTGTAAAATGAAGTAATTCTGTATCACCATTTTCAGAAACCAGGTATACCCCTGATTTTTTTGTCCCTAACCATTTCCTGTTAGCCCCATCAACAGCAATGGCAGTTACTGTTTTATTCTCAAGGAGTGGGTGGAAAAGCCCATCATTTAATTCAAGGCTTGGTCGGGAGGCATATAAAAACTCTGGTTCCCATATCCTCCAGGGGCTAGAGTAAACTGCAACACCAGCAGAGGTTCCCAGCCAAATTGCACCTTCCTTATCTTCAGCAATGGAAAAAACATCATTCATGGGTTTCCTTAATTCCACCTCACCATTGTTAAAGTAGGCAATTACCTCTTGGTGTATCTTTTTTGACACATCATCATTTGTTACATACACATTGTGCCCACGTGGAACAATAATCCACTTATCATTGTTTTGGGTAACAATAAGCTGCCCAATGCTTTTGTTATTACTTATTTCAGGAAGGTTATATGAATTCCATTCACCATCATTACTTCTGGAAACTAGAACATTAGCAACTTCTGAGTTTGTTGCCCAAAGTGTTCCATGTGAGTCAAAAGCAAGCCCACCAACCCTGAAATAGTCAGGATTTCCTGGTATAGCTGATTCAAGTGGGCTATTTTGGTTGTCAAAATGTTCTACAAATTGGTTATTGTTGAATTCAAAAATACCATGCCCCCATGATCCTGCATAAAAATGGACGGGGCCATTCGGATCAGTAACAATGCAAGACATATCAACTTTTCCTTCCAATTCAGGGTATTCATTTTTTGTATAATAACTCCATTGCCCATTGCTGAGTTTCATTATTCCTGCTTGTGTCCAAGTGTTGTTCCATTGCCCATCAATTGCTCCTGACACAACAAATAACTCATTATTATTTTCATGCAAATAGAATGCTTTATTGCTTATAGGGCCATTGGGAAACATGGACTCATAGGTTTCATCTTTTACATTAACCAGCCCAAAATTTTTGTCTGCAGCCCATAGTCCTGTTGAGGAAGAAAAACAAGCTGATTTTGGATCAATAGCAAGTTCTGTTCCTTCTTGAAATTCATAACTGTTCACCCGCCCAACAATATTGTGCCCACCATCTACAATGTAAATATAATTACGTGAAGTTACAGTAAGATAATTATCAACAACTTGCATATCATAAGCATAAAAAAAGTTGGTATAATCCACCCAACTAGTACCTGCAAACCTGTAAAATTTATCTTCATTCCATTTGTCAGGGGTGTAACATGCTATTAATTCATTTTGATGGATAACAAGATGGCTAAACTTTGAGGTTGAATTGGGGATATTGGTAAAACGCGACCAGTTATTATAATCCTGCAAGTTTGGGTTATTATATTCAGCATAATAGACCCCACTTTCTGTAGCAGCAAAAAGTTTTTGCCCATCAAACTCCATGTCAAATATGGTAAGGTATCCCCCGTCAGGACCAATGTAATAAGTATTTTTAACCTCTTGTTTTTCAAGGTTTAAAATCACAATTCCAAACCCACAAGATAAATATGCATCATTACCAATAAACAAGATGTTGCTAATTGTTTTATCAGCAGTAATTATTTTCCTTTTGATATCAGGGATGTTGACAACCCTGCTTTCAAAAACAAGGTCTATATTACTGTTATTATAAGCTACAACCAATACATCAAGAGCCTCATGGTGTGCCATGGTTTTTATCCCAAAATCAGACAGGCCATCAAGGCTGTTTGTTTTTTCAATGCTATTATCTGAAGTGTCATAGTAGAACAACCCACCTTCACTGGCACAATATACCTTATTGCCTGCTTTTGCAACTTTAAAGCAGTTTTTATATGACAGGTAATCTTGCCACTGCCCCACAGTTTTTTGAGCAAAAACAGTTTCTGTAAATACAATTAAGATGAGTAATATGGTAAGCTTTTTAATCATTTTTAGTTGTTATTAAAAATTCAACCAATTTTTTAACAGCCCTTCCCCTATGGCTGATCCTGTTTTTTACATTCATATCCATCTCAGCAAAAGTATCCTGATAACCTGTTGGCATGAAAATGGGGTCATAGCCAAAACCTTCTTCGCCCCTTCTTTCTGTCAATATCTCCCCTTCAATCTCCCCTTCAAATTGTTCTTCAACACCATTTATTACCAATGATATTACTGTTCTAAAACGCGCATGCCTGTTTTTTATTTTGGCAAGTTTTTTTAAAACCTTCTCCATATTTTTTTCAGGGTCTTTGCTGCTTCCTGCATACCTTGCTGAGTATACCCCAGGTTTACCCCCTAATGCATCTATTTCAAGCCCTGTGTCATCAGCAAAACAGTTATACCCATATTTATTGAAAACATACCAGGCTTTTTGGGATGCATTTCCTTCCAGGGTATCCTGTTCTTCAGGGATTTCTTCATTGCACCCTATTTCCTGAAGGCTTAAAAGCTGGAATTTATTCCCCAATATTGCTTGTAACTCAGATAATTTATGTTGGTTATTAGTTGCAAAAACAAGTTTCATTTTATTTAAAATTTTAAGGGAAGTAAAAGTAATGAATTGGAGGTAATTATTGTATTTATTTTCGGGCTCAATGTATTAAACAGGCTAAAAGGTTGAAAGAAGAAAAGTATTTTTGTAATAAAATACTTTTATATGAAGATTGAAACTATTATTGAGCAGTTTAAATCAGCATCTGATGAAGGAAGGAAAAAAAGGACAATAAACTATATTCCTACCAACATGGAAGTACTTGGGGTAAGAGCTCCCGGGATAAAAAAACTGGTAAAAACATGGTGGGTTGAATTAAAGGAATTGCCTCCTAGCCAACTGGTTGCATTAGATAAAGATTTAGTGTACACCAATATCATGGAATGCCGCCATGTTGGTTATGAATTGTTATGGAAGAATAAGAAGGCTTTATCCTTGTTGGCTTACGAGGATTTAAATGAACTGAAACAGGGTAATGACAATTGGGCTTCAGTTGATGGCTTTTGTAGAGGCTGATTAAATTTTATTTTTTAGAATGATTTTGATGGATTTTTTATATAAACAAGGCGGGTTTGACGCGAATAGCTTCAGCTATTTAAGGAAAATTCAACGTAGTTTAGGTGAAAAAGACGCTAAATCAAATGAATTGATAATTTTTAAACAGCCTCCATATTGGTATCTGGCTGGGTATGGAGAGAAGGGCAAATTACAAACGAAGATGTTTTGAAATGGCCGAACTCAGAAAACAGGTGGGAGAGGAGGGATGCTGTGGTTTCAACAGTTCCTTTAAACCTCAAAGCCAGAGGAGGGACAGGCGATGCAAAAAGGACATTGATGGTTTGTGAAAAAGTGGTTGACGATCGTGATGACATGGTTGTAAAAGCCCTTTCCTGGGCATTGCGCGAATTATCTAAGAGTGATAAGGTTGCAGTACAGCAATTTTTGGATAAATATTCTTCAAAACTGGCAGCCAGGGTAAAAAAAGAAGTCACCACAAAACTTTTAACTGGAAAGAAAAATAGGTGAAAGATTAAGGTAAATAGATTTTGCTTTTATATTTTTTTGAAGGAGTAAATAAGTTTATTTCCTGTTTTGTACCCTGATCATGGTTTTTGCGTAACGAAAACCAAGTTCCCTGTAAGATTCTGAATTAAAATGGACATTTCCTCCATCACTTTCCAACCCATTTGACATAACAAAGCCCATTTTGGGGAACTCCCTGACAACTTCTTTTGTGTTTTTAATTACAATAGTAGCAGGAGGTGTCCTCATTTCAGGGTGTTCTTCTTTATTCTTTTTTATAAAAAATTTACCTAATTCGCCAACAACAAAAGGGATATTTTCATTTTTTGCTTCTGCCCTAATCCTATTCACCAGGGCCATTAGTTTTTGTTTGTATTCAAAGCATTTTTCTGGGTTAGAATCAGCTTCTCCCTGATGCCAGAGGATACCTTTCAGTTCGCCATACTGCATGGCAAAACGCAACCTTTTGATCATGTTATCCCATGGATAAGAAATAGTTCTTTCATGCATTACACCAGGCTCCCAGTGGTCAATAGAGGTGCCTCCCACGGCACAGGGTATTAGGCCAATAAGTGAATTAGGGTAATTTTGGCTCATTTCTATGCCAAAACTCCTGGCAAGCCCCGCTCCAGCATTTGGTTTGTCAAAATGGACAGGGTCAGCAGCCCTGACCCATATCATTTGTTTATTAAGGGAATAAACTTTATCCAATGGGATTTGGTCTTGTTCTTCAATATATCCCCTCCCTGCCATATTTGATTCGCCAATAAGTAGGTATAGGTCATATCTCTTATTATCATTATCCTGTGGCTGGCTGAAGGCAGGATAAACAAACATTAAAAGTAGGATAACCTTAAAAGCTTTCTTTAACATTTCCTTTCCATTAAAAGCAGTGGAAAGATACAAAAACCAAATGAAAAAAATGATGATAAAAAAGCCCTTGGGCTTACATTTTAACCAAACAGGATAATTGACTATTTTGAAATTTCCAACATCCTAAGGATAGGTATTTTGCCTTTTTCAATAACATCTTCAGGCAATGTTACTTCAGGCAGTTCATGCTTTAGGCAGGTGTATAATTTCTGTAAATTGTTTAATTTCATGTAAGAGCAGTCATTACAACCACAAGTGGAATCAACAGACGGGGCAGCAATAAATGTTTTTTCAGGGGCTGCCTTTTTCATCTGGTGGAAAATCCCACTTTCTGTGGCTACAATATATTTTTTAGAGCTGTTTTCCTGGATGTATTTTAAAAGGGCAGTTGTTGAACCAATGTGGTTTGCAAGTAACAATACTGGTGTTTCACATTCAGGATGTGCAATTAATTCTGCATCTGGATGTTCATCCATCAGGTCAGCAATTTTTTCAACTGAATATTGTTCATGAACCATACATGCCCCATCCCAAAGCACCATGTCCCTGCCTGTTTGGCTATTAATATAGTTGCCCAGGTTTTTATCAGGGGCAAAAATCAGTTTCTGGCTTTTAGGAAAACTTTCTACTATTTTAACAGCATTAGCTGATGTACATACAATATCAGAAAGGGTTTTTAAATCAGCAGAACAATTCACATAAGAAACTACTTTGTGGTCAGGATAGTTGGCTTTAAATTCTGCAAATTTTTCATAAGGTGCAGATTCAGCCAATGAACAACCAGCTTTAAGGTCAGGAAGAATAACCTTTTTTGAAGGGTTGATAATTTTAGCTGTTTCAGCCATAAAATGTACGCCAACAAAAACGATCATATCAGCATCAGTTTTTGCAGCTTCTTGAGCCAATCCAAGGCTATCTCCTACATAGTCTGCTATGTCCTGCAAGTCACCATCAACATAAAAATGGCTTAATATAACAGCATTTTTTTCTTTTTTCAGGCGGTTAATTTCCTCTACAAGTTTTATTTCAGGATCAATGGGTTCATCAATAAAACCTTTCTCCTCCAACATCTTTTCAATGTGCAACTGTTCCATTTTACAGATAACTGTTGTTTTATGTAAGCCGCAAAAATACAAATTCCTATAATAAAAAACAGTGATAACATTTAAATGTTTGGAAGCTAAAATAAAAAAAGCCAGGATCAGCCCCGGCCTTTTAAAATAATATATTTCTTTCCAAACTATATTTCTTCTACAAACTCAAAGCTTGGGTTTGGTCCTGCTTTTGTGCATTTAAACACAAAAGTATATTCACCATCACTCCCGTCATAAGTAGCAAATGTAACTTTGTAAAGAACATCAACCCCGCTAACTTGTGTGACCGCATCAGGGAATTTATTAGGAAGTAGCCCTGTTGCAATACCTTCTTTAACAGCATCTTGCCAAGTTGAGAAAGTCCCAGAGTCCCATTTGCCATCACGAAGGTCAAAGTTTACATAGTAAGCTCCTGCTCCATAATAAGCCTCTGCAGTTCCATACTTATCAATATATTCAGCACCTATGTTGTTTTTTACATAGTCGACAATAGTTTGATAATCTGCTGCATCCATTGTGAAAACTACACTTGGGTCAAATAACCAACCATTTTCTCCTGTATGGATAAACTGGTCACTTTTATTAATGGTTGAAGAATATTCAGTCCAAATACCACTGGCCAATGTATATTCATCGGCCCTGGTTTCGGTAACCCCACCACCTGCATAATATCTATAAACAACGGCTATTTTTGCTCCTTCTTCGGCATAAGGAAATTTAATACCTAAAAACTTAGCTAAATAAGCACCAGGGGGGGTAGAGCCACTAAAATTGTTATATCTTCCCGGCTGGCCAGACTCTTCACCCATAGAATCATAGTCATCTGAAGAAAGGGCATAAACTGTTACTCCTTCAGGAACCTCAACTTGTACAGGTTTCCACACAGAACCATCAAATTCATAATATTCACTTCTGATTTCAACGCTTCCAGAATAATATTTGTAAGTTACATAAACCAAATCCCCATTAGATGCATTAGAGTATTTAGCAGCAAAGAAACCTGGCAGATAATCTCCCGGAGGGGTTGAACTACTAAAATTATTATATTTCCCAGGTTCTCCAGAACCAGTTCCAAATGAATCATAATCAGCAGTGGTTAGTTCATAGCTCACTGCATCTGTTAGATAATCCAAATAGCTTAATCCTCCTATGTAATATTTGTAAGTAATTTGTGCGATAGACCCTTGATCTAAATATGGATACTTGGATTTTAAAAATGGTGGAATATATTGATCTGCAGGCGCATATTTGCTAAAGTTCCCATATTTTGCAGGATCACCCCCAATCTGATCATAATCATCATCTGTGAGTTCATACACAAGATCAGTAACTACCTGTGTTATTACATTGTCATCATAGCCTTCAAATTGGTCATTGTATTTTTCGCAGCTAAATAAGGCTAATGCAATTGCGAAAAGAAATATTAATTTTTTCATGATAAATTTTTCTTTAAGAATTAGAATTTAATTTTTAGGGCAACAGAACCAGTCCTACCAAAACCATAGAAAACTACAGCATCTTCCCATGTAGCTGATGAACCACTTTCTGCATCAGTAATATACTCATTGTTAAGCAAATTATGGACATTGGCACTTAAAGTAGCATCTAATCCGGCAATTTTAAAGTAATATCTCATATTAGTATCAACCACACCAGCATCAGGTACTTGCCATGTGTCTGTTCCAGATAAATCTTCTATATCTCCTGGATCAGCAAACAACCTAGCAAAATATCTGTAATCTACACCTATCTTTAAATTTTGCATTAATTTGTAGTTTAATCCTAAGGAAGCAGTAGTTTGTGCTGCATCACCAACATGTACACCTCCAATATCTAATTTAATAGTATTTGCATCTGCAGGATTGGTCACAATTTCACCTTTTGAATTAACTAAAGCACCATCCCTATTGAAGGTATAAGCTTCAACATCATTATCCCACTTCCAGTCTCCTATAGAAAGCATTCCTCTAATTGAAAGCTTATTATTTACTTTCAAGTTTCCTTCAAACTCAAGTCCCCTGTGGATTGCATTAACACCTAAGGCATTGTACCTTCCTGCATCGGGATCCTGTGAATCCAAAGCCCCACTCAAGCTTTTGTCTTTCCAGATAGTATTATATGCATTAAAGTTGAAGGTGAACATTTTTGACTTATAACCATAGCCAAGCTCTGCAGAAAATATTTTTTCATTTTCTGCACCATCATTCATGGCATTACTGTTATCTTTTGCCAAAAAAACATTGGAAAAATATGGAGCGCGCGAAAAGTATCCAATATTAGTAAAAACATTATGCCTGTTTGTCATGTTATAATTAGCTCCACCTTTTGCGCTCCATCCCAAGAAATTTATTTTATCAGAGACCTCTTCTCCTGGTGCAGCAAACATTTTATCTTCCCTCCAATAAGTGGTGTTCGAAAGAGCTCCTGAAAAGAAAGCACTTAGCTTGTCTTTGTTATATTCAATTTGGGAGAAAACCCCATTCCATAAAACATATCCCAAATAGTCTCTTGAAATTTTATCACCATAAGATAATTTTTCGTTGATATAGGATTCATTCCCTGACTGGAATTCTACGTCAGCCCTTTGAGGATCGATAAAAAATTTACCTCCTAATAGGTCTCTAATGGTTCTATTGTGATCTCCAATATAATATCTAATATCAATTCCACTATAGATATCTAAAGTTTTACTCAATTCTGTCGTATAAGTAGATAATAAACCATACCATTTATGGTCATTATTTGAACTACCAATAATTGCCTGGGAACCATCCAGGTTTGCCGCATTTTCTTCCATAATTGCAGCATAATCCAAATAACCTTCAATTGTTCTGTAATCACTAGAACCATATAGCTTCGAGCGCTCATTTCCCCTTGCAGAGGCTCCACCACCTGATCCAAATGAATAATAAGCTGAAGTTGAAAGGCTTGATTTTTCATTAATAGTCCAAAAGTGGTTTAATGAAATTTGTGGTTTATGATAGTAGTTCTTGGCAGACATTTTTCTTTGCCCATTTACACCAAAACCATAAGTAGCATTGAATCTGGTACCTTCCTTATAAGTTGGCCAGTCAGAAATCTTTTGTTTGTCAAAGCGACTTCTTTGATTGTGCCATTGTGGAGCACCAAATCCAGTTAATGAAAGAATATGGTTGTCATTAATTTGTTTGGAAATATTTGCAAAATAGCTGTAACCTTCAAATTCAGTTCCTAATATGTATCCATCTCCTGATGTCCTGGAACCAAGGATTGTAAAAGCCCAGCCATTATCAGTTAAACCAGAGGAGACATTAAAAGCAACTTTCTTATAACCATTATTTCCAATTGCAGTATATACTGATCCACCTTCTTTAGCATCTGTGGTTTTGGTTACAATGTTTATAGATCCACCAACAGAAGGTACAGCAACTTTGGAAGCACCAAGACCTCTTTGTACCTGCATTGACCTTGTAACATCTGCCATTCCAGCCCAATTTGACCAATAAATTCCTCCCCATTCCATATCATTTACAGGGATACCATTGATCATCACAGCAACATTAGGTGAATCAAAACCTCGAAGATTTATACGACCGTCACCATATCCACCACCTTGCTTGGTGGCATATACTCCTGGGGTTGTTTGCAATACTTCAGGAAACTCTTGTGTACCAAGTTTTTCAGTAATAGTTAATGCATCAATGGTTGAAATTGCAACAGGAGTTTTTCTTTGAATTGCAACAGATGCAAAAACCAACACTTCATCAAGACCAACAGCATCAGACTCAATTTCGATTGTACCTAAGTCAGTTGTTTGACCATTTTGTACATTTACAGTTAGAGTTTGGGATATGTAACCTATATAGGATACAATAATTTGTTTTTCGCCAGCTTGTACCGACAGGGAAAAATCCCCATTAAAATCAGTAACTGTCCCAATTGTTGTACCATCAACAACAATAGATGCACCAATTAATGCTTCGTTTGATCCAGCTTCGACAATTTTTCCCTTAATTGTCCCCTGTGAGAAACCCGTAAGGGATAGGAATCCGAATCCAGCTACCATAATAGCAGAGAAAATAAAGTTTTTCATAGAATAAAATGTTTAGATAAAAAATAATGCCTTTTCTGCAAATTAAATTAGAGTTTTTATTTGTGTTTTAATGTGATTTGAAATACAATTTTGTAAAATCTTATTAACAAAGATTAACAGCTTTGTTAACAATTTGAACGATTTTTCTATAATACTTTTCCATGCTAAGGATATTGAAGATTGCGTATGTTTTCTACTTTGTTTTTTGAATTTAAATACCAATGCAAGTTAAAGGGTTCTTTAATGCGTCAAGTTATATTGGGGTTAATAAAATACTAATTGTGTGTAAAATGCATTAAGGCAATCTTATCTAAGTTTTAAAAAAATGTAGTTCAATATTTTGCCTTGCATGGATATATAAGAAGCTTAAATTGCAATATATTGTTAAATAGAAGAAATAATTTACAGTATTGTTAGAATTATTTTTCAAAAAAATATTTCTATATAACAAGCTGATAATAAGCAACTAAAAAACAAAAATAAAAAATATTGTGAAAAATTTTAGTACTATGTGTTGCATGGTACCATTAAATGTTTATATATTTGTAATGCAAACAACAATGCAAAAAAAGGTAATTTTTTTAAAAAAGTTCTATATTAAATGTAACACAGGAAATTTAGAAACGTCATTAAAGCAAAAAAAATTGAAAACAGAAAACAATAAAAACAAAGCCATGAAAACAAATTTAAACAAATCTCTAAGGAGAAGGAATTTACAGAAAGCAGCCTTGCGTACTGCAGCAGTGATTGTAAGTTTTGTACTAATTAGTTTTACAGTTGCAGCACAAGGTTTTTGGAAACAACTATTAACAAACAATGGTATCAGTGAAATTGCAATGGTTTTAGCTGACCAACCAGCTGAAGCCATTGTTTATGAAACAAAAAGTACAGAAAAAGGCATCTATTCAGGATCAAATTCACAAAGCTATTTCTTTGAAGAAGTTTATGAAGGTAGCCTTGAACTAGAGAACTGGATGTTGGATGATTTATTTTTTGAATTAAGCTTTCGCCAGGAAACAATTACAGAAGAATCGCCAGTTGAGTTAGAACAGTGGATGTTGGATGATGGCTATTTCAATAATCTTCAAGAAGAAAAACCTTTAAACCTTGAGGGTTGGATGACAGATGAAAATCATTGGAATATTTAAAGTATGATCTGTATAAAATAAAGATTATGTTTTATTACTTTGAGATCAGGAAACAAATGGGCGTATTACAATAGAAAGGGAAATTAGAAATGAAACTTGAAAATACAAAAGCACAAATGAGGAAAGGGGTCCTCGAATATTGCATCCTGTTGGTACTGGATGGTAAGCCCTTATATGCCAGTGATATCATACAAGAACTGAAAGAGGCCAAGATGATCGTGGTTGAAGGAACCCTTTATCCATTACTTACCCGTTTAAAAAATGCTGGGCTTCTTGCATATAAATGGGAAGAGTCAACACAAGGACCTCCTCGAAAATATTATGAGTTAACAGAGGAAGGCAAAAGCTTCCTTGGCGAATTGGAGGTATCATGGAAAGAACTAACTGATGCGGTAGGCAAGATTAAAGCCCACAAATCGTAACTCAGTTTAGTATAATTCAGTACATTATTTTGAAATTCAGAAATAATTATTCAAGAACACAAAAATGAAACGAGCATGACAAAATTTTTGATACAAATGACAATTATTAAAATTATGCGAGTTCCATCTTATACCATAACGAATAAACAATTTTAATAAGATGAAAAAGACATTCACAATAAATATAAGCGGCACAGTTTTCCACATTGAAGATGATGCCTATGAAAAACTCCAGGGATACCTTTTGAAACTAAAGCAACATTTTGGAAATACTGAAGAGGGCAGGGAAATCATCACTGACATTGAAGCACGAATTGCAGAATTATTCAATGAAAAATCCAGTGATGATAAAAAGGTGGTGACCTTAGAATGGGTAGAGGAAATTATTGAAACCATGGGTACACCTGAAGACTTCCTGGAAGAAGAAGGAGAAGAAGAAGTTGCACCTGGAAAATCTAAACGCAAAAGGCGTCTTTACCGTGACCCAGACCATAGGGTTTTAGGAGGTGTTTGTGGTGGGCTGGGAGCCTATTTCAATATGGATCCAGTAATACTCAGGATAATAATGGTTGTTTTATTCCTTTTGAATGGGATAGGATTGTTGGCTTACTTAGTACTTTGGATAGCAGTACCAAAAGCAAGGACTACAGCCCAGCGCCTTGAAATGAGGGGAAAGGAAGTTACAGTCTCAAATATTGAAAGCTCAATAAAAGAAGAAGTAAAGGAAGTAAAAGAAAGTGTTAAAAAATTCAAAGAGTCAAAAACATACAACAAAGGGCAGGAAAAAATGTCAGAATTTGGTGATATTGTTTATTCTATCCTTAAAGTGGCACTGAAAGTATTTGTAGTGATAATTGGTGTAATACTTATCCTGTCAGGATTCTTTGGATTGCTCGGAATGATTTCAACCATGATTGTCGGGCATTCAATTGTAGCTAATGTCCCTATGATCTGGACTCCAGAACTGCATATGCCAGGATTCCTCAACCATTTTATAACACCAGGTTCGGCAACTATTGGTATGATATCAGCAGGCTTATTAGTGGGGATACCATTATTGGCCATGTTATTTATAGGCACTAAGCTGGTATTCAGGTATAAATCAAACAATGCTGCCATTGCATTAAGTATGGTAGGATTATGGCTAATAGCCTTGGTTGCAATAGTTGTTGTTTCAGCAAGCCAGGTAGGTAATTTCAAAGACAAAACATCACTGGCCAGCAGTGAAACAATTGAATGCAATGATTGCCAAACCCTATACCTTGAATTAGCCGAAGACAGGTGGGAAAATTACAGTGAACTTGATTTTGAAATGGATAGGTTTAAGGTAGTAGTATCTGATGGTGAAGAAGTACTACTAGGAAAACCTAAGCTTGATGTTGAAGATGCAAGCGGCGAAAGGTTTGTTGTAGTTGTCAGGAAAAGTTCAAGGGGAAGCAGCCAATCGGATGCCAAAGAAAACATAGAAGAAATAACCTATACTTTTAACCAACAAGATTCTACATTACTTTTTGATCCTTATTTCAGGATTGATGAAGATGGCAAATGGAGGGACCAGGAAGTAAAAATTACTGTGAAAGTACCTGAAGGGAAAACCATTTACCTTGGTGAAGAATTGATCAGGATTATATATGATATTGAAAATGTTTCAAATACCTGGGATGCAGATATGGTAGGTAAATTCTGGACAATGAAACCCAATGGGTTAACCATGAAAGAAATTGAAGAATAAAATCATACCATGGAATAAGCATAAATTTTAAACAGATGAATAAGTATATTATATTATTAATTTCAGCAATAGTTTTACTTCCAGCCATTGCATCAGGGCAAAGTAAATCATATAAAATCTATGATGTATTTGCTGATAGGGATGGGATTACAAATTTTTCATTTTCAAAAAATATGCTGGATGCAGTAAACCTTGACATTGGTGATGATGAAACAGGTGAACGTAAAGTTATAGGTGATTTAAATCAGGTCAGGTTTATGTCATATAACCCCCAAAAAGGAAACCTTACAGGTTCAGATTTCCTTGAAAAAGCAGCAGGTTTCCTTCCAAAACCATCCTATAAGAAATATGAAGAAACAGATGGTGAAACAGACAATGCAGAGATTTGGCTACTGGGGAAAAAGAAAAACTATAAAGAATGCCACCTGTTTATTTCTAATGACAACAATGATGGGCTGCATTTTGTAGTTTCATTTTATGGAGATTTTAAAGTCAAAGACATGGATGGCTTTAAAGAAATGGGCAAAGGATTTTCAGGACAAGAGTAATAGCATAACATTCAAATAGGTTAGAAGGGGTTTGTTTCCAATATGGGCAAGCCCCTTTTTTTGACATTAAAACCTCATAAGCAATAAAATAAATGAAAGCTTTTTGTAAGAAGGAAAAAGTTACTTAACAATAACCCAACTTTACCAAATTTCAGTAATTTCACATTTTAATTAAAAATGGGGAAAGAAAAATGGCAATTATAAGGGTAGCAAAAAGGTTCCATTTTGAAATGGCTCATGCTTTATATGGGTATGATGGATTATGTAAAAATATACATGGGCATTCATACAACCTTGAAATTACAGTAATGGGGCAGGCTCTTCAACAGGCACAACACCCCAAGGATGGGATGGTACTTGATTTCAGCGAACTGAAAAACATTGTAAAAAAACGCATAGTAGCCCGTTTTGACCATTCCCTTATGGTCAATTCAGCTTCTTCTCAGGAACAGGTGAAACTGTTTAAAAAAAATACAGAAAGGCTGATTGTAGTTGATTTCCAGCCAACCACAGAAAATATTGTAGCTTATATTGCTGAAATCCTTCAACAACATTTGCCCATAAATGTTTCACTTTATAAGGTGCGTTTATATGAAACAGTTACCTCTTATGCAGAATGGGTAGCTTCTGATAATGAATAAATTGCTGTTATGCCCGAAAATAATCCAAAAAAGTTATTCCTGCTTGATGCATTTGCATTGATTTATCGTAGTTATTTTGCTTTTATTCGTAACCCCAGGTTCAATTCAAAGGGCTTGAACACTTCGGCAATGCTGGGGTTTACAAATACCCTCATACAACTTCTGGAAAATGAAAAACCAGAGTTTATTGGGGTAGTTTTTGATGTTTCGGCACCAACATTCAGGCATGAGATTTATAAAGAATATAAAGCAAACAGGGAAGAAATGCCTGAAGACCTCAGGAAATCAATCCCATACATTAAGGAAATAATAAAAGCATTTAATATCCCAATTATTGAAAAAGAAGGGTTTGAAGCAGATGATGTAATTGGAACCTTGGCAAAAAAGGCTGAAAAAGAAGGGTTTACAACTTATATGATGACTCCTGATAAAGATTATGCCCAGCTTGTTACAGAAAACATTATCATGTATAAACCTGCAAAAGCGGGGAATGATGCTGAGCCTTGGGGTGTTAAAGAGGTTCAGGAAAACTTTGGCATACAAAGCCCTGGGCAGGTAATTGATATATTGGGGCTAATGGGTGATAGTGCTGACAACATCCCAGGCTGCCCTGGTATTGGGCCTAAAACAGCACAGAAGTTGATAGCCACTTATGGGAGCATTGATGGGTTGTATGATCATATTTCAGAATTAAAAGGGAAGCAAAAAGAAAACCTTGAAAATTTTGAAGAGCAAGTCAGGCTTTCACGAAAACTGGCTGTAATTATCCAGGATGTCCCTTATGATTTTGAACCAAAAAAGCTTAAGCTTGATGAGCCTAACAAGGAAGTATTAAAAGGGTTATTCAAAGAGCTGGAATTTAGGACATTGGCACAGAAACTTGACCTTGGTGCTCCAGTTGAGAAAGCAGAACAAGGGTTACTTTTTGGTACTCAGGTAGAAGAACCAAAAGAAAACACTCCTTCTGATTTTCAGACCATTGAAACCACTTCTCACACATATTACCTGATTGATGATGAGATGAAAAGGACAAGTTTGAGGGCTGAACTTTCAGTGCAAAAAGAATTTTGCTTTGATACAGAAACAACTGGGCTTGACACCCATTCTGCTGAAATGGTATGCATGTCATTTGCTTTCAGGGGAAATGAAGCCTTTTGTGTAACATTACCTAAAGGCAGGGAAGAAGCTGCAAAAATTGTTAATGAGTTTGCTGAAGTATTTGGTGATGAAAACATAGTGAAGATTGGGCAGAATATTAAGTATGATATTTTAATGCTTAGTAACTATGGGGTAGAAGTAAAAGGCAAGCTGTTTGATACCATGCTTGCCCACTACCTGATCCAGCCTGATATGAAACACAACCTGGATTTGTTATGTGAAAACTACCTGAACTATAAAAAAATACCCACAGAAGACCTCATTGGCAAAAAAGGGAAAAACCAATTAAATATGTTCCAGGTTGACCCTGAAAAATTGAAGGTATATGCTTGTGAAGATGCCGACCTTACCTACCAGCTAAAAGAAGTACTGGAACCTGAACTTGAAAAAAGGGAAGTAAAGAATCTGTTTGAACAGATGGAAATGCCCCTGGTGCCAGTGTTAGTTCATATGGAAAAAGCAGGAGTGCAGTTAAATATCCAGGAATTAAAAGATTATGCAGAAAAGCTGAGGGAACAGATTATTACACTTGAGAAAGAAATAATTGGCCTGGCAGGAGAGGAGTTTAATGTTTCTTCACCCAGGCAGCTTGGGGTTATTTTATTTGAAAAACTCCAGATTGATGCAAAAGCAAAAAAAACAAAAACCAAGCAATATTCAACCAGTGAAGATGTTTTGATTCGTTTGCAGGACAGGCATCCCATCATCAACAAGGTGTTAACTTTTCGTGGGCTGAAGAAGCTGTTGAACACGTATGTTGAGGTATTGCCAAGCCTTATCAATAAAGAAACAGGGAAAATACATACTTCATATAACCAGGCAGTTGCAGCAACAGGAAGGCTAAGTTCCAATAACCCTAACTTACAAAACATTCCAATCAGGGATGCTGAAGGACGCGAAATAAGGAAGGCTTTTATGCCCAGCCAGGGGGATTATATTTTCCTTTCTGCTGACTATTCACAGATTGAATTAAGGATCATAGCTGCTTTAAGTAAAGATGAAGAAATGGTTAAAGCATTCAGTGAAGGGCAGGATATTCATTCTATCACTGCTGCGCGGATTTATGGGCTAAAACCTGAAGAAGTGGAAGCTGACATGAGGCGCAAAGCCAAAACAGCCAACTTTGGGATCATTTATGGCATATCAGCATTTGGTCTGGCACAAAGGCTGAACATACCAAGGACAGAAGCAAAAGAATTAATTGATGGCTATTTTGAAAGTTTTCCCAATGTGAGATCCTTTATGAACCAGTCAATTGAAGATGCAAGGAACAAAGGGTATGTGAAAACAATCATGGGGCGCAAACGTTACCTTAAAGACATCAATTCTGCCAATGCAGTGGTGAGGGGAGTGGCCGAAAGGAATGCCATCAATGCGCCCATACAAGGTTCAGCAGCTGATGTCATTAAGATAGCTATGATCAACATTTATCAAAAATTCAATGAAAACAACCTGAAATCAAAAATGATCTTACAGGTTCATGATGAATTAAACTTTGATGTATTTAAGCCTGAACTGGAAACTGTGAAACAAATAGTAAAAGATGAAATGGAAAATGCAGTAAATATAGGTGTTTCATTAACTGTTGAAATGAATGCAGCAAGCAACTGGTTAGATGCACATTAGTTTCATGAAGGTTAAAAAAATACATACAGAAATAAGATACAGGGCAGCTTTAGCAAGGTTTCTCGAAATTTGCAATGCACCTGAAGGCTCTCCTGAAGCTGAAGAATTAACCTACCTGAAGCAGTTTATGGAAGAATATGAAAGTACAACTTGCCTAAAAGAAAAGGATAATGGCAAGAGCAAAGGTTTTTTAAAGAAAATCATCAAATATTTTTCTCACAACTAAATGGTATTTACTCATGTTATTAGTCTTTTTCACAACTTTGAAAACTTTATGTTGGTTAGCAAAACTGAATGAAAAATAAGCCCAAAACTGTTTCATTTTGGTAAACAAGTGCCCATCTCCTTCATAAATTTTTGCGTAACCTGACAGGATTTTATCATGAAAAACAGCCAGCCTTTCTTTTTTGCCAGGGATATCTTCCTGCCCAGCAGAAATTTTTTCAGCGAGGAAAGGGTCTTTTAGTATCCCCCTGCCAATCATACATGTGTTAAATTCAGGAAGCCTGCTTTTCAATTTGTTATAATCAGCAACAGAATTAATATCACCATTATAAACAAGCTTATTTTTAGATAATGGCTTTATTTTTTCAAATAAATCAATATCCACTTTCCCTTTGTACAATTGTTTGGCTATCCTGGGGTGGTAAATGATTTCTTTCAGGCTATATTTATTCAATACTTTGATCACCTTTTCTATTTCATGCTCATCTGCCAGCCCTGAACGTAACTTTATGGAAACCTCCATACCAATATTGGGTAAACTTTTACTTAATATTTCATCAAGCCTTTCAGGAAAGGGAGGCAACCCCGACCCCCTACCCCTGTTGGTAACCATAGGGTAGGGGCATCCCATATTAATATTTACCTGTTTGTATTGGTGTGATTTTAAGAACTCACAAACCTGTATTATTTCCCTTTCATCTTTAATGAGAATTTGTGGTACAACAGGTATTAATGCATTGTTTTCAGGAAGGATATCACGCTCATGTTTCTTTAAAAATGCATCATTTTTTATGGAAATGTAAGGGATAAAATATGTAATAATACCATTAAAACATGAAGCATGTGCGTTCCTGTACACATAATCAGTGAAGCCTTGCAATGGTGCCATATAGATCATTCAGCAAAAATAATAAATCAGTTAAACACAAAGTTTAGTAATTCAGTATCTTTGCAACCAGGTTAATTATGTCAGGATTGGTCACATATCAACAACAGGATACCTTACAATTAAAAGGGTTGTTAGAGCTGCATCAAAAAAATGTGCAGCCCATAAAGCTAAAAGTTGAAAGGATCCCAATCTCAGAAAGGAACCTAAGGCCAATTGATTCAATAGAAAAAAAGAGGGAGCCAATAGTTGAAGAACCAGCCAAACCTACCATGGCACAAATAAGGTATTGGCTAAGGAAGCAGGAAGAGAGCTTACTGGTAGGCTCTTCGCGCACCATGAAACCTATTACAAAGGCTGCTGTATATACAACAGAAACATCTAAGGCTGCTGCCATTCAATTACCTGTAAAGCGAATTTCATATACTTCTGTTGATTGGCTAACTATCATATTGCTTGGTGCATTGCTCGTTTTTGCTTCCATGAAAAAACAATACCATAAATACTTAGTCCATCTTTTCCAATCATTAATAAATTATTCAACTGCTTCGCGCATGTTTCGTGAAAGGGAAATATCTCTGCTCCATGGATCATACAGGCTGGAAGCCTATTTTTATATTACATTTTCAATTTTTGCCTATTTCACTGTTGAGCATTTTAATACATCCACCCCTTTTCAGGGAGTACCTCTTTATTTATTTTCTTTAGGTTGTACATTGGGTTATTTTTTGTTTAAAAGGTTGTTGTACATGATGATGGGTGTGATAATTGAAGGAGTACCTACCACAAAAGAATATTTATATAACCAGAATAATTTCAACAGGGTATTGGGGCTTGCTTTGTTTCCCATTATTGCATGTGTTTTATTTTCCCCAATTTTAAGCACCCGTTTTTTTATTGTATTAGGGCTTGTTTTGATAGGAATATTCTATTTTTTGATCCTCCAAAGAGGCATTTTGATTTTAATTAAAAAACAATTTTCTATATATTATCTGTTTTTATACCTTTGTACCCTTGAAATTTTGCCCTTGCTATTAATCTATAAATTAGTATGGGGATAAAAGGAGGGAAGTTTAATTAAAGGCAATAGTATTTTGAAAGTCAAGAAAGTGTTAGTTTCGCAACCAAAGCCAACTAGTGATAAATCACCTTATTTTGAGTTGGCTGCTAAAAACAATATCAAAATTGATTTTAGGCCTTTCATCCATGTTGAGGGGGTTGCAGCAAAAGAGTTCAGGCAAACAAGAATCCAGATTTTAGACCACAGTGCTGTAATATTTACCAGCCGGACTGCAATTGACCATTTTTTCCGCATTTGCAAAGATCTCAGAATTGTTGTTCCTGATTCAATGAAGTATTTCTGTATTTCTGAAGCAACAGCATTTTACCTTCAGAAGTACATAGTGTACAGGAAAAGGAAGATTTTTTATGCAAATGGGAGATTTACTGACCTTGTGGAGGTGATGAAAAAACATAAAGATGAAAAGTTTTTAGTTCCATTATCACACATTCACAAAGAAGATATCCCTAATTTGCTTGAAAAAGGAGGCTTCATTTATACAAAAGCGATCTTGTATAAAACAGTCAGCAGTGATTTATCTGACCTGAGTGATATCAAATATGATGTACTGGTATTTTTTAGCCCATCAGGAATTAAATCATTACAACAAAATTTTCCTGATTTCAAACAGAATGATACCAGAATTGCCTCATTTGGTCCATCAACAGCTGAGGCTGTACGTGAAGCTGGGTTGCGTTTAGATATTGAAGCCCCAACACCACAGGCACCATCAATGGCTATGGCACTGGAGCAATTCATTAAAAAAACAAATAAGTAAAAAAGACTTAAACACATAAAGGACGGCTGGTTCATGTATTTGAGCCAGCCGTTTTGTTTTGGATGTTGCTAACGATTAAGTATTTTAGCTCATAATAGGGAAACAAAATGTTTACACTCAAAAAAGCAGAAAGGCTAAGAAGTAAAAAAACCATTCAGGAACTTTTCCTAAAAGGGGAAACAATATTGGTTTACCCCCTTAAAGCAGTTTACCTTGATGTGGAGGCTTTGCAAGGATACCCAGCCCAGGCAGCTTTTAGTGTAAGCAAAAAAAACTACAAAAAAGCAGTTGAAAGGAATTTGATCAAAAGAAGGGTAAGGGAAGCTTATCGTTTAAAAAAACCTTCATTTTACAAAAAGCTGAAAAGCAGGAAAGTGGCTGTCATGTTTATTTATATTGCCAAAGAAAACCTTCCATATTCTGATACAGAAAAAGCACTCAAGAAAGTACTTAAAAAGATAGTATCCTCTAAAAAATGAATCCAGAAGAGTCTCTTAATAATTGATTACCTTTAGGCTCAAATTGGTAAACAATGGATCATATTGATTTAATCATTCAGGCACAAAAAGGCTTTTATTCAACAGGTGCTCCCCAAAAAATAATAACCAGGTTATCACATCTGAAAAGACTCAAACTGGCAATAAAGGAAAATGAACAATTAATTTTTGAAGCATTAAATAAAGACCTGGGAAAATCAGGTTTTGAGGCATATGTTACTGAGGTGGGGCTTGTATACCAGGAGCTTACACACCATATTAAAAAGCTGAAAAAATGGGCTGCTCCAAAAAGGGTTGAAAGCCCTTTGTATACTTTCCCTGCACGAAGTTTCATTTTAAAAGAACCTTATGGGCAGGTACTTATTATTGGATCATTTAATTTTCCTTTCCAGTTGGTTATGATGCCATTAATTGGGGCAATATCAGCTGGCAACACTGTGGTGGTTAAACCTTCTGACAGGACTCCTGAAACATTTAAGATACTTGAAAAAATTATTTCAGGAGTTTTTGAAGGAAAATATGTAAAAATAGTGGAAGGGGATATTGAAACAGGAAAACTTTTACTTCAAAAAAACTGGGGCTTCATATTTTTTACAGGAAGCACAAAAGTTGGGGAAGTTGTAGCACAGGCAGCAGCCAAAACATTAACCCCAGTGATACTAGAACTTGGAGGGAAAAACCCTGCTATTATTGATAAGGATGCAAACCTTAAGGTGGCTTCCAGGAAAATAGTATGGGGTAAGTTTATCAATGCAGGCCAATCTTGTATTGCTCCTGATTATATTCTGGTTCATCATAAGGTTGAGGAACAATTCATAAAGTTGCTTCAGAAAGACATAACAAAGTTTTATTCAGAAAAGCCTGCAGAATATAGTAGTTTTCCAAAGATCATCAATAAAGAAGCAATTGAGCGTTTGCAAAATTTAGCAAAAGAAGGAGAAGTTGTTATTGGAGGCATGGGGAATAAAGAGGAAAGGTTCTTTGCCCCAACTATACTAAAAGGTATAGGCAAAAACTCAGAGGCAATGCAAGAAGAAATTTTTGGGCCTATTCTTCCCATTACCACATTTAGCCACATTGATGAAGCAATCTCAAGTGTAAACTCAAAAGATAAACCCCTGGTATTGTATTATTTTTCTGAAAACAGGAAAAAACAGAAAAAAGTGGTTCTTGAAACATCTTCAGGAGATGTTTGTATAAATGAAGTTATGCTGCATTTTGTAAATAATAAGTTACCCTTTGGAGGAGTAGGGAAAAGTGGCATAGGCAACTATCATGGCAAGTACAGCTTTGATGCTTTTTCACATTCCAGGTCAGTTTTAAAAAGCAGCAGCCTAATTGATTTCCCTGCAAGGTATCCTCCCCATAAAAATGTTTATTTCAGGTTACTTAGGTTTTTAATGAGGTAGCCCTGTTAAGCTAATTTATAAGAATAAAAAAAGGGTTTACCCTAAGCAAACCCTTTTTAAAACCAGGTTATTAATCTATGTAACTAATCCATGATCTCTGTTTGCATCCTTACTGAATCTTCATGAATTAATTGAAAAAGTATTTTCACAAAAGTTTCATTAAGTTGAAGTTCTTTCCCAGTTTTTACCCTGTTGTTCATTAACTCTGACCAACGATTAATTTGAAGGGCAGTTACATTATTTTCTTTTTTATACGTACCTATTTTTTGTACAATTTCCATCCTTGAAGCCAGCATTTCCAACAGTTCAGTATCAATGGCATCAATCCTTGAGCGCAACATATCCAATTGGTTTTCAAACTGAGGGTTTGAAGTAGATTCATTCCTAATAACCAACCTGTCCAGTATTGCTGAAAGTTCATCAGGGGTTACTTGCTGGTCTTTATCACTGAGGGCACACGAAGGGTCAATATGAGATTCAATCATAAGCCCATCCAGCCCCATGTCAAATGCTTTCTGTGAAATTTTAAATAAAAATTCCCTTTTCCCCGCAATATGGCTGGGGTCAGAAATTATAGGCAGGTTAGGTAGTAAACGCCTGAGCTCAATTACTGTTTTCCAGCTTGGGTAGTTTCTGTATTCAGTATCTCTGAATGGGGTAAAGCCCCTGTGTATGGCTACCAGGTTATTTATACCTGCCCTGTTCACCCTTTCAAGTGCACCCATCCATAATTGGACATCTGGGTTTACAGGGTTTTTTACCATAACAACAGCATTTGACCCTTTAAGGACATCAGCAATTTCCTGCACAACAAAAGGGCTAGCAGTTGACCTTGCCCCAATCCACAACACATCTATCCCTGCATTTAATGCTTCTTCAGTATGTTGGGCATTGGCAACTTCTGTTCCTACAGGCAGCCCTGTTTCTTTCTTTACTTGTTGTAACCATTTCAACCCAATGGAGCCCACTCCTTCAAAAGAACCAGGCCTTGTGCGTGGTTTCCACAAGCCTCCACGATAAACAAAAACACGTTTATCCTTTGCAAGCAACTTAGCTGTTTCAATTGCCTGTTCTTCTGATTCAATACTACATGGACCTGAAATCAATAATGGATTATCAATAGTTGGCAGCCATGATTTTATTGGGTTTATTGTTAATTGAATTCCCATAATTATTTAGTGTAGAGTTTTACATTGGTTTCTTTATTCTTGATCAGCAAATGGTTTTCACCATCTAAAATGCCTCTTATTTTGTTTGCTTTTTTTATGAGTTTCATAAGTTTATCAAAGTCATTATTTTTCATGCTATCCCTGAATTCTTTTAAATGTTTTATGTAAACATCAAGTGATTCCACAACATAATCCCTGTTTTGCTGGAAAATTGGGTGCCACATGGTTGAAGAACTTTTTGCCAGCCTAACTGTTGAGCGGAAACCACCACTTGCCAAATCAAAAATTATGTTCCTGTCTTCTTTTGCCTGTACAGCATTGGCGAGGGCATAAGCTGCAGCATGTGGAAGGTGGGATACAAAGGCAGTACTAAGGTCTTGCTCGTCAGAAGTCATATAGGCAATATCCATCCCAATAAGGTGGAACATTTTTTCTATAAGAGCTAAATGTTGTGCCCCACTATCTTCCTGATCACAGATAATGGTAATTTTTCCTTTAAACAGTTCTTCTATGGCAGCTGAGGGTCCAGAGTTTTCCGTTCCTGACATGGGGTGGGCTGCAATAAAATTTTTCCTTTTAGGATGGTTTTTAATGGACTCAACTATTACCTGTTTTGTAGATCCCATTTCTGTTACAGTTGTCCCTTCAGGGATCAGGCCTAAAACTTTAGGTAGGACCTCTAATACCTTATCAACAGGGATAGCTATAATTACCAGTTCTGCATTTTTAATACCTTCTTCAAGGTTACTGATCTTGTCAATAAACCCTAGCCTTAAGGCCTCTTCTGCATTTTCTTTACTTTTGTCTACTCCTGTTATGGAGGTGGCAAAACCAGTCCTTTTAAGGTCTTTTGCCAGGGAACCACCAATTAGTCCAAGTCCAATTATTGTAACATTCATTTTTTAAAGTTTTTAAAATAAAAAAGGGTCCTGAATTTAATCGGGACCCTTGGTATATCATTCATTAAATAACAATATGGTTTTACCAGACTCCCTTCAGAGAACCATAAAAGTAATACCAGAAATAAAATGTATTGTTATTTAAATTTTTCATTTTTTATGTTTTGTTGGAGCAAATATAAAGATATATTTCAATAATTAAACATTTATTTAAATTGATTACAAACTCATAACTTTAACATAATAACTCAATTTTTCACCAACCTGCCTGCCTTTTGATTAATTTTTTAGTATTAATGATCTTACCATTACCTATGACTTTTACAAAATAAATACCTGAAGGTAAATTATTTAAATCAATTTTTTGTGAATAAACCTGGCTCGTTTTTGAATTAGGTATGCTTTTAACAAGCTGCCCATATGAATTATAAACATGGGCAGATATTTTCTCATATTTATTTGCAGAAAGCACTGAAATGTTGATTTCCTCAGTAAATGGGTTTGGGTAAACATATACCCCTGCATTGGCATTAGAGAATGTAGGCTGATTAGATACAGGGATTTGTATCCTGATGTTATCAATAGCCCATCCCCATCCCCTGGCAAGCTGGTCAGAGAATAGCCTGAACCTGACCAGGATAGTGTCTCCTGCAGAAAAATTCCCATTTTCAGTAAGGTTGATAGTCCTTGTTATAAATAGGTCTTTGTTTCCTTCTGTTGTTGAGTTGTTACCACTTATGTTCTGGTTATAAGCATCTAGCCAAACTGAATGTTCCCTTGAATCATACCCATCAACCAATGGAAGCCAGTTACCACCATTGTCTTTGCTTCCTTCAACAATAACATAATCCCAGAAATCAGCATCACCATACACTGTACCATCACCACCAGGCTCAACCAACACAATTTCATCAAATTGTAAAGAATTGGTTCCATTTATTATAACAGGGTATTTTAGCATAGTTGCGAAATTCAGGCTTACCCCTGCTACCCCTGAATTTTGATAAGGGTGGGGGCTATGTACTGCTACATTATCAAAACCAGTGATTGTTTCAACAGTGTAATCAACTGAAAGGAATTCCCTGTTTTCGGGGATAATATCAGTGTAAAGTTGAATTACTGGGTCAAATATTTCTTCAACAACCACTGCAAAATATCCATCTTGTGGCAAGGTAGAAACATTCTTATTTGAAGATGAGTCAACAGCTTTGAAACGATAAATAATGGTATCCCCATCCTGAGGTGATTGCCCATTGAAGATGAAGTCTCCAATGAATTTTGTACCTTTCTCTTTCACCAATCCAAATGGAGGCTGGGTAACACCATTTAAAAAATGTTCAACAAAAACAGTGTCAAGCCCAAGGTTATCATCAGCTAAAGCATCAATGCCTTCAAACTTATCAAACATGATAAATGGTGGAGTGGTGTGTGACAGGGTTGGGGGTGTATTGTCAGGTCCAATAGTAAATTCATGGTATTCTTGTGGCACAAAAGAGGGGTTGGTGAATTCCCTTTCTTCCACATCAGTTGCCAACAGGTAATAGCTTACATTAACATCCTGTTCACTTAAGGGAAGCAGGGCTTCAAACTTCCCTGTGTTTTCATTTAATACTAAAGGGAGTGTATCTGTGGAAGAAAAGTTATCTTTTGAATAAAATAAAAATAAAGCAGTAGTGTCCAATGTAAAATCACTCCTGATTTCAGTTTCAATTTTCCTGTTTTGTTCAAAAACTTCAATGTCTTTAAGCTCTACATGATTGATATAGATGTGTTTCCATCCTATATCAGCAAGCATCTTCATGGTATGAGGACCAGGATCCAGGATAGATTCTCCTAAACCAGCTGCATGGGTCATCAATGAATTGGCTGTACCTGCGGGGTAAGAAGCATCATTCAGGTGATATACACTTGAGCCAGAATTCCATGAGGGAGGGGCATAAAGGCGTGGTTTTGCAAGGTCAATCAGGTTTTTATACATGGGGCTGTCAAACCATAAATTTTCAGAGGTTACAGCTTCAAATAAATCAGCAGAAGGGTTGGCAAATATGCCTGTGTTAGTTAAACGCTCTTTTTGGCTATCTTCTATAAAATGGTCAAAAGAACAGGCATGGTGCCCTGTATTCCTTCCATAACCTGCAATGTTTTGATCATTTGGCTTGTAAAAAAAACCAATAAACCCGAGCCCATGGCATATCTCATGTAAGACTGTTGACAACAAGTCATACTGGTTTGAAGGAGGGTTGCCATCAGTGCCTAAATACCAGTTGATGTTTTTATTAAACCTTGCCCTCATGTCAGGTTGTCCAATTCCTGTAACCTCTTCATTCATAAGTTTCTCTGCCAGTGCAATTGGGTAATAGGTATTTGGTTTTGGTGCTCCTTCAAAATTTTGTAAATAATTGGTGGCACCACAACTTCCCAGCACATTAACAGCAAGAGAATCCCATATGGCATCAATATATATTGGGATATCAGAATCTATAAGGTATTCCCAAATATCAACAGCTGCTTCAAATGATGCCTTGGCTTCTTCAGTAAAACCATGGTAAGTAACTCGTATGTCAGCAGTTTTTTGGTTACTGGATTTTAACCTGTTCCTGTAAACCTCTGGTGGGGGGATAGATGATTTTTCTACTTTGCCAGAGGCATAACAAACAGCAGGTTCAAATTGTGCAGCATTTTTTTCCCAACCTGTTTGTGCAAGGCTGGCAAATAAACTACAACTTAATACTCCAGCAAGAGTTATTTTCAGGAATCTGGACACCATTCTTTTTATATGTTTAAATAAAATTTTATAAAAACTTTCAAAATTACATTTACTTTTTGATTGTGCTTTAATATCACCAGTTTTTAATAACATGTATATACCTAATCAACATTAAAGCAATTATTTTTGGTATATGTTCAAGATAAATCAGTTTGCTATTTGCCTGAATAGTTACATATTGGTGTTATTTTTTTATTCTCTAGGTTAAGAATAAAAGGAGCTAATGGATAATATGAAGATATAATTGCCAAAATTGCCATTGAAAACAAACTCTAAAAAATTTAAATAGTACTTTTGCAAAAATCATTTTTGAAAAGATTTACCATGAAGATATATTTAAACATGTTGATATTGGTTTCATTTTTTGTAGTGCTCACATCATCAAAGCCAGACAAGAACTATAACAATGAAAAATATCGCCCACAATTCCATTTTTCACCTGAAAAAAATTTATTAAAGGAGCCAGGGTGTCTATTTTTTAAAGAAGGGAAATATCATTTATATTATCAATATGGCCCATCTTTAAATAAGCCTGATGATTTGCACTGGGGACATACAGTTAGTAATGATCTTGTGCACTGGGAACACCTGCCTGTTGCTATTTTATCAGCAGGAAAAAATGGACAAAATTGCCCAGTAAGTGCAGGAAGCATTGTCATTGACAAAGATAATTTGCTTAACCTTCAGGAAGGTGGGGTTAAAACCATAGTAGCTTTTTATACTGGAGGAGATTGTGGGTTGCAAATTGCTTATAGCACTGACCAGGGTGAAAATTGGAAAGGATATGGCAATAACCCTATCATGGAATTTGAAGAAAAAGAAAACGCTGGCTCTCCAAAAGTGTTTTGGCATGAAGAATCAGAAAAGTGGGTGATGTTGATTTCAAGGATACCTGAAGAAGGCATGAAAATAATAGGAGCATCAATTTATAATTCCGATGATTTATTGAATTGGAAATTTATGAGCCACATGCCCCTTCTTGAGGGAAGCCCAGACCTGGTTAAAATGCAGGTTGATAACCGCCCTAATGAAACAAAATGGGTTCTTTTTGGAGGAGAAGGAACCTATTTTATAGGTTCTTTTGATGGGAAAACATTTAAAGCAGAAACCCCAAAATTGAAAAATGATTATGGAAAAGGGTTCTATGGAGGAAGGACCTGGAAGGACCCGCACAATAATACGGAAAGGATAATCCAAATGGCATGGATGAAAGAAGGTGAATTTCCAGGAATGCCCTTTAATGGGCAAATGAATTTTCCATGTGAAGTTTTATTGAAGACTTTCAGTGATGGTATTCATTTATTGCGCAAACCTCTGCAGGAAATTGAACTACTGCATGGTAAACAACACTCATGGAAAAATAAAAACATAATTCCTGGGATCAATGATAACATCCTAAAAGGAATAAAAGGAGACTGCCTGCATTTCATATGCAGCTTTGATATTAAGTCTTCTGACAATTTTGGCATTATGATCAGGCATTCAAAAAAGGAGATGGGGACTGAAATATTGTATAATGTCAAAAGGGAAGTATTGTCCTGCCTTGGAACAATCATCCCATTAAAAACAAATGATAAGAAATTGAAATTAGAAATCCTGGTTGACAGGTCATCTATTGAAATATTTGCCAATGATGGGGAAAAAGTTATTTCACACTGTTTTACCCCCAAAGAAAGTGCAATGGGATATGAAATTTTCACGAATGGAGGGGAATTGTTTGTTGACCAAATGGATATTTTTGAAATGAACTCTATATGGCGAGTTGAAAAGAAAAAGATTTCAAACCCATTTAAAAAGGGCAAAAAGGAAAAATAAAATTCAACCTTTTCTCCTAGAGGCTGCTAAAAAATAAAAGCCAAACACTGAACTACAATTATCAGCAATACCATAGCAACAGGGTAAACAGTTGCATAAGCTACTGAGGGTGAGTTTGACCTTGTCATTGAATCTGCAGCAGCCAGTCCTGGAGTGCTTGTCATGCTACCTGTTACAGCTCCCATAAGATGTAAAAGGTTTATATTGAACACTAATTTCCCCAAAATTACTGTTACCAGCATTGGGATGATTGTAATTATAGCACCCAAAATAAAAAGCTGGAAACCATATTGCTGGAATGTACTTACAATATTTGCCCCGGCATTTGTTCCTACTGATGCCAAAAACAACAGCAACCCCAATTGGCGCAACAGCTGGTTTGCAGCCCCAGTCATAGTCCAGATAACAGGGCCAGTTTTACCAATCCTGCTCAAAACAAGGGCAACCAAAAGCACTCCCCCAGTTAACCCAAGGCTGAAATCATAGCTTCCCAGGCTCAAACTCATTTTTCCAACCAGTATGCCCAAAATAATGCCTAAAGAAACAGGTAGGATATCAGTATCAGAAAGCCTTTTAGCATCATCACCAAACACACGGGCAACAATCCCCATATTTGCTTTGCTGCTGGCAATAACAAGCTTGTCTCCAAACTGAAGCTTTGAAGCAGGGGTGGGGGAGATGTTGATCCCTGCACGCCTGATCCTGGTTATGGTGGCATTGTAAGTATTCAATAAATTAATTTGAGCCAGAGTTTTGTTTACAACCTCTTTGTTGGTAACCAGCACTGAGCGCACATCAAAATTTGGGTCAAGGGCAATTTCCTGTGTTGTTTCACTGCCAACCAAAAGTTCCACCCTGTTCAATGCCTCATTTGTGCCAACAGCTTTGATGAGGTCTCCCTGGTATAAAACAGTATCAACACTGGGGGTTGCAGCTATCCCATTGTGCACTACCCTTGAAACCACAGCTTTGGTCATATACCTGATCCTCAGTTCACCAATTGTCTTTCCAGCTATATTTTCATTTTCAACAATAAAATTCCTTTTTTCAATTTCAGGGAAATCAGCTTTTTCTGCTTCCTTTTGGTCTTTTTCTGCTTTACTAACAGATGTCCTAATAAGTTTTGGCAAAAAACGAATAAAAAGGATAACCCCAATTACACCAAAAGGATAACCAACCCCATAGCCTATTGAAGCTAAGGGGGAATTGGTGTAATCAATAGCAGCTGCCAATCCTGGTGTGCTGGTAAGAGCTCCAGTTAATAGCCCAATGGCAATGTTTTTATCAATATGGAAAAAGGCAACCAACAGCAATGTTATTACTCCTGAAGTAACAATTAGGATTGTTGCCAGTGAAGCTAAAACCCTCCCATCTTTTTTGAATGATTCAAAAAAACCAGGACCCGCCTGGATGCCAATGGTAAATATAAACAAGACCAAACCAAGGTATTGGAAATCAGAAGGTATAGACACCCCAAAATGACCAAACACCAGAGCAACAAATATAATTGCCGACACATCAAGAGATAAGCCCTTTATTTTAATCCTGCCAAGCAGAAAACCCAATGTTATAATAAGGAACAGGGCAAAATAGCTGTTACTGAATAATTCCATCTAATTGCATTTCTGCTGCAAAGTTAATGAAATCAGTTGTGGGGGTTTTCAAAAACCAGTTGAGATTTAGCTTATGCCCTTGTTCTTAATGTTTAAGTAAAAAACTAAAATCATCTTTGTTGGACAATTCAAGAGGGTCTTTTTCTTTTAAGAAAATCCTGGCAGATAAATCACCAACCAGTTTTAGTTTACCATCTTCAAGAATAAGCATGGTACCTTCGCGCAGCCCCACAACATAAATTCCTGGATTTATTTCTAAAAATTCATTAATCCTTTGTTCCCTTGTTTCGCCAGCATGCCCATCTGGGTTGGCATCAAGGTAATGAGGATTTATTTGAAATGATATCAAACCAGTACAGTTGAAACTTGTTGGGTCTATGATTGGCATATCATTAGTTGTCCTTAAGGTGGGGCAGGCAACATTTGAGCCAGCACTCCATCCAATATAAGGTGTGCCATTTTCAACCTTTTCTTTGATAGCTTGCATTAAACCCTGGTCAGTCATCATCCTAACCAATTGCCAGGTATTTCCCCCTCCAACTACTATGGCTTCAGCCTCTTTAACTGCTTTTACAGGATCATCAAATGAATGAATTCCAATAACCTTATGCCCAATCTCTTCAAACCTATTGTTTACTTTCTCAACATATTCATCAAATGAAAAAGTTACTGCAGCATATGGGATAAATAAAGCCGTAACAGGTTTCTCTCCTAAGAATTTTTGAATTTCATGTTTAGGATAATCCAAATATGCCTGGCCTGGCATTGTTGAATTACTAATTAAAAGTAGTTTCATTCTGTTAGTTCTAAAGTTGCGCAAATATATTCAATTACCTAATAAAACTATGAATAGTATAAGATAAATATCAGCAATAAAATCGTCAATTAAAAACGAATAAAAGTAAACCCTATAGAAAATGTATTTAAATCTGGTCCCAGGTTATCTTTAAATACAGGGTTTAAATCATACATAAAATATACATTCACCCAACGATAACCCATGCGTGCCATTATTCCATGTTTAAATTTTTTGAGGGAAAAATCATTAGGGGTTTTCAGTTTTTCTTTCTTTTCTGACCTGTATTTTATTTTGGTATGGCTGTTCAACCAAAAGCCTCCATAAAAACCTATTGAAGCATACATCCTGTTAGCATAATTTTTTACAGGAACTTGAAATTCAGCAAGCAGGGGGATAACCAGGAATGCAGTTGATAATTTAGACTTTTGGTTGTCTTCAAAAAACAATGTTTTTGGGATAATCCTACCACTATATGTTTTTTCAATCGTGGTGTTCTGGCTTAGCCTAAAACTTTGTAGTTGAAGCCCAAGCCCTGTAACCAAACCTATAGTATTCCTGTTGTGTTGCAGGCCAATGCTTTGTTGGATAATATTTAACATTAATGAATTTGAACGTAAAATATCATTTTCCATAAAATCGCCCACCTCATTGGCATATCCTGAGTAATTTTTATTCAGGAATGTGTTAAAACCAAAATCAATTCCGGCAAAATGCCCACTAAATTTATCCTGCCAAAAATTAAACCCATCTTTAGTAATGTCTTTAATATCAGTAATATTTAAGGGCTTTGGTTGGCTAAGAGTTACATTGCTTAGGGTATCAGCAACCTGAGCTGCCCCCTTCATATGGGCTATAAAAAAGATAATTAAAGTGGATGCAAGTATTTTAATTTTATATTGCCTCATATTTGGCAGTTTTTTTGAACAAGTTAATTTATGGACTTTTATTCAAAAAGTAAAGCCTAACATACAAATGTAGGCTTTTATAACAGAAACAATCTAAAATCTTAGTTTATTAAATCCTTAAAACAATTAATGTTATAAAGAGTTTAAGGACAGTAGTTACATATTTGGAAAAGAAAATCCAATTGTGAAGGGATGCAGTTCTGGTCCTTTTTGGTCTTTAAAAAGTGGAACCATGCTGTAATTAGCAAAAAAGCAAAAATCGCCAAACCCGATCCTTCCTGTCAGTTCATATTTAAATTCATTAAGGTAGAAATTTCCACGTTCTTTAACCTTATTGCTTTTGTATTTAATTTTGGTGTGTGAACCAATATTTAACCCCCCAATAACCCCTCCTGCTATATAAACATGTGCTGAGTTAAACCTTAATGGGGTTTTCAGTTCAAGCAGTAATGGCACAGTAAGGTATGTCACATTAAGTTTGCTTTTGTTTAGGCTTTCATATGACGAAATATCCAAAGGAATAATACGGCCATTTTCCTTAATAATTGTAACAGGTTGATCAAACCTGAAATTCATGGAGTTTAGCCCCATTCCTGTCACCAGCCCAAAATTCTTTTGCCTGTTTGAAAAAACAAATTCCAGGAAATTAAAGTTAAATGTCAATGATTTTGCCTGGTGTAAATCCATAAATTCACCATAAGCGGGAGGCATTCCATATAATGAATAATTAGGGTTGTGGAACATATTAAACCCCAGTTCAAACCCTGCCCAGTGGGCATTCATTGAACTTCTCCATGACTTTTCTTTTATATCAATTTTTGTAACCCTTAGGTGTGAACCATCATGGTTTTCAACAACATTAAAAACATGTTTTCCTATACGGATTTTGGTAGTATCTCCAAATTCATCTGTGATTACTTCTACACCCCTTTCATTTCCTACTTTTACTTTGGTGCTATGGATCCCATCAACTACTGTGACAATATTTTTGTTGAGGACTTTTATTTTTGTTGAATCATTTTGGGCAGCAAGGCTAACTGAAATTAATATGGAGAAAACCAGTAATAGTATTTGTTTCATGGCTTCTTTATTTAAAATTGTTTGGGGTAGGACGGAATAGTAGATGAAAAGTTACAGGCTAATTCCTTTTTTTTGTGGGAATAGAAAAACCAAACAAACGGGTTTCCATGGCCAGGTTTGAAACTGTCCCATCTTCTTGTGTTGAGTAAGAGATTTTATTTTTGGAAATATTAGAAGCTAAATCTAATCCTGCCCTAGTTAATTGGGTGAATTTAAAACCACTTACCCCCATTTTACCTTTTAGCTTATCTGCTAAAAATTGTTCCTGGTATTGGGTAGTAGGGGCAAGCATTTTGGTGTTTATCATGTACCCTATTCCTGCCAAATACTGGGAAGGTTCAGTTGTAACCAATGATGCCTCTTTTGTAGCCATTAAAGGAAAGTTGGTATTGTCTCTCTCAACAAAAGTAATTTTGTTATTCTCAATACGCCCCTTGTTTGTTTCCCTAATGCTTTTTTTGCCTTTTGGTTTTGCCTTTTTGGCTGTATTTGACTTTACAGGTGTTTTTTCTTTATTGTTTTCTTTTTTCTGGACAGCAGGTGGGATAGATTCTTTAACATCTGATACTTTTACTATTAAAGCATCAGGGGCTTGTACTTCAACATGCTGTTTTAAAATTGCAGATATTGCAAATATCAAAATAAAAATAGCAGCAACACGCCCATAGCTGAAAAGCAAACTAACAGCTTTTGACGAACGATAAAGTTTATTCTTATTTTGATAATGGATTGAATTATCTGGTGTAAGGACAGTTTTTTCAAGCAGTTGAAGTTCTTTTTCTTTTTCAGGGTTTTTTGAAATGAATTCCAGCAGTTTATTTTCTTCATCTTCTGGCAGTTCATTATCAATCATTGCAGATGCAGCAAAAAAGAATTCCCGGGCCGAGTCATATTTTTCTTTATATAATGACCTTTTTTCAGGAAACTTAATTTCCTCTCCTAAAATAGGAACCATTTTAAAAGAATCTAACTCTTCTTTCAGGTCAGGGTTTTGCTGCAAGAATTCTATAAATTCATCAACAAGTGATTCATCCAGGTTCCCCTCCAGGTAATCAAGAAAGAATATTTCATAATTGTTTCTGTCAATCATCACACTAAAATGTCAATTTTCCTGATATAATTTTTCAAAAACACCCTTGCCCTGTAAATGTACACTTTAACTTGTGCTTCAGATAAAGCAGCAAGGTCACCTATTTCTTTATAAGAATATCCCTCATAGTCTCTGAGCAACAATACCATCCTTTGTATCTTGGGAAGCTTTTCCACTGCTTCATCCAGTATTTCTTTAATATCAGAATACTGTAATTCATGGTTAACTTCAGGGACATTACTTTCTTCTACTGAAGATATCCTTTTTTCCTTTCTTATCCTGTCAATTAATGTATGGTAAGCAGTTGAAAACAAATAAGACCTTACTTTTAAAAAATTAACAGAATCAACATTTTTCCAAAGTTTCTCAAAGCTGTCTTGCACAATGTCTTGTGCTTTGTGCTCATCTTTACAGTTTTTCAGCACAAAACGATAGACACGGTCAGCATAAAGATCTATAGCTTTATTGTATTCTTTAATTGTCATTAAATGGCTTTGGGCACTTTGTATTAAATAAGACGATCAATTAAAAGAAACGTTACAGCAGAAATAAAAAAGGCCCTGGATATCCTCCAGGACCTCTATGCCCTATATATTTTAAGTGGTTGTTAATCAATTACCTCAACCCAGCCATATTTATCTTGTGCATCCCCATATTGGATTGCACGAAGTTTATTATAAAGTTTAGTTGACCAAGGACCAGGTTCAGTACCATATACATATTCATGGTCATTATCAGCATCATAAACCCTTTTAATTGGAGAAATTACTGCAGCTGTTCCACAAGCACCAACTTCTTCAAATTCTGCTAATTCTTCCCAGGGCACAGGCCTTCTTTCAATGTTCAACCCCATTTCTTCAGCTAAAACAATTAGGCTCTTATTGGTTATTGATGGTAAAATTGAATCTGACTCTGGAGTAACATATGTATTTCCCTTAATTCCAAAAAAATTAGCAGGACCACATTCATCAATATATTTTTTCTTTTTACTGTCTAGGTATAATACAGCAGAAAACCCACCTTTTTTGGCTAACCCTCCTTCTACAAGGCTGGCTGCATAATTCCCTCCTACCTTATATTTTCCTGTACCCTGAGGGGCTGCGCGGTCATATTTGCGCATAATTACAAGGTCTGTAGGCTTGAACCCTTCAGGGAAGTAAGGACCCACTGGCATAACAAATACCATAAACAAGTATTCTTCTGATGGTTTCACTCCAATTTCAGGGCCTGTTCCAATAAGCAATGGGCGTATGTATAGTGAAGCTCCTGATTCATAAGGAGGTATAAATTTTTTGTTCATTTTAATTGCCAGGCGGACAGCTTCCTGGAATTTTTCAACAGGCAATTTAGCCATCATGATACCATCACTTGAATCTTGCATCCTTTTGGCATTTTCATCCATGCGGAAAACCCTGATTTTCCCATCTTTACCCTTAAATGCTTTTAACCCCTCAAAAGCTTCCTGCCCATAATGAAGTGATGTAGCTGCCATGTGCAGGTTGATTACATTGGAAGAACTGATTTCAAGTTCTCCCCAATTTCCATTCCTATAGTAACAACGCACATTATAATCTGTATCACGATAACCAAATCCAAGGTTTTTCCAGTCTTGATTTTCCATTTTATTTCAAATTAGTCAATTTTATATGGCCTATCCTGTTTTATTGTAAACATTCAAAATAACAAAAAAATATTTTAACATATAAGGAGAAATGTCAAGCTACTAATGAATTCCACCATGTTTTACAACTACTTAATATTTACCTAAAATTACTGATTCTTCTGGTGTTTAGGGCTCCAATTAAAAAATGTAAGTATTAGGGAAGGTTTAATTTCAGTTTAATATTCTACCCTTAAATAATAACCACTGTGTTTTCTTATGTTTAAAACCTGGTTTTCTCCAAACATAAGGTATTGGCCTTTTATTCCTGATAAAGAACCCTCAATTACGGGCTGTTTATCAAAATTTGTGGAAACAATCTTTTCAGGATACCTTTCTACAGGGTATTGAAGAAAGGTAACAGTATCATCTACTGCAATATATTTTTGTAATTCACTGGGTAACAACTGGGCAGTTTCCCTTTTTTCCTGAACCAAATCAATATCTTTAAGAATTTTGTTTTGGAGCATTGCCCTCCAGTTAGTTTTATCAGCAAGATGGCTTTTAAGGAAGACTTCAATAACACCAGCAATGTGCCTGTTTGGAGCCTTTGCCAGCTTTATCACATAACTTGCTCCCTGGTCAATCCAGCGGGTTGGTACCTGATGTTCCCTGGTTACCCCAACTTTTATTTCATTTGATACAGCCAAATAAACATAATGGTCAATTAGGTCATGTTTTTTTGCCCATTCCATATCACGTGCAATCCCCAGGTGGGCTTTTGACAATTCTGGGCGCAGGATTGATTCACTGGCTTCAGGTGCTTTTTGCAGGCATGAATAACAAAACCCCTGGGCAAATGATGTTTTGGTTTTTTTCCCACATGAAATGCAATTGATCTGTCCTGTAAATTCCAGCTTTATTTTTGCCCCAATAAGTTGGTTCATTGGTATTTCATCATTACCAACAGGGAGGTAATAAGAAACTGGAGAAACAGCTTCAGTGCGCATTTTTAAAATGTTGCCTTCTTGTTGCATGGCTGCTCAATTGATTTTATAAGTTTTTTCTAAATGGGAAAAGGGAAATTTATTCCACTTCTTCAAAATCAACATATTCACCCTCGTAAGTGTTTCTGCCTCCCTGTTTTTTATTGCCCTTTTCAACTGTTACTTCCCCAGTTTGCTTTTGCTGCTTTTGTTGTTGTTGGTATTGCTGGTTCATTTTATCTTGCATGTTTTTTACCCCTTTTTGCACCAGGTAAGGAAGGATGTATCTTGAGGCAAACCTGATCCCATAAAAAATAAGGATAATAATGAAGAGGGTAATAATAAATTTTGGTATAAATATTAAAACAAATACAAACATTGTTTCTTGTTTTCAGGTTTATAAATTAAACTTGGCTCATCAAATATAGCATTTAAAATTGGCAGAATCAGAACTCTTTTTCAAGGAAAACTTCAAAACTTAAAGAATAATCCTCGCCAAAAATATCTTTGTAATTTGATATAAACTGGTTATACCTGAATTTTGCCTGGTTCAGGTTATTTTGTGCAATAAGGTGTTTCAATAATAATTGCTGCCCTTTTTCATTCAGGTTATCAATAGCCAATATCCTTTCGGCTAACTCTTTTGCCAATATCCCTTCTTTTTTGGGGTCAACCAATGAGACAAAATGGAAAAGGTTGTCAATAATTTCATTTGTAATGAACCCCCTTAGTTCATCAAGCCATTCCCAGTGTGTTTCTGAAATGAATACCCCACGTTTTACATATTGGAAAAACAGGTGCATATCTTGAAGCCCCAATTTCCCTTTTTTGTTGAGGATGGTGTGTACTTCAGCATAATCACAAACCAAAGGAGGATTAAATTCAGCCTTCCAAAAACCACCACTATAATTAATATGAAGCCCTTCTACTGAGTCAATGATTTTTCGCAATTTGTTAAAAGTCACACTTCTGTTATTAGCTGCCTTTTGTGGTTCAAATCCTGGCCATAATTCACTGGTCAGTTTTTCTGTTTTTACCCCTTTGCCATATTTTATAGAATGGATTACAATAAGCAGGAACAGTTCCTTAATTTTAGGGGTAAATAAATCAGACAACTCATTCCCATCACTATCAATCAGCTGAAAATCACCAAATAAGAATAGGGTATTTTGGCTAGTTTTTGGAAATGTACTTGGTGTTTTTAAAAATTGAGGCTGGGTATGTTTTTGCTTTTTTATAATTAGATAAATAGCCAATGCTAAAACTATGGCAATTGCACCATAAACATAAATATTCTTTGCCTGGGCTTCCTCTTCCTTAATGACAGGGATAAATGCTGAATTTGACAAATACCGGATTTCATTTTTTCCAAGGGTCCTGTCCCAAATGTAAAGGTCATCAACATATCCATCAAGGAAGTTGTCGCCAACCATGCTATTCCCAATAATTAAGGTAGAATCACCAATAAAAGAGGGATGGTTGAATGAAAATCCCACGTTAACCCCATTTACATAAATGGCTTGCTCACCATTAAAATAATTGTACCTGAATACAATATGGTACCACTCCTGGGGGTCAATCTTTTTTGTTGCCCACAAGTCATTCCCATAAAAGCCAAAATAGGGGCGCCCTTGCCTGATAACAAGGTGCAGCCCTTTCCTGAAAACTCCTTCAGGGGTGCCAAGGATGCTATAATCACTTGATGAGGTATTTTCATTTAACTTAATCCAGGCACTAACTGTAAAACTGCTGCTTTTCATCCCATATTTTTCAGGAATCCCAATTTTAATGAATGATTGTTTTGGCAGCTTGGCAACCTGGCCTCTTTGGATATCTGTAGAGAATGAACCATTTGTTTGGGTTATGTCAGCTTCCTGGCCTATAAAATTTAACCAGTTTCCTTCAAAAGGGAAATAGGCAGTTAGCCCTTCCTCCAAAGATAATGGGACAGCTTCAAAAGTTATGTCAGATATTTCATTTTCATTATTGATGGTGTAAGATTGTGGGTCAAACCTGTACCCAGGGCTGTAAGGTGTAAGGTTCAGTTCTTCTCCTTCTAAATAAGGAAAACTAAAAACACCATTAGTAATGCTCCTGTTTGAATGTTTCCAGAATACCTTTTCAAAAGGGAGGTCATTTACATTAATCATCCCCTGTACATGTTTGAATGTCCTAAACCATTCATTTAAGGGAGCAAGGAATGAAGCATTATTGGGGGTAAAAATAAAATTAGGGCGCTTGCCTGTATGTTTCCACCTGTTAAGCAAATGGTTAATAAAATATTGGTTTTGGTTGATGTCTAACTCAAATTCTGACCTGTGCCCAACCCGTTGTGGTATTTTCAGGTCACGAACCATTAACAGTTCTTTTGAAATATCCCCATTGGGGTAAAACCCATCAAAAATGGGGTCTTCAATCCCCGAGTTTGGGAATTCAGCTATATAGTCCCAGGCATAATGAAAAAGGTTATTTCCTGCACGTGTTTTCTGGAAGGTGAAGACAATGATATTTTTATGTTGTTCCAGCATATTGGAAACAGGAGGCCATCTTTCTCCAGTTGGGATATAAGAGAGGTGGTTATAAAGCCCAGTTTTTGAAAATGAACCATTCAGTATACCAGAAGGTCCTGTATAATTTATGAATATGGGAATTAGTTGGTCAGGGCGTTGTTTGATTTGGTTTAAAATAATTGTAGCAAACTGCTCAAAAGGATAAGTTTTTTGCCCGAGTTTTAAAAGTAGGTCACTTGTTTCTTCATTGTACTCCAGGTTTATGGCCAGCCCAACAAAATCTTTTCTAAATTCTCTGGAAATAGAATTAAGATGTGCATTACTATTGGTTAGGTCTGATATAATAAATGTGTGATCTTTTAAATTTTGTGCATAGAGGGCTGTCAATTGTCCTACCAATATTGCCACTAACAAGAAAGTCCTTCCTAATTTCAATGCTACATGTCCTATATAATTGGTAATATGCATGTTACTTATCTATTTTTAACAATGATGAAGAGTAATTTCTATTTATTAATATCTTAATTTTTTAAATATTATAGAAATATGTTCTATATCATATTGTTGTTTTAAACTGTTGATTTGCAAATATATAAAAATTCAGTTAAGAAAAAATTAATAGTCTATTAATAGTCCCTTTAATAAATAATTAAGAAAACAATTAAGTGTGGCAGTTTAATATTGTGTTTGAAAACAATTGATAGGGTAAATGAGTTGGCTAAAGCAAATTTTTAGAAAACCTAAGGTAATAATTATACTTACTGTACTTTTCTGTATTGCATTTTTCTTTTTATCCAGTAAAGTTTATCATTACACATCAACTGATAAATATTGCATGTCATGCCATTTTCATCCACATGCAGAGGTCAGTTGGAGGTTGTCAACCCACAGCAATAATCACTCAGGGGTGGTTGTCCACTGTGTAGAATGCCATTTACCTCCTAAAGAAAATGGAATTGGGGCATATACATTGGCTAAAGCAAAACATGGCTTTAAAGATGTGTATGGATACCTTACCAAAGAACCTGATGAAATTGACTGGGAAACCAAAGGTTTTCCTGAAACAGCAATACATTTCATATATGAGTCATCATGCATAAAATGCCATGAAAACCTTTTTCCAGCCAGCATAAGTGATAAAGGCGCTGAAGCACATTTAAATTACCAGTTGTACCCTAATAACAGGAATTGTATATCATGCCACATTGATGTTGGGCATTTTGACCCAGTAGCCCATTCTAAAAACCTGGATTTTGGGCTGGTTGATATGTCTGATAAAGAAATTTACCAGAAAGCTACAAAAGTTGTAGGGTTTGTAAACTTCAACGAAAAAATACCTGGAACTTCTGTTTCTTTTAATATGAAGGCAATTGAAGGGGGGAAGTTTATACTTGGAAGCCCTGCTGATGAGCAGTTCAGGCAAAAAGATGAAGGACCACAAAGGGAAGTAGAACTTACCAGTTTCTGGATGGGGGAAATTGAAGTCAGCTGGGATGAGTACCTAGCTTTTTTTAGTGCTACCAGCTCTCAGGGAAGAAAAGAAGGGGAGGCAAAACAAGTTGAAGAAGTGGATGCTATAACAGGAGCTACCCCTCCGTGGGGTGCACCAGACCAAGGGTGGGGAAAAGGGAAACACCCTGCCATTACCATGACCCACCATGCTGCAATGACCTATTGCAAATGGCTAAGTCAAGTTACAGGGAAAGTATACAGGTTGCCTACTGAAGCTGAATGGGAATATGCTGCAAGGGGAGGAAACAAAGGAACTTATTTTTTTGAAGGAGAGCCCAAAGATTATGAAAGGCAAGGGCTGGTCAATAAATTATTTGGGCCTGATACAACAGTTATTAATTCTTATGTGGTATATCAGGAAAACAGCCCTGAAAGAACACAAACCCCAGGCTTTGTTAAAGCCAACCCATATGGGCTAAAAAATATGTTGGGCAATGTGGCAGAGTTTTGCCTTGATTATTATGATCCTGCCGTATATGGAAAATACCCCAAAGGTGTAATTAAAAACCCGCGTGGGCCACGCACAGGGGCTGAACATGTAATTAGGGGAGGTTCATTTATGAGCAGTGCTAAAGAACTAAGGATTGCCAACAGGGAATATACAAAAACAAAACAATGGTTGGTAACTGACCCACAAATCCCTAAAAGCATCTGGTGGTACTCTGATTGTAAGCATGTTGGGTTTAGGGTAGTGTGTGAATATGATAATAAAATGGAATAAATATAGATGTTTCTTATAAGGTAAAAATTGAGCATCATGAAATGAGCATAAACTTTTGTTTTCATTTTAGCAAAAAACAAAAACTTGAAACATATGAAAACAACAAATATATCAAGAAGGAAATTCCTTGAAAAAACAGCCATTGTTGGTGCTGCTGGAATTGTTGGTGCTTCTACCCTTCGTTCATGCAAAGGGAAAAAGAATCATCAAGAACTTGGTTTGCCACCTCTTTTAGACCAGGCTCCTGATGGGAAAAAACTAAAAGCAGGTTTAGTGGGATGTGGCAACAGGGGGACAGGGGCTGCCCTTAATTTTATGGATGCAGGGCCAAACTTAGAAATTGTTGCCCTAGCTGATGTTTTTGAGGATAAAGTGCAGCAATGTGCTGACAAGTTAAAGCACTACAAAATTGAAGTTCTTTCTGAAAACCAATTTGTTGGGTTAGATGCTTATAAAAAGCTTCTGGATGTTGACCTGGACATTGTCCTTTTAGCAACACCTCCCAAATTTAGGCCAGAACATTTAAAAGCATGTATCTCAGCAAAGAAGCATGTGTTTATGGAAAAGCCAGCTTGCGTTGACCCTGTTGGTGCAAGATCTATTATTGCTTCATCAAAAAAGGCTGCTGCACTTGGTTTAACCATCATTACTGGTACCCAAAGAAGGCATCAGCGCGACTATATTGAAACATACAAACAAATTGCCAATGGGGCTATTGGTGAAATAACCTCTGCAAGGGCCTATTGGCTGCAAACCCATGTGTGGTTTAGGACACGAGAAGAAGGCTGGAGTGACATGGAGTACATGTTAAGGAACTGGAATAATTTCTGCTGGCTTTGTGGTGACCACATCCTGGATACCCATGTCCATAACATTGATGTAATTAACTGGTTTGTTGGCAGCCACCCTAAAAATGCTATTGGCTTTGGAGGCAGGGCGCGCAGGCTAACAGGTGACCAATATGATTTTTTCAGCATTGATTATAATTATGGGAATGGGTTGTTCTCTCACAGCATGTCAAGGCAAATTGATGATTGTGCCAATGCAATGGGAGAATTTATTATGGGCAAAGAAGGGTTTACAAACTGTAAAAACACTATCTACAACCCTGATGGCACCATTAAATGGAAATATGGTTACCCTAAAGATAAAAGTGGAAAACCTACTAATACAGTAAAGGTATCTCCTTATGTGCAGGAACATATCCACCTGGTGACTGCCATTCGCACAAACCAGCCAGTACAGGAGGCTGAACAAACTGCTATTTCTACATTATCTGCCATAATGGGTCGCACAGCTGCCTATACAGGTAAAAAAGTTACCTGGGAGGAGATGATGAATTCACCTGAAACGCTGGGACCTGAAGTAGTGGAAATGGGTGACTATGATGGCACATTTGAAGTACCCGTGCCTGGAAAACAACATAAAGCATAAAGGAACAAAAAATGATCTCAGTAATTACACCTGCATATAATGAAGAACTGGTAGTCAAGGAATTGATAGGCAGGATTATGGGTGCTTTCCAAGATGTTGGTGAAGCTCTTGAGGTCATTTGTGTGGATGATGGGAGTACTGACAATACATTCCCAGTTTTACTGGATTTAAAAAAGCAATACCAGCAAATAAAGATCATATCCCTTTCCAGGAATTTTGGGCACCAGGCTGCCTATTCAGCAGGGCTGGCTTATGCTAAAGGTGATTATATAGCCATGTTGGATGGGGATTTACAAGATCCTCCTGAACTGCTTCCTGGGTTTTTAAACACCCTTAAAGAAAAAGAGTATGACCTGGTTACTGGCAGGAGGATTAAAATGCCTGAACGTTCAGGGAAGAAATTGTTTACCAGGTTGTTCCACAAACTGTTTAAAAAGTTAAGTGGCATACAGGGTATTGAAAATGAGGGGAACTTTTGTATGATGAAAAGGCAGGTTGCCCTGTCCATTAATTCAATGCAGGAGAAAAACAGGTACATACCAGGTTTAAGGGTATTTGCAGGGTTCAGGAATTATTATGTGGATTATGAGAGGAATGAAAGGGCTCGGGGAGAAAATAAAATGAGCTTCTCCAAACTCTTTTTATTGGCATTAGATGCCATCTTTTCCTTTTCAAAATGGCCTGTCAAATTATGCCTTTACCTTGGTTTAGTAGGTTTAGTAACTGTTTTTGGGGCTGTCATTTATATTGTATTGAGCAAGCTGTTGGGCTTTGCCCCCCTGGGGTGGTCTTCAACTATGATAAGCCTTTATTTCCTTGGGGCTGTGCAGCTTACATTCCTGGGAGTAATTGGGGAATATGTATACAGGATATACAAGGAAACACAAAACCGCCCATTGTATTTTATAAAAGAAATTGTTGAATGAGAAATAGGATAGATTTAACTTAGCTGGGATGAGGGACAGCATTAAAATAGGGGATAAATTAAACCACAAATACTTTTGGGGATTTGCTGGTTTATTACTGGTTTTGATGTTGTTCCTGGCTCCTGGTGCTGCTATCAATATTGATGAACTCATTCATTATAAACAAGGGGAAAAGGTAGTTGACTGGTATTATTCAAAAGGAGAAAACACTGCTTGCCTGAATACCCCAACATCACACCTTAAATATTATGGGCAATCAGTTGATAATTTATCAGCACTTATAAACAGGGTTTTTTCTATTGAAGATGAATACCTAATACGCCATTTTATAGGAGCCTTGGTTGGTCTTTTATTGTTGCTGGTAATTGGGCTAATTACCATTGAACTGACAGGAAGCCATTTGGCCGGGATCATAGCTATGGGTTTAGCATTCATTTCTCCCAGGCTGATGGGGCATGTTTATGGTAACCTGAAAGATATCCCTTTTGCACTTGGGTATGCTTGGAGCATTTTATTCATTTTGAAAGCTTTTAAAGAAATGCCCAACCCAAGATGGGCAACCATCTTTTTCCTGGCTTTTGGGATTGCTTTCACCAATTCAGTTAGGATAGGGGGGCTGGTTTTATTTATGTATGCAGGGTTGGCATTTGTAACCTGGTTTCTGATCAATAATAGTGAAGGAAGAAAATGGTTAGCTGATACAGCTTTCTGGAAAAAGATCATACCTAAAGCAATTGTATTGGTTACAGTTGGGTATTTCTTTTCACTGGCTTTTTGGCCCTATGGGTTGATCAATCCAATAAAAAACCCATTGGAGGCATTATCAGTAATGGAGCATTATAAGATCAGCATAAAGCAAATTTTTGAAGGAGATGTTTACTGGAGCACCAATTTACCTTGGTACTACCTGCCTAAATGGTTGTTGATCTCTATTCCTGAAATTGTTTGGATAGGGGTCATCTCTATGGTTGTATATCTGGCCCTCAATAAAAATGAAAGTAATACCTATTATTTTAATATTGGGTTCCTGGCTTTTGCATTTTTATTCCCTGTGGTTTATGTAGTCAGCATAAAATCAAACTTATACAGTGGCTGGAGGCAGATGTATTTTATATATGCCCCATTTGTTGCCCTCTCTGCTGCAGGGGTATGGTATCTTTTAACAAAGCTTAAAAAGGCAAAGTTAATTGGAGTAGTGGCAGGATTAGCTATACTGGCTGTTTTACCAGTGTCCCACACAATTAAAACATTCCCATCAGATTATATTTATTTCAACAGCCTGGCAAGTTTTAATAAAAAAGCCTGGTCTGGTTATGAATATGACTATTACTGGCATGAAATGAAAAAAGCTGCCACCTGGTTGGATCAGGAATTAGGTGAAGAAAGGAAAGGGAGGAAGATAGCCATAGCAGCCAATTTTAATGTGGGCCCTTATCTTTTTGACAGGGAAGATATTGAAGTTAATTATGTCCACTTTTATGATAAAATTTCAAAGGAATGGGACTATGCTTTACTGGGTGTTAATTATATCCACCCATACCAGTTAAAAAACAAAACCTGGAAACCAACTAATGTGGTTAAAGAATTCTATCATCTTGGAAACCCTTCTGTGGTTATTGTGAAAAGGCAGGATACCTGTGCTGTAAATGGTTATAAAGCTTATAAAAGCAGGGACTTTGAAAATGCAAAAAAAAGGTTGTCAAAAGCAGTAAATAATGACCCCAATGATTTAAATATTATGGTGTATTTGGCAGAATCACTCCTGGCACTGGGAGAGCTTGAAAAAATGGATAGGGTTATTTCTGAAAGTGAAAAAATACATCCTGAATATGAACCCATTAAATTGTTGAAGGCAAAAAAACAAATACAATTAAAAGAATATAAGCAAGCATTGGCTGAATTGAACAACCTGGTAAGAATAAACCCAAGGTATTTCAAAGTAATTCCATACCTGATCAAGTGTTATGAAGCAACAGGGGAATTAGAAAAAGCCAATCAATTAAGAATAAAATATAATGTTTAATGAAAAGAAAATAAGATGAAAAAATTAAGTTACATTATTTCAATAGCAGCCATATCCTTGGTTGTTTTTGCAGGTAGCCTGAAAGCACAAAATGATGTTACCTACCTTGATGCTGCACCAGTTGATAGCTCCCATATGGAGGATACCATTATCCTTGATGAGGGGCAAACAGAAACTGAATCTGATAATAAAACACTGGTGTATGGAGGCATTGCGGTTTTAGTAATTGCAGGAGTGGTAGTTTTTGCTGCCATTAGGAAAAAGAAGAAATAAACAGTCTCTAAAGCACAATTTAGATTAAAAATATTAGTAAAAGCAAAGGCCAATTTGCCGGCCAGCCATACTAATTTAAGCCAACTACAACTTCTCCCAAAATTGGGAGAAGTTTTTTTATTCTTCCTCTCCCAAAAATACCTCAGCCAACTCATGCACAGCACTCAGGTTTGCCCTGGAGTCATTGGTGGTAATGGCTACAACCAGCTCTTCTTTTGGGAAAATTACCAGCTCACACCTTCCTCCCACAGAGCCACCTGCATGGCCAAAATAAGGTCTTTCAAAGTCATTTTTATCAACAAACCAACCTATTCCATAACCTGTTTCTTTCCCATTTGCTAGCTTTTGTGAAGTAGTCATTATGGTTGTGGTTTCTTCAGAAATAATGGTATTGTAAAGCATGGCATTCCCAAATTTCACAAGGTCTTCAGAAGTTGATAAAAAGCCGCCTCCAGCCCATTTGTAACTATTATCAACATAGGCTGCATTAATTATTTTTCCTCCTGACATTGAATAACAACCTGCCCTGTTTACAATTAGTGAGTCAGTATAATCCGCAATGGTATTTTCCATGCCAATGGGGTCAAATACATTGTTTTGCATATAGGCTAGGAATTCTTTGCTAGCAGCTCCCTCAATAATGGCACTTAACAGGTTAAACCCATAGCTGGAATAGTTATAATCAGTACCAGGCTCAAACAACAATGAGTCATCCTGGAATATCTGAAGCCCCTCCAAAACAGTCAAGTAGCGTTTTGCTGAAAGCCATTCCTGGTTTTTATAATGCCTGATACCTGCTGTATGCCCTGCAACTTGCCTAGTGGTAATAGCCCATCTTTTTTCAGGGAAGGTAGGCACATATTCCTGTACAGGGATGTCAAGTCCAATTTTACCTACATCCATCAGTATGCCAAGTGCAGCAGTAGCCAGTGGCTTTGAAATACTTCCTATCCTGAATTTGGTCTTTGAAGGGTTAGCAGGTATGCCTTGTTCAATTTCAGCCCAACCAAACCCTTCTGACCAAACAATTTCCCCTCCTTTTGAAACAGTTACTGCCAGGCCTGGGATTTCGTTTTCTTCAACCATTTTTTCTACAACCTTTTCTGCTTCAGCAAAGTTGTAAGGCTGTTTTTTGCATCCTTGGATAATTATAAGTGAAAATAACAAGAAGATTATCTTGAGTTTAAGGAATGTATTGTTCATAGCTTTCAGGTTTTTGGTTTTTCTGTAAGTTACAAACTTTTGGCATATTGTTTTATAACAAATTGATCAGTACCCTAATTGATGACAAAACTCTTTCCTTTTCAAACCTTATTTTCATAATATTGAAAATAATATGTACATATAAATACATAACAGTTTACCAAAGAATTAAGAAAACATTCAATTAATAAAAATTTAACTGGTTATGCAGTTTAAATCTTGCATATTTGTGGCCAATCTTATAAGGGGGAATGAGCATATAATAATTGTTCTGGAAAAGCAATTATTAAATAAGTGTGTTAATTTTGTTAGTGATTTGGGAATCAAACTATACTAAGAGAATAAATTTTGACAACAAACAAATAAATGTGAATCTATGAGCAATTTTCTATTTACGTCAATTGGCAGGAAATTTTTAATGAGTATCACAGGGTTATTCCTAATGGTATTTATGGCTGTGCATTTGACGCTTAATTTATTGTTGATTTTTGACGACACGGGTGAGTTATTTAACATGGGTGCCCATTTTATGGCTTCAAACCCTGCAATAAAAATTATGGAGCCTGTCCTTGGGTTAGGTTTTGCCATCCATATCATCTGGTCGCTAATATTGTCTTACCAAAATTACAGAGCCAGGCCAGTTGGTTATAAAAAGCAAAGCTTGGCAGTTTCAAGTACCTGGGCTTCAAGAAATATGCTGATCCTTGGGGCATTGGTTTTAGTTTTCCTGGTGGTGCATATTATTAATTTTTTCTGGGTAATTAAATTTAACCCTGAAGAGCTAGGGGTACTACACATTGATGGTGTTGAAATTGAAGATAGCTATACATTGGTAGCAGGCTTGTTCAAATCAAGTGTCCCTTATTGTATATTTTATATAGTAGGGGGTATTTTGTTGGGGATCCATTTATCCCATGGCTTTTGGTCTTCATTCCACACAGTTGGGTTAAATAATAAAAATTGGATGAAACGCCTGAAAGCAGTTGGTTATGTATATTCAGTTATCATTGCTTTAGGCTTTGCAATTATCCCATTGTATTTCATGATTAAATTTTAACCATCTAGACAAAATCAGATATGAGCATATTAAATTCAAAAATACCAGAAGGGCCTTTAGCTGAAAAGTGGAATAAGCATAAAGCAGCCATTAAAGTTGTGAGCCCTGCAAATAAAAGGAAGTTAGAAGTTATTGTTGTTGGTACAGGTTTAGGTGGTGCATCAGCTGCAGCCTCATTGGCTGAACTAGGTTACAAAGTTAAAGCATTCTGTTACCAGGATAGCCCAAGGAGGGCTCACTCAATTGCAGCCCAAGGAGGTATCAATGCAGCTAAAAACTACCAAAATGACAATGACTCTGTTTTCAGGTTATTTTATGATACTATTAAAGGGGGTGATTATCGTGCACGTGAAGCTAATGTGTACAGGTTAGCAGAAGTCTCTCCAAATATCATTGACCAGTGTGTTGCACAGGGTGTACCATTTGGGCGCGAATATGGTGGCACACTGGCTAACCGCTCATTTGGAGGGGTTTTGGTCAGTAGGACATTCTATGCCAGGGGGCAAACTGGGCAGCAACTCCTGATTGGGGCTTACCAAGCATTAAACCGCCAAATCAACAAAGGGAATGTTGAAATGTACAACCGCCACGAAATGCTTGATGTGGTTATTATTGATGGCAAAGCACGCGGAATTATCACACGTGACCTGGTAACTGGTGAAGTGAAAAGGTTTGGTGCACATGCAGTTGTGGTTGCCAGTGGTGGTTATGGGAACGTGTTCTTCCTGTCAACCAATGCTATGGGAAGCAATGGGTCAGCAGCTTGGCAATGTTACAAAAAAGGAGCTATGATGGCTAACCCGTGTTTTGTACAGATACACCCAACTTGCATACCAGTACATGGTGACCAGCAATCAAAACTAACCCTAATGTCTGAGTCATTAAGGAATGATGGGCGTGTTTGGGTACCTAAGAAAAAAGAAGATGCTATAAAGCTGCAGAAGAGTGAAATAGGCTCTAATGATATACCTGATGAAGACAAGGATTTTTACCTTGAAAGGAGGTATCCTTCATATGGTAACCTGGTGCCAAGGGATGTCGCTTCGCGTGCCGCAAAAGAACGTTGTGATGCAGGTTTTGGAGTAAATGCTGAAGGAAAAGCAGTATTCCTTGATTTTAAATATTCCATTGAAAGGTTGGGGAAAAATGTAATAGAAGCGCGTTATGGGAACTTGTTCCAGATGTATGAAAAAATTACAGATGTTGACCCATATAAAGAGCCAATGATGATCTATCCAGCTATCCACTATTCAATGGGTGGAACATGGGTTGATTATAACCTGATGACCACTGTTCCAGGGCTGTATTCAATTGGTGAAGCAAACTTCTCAGACCATGGTGCCAACAGGCTTGGGGCATCTGCCCTGATGCAAGGGTTAGCTGATGGGTATTTCATATTGCCTTATACCATTGGGGATTACCTGGCTGATGAAATAATGGTACCAAAAACAGATACCAATGCTCCTGAGTTTGAAGAAGCTGAAAAGGCTGTTACAGGCAAACTGGAAAAACTGTTCAATATTAAAGGATCAAAAACAGTTGATTATTTCCACAAAAAGTTGGGGCAAACCATGTGGGACAATGTGGGTATGTCACGAAATGAAGAAGGCTTGAAAGTAGCTATCAAGGAGATCAGGGAACTAAGGGAAGAATTCTGGAAAGATGTAAAAATACCTGGAGAGATGGATAACCTGAACCCTGAACTGGAAAAAGCAGGAAGGTTAGCAGATTTCTTTGATATTGGCGAATTAATGGCCATGGATGCACTGGACAGGAATGAATCATGTGGTGGCCATTTCCGCGAAGAGTCAGCTACTGAGGAAGGTGAGGCAAAACGCAATGATGAGAAATTCACATATGTGTCTTGCTGGGAGTATAAAGGAGAAAACCAGGAGCCTGTATTGCATAAAGAAGGGCTGGTTTTTGAAAATGTCAAGCTTACTCAAAGGAGTTATAAGTAAGGCCTGTTAGTCTAATAATTTAAAATCAAAAAAATGGCTGATAAAATTCTAAAAAAACTATATATCAAAGTTTGGCGCCAAAACAGGGCAACAGAAAAAGGTAGGTTTGAAACTTACAAAATTGAGAATATATCAACTGGATCTTCTTTCCTTGAGATGATGGATATCCTGAATGATGAACTTATCCAGAAAGGGATTGACCCTATTGCATTTGACCATGATTGTAGGGAAGGTATCTGTGGTACATGTAGTTTGTTCATTAATGGGCGTGCCCATGGACCAGACACTGAAATTACCACCTGCCAACTACACATGCGCAAGTTTAAAGATGGTGATACCATAACAATTGAACCTTGGAGGGCAGCTGCTTTCCCTGTTATTAAAGACTTAATTGTAGATAGGACAGCATTTGACAAAATACTTCAGGCTGGAGGTTTTGTTTCTGTCAATACAGGTGGTGTCCCTGATGGGAATGCAATCCCAATTGGGTATGATGATGCAGAGGAAGCTATGGATGCAGCAGCATGTATTGGCTGTGGGGCGTGTGTAGCAGCTTGTAAAAACTCTTCTGCCATGTTGTTTGTATCAGCGAAAGTTTCACACCTGGCTAAATTGCCTCAAGGAAAAGTTGAAGCAAAACGCAGGGCACGCAACATGGTTGCCCAAATGGATAAACTAGGGTTTGGTGGATGTACTAACACAGGTGCTTGTGAGGTAGAATGCCCTAAAAGCATATCTATTAACAACATTGCCAGGCTCAACAGGGAATACTTGGTTGCAAGGTTCTCAGAATAAATAGGAGGATGGCATAGATATAAAAAGCCTTTTCATCAGCTGATGGAGGGGCTTTTCTTATTAAAATATATTTGCTATGTTTCTTAATTTCTCAATTGCTGAAAATAGTGGCAGTACCCAAACATTTCTTTTTAACTGGTATCCTTCTTCAACAGGAGCCACAATCCAAGTTTCTTCTGGCTGGATATCTTCTATGGCATTCCAGAAACCCCGGGTTAAATGAGGCGTTTTTGAAGCGTTGCATTCAATGGAAATGATTTTCCCCCCAAAAGTTAGGACCAAATCCATTTCTGAACCTTTTGAGGTCCTATAATATGAATGTGACCAACCTGGCGAGACTGCAATTAGGTTTTCTATAACCATCCCTTCCCAAGATGCACCAAATACAGGATGGTTTAGTAATTCATCAAAGGATGTTAACCTTAGTAATGCATGAAGGATTCCATGGTCGCGAATATAAACCTTTGGTGATTTAATAAGCCTTTTGCCCAGGTTTGAAAAATATGGGGGGAGTACCCTAAGCATAAAAGTTTCTGAGAGGATATCAATATAGTTTTTTATTGTATTATGGCTAAGCCCCATAGAATTTCCAAGGGTGCTAAGGTTTAAAACTTGTGCATGGCTGTGGGCAAGCATTAGCCATAACCTCCTAATTTTCTCAGAAGGAATAGAAAAACCAAATTGAGGGATATCCCTTTCAAGGAAGGTTTGGATAAAACTTTCGCGCCAATTGAAACTTACTTTTCTGGAAGAAGCTAGTAAACTTAAAGGAAAGCCTCCCCTGTTCCAGTATTCTTTGAGGGAAGTAGTGCTGGAAATTTCTATAAATATAAATGGGGTTAAATGGATATAAAGTATCCTGCCTGCCAATGTTTCAGAGCTTTGCCTTATTAGTTCTTTTGAAGCTGAGCCCAATACTAAAAAATGGCCATTTTTCCTATTTGAGTCAATTTCTGAACGCATGGGCTGAAAAATTTCTGGCACCCTTTGGATTTCATCCAGGCAAATAAGCTTGTTTTGATTCATTTCAAAATACAGCTCAGGATCAGAAAGTTTTAGCTTGTCTGAAGTTTTTTCAGCATCAATGTATGCAACATTTTTTATTTTTGAGAGCAACATTTTAGCAAGTGTAGATTTACCACATTGCCTAGGCCCAAGAATTGCTACCACTGGAAATTCAGTTAAACCTTCTTTAAGTTGTATTTTTAATAATCTTTCTATCATTACCTATCAAAATGTAACAACATGTTACAATATGAGAGGTTAAAGTTAAAAATATATAATTTAATATCCAATAGTATTTGTTTAGGTTGGTATAGATTCTTAGTTAAAAATAGAAAGCATATCTATTAACAACATTGCCAGGCTCAACAGGGAATATTTGGTTTCCAGGTTTTCTGAATAACAAGTTAGGGGCCAGTCCTCTTTAGAAAAAATAAAAAAGAACCGTTCCTTTTTTTGAGGGAACGGTTTTTTTATAATTCTTCAATATTTTAACAGTAGCATATACTTAGGGCATTTACATTTTTATTGCTGTTTAATTATTTTATGTACCCTGGTGTTTCCCCCTTTTTCTAGTTTAACTAAGTAGCAGGCATTTGGCAACTTTTCTAAGTTGATGTCAACATGGTTGTTTTTAGCAACTATTTTTTGCACTGTATGGCCTGAAAGGGCCATAATTGATATAACAGTACCAGCCAGGCTTTTATGCTCAATATGGATGTGGTTTTTTGCAGGGTTGGGGAATATATGGATAGCAGTGTTTTCAGGCATTTTATTAACGCTAGTTGGGGCAACATAAAACTCTGACCCCTCATTGACATTTACCAAGTGTATTTTTTTATTGAATGGGTCAATAACCAGGATTTTGTTTTGTTCTTCATAAACTTTTACCCCTGTATAATGAGATATGGGTTCAAAATGGTAAGTTGACAAAGCTGGGGCATGGAGTAACTGTGTATAAAACTCCTTAAAGGCCAGTTCACCTGTTTCTGGGTCACGTGTTCCAAGGCACATGGTACTTCCAGTCTGGTTATCACATAATGCAATAAATTTGGTATTGCCAATAAATGCAATTTTTTTGATATTGGAGTGGCTGTCAGAGGGTTGGCAATTAATTGAGGTAAAACCTTCCAATGCATTGTCCCCTTCATTTATGTTGTACATCTGATAGCTGTCATGGGTAGCATCAGCAGTAAAATATAGGTGTTTTTGCCCACTTGGGATAGCAAATGAGGGGTAACGCTCATTGGTGTCCTGAATCCAGGTGTATGCTGTACCTGAGTATGTTAATAATCCAGTTTCAGGGTCACAAGAAAACTGGGAAATACCATTTCCATCCATTACTTCACGTCTGTTATTGAAGCCACCAGCATACAAGGCCCTGTTGTCATCAGATACTTCAATTTGGTAATAGGAAGGAGGCTTGTTCCCCATTGGGTTGTTACTCCCATCAAAAGTTGAGGCAAAGGACAATGTGCCATCCTGGGGGTTTATTTTAAAGGATAAAACCCTACCTTTTCTGGTACATGCATACAAAAATGAAGAGTTTTTGCCAATAGTACCACTACATACCCCTTCTAAAAAAGCCAATCCATTTGTAGTACTTAAATAGCTGGTAATTTTTTTAAATTGTTTGTTTTCAACAGTTAATAGTTCAATTTCTCCACCTTCAAAATTATTGGTGGTTAAGTTCCAACCATAAAACTTCAAGGCAAAAATAAACTGGTTTTTTATGGCTACACCCCCAAATTCTGAAAAAGCCCCAACATTGTTGTTGACTGGGATATTGGCTTCAAAAACAAATGTATCAAGTACCTGGAATTGCCCAGTTCCAGTTTCAAATTCACACAGATAAAGGTTTTTTGAATCCTGGAGGAGTAAAAAATCCTGGTAAGAAAAAAAACGTGAGCCATATCCAAGTTCAGGGAAATCAAAAGATTTGTTGTATGAAATGGATTGGGCACATATGAGGGTTGATAATGGTAATAATATGCTTAGAAATAAATACTTCATTCTTTGTAAGTTATTGTAAACAGACTCTTATTTTAATGAATTGATTAGCCCCATAAGCTTTTCAAGAGGTTTTATATTTAGATTGCTTTTTTTAACTGATTTGGCATAGCTTTTTGTGGCAGACCAGCTATACTGCTTAGTAATTGTCCCAATGGTGTATTTCCCTGACATGGATTTATAACCTGGGGAAATAAGCCCTGAAAGTTTTGTTAAATAGGTCCCACCCATCCAAAAATCTATGTTAATTTCATTATTGTTGCCCACATTGCTGGAGGACAAAAGTTTGGAAAAACCAGAACCATCAGTAAATACAAAATCACCACTTAACGCCCCATCTTCTGCCTGGCTTAAATTAAGTTCACCATCAAATGTTTCATCTTCCAGGGTTATGCTTATATCCCATTTGCCTGTAACTGAATGTAAAACAGTAATTGTTTGTGTGAAGGTATTTTCACCCCCTTCTCCATTGGCAGTAAGGGATACAGGATAATTACCCCCTTCAACAAATTCATGGATTGGGTTATCTTCAGTAGAAGAAGACTGGTCTCCAAAGTCCCAATTATGGGAAGTGGCATCAGAAGATTTGTTTATAAAAGAAACTTTGCAGGGGGCAAGGGTACCATCCATTGTGTATTCAAATGAGGCAGTGGGTTCTTTTTTACAGCTTGCAAAAACAATAGCAAACAGGATTAACATTAAAATAGGTTGTTTCATTTGTAAGGATTAAGAAGTTTGTAATTCAAAAGAGTTTACATTATGAAGTTGTCAAAAGTTAAATTGAAAAACTGCAAGCAACATCTTGATTCCATTGGACTTCAGCTAATTTTTCTTCCATAGCTATGGCTATGCAAGAAAAATGGAGCTTTGCCACTGAGAATCAATCTATCACTTTCGGAATTCCCCTTCAACTTTAAACAACTTCTATTTGACAAATTGGTTATTGACATATATTTTTTTGTATTTTTTACTTTTAGAGCCAATTAGTGCACCAATGGAAAAACCAAGCCCAGTGCAGGCAAAAAATGTTGCACCAATGGTGCTTGAACTAACATCGTTAAATGGGTCACCCCAATTGTTTGCTTCATTGATAGCAGAAAAAACCAAAATCCCTGTGCCAGCCCCCACCAAACCCCATATAAGTGCTTTTGACCCCTTTTGGTATTCAATTGTGTGGATATTTTCTAGGCCAAGGTTTAACTTCTTTTGGTTTAGTGGGTTTATATAATCCAATGTGTTTGTAGAAGGGTATAGTTCTAATGTTGGGGACTTTATTTCTTCCCATGTTTTGGTGGTAATCCTTACTTTCTTGAAATTTAATTGTTCTGGATAATCTAGTTTTACTGGGTTTTGGCTTTGTGCAAGGCTTGTATATAAAATACCAAGCAAGAAAAACAAGGTGGCCAGTGGCTTTGTCTGGTACGCTTTCATAATGTTTAGTTATAAGTTAATTTTATTATCTCTTTTGGTTTTCTAGTATATAGGTCATGGATAATAACTTCATTTTTTATCCCCTTTTCATCATATTTGTATGAAACCATTGATGTGATGGTATTATCAAGGGCATATTCAATTTTCATTGTGGGCTTTCCATTATCATATGTGAAAACTGTTTTGGATTTTAATTCATTGGTATTTTTATAATCCTTAATTTCAGTGATATCCCCATTTTCATTATATGTGTAGTATAAATAACCTTGGGGTTCAGCCTGGTTTACCATGCCAACAACTGGCACAAATGATGGATGGTAATAGGTTTCTTTGAGGATGTTGCCACCTTCATCATATTGGTATTCAACTTTGTTCCCACAATTAAGCTTTGAGAATGATTTTGGGATGTTTGTGGCAGTGCTCATCCCACGTTTACATATCTGGAGCTCTATCTTGTTCCCATCTTCACCATACTTGTACCTTTCCCTGTAATATTCATAGTCCTCCTTGGTATAAATCATTATTTCAGTTGGCTTTTTGGCTTCATTGTAGCTAAAGCCAATGGTACCTTTTGCATTGGTATTAAGGGCACCATTTATTTTGACCTTAATTTGTTTGATTAAACCATCTTCATACTCAAATAATTTTTCCCTAAACAGCTTTCCTGATTTAAGGAACAGCTTCATTTCCTTCAGCTCATTTAAATCATTATAATAATATTCTGCCTTTGCTTTTTCCAATACTTTTTTCTCAATTTTTCCCTCCTTATTAAACAGGTAGGTGGTTTCTTCCAATAATTTTGGTGGCTTTTTGGGCCCTTTGTATTTGTACAAGGCAATTTTACATTGGGAAATGGCATTTTCTTTTCTCCATTCAAAAGAGTCCATGGCATTAAACTCAGATAAAGGGAGCAGTTTGGGGTTGCTTTCCATAAATGTAAACAAAGGCTCAACCCCCAGTGTTTTTGTTAGGTTTGGGCCTTGTGCCAATGTAGGTTTAACCATGGTAAAACTTACAGATAAGAACAATAAAATAATGGGGGTTGTAATACTTGGTTTTTTCATTGGTTGATATTTTTAGTTTTTCTGGTAACGCATGTAGCAACTGGTATAAGCATCCATCCATGTAATAAATGACTACTTATTACGCCCATTTCATCATTTTTTAATTTTTGGGACCAGCACATCCTATTATCTGTAAGATTAGTTACAATGCAATATCCCATTTAAGGTTTAAGGCTTATTGGAGCTAAATCCACTTTCCCCAGTTAATGGTTTGGTAGTGCAGGCAGGTAATAAGGAATCCACAAAAAATCAGGGCAGGGGGTCTATTTAGAACTGTTCTAATATATATTTAGTTCCTTAATCAGTATTAGCTCTTTTCCTTTATGGTTGAGGGATATGAAGAGGGCTGGTAATTTTTTGTTGGGGTGTGGGAGCACTTTATAATTCATAAGTGAAACAGCATCAGTAATTTGGCATAGTGTTTTCTGGAATTGCAAAGTACCATTATTGTATGCATAAAGGTTAAATTGGTAATGGGAACCAACATGGCCAAGTACAAATATTTTAGGGGGATTTTGGGAAACATGAAAGGGTTTTCCTGAAATTGGTGTTTTGCATTGTATTGCTTCAGTGCCTTTTATAACAGCCAGGTTTGTTTTAATATCCAGGTTATCTGTGGTGTATTTGCCAAGCAGAATGTGTTGGCCTGTTGTTTTCTTATTTAGGTAAGAAACTGGGGAAAAACAATTCAGTTCAAAATTTTTATCATAATAGTTGTCTCCATTTTTCCCAGCTTTAAAAAAGTACACCTGGGTAATGTTGTTGTTCCAGTTTAGGTTTGACCTGCAAACTACATCTTCAACCCCATCAAAATTGTAGTCATAGTTAAAACAATGGTATAAAGAGTTTGAATCTGATACTTGCAAGCTATAGCTGGGTTTATTTAGCTTAAAATGGGGAGACCCCAAATAAATATATATCCTTCCTTCCAGCATATAGTCAAACCTGGCCTGCACTATAAGGTCATCTATCCCATCATCATTAAAGTCAATTTTGCTTATTTTGCTCCCAAAGCTCCCATATGAAGTATCCCCAAGTTTTAGAATGCCTTTTTTTTCAGACAGGCCCTTCTTGTTTCCCCAAAATAGCTGCACATACCCCCTGTCAAGTTGGGGTTTGCCATAAAATGGGTTACCAACAACAAGGTCATCAAAACCATCATTGTTAAAATCGCCAGTGGTGCATTGGTTTACCCCTTTTAAATGCCCATCTAGCCTACATTTGATGAAATGGCTTGGTTGGCTAGGATAATTGGCCTGTTTGCCCAAATAAACAAATATGCCACCTGTTTTTTTGCCCTCTTTTGTTAAAAGCCCTGGGGCCAAAACAGCCAGGTCATTGTATCCATCCCCATTAAAATCACCCTGCACAAATGATTTTCCCCATTTTTTTGCCTTGGGTAATGGGGAAAAAAGGGTATCTACCTGTGAATAGCCAAGGGTAGTTAAACCAGTTAAAATAATGGATACAATTGTGCTTAATATTGTGTATTTTGGTTTTATGTTCACTAGGATATTTTAATTTTTCAAAATAATATGAAACAACCATCGTAAAATTTAAAACAAAAGTGATGATTATTATCCATAGGGGTTACATCTGTTACCATAAAAATAAATAATTATATACAGATGAAAAAGGAATATTACTTCCTGGCAATTATATGGTTTATTTTATTGCCCCTTGAGGGGAAGGGGGATAAAGTAGGGAGCTTATTTGACAAGGGCTATGAACAGTATGTGGAAAAAGGGTATGATGCTGCACTGGCTAACTTTGTTGCATTGATTGATATAGAGAAACACAGCCCAGCACCAAGGCTTGCCAAAATTGCCATGGTACACAAATTGTCTGGTGCATGTTACAGGCACCTTAAACTGTATGGCTATGCAATAGGGGAGTACCAAAAGGCACTTGACATATACATGGCACAAAAAAATGCCCCACAAAGCTCCAACTGTTTAATGCAGCTGGGTGAACTGTTCCTAATGCTTTCAAAACCTGGGCAGGCAATTGTTTTTTTTGAGGAGGCACAAGTTTTGTTCCAGTCACACAATTGGTTGTCAAAGCTGCAAAAATCCTATTTCCTTTTGGGGAAGTCCTATTTTTTAAAAGCTGCTTATGGGCAATCTAAAGCATGTTTTTTAAAGGCCCTTTCAGTAAATTCTGACTTTGGCCTTTCTTCTGCCAATGCCTATTTGTTTGGGGACATACACTATTATTTGGCGAAAATTGAATATTTGGAGGGCAATTATGGGACTGCCATTGGGCACTTAAGCAAGGGCAAAGGCTTTTGTGAGAAAGATATGGGGCAAATTGAAGGGTTGAAAGGTTTGCTCATAGATATAATTGTATTCCATGCTGAAATTTTATTGAAAACTGGGGCAAAAGAAAAATTTCAGGAACAACTTAAGAATGCTTTACAAGTGGTAGAAGGGTTTGGGCTTGATAAACAGGCCCCCAAAATTGATTTGCTGAGTTTGAAATATTGCTGCAAATATGGTGAATTTGAAAAAGGGGGTATGATTGCAAAAAATTATTTTTCATCAGAAATACCTGCCAGCCCATTTGGTAATGCACCCAAACCCCACTACCTTGAATTTACCAAAGCTACATGTTCTTTGTACCAGCAAGAATATGAAACTAAAAAGGACATTAAACATTTAAAGGCAAAGTTTGCCTTTATAAAAAACAAACTGGGGGAAATTAATTCCAACAACACCAAGCCCCCATTTTTAAAGGACCTCAACTACATTAACCTCCAATGTAAAAGTTTGTGTGACACAGCACTATGCACTGCCATAAGTTTGTTTTCCATTACCCATAACCAGGCTTATTTGTATGAAGGGTTAAACTTTATTGGGCAATTTAACCATGTAGATATGTACGCTAACAATGCATGGGCTTCAATGGGGCAAATGGATGGGGACAAAACCCTCCTGGTTAAGCTGGCAACCATTGAAAACCAGGTTAATGGCTTGTTGGCAAAAAGGTTGCATGCAGGAACAGCAAACAATGCAAGGCCAGAACGTGAGTTGGTATTGCTGTTGAACAAACATGAAAAAATAGCAAGGAAACTGCTCAAGGCCCCACATATAAAAAACAGGCTTTTTGCACCTGATGGCAATGCCATCCATAGGCTTCAGGAAGGCTTATTGGAAAATGAGCTTTATATAAAATTCTATAAAGTGGGGGAAAGTTTGTTCCAGTTTATCATATCTCCTGAGGAAATAACATGTAATAAAATTTCTTATGATGAGGTTTTTTCAGGGCATTTAGCAAAATATAATGACTTTATCCATGAAAGTGGCTCTAAAAATACAAGCATTGATGGCATTGCAGGATATGTCAACTCTGCTGTTTTTCTTTATAAGGAGCTTTTTGGGCACAATGGCCAACTTTTTAAGGATAAAACCATAATTATAGAAAAAAGCAAGGTTTTCAACAATGTATCTTTTGATGCCCTCCTTACAGGGGTTCCAATAATTAAAGGTGTGGATATGGTAGGTTTCCCTTTTCTAATAAAAAGGAACAACATCCTTCATTCAGGTTCAGTGCCCTTGTTCCTGAGGCATGTAGATGATAGGAGAAATATTAAAAGTGCTGGATATGCTGGGTTTGCCCCTTTTTCTGGGGCAAAAAGGGGGTTGGGGAATTCAGGGACAGAAGTGGCAACTGCAGCCAGGATTTTGGATGGGGATTCTTATTTACATGGGAAAGCAACAAAAGCAAAGCTATTAAAATGTGCCAATAAGCACAGTATTTTGCACCTGGCAACACATGGCTTAAACCACTTTTTGCACCCTCAACTATCAAGTTTGGCAATGTATGGCAGCAATGGGCAAAGTAACCTGCACTACTACCAAGTATTAAACAGGAGGTGGGGCAGCCCTTTATTGATTTTGGGGGCTTGTGGTTCTTCACATGGGGAGTATATTGAAAATTATGGGACAGCATCCTTAGCCAATGCATTTCAGTTGGCTGGTGTAAAAAGTGTGATAGGGGCAAACTGGCAGGTAAGTGACCATGTGTCTGAAAATATTATTGGGGGTCTTATACATAAAATAAAAGATGGTGAAGAAGTAAGTAGGGCTTTGTACCATGCAAAACTGCAAATGCTCAAACATCCATCAGAAATATATGCCCATCCACATTATTGGTCAGTTTATACATACCAAGGTGTGCCACAGTACATACAAACCAGGACAGGAAAAGCTAACTGGGTTTTGCTATCTTCTTTCTTGCTTTTATTGTTGGTTGGAGCCTATTTTCTGAAGAAGTTTTTGTGAAGCACCATAGTAAACAGAAGAAGTCCCTATGGAACTGGCCAGTTTTTTTGCCAGTGGAAACTCCTTTTTCCTAACATGTAACAAGGCCTGGTACCATAAAGCATCATCAGTATAAAAATTTAAAGGGGCATCCAGCAGAATTTGTAGGTGCATTTCAGCTTCTTGGTATTTTTTTAATTCTATAAAAGAAATAGCCAGTAGGAACCTGGCCTCAAAATCACTTGGTTTTGCCTTGGTTGTTTCAAGTAAGATGGTGCTGGCTTTTTCATAATTTTTAGATGCATAAAGCTTGTAGGCATTTTCTTCCCCATGTTCATTTCCCCTATAAGAATCCTTAAGTGTTTGGTCCTCATAGGGCTGATAATAAGAGTTGAACAACCTTTTATGTACAGGCACACTATAATAAGCCAAAGCAGAAAGGCATACAAGGGCAATACATACTGCAGCAATCTTGGCAATTAGTTGTGAATTGCTTCTTTTGGCATAGAAAGTTTGCTTTACTTTCTTTTCAAACTGTATAAGCCCATCCTCCTTTACAGCCCTTTCAACCCTACCAAATAGTTCCTTTTCATCTTGGTTGAGCTGATTGTCCATTGAGTTGTATTTTCCATCTTTTTTTCTCATAAACTCCAGTTAGGTTTTCCACTGTATTTTTTAAACCTGGGGTCAGACGAAATTTGTTTGATCAATAATTTTTTTATCCTGCTTACTTCATTTTTAAAGGCATCAACACTTTTATACCCAAATAAACCATACAATTCACTGTATTTTTTTTCTGACATTGCTGCATTCAATATTTTTTGCTGGCGTTTTTTTAGTTTTTTAAAGTAATGCCTGTAAAGCTGGAACTCTTTACTTTCCCTGTAAAGCCCTTCCAGCTCGTTTTCATCAAAAAAATTATTGATTTCATCCACAGAAACCAAAAGTGGGTTGTTCCCTTTTTGTAGTTCATACCTCCAAATATACTTACAAACAGCATTAAAATAAGTGGTAAACTGGCAGTTTAAGTGCAAGCCAGGGCCTTTAACCTTTCTGAAAATAACAACCAAGGCATCCTGGAAAACAATGTCAGCATCATTTGGGGCCCCATTGTTCATTATTACATACTTTTTAACAAAGGGATATGCTTTAACTTTCAAATAATTAATAACCTCAGGGGAACCTGTCCTTATCCCTTGAATTATTTCTTCATTTTTTAGTTCTTTTAAAGCTTGCTTGGGCATATTTGACTCCCAATTTGAGTTTGGTAATAGTTTTAAAAGTAGTGATAAATCCCTCAATTTATTTTGTAAACCCATAAATACAGTATTAATATAATGAATTGTTAATGTTTTTACTTAATGGTAGGCAATGCGCGAAAAGTAACAATGGTTATGGACTGTTTAAGTTTTTTTTGCATAAGCAGCCAAATTACCCCTGGCATGTTGCCATTGCTTGGTAGGTTTTACTTACTTGAAACTACCTGCTGGCAGGCCTTGCAACATTTCTTTTAACAGCCCATTGTTAATTAAGAACTACCAGGAGCATTGATTTTCCTGTATATTCTGGTTAGATTTGATTGGACGAAAATTATGCAGATGCCATACAGAAGATTACCAACAACAGACAAGGCTAGGAAAAGGGCAATTGAAGCTGCCCTGAGGATGGGAGAAACAAACCATGCAGTCGAACTGGCATTCTCACAGGAAAACCTGGAACTCCTGAAAGAATTTAACATGGAGTTTGAGTTGGTGCTAAAGAAAAACAAGGAAGAACAAGACAGGCAGTTGGAAAAAAATAAGGCATTTAATGAATTTCAGCATAAAGCAAAATTATATTTATCCCATTTCCTTCAGATTATAAACATGGCCATCCAAAGAGATGAGCTGAAGCCTGAGGTAAGGAAACATTATGGGTTAGAACCTTCAGATACAGGTATCCCCCCATTTCATAATGAGAATGAAATATTGGAGTGGGGCGAGAAGGTTATTGAAGGAGAACAGCAACGCGTGAATGAAGGGGGAAGCCCAATTTATAACCCTTCCATTGCTTTGGTTAAAGTCCATTTTACAGCATTCAAAGATGTATCAATGCTTCATAAAGTATTGCATGATGACACAGCCCTGGTAAAAACAGGGATATACCAGGCACGGGAACGTGCAGATGCAATTATTCGCGAAATTTGGAATGAGGTAGAGCAGCATTTTTCCCACCTTCCTCCTCCACAAAAAAGGGAGAAAGCCAAAGAATATGGGGTTGTGTATGTGTTACGCAGAAAAGAGCTAAAAGCCTTACAGTCAACAGGTATTCAAACTGACCTGGCTTTTGATTTTTAATACTTCACATTATTTTTCTTTAATTGGTGAAGCCTCATCAGGTACCACATTAAAAATATGGTAAGCACAGCACTTATAATTGCTGTGTATAAACTATCAGGGGTTGCTCCAAGCTCTTCTACTGATGGGTCAATTCTACCTTGTTTAACCATCCACATGGCAGCAACAGCTACCCCATTATTAATAAAGTGGGCAATTATGGGTAACCACATTGAACCACTCCAAACCAGCATGTAGCCAAACAAAACTCCCAATATCATCCTGGGCAGGAACCCATAAAACTGCAAATGAAGGGCACTAAATAATATGGCAGCAATCCAAATTCCCAAATGGCTGTTCTTTGTCCATTTAATAAAGATCTTTTGTATTACTCCCCTGAATAAAAACTCTTCTCCAATAGCAGGCAAAAATGCTATCATGAATAAATTAAAAAATAACCCTTTTATGGTGGTAACATCAAGGAAAGCTTCAGTAAGCTGTGCTGCATTTTCTTCACTGTTCCTCATCCAGTCCTCAATCCCAGACATCCATTCAGGGAAAGCCATTTTTGAATTGATTTCTCCCAGTAAATTAATAGCTGGGGAAATAGATACAGTTAATAAAACAACAAGCAAGATGGAAGCCAACCCTGGGCTTTTATGTAATTGCAAATATTTAATAACATTTCCCATAAAAAGCCATGCCAAAATAATGGGGGGTACTATAAATAGCCCTATAGATTGCACAACCTGGAAATATTTTAAAAAGTCAATATTATCAGGGTTTGAAATATCAGTTATGGTAGCAATCTTATTCAGGTCAAGGTCAAAAAGAGGGATGGCTATTACCACTGAAACAACCATAAAAAAGAGGAATGAAACTACAATAACAAAAAGAGAAAAGATAAACTGTGAAAAAGGGCTCATCCCCCTGAATGCTTTTATTGACATGTTGTTTGAATTAAATGTATTTTGTTCAGATAGTTGTAATTTTTTATAAAGGCCTGATTTTGATGTTCCTGAACATGGTCAACCCTCCATGGTCCTGAAGCCCAATGTGCCCTTTTGGAAAAATGCCATATTCAGGTTCATCTTTCCATTTGCTGTTGTTTTTTGTTTCTAGCCAATCTTTATCCCATAATTTATATTCAACCACTTTAACCTCATTCAGCCAATGTTCAACCAGTGAATCTTTTTTAACAATCAATGTTTTATTCCATTTATCAAGAGGTTTAACTACAGCACCCTTTGGGGCATGCATATCATAATTGGCACCACTATATTGGGCTGGGGCCAATTTAGTTGGCCAACCTTTGTCATCAAGGAGCTGGTATTCAGAACCCGACTGGTAAATAGCATCTCCTGCACCTTCTTGTACCAAATAAAAAATACCTGAATTGCTAGCTGTATCAATCCTCCATTCCAGTGACAATTCAAAGTTTTCAAATTGGGCTGTGGTAATAATATCACCACCATGGTCACTCCCAACACCTGAATTGTAAAGTATCCCATCTTTTATTGTCCAGGCATCAACTTCACCACCTTTAAAAATTTTCCACCCATTAGTAGTTTTTCCATCAAAAAGGAGTTGCCACCCTTCAGCTATTTCACTTTCAGACAGGATGTTATTATTATTTTGCTTTTTAGGTTTTGTATTACAAGAAAAAAAGAGGGCGCAAATAATCAGTAGGAATAATGGCTTTTGCAACATGTTATTTCATTTAGGTTAATAAAAAGTTTTGCCTAAATTAATAAATAAGGGCAAAAAGTTTTCAATCCTGATTTGTTAATTGGCTATTTCACATTAAATTTAGAGTTCAAATTAACCTTTATGCCATTTAGTAAGCCTCATTTTAAACCCATCATAGGTGTAGTACATGTCCAGGCACTGCCAGGGACACCCAAAAACCAATACCCAATAAGTAAGGTCATTGAAAAGGCCATCCATGATTCAATGGTTTACATAAAGGAGGGAGTTGATAGCATCCTTTTTGAAAATATGCATGACAGGCCTTACTTAAAAAGGGAAGTAGGGGCAGAGATTGTGGCAAGCATGGCATCAGTTTGCAGCAAGGTAAGGGAACTCACCGATATTCCTATGGGCATCCAAGTACTGGCAGGAGCCAATAATGCTGCCCTGGCAGTGGCACATGCTTGTAATTTACAATATATAAGGGCTGAGGGCTTTGTATTTTCTCATGTGGCAGATGAAGGCATTATAGAAAGTGATGCTGCTGAACTCCTGAGGTATAGGAAACAAATTGGGGCAGATACAGTAAAAATATTTACTGATGTAAAGAAAAAACATTCATCTCATGCCATAACAGGTGATACTTCTATATCAGAAACTGCTGTGGCTGCTGAGTTTTTCCTGAGTGATGGGATTATTGTAACAGGGGCATCAACAGGGCAGGAAGCCAGTATTCAGGAAGTAAAAGAAGTAAAAGAAAAAATTTCTCTGCCTGTAATGATTGGTTCAGGGATAAATACAAATAACATCAATAAATTCTGGGCTTATGCTGATGGATTTATTGTTGGCTCATCATTAAAAACAGAAGGGAAATGGTATAATGATGTGAGCAAAGACAGGGTGAAACATTTTTTAAAGCAAGTAACAAAACTTAGAAACTAATAATATGGAATTTGAAAGCTGGCATTTATGGATAATAGGGATGATTATTTTTATTTTATTAGAAATGGTTGTTCCTTCATTTGTTATGGCAAGCATAGCTATGGGGTGTTTTTTTGCATTCATAGGAGCAGCCATACATTTACCTTTAACCCTTCAAATCATCCTTTTTATTATTGGGACATTGACAGGTTTCATAGGGGTAAAACCTGTGATGATTAAATATGCTTACCGCAGAAAAAGTGTAAAAACAAATGCCAGTGGATTAGTTGGAAGGATAGGTAAAGTAATAGAACCAATCAATGAAATGGAAGAAACAGGATGTGTAGCTATTGATGGTGACCAATGGAAAGCTATTTCAATAAATGAGGATATTATCCCAGAACATACCAAGGTAAAAGTTACAAAAGTTGATAGTATTGTTTTGACTGTTGAAGAAATTCCCCAAGGAAAGCATGAGGAACATGATACCCAAATTGAAAATGGCAGTGGGCGTTTAAGGATCAGGGTTGGTACAAAAACATATTTTATAAGTTTTAATGAAATAAAAGGGGTTTATTCCAGTAATAAGATAACATATATTGTATCTTCTCCTGAAAAGAAATACATCCATGATAAATCACTTGAACAGTTGGGGATGGAATTACCAGCTGAACTGTTTTTCAGGGCCAATCGTCAGCTCATCCTTAATAAAGAAACCATTCAGGAAGTGAAGGCAGGCAAGAATGGCAAAATAGATGTTGCACTTCAGCAAGGGGTAGGTTTGCCCAAACGCATTTCAGTAAGCAGGCTAAAAGCCCATGCATTTCGGGAATGGATGAGATAACAGGAATTTTGATGAAATGAATTCGTCCATAAAGTTATGTCAGTTGGGCAAATCTCAGGTAGTTTCCCTTTTTTATACCCATGCACTCAACTAATTTTGGTTATGCAAATTTAAAATAAGTCGCGATGGAATTTGAATTATGGCACATTTGGTTAATTGTAGCACTTTTTTGTTTTATCATGGAAATCTTTATTCCTTCATTTGTTCTTTTTAATTTTGGAGTAGGTGCTTTGGCAGGCACGCTTGTGGCTGCCCTCAACCTATCAATAGAATGGCAAATAGTCATTTTTTCAATAGGTACTTTATTAAGTTTCTTTACCATTAGGCCTGCAGTAAAAAAATTTGCTTACAACAAGTCAGATTTTACAGAAACAAACGTAAATGCCATGATTGGAAGGCATGCAAAAGTGATTGAAGCCATTGACAATTTAAACAACCAGGGGCGCGTGGTGCTGGATGGTGATGAATGGAAGGCCCGCTCTTTAAACAATGAACAAGTTCAGCCCAATACATTGGTTGAAATTGTTCGGGTAAACAGTATAATTTTAACAGTTAAAACAATTTCTGCAAGCTAGCAGATACATTAAAAAACCAATAATTATGAATGCAACTATTATTATCCTTATTTTATTAGCGATTTTTGTAATCATTTTTGCTGCAGCAGGTATACGAATTGTGCAGCAATCTCAAACCATTTTAGTTGAAAGGCTTGGAAAATACCACAGGACACTCACATCAGGGATCAACATTATTATCCCCATTATTGACCAACCCAGGAAAATAGTATGGAGGTATGTCAGGGAAGATTATGATGGCAGGAAAATAGTAAGTTTTAAAAACAAAGACAGGATTGACCTGCGCGAAACAGTGTATGATTTCCCAAGGCAGAATGTGATTACCAAAGACAATGTGAGCACAGAGATCAATGCATTGCTTTATTTCCAGATTATGGACCCGATAAAATCAATGTATGAAATTGAGAACTTACCTGATGCCATTGAAAAATTGACACAAACAACTTTGCGTAATGTAATAGGTGAATTAGACCTGGATGAAACCCTGACATCAAGAGATACAATAAATACCAAGCTTAGGAATATCCTTGATGATGCTACCAACAAATGGGGGGTTAAAGTAAACAGGGTTGAACTACAAGACATTAACCCACCACGCGACATACGTGATGCCATGGAAAAACAGATGAGGGCAGAGCGTGACAGGAGGGCTAAAATTTTAGAAGCTGAAGGGTTAAAAAAAGCACAAATCCTAGAAGCTGAAGGTTACAAAGAATCGCAGATCAACCAGGCACAAGGTGAAAAGCAAGCCGAAATATTAAAAGCAGAAGGTGATGCCCAGGCAAGGGTAAAGAGGGCCGAAGCTGAAGCTGAGGCCATCAGGAAAGTTACTGAAGCCATTGAGAAAAATGGTGACCCTGTTAATTACCTGGTAGCCATGAAGTACCTTGAAACTTTTGAAGAAATGGTAAGTGGAGAAGATAATAAAACTGTATATATCCCTTATGAGGCAAGTGGTATTTTAAGTTCAATTGGCGGAATCAAAGATTTGATTAAGCAATAAAGTAAGGGAATAGTTTTTCTTTGGTTTGAATTTCCCCTGGCATATGCCAGGGGATTTTTTGTACACAATACTTTTAGAATTTAATTGGCTGAGATTTCTGTCCCTGGTTTAAAATAACCAGCCAAGGCCTCATCATCTGATAATATTTTCAGGGCTTTCATAACCCCTTTGTCTTCATCAATAGCAGCCCTTATAGCACCTTTTTGGTAATAATACCTTGATACAATCTCATCAACCAACATTTCCTTAATTTCAGGCTTAAATTTTTCCAGGTCTTTATCAAGGTCAGGTTGCAATTTTTGCTTTAAATCATCAAATTCCCCTTCAGCAAAATCAAAATACTTTTCCTTTTTAGCTGATTTCATCAATTTTTCAAATTCTTTGATTGTCCGTGATTCATAGCTGAAATCATCCTCTTTAACAAAGGTTTTGAATTGGGCATAAATATCATCAGTGATTTCAAAATCTTCTGGTTTGGTAATTGATTCAACCCTGCTTGCATAATCAGTTGCAAAATCAAAGACCAGGAATTTTGTAACCAATGCAATAGTAAGGGAACTTAATTTTTCGACCTCAATTTTGATGTCAGGGACAACACCCCCACCATCATAAACCAACCTTCCTTTACTGGTTTCAAACTTGGAAATTAGGGTGTCTGGAATAGTCCCCACACTTCCATCTTCCTTTCTGTGTGAATAATCAAGTACCTGTATGCACCTTCCACTTGGGGTATAATATTTTGCAGTGGTTACTTTTAGTTTTGTATTGTAGCTTAAGTCCCTGGTGGTTTGTACCAGCCCTTTCCCAAATGTGCGTGTGCCAACAACAAGCCCACGGTCAAGGTCTTGCATGGCTCCTGCAATAATCTCTGAGGCAGAAGCAGAATTGCTATTAACCAGGACAGCAATTTTAATGGTAGTATCAATAGGGGCTGCTGTGGCTTTATAGGTTTTATCCCATTCTTTTACTTTTCCTTTTGTGCTTACAATCTCCTCACCTTTTGGGACAAATAAATTCATAATTCGCACAGCTTCAATTAATAACCCTCCAGGATTTGACCTCAAATCAAGGATCAAAGCTTTTGGTTTGTGTTTTGATTTTAACGCCAGGAATGCATCTTTTACATCAGAACTGCAATTTTGTGTAAAGTTTGATAGACGGATATAAGCAGTATTTTCATCAATCATCCCATGGTATGGTACAGGCTTAATGCTGATCTTTTCCCTTACAACTTCCACCTCAAATGGTTTTTTCTGCCCAGGGCGTTGCATTTTAAGTTTCACTGGTTTGTTTGCAGGCCCTTTTAACAGGTTGCTTACATCTTCAGTAGTCATTTCTTTTGTAGCTTTCCCTTCAACTTCAATAAAAATATCACCAGCCTTAAGCCCATTTTTTTGTGCAGGGAAACCTTCATAAGGTTCTGAAATAACAATTTTATTATTTTGCTTGCCAATCAATGCACCAATACCAGCATATTCCCCTGTGGTCATAAACCTAAAATCCTCAATCTGATCTTCAGAAATATAGTTGGTATAAGGGTCCAATGAGTTTAACATCTGGTCAATGCTCGACTTTACCAGTTTGTTTGGGTTTATTTCATCAACATAAAAGGTGTTTAATTCCCTAAAAAGGGTATAATAAATATCCAGGTTCTTAGCAATCTGGAAGTTTTTCCTGTCACTGTTAAAACTTAGCAATACAATTCCTGAGATAATAACAGACAGGGTTACTATAAATAATTTCTTTTTTTTCATCTTATTAAATTTTTATTTCTCGATGGTATAAGATGGAACTCCCAATAAATTTAATCATTCTCATGTGTGTATTTTAGAATGCTAAAATTCATGGTCGTTTCATTCGTTTATAATTTTTAATTCTAACGGCAACTCTTTTAGCTCGTTTCATCTGTTCAAAAAATTTAAACCATTCAGTAATCTAACAATTTGATGAATGAGCAAAAGTATAAAAACTCTGTATAGTTTGTATAAATAGTATCCTTCACATTACGTTAATTATTATTAAATCCCTTACAGCTTCAATATCAAATCTCATCTTTTATTACTTTAAATTCCATAAAAATGTTCATTGCTAAAGATATTGCCAGGCAAGTTAATTATTAAACCATTGTTAAGATGAAAAGTCAAAAAGGGCAGTTAAAACAAAATAAACTTTTTATATAATTCAAAACTTAGCATGATGAAAACAAAAGTAACAGGACTTATTATTTTAATGGTTGTTGCAACCATGGCAGTAAATGCGCAAAGGGGGGACAGGATTAACAGGATGAGCAAGCATGATGGGCAAAGGTTCAGGCAAATGCAGGCACGTAATTTTAGCAAAAGTGCTTTTTTTACTGAAGAGCAAAAGGAGGCAATAAAAGCAATCAGGCTTGAAAGTGCAGAAAAAGTAAAACCCCTTACAGATGAACTAAGGGAGCTAAGAGCTCACCATGCTACTTTAACAACTGCAAAAGATGCTGACCTAAGTGCAATAAATAAAAGCATTGAGGAAATGGCAGAGGTGAAAACAAAATTGGCAAAAATACGTGCAGAAAACCACCAAAAAATCAGGTCACTCCTTACAGAAGAACAGTTATTAAAGTTTGATACTATGAAAAGCAGGAGGGGAAAAGGTAATTTTGGATATGGCAACAAAATGAAGAAGCCTCAAAGGGGGCAAAGGTGGAATGGGTAGTTTTAATATTGATTTTTTAATTGGGAATCCGGCATTTTAACCATGCTGGATTTCTTTTTTTATACCCCTGTTACCGATAAGAATCCTTCATTTAACGAAAAATTTACAGCCTCTGCATATTTTATAACTACCTTGAAATCAATTTAAAATTATTAACCTAAATTGAATATCATGGTTCGCAAAATTTCAAGTGCATTCGCGCTGATCCTAACCTTTTCCCTTTCTTCTTGTATTTTTGTTGGTCCATCAATCAAAGGGAATGGGCATGTAGTTGAAGAAAACAGGGCAGTTAAGGACTTTGATGAAATAAAAGTGTCAAGGGGGATGAATGTGTTTATCAGCCAGGGAGATGAAGAACAACTAATGGTTAAGGCTGACGAAAATATTGTAGATGCCATTACCACCAAAGTTGAAGATGGAGTGTTGAAGGTCAGCACTTCTGAACGAATTAGAAGTGCAACATCAAAAAAGGTTTTTGTTACTGTTGTTGATGTTGAAAAAATTGGAGCCTTTGCTGGCTGCAATGTTTATTCGGAAACAGTCATAAGCAGTGATAAGCTTGACTTGGAATGTACAGCAGGGAGCAACATGAAATTGGAAATTGAAGCAGGGGAGTTGAAGGCTTCCACTTCAGCAGGTTCGAATATTAAAGCTGGCGATTTGACAACACAAAAATGCAAAGCCAAAGGAAGTAGTGGTGCTAATGTTTGGATCCGTGTAACTGATTCATTTTCAGGGAAGGCAAGTAGTGGCGCTAATGTCTTTTATTATGGAAGGCCCGAAACAATAAATGTGAGTAGCTCTTCTGGGGGAAATGTAAGAAAAAAGAATTAAAATTGTAACTAACCCTTTTTTTTGCCGTCTTTATTAAAATATTTTCTAACACTAAAAGAATACTCCATGAAATCATTGAAAAAAATTCTAACAACTGTACTTACATTGGTTATATCCTTTGTTGTATTAACAGCATTTTCAACACCTGAGAAAAATGAAAGGAATGTATCTGGTTTTTCTGCAATTAAAGTTTCCTCGGGGATTGACTTATACCTTAAAATGGGGAATACTGAAGAAGTAGTTATTGAAGCAGATGATGACATTATTGATAAAATTGTTACTGAAGTTAAAGATGGCACATTAAAAATTTATGTGAAAGATAAAATAAGTTGGAAATGGAGGTCAGAAAGAAAAGCTTATGTAACAGTTAAAGAACTCGAAAAATTAAAAGCATCTGCAGGGGCTGATGTAAGGTCAGAGAATACCATTAAATCTAATGCACTTGAGGTTAGTGCCAGCAGTGGAAGTGACATATACCTGGACGTAAAAACCAAAAAGTTATTGTTGGAAACCAGCAGTGGTTCTGATGCTAAAATAACAGGTACGTCAGAAATGTTTAAGGCTAGGGCAAGCAGTGGAAGTGATATCCATGCTGCTGAACTGGTTACTAAAGTGTGCCATGTTTCAGTAAGCAGTGGAAGTGATGCCAGTGTCAATGTAACTGACGAGCTGGTTGCTAATGCAAGCAGTGGTGGAGATGTTAAGTATTATGGTAATCCTAAAGAAAAGGACATCAATGAGTCGAGTGGTGGCGACGTCCATAAAAAATAAATTATTTAAAATGAAACCGAGTATGAATTTTGGCATTCTAAAATGCACACATGAGAATGATTAAATTCATAGGGAGTTCCCTGTTTGCCAAACAGGCAGGCGCCTTATACCATTGAGAAACAAAAAATTTAATAAGATGGAAATTTGATGCAGGTTACTTTATAGCCTGCATTTTTTTTGCATGTTATACCAATTTAACGGAATAATGTTGTATTGCAATCTTTTAGATTAAATTGGTTAAATGCCGATAGGCTAATAAAGGAGTAGATTGAGTGAAACGATTATATACGACATTTTATTAGCTAATCGGTATTAGTTTAATTTCCTTATCCTTACTTCAACCTCCTTTTCACCTTTCATTAATTCGACCAATTTATTGGTATTAGTCCTTCCAAAATGGTAAGGGTACAGTATTTTAGGCTTAAAGGCTTTGGCAGCATCAGCAACCATTTCTGGGGTCATGGTGTAGGGGAGGTTCATAGGGAGGAAGGCAATATCAATATTCTTTAACTTTTTCATTTCAGGGATGTTTTCAGTATCCCCAGCCACATAAACTTTTTTGCCTCCAGCATAAATTATATAACCATTTCCTTCCCCCTTAGGGTGGAATGGGCTTCCATTGCTGCGTTTGTGCTTGATATTGTAGGCAGGTACAGCCTCAATTTCAAAACCTGCAATTGTAAGTTTATCACCATTTGACATGATAATCCCTTCAGGGTATTTATTTGAGCATATATTGGTTAAAATAATATTTGTATCATCCTTTTTGATAGCAGCCAATGCTTCAAGGTCAAAGTGGTCGCCATGTTCATGGGTTATTAAAACCAGGTCAGCCTTAGGCATTACAGTGTAATCTGCATATCGTGTAACAGGGTCAATATGGACTACTTTTCCATCAAACTCCATCATTAGGGTTCCATGCCCAATGAATGTAATTGCAAGTTCTCCTTTGGTGGTTTTATATACATCTTTTTCAAAATCCTGAGCTGAAGAACATAAAGGGAAAACCAGGATTAATAAAAACAGTATATGCTTCATGTTAAATACATTTTATGGTTTATTCTCAAAAGATACAGAAAAATTGAGAGGATATAAACAATCACATTTTGAAATGTTATAGGGTTTACATATTTTTGCAGCCTGAATTAAAAAGGTTCCATAGTTCAACGCCTGTCTACCGACAGGTAGAGATACCTGCCTGACGGTAGGCAGGGAATAGTAGTTGAAGTAAGGATAACAAAAGTTCTCATGAAATATGTAGTGTATGCCATTAGAAGCGAAGTAGATGGGAGGATATATGTTGGTTTTACAAAACATATAGAAATCCGTTTAAAGGAACATAACTCTGGCAAAACAAAATCAACCAAAGGATATGTGCCTTGGAATTTGTTATATACGGAAGGATGTTCATCAAGAAAAGAAGCAAGGAAATTGGAGAAATATTACAAAAGTGGAATTGGAAAAGAAAAATTAAGAAATATGGTCCCATAGTTCAACGGATAGAATAGTAGTTTCCTAAACTATAGATCCTGGTTCGATTCCAGGTGGGACTACAAGGGAGCAATTTGTTTTGCTTCCTTTTTTTGTGCCCATGTTCCCAAACTATTGATCTTGGTTAAGTGGGACTGTAAAAGGAAATAACATAAGTTACTTTTTTTGTTTTGGGATGTGTAATGAAGTTTTTTTGATTGCACTGCATTAATATATGTTTATCAATAAAACCTCATTTAATTTCTAAACAATCAATAATATTTTATTTTTGTTGGTCAATTCAGAATAAACAAAATAAATATGGCTCAGGAAGATATTTTCAAAAAATTGGTGGCACACTGCAAAGAATATGGGTATGTATTTCAATCAAGTGAGATTTATGATGGTTTAGGTGCAGTGTATGATTATGGGCAAAATGGAGTTGAGTTAAAAAACAACATTAAAAAATACTGGTGGGATAGCATGGTGCTTTTACATGAGAATGTGGTAGGCCTTGATTCTGCTATTTTTATGCATCCTACCATTTGGAAAGCTTCTGGCCATGTTGATGCCTTTAATGATCCATTAATTGACAATAAAGACTCTAAGAAAAGATATAGGGCTGATGTGTTGATAGAAGAGGCATTGGCCAAGATTGAAGCTAAAATGGACAAAGAAGTTGCCAAAGCCAAGAAACGTTTTGGTGATGCTTTTGATGAGCAACAATTTAGGGAAACCAACCCAAGGGTTTTGGCAAACCAGGAAAAATGGGATGCATTGCACAAAAGGTTTGCAGATGCTTTAAATGATAATAACCTGGAAGAATTAAAACAGATCATCATTGACCAGGGTGTTGCCTGCCCGATTTCAGGCTCCAAAAACTGGACTGATGTAAGGCAGTTTAACCTGATGTTTTCCACAGAAATGGGAAGTACAGCAGAAGGTGCCAGTACTATCTACCTCAGGCCTGAAACTGCCCAGGGGATATTTGTTAACTACCTGAATGTGCAAAAAACAGGAAGGATGAAACTGCCCTTTGGGATAGCACAAATTGGGAAAGCCTTTAGGAACGAGATAGTTGCACGCCAGTTTATTTTCAGGATGCGCGAATTTGAACAGATGGAGATGCAGTTTTTTGTAAAGCCTGGCACTGAGCTTGATTGGTTTGAAAAATGGAAGGAAACCAGGATGAAATGGCACAGAGCATTAGGTTTTGGCGATGAAAATTATCGTTTCCATCAGCATGAAAAATTGGCTCATTATGCCAATGCAGCTGTTGATGTGGAATACAAATTCCCCTTTGGCTTTAAAGAAGTAGAAGGTATCCATTCACGCACAGATTTTGACCTGTCTCAGCATCAGGAATATTCTGGCAAGAAAATCCAATATTTTGATCCAGAAGAAAACAGGTCATATGTACCATTTGTAGTGGAAACATCTATTGGAGTTGACAGGATGTTTCTTCAAATAATGGCTGCTTCTTATTGTGAAGAAGAAGTAGAAAACAATGGGAAAGTTGACACCAGGGTGGTATTGAAACTTCCTGTGCCATTGGCACCAATAAAACTGGCTGTAATGCCACTGGTAAAAAAAGATGGCTTACCTGAAATTGCCAGGGAAATTATTGATGGGCTGAAGTTTGACTTTAATTGCCAGTATGACGAAAAAGACTCCATTGGCAAAAGGTATAGGAGGCAAGATGCTATAGGCACTCCATTTTGTGTAACTGTTGACCATCAAACAAAAGATGACAACACAATTACCATCCGACATAGGGATAGTATGGAGCAAGAAAGAATCCCGATTGATGCATTACGCTCTATGATTTCTGAAAAGGTTAGTTTTAAGGGATTGTTTGAAAAATAAGTAGCTATTGAAAATAAGAATAACTTTTAAACATGACGGCAGATGAACTTAAAAATACAATTAGTTTAGGTGAGGGTATCTCCATTGAGTTTAAAAGTACTTTCAGTAAGTCTGTAATTGAAACAATAATCGCTTTCTCAAATGCAAAAGGTGGAAATATCCTGGTAGGGGTTAATAATGCTGGAGATATTTTAGGTGTCACATTAACAGATGAGACCATACAGAAATGGATTAATGAGGTAAAACAGAATACAGAACCTGCCATACTGCCAGATGTTGAAGTTGTGTATATCAACAATAAAGCTGTTGCTATACTGAAGGTTAGTGAATTCCCAATTAAACCAGTCTCATACAGGGATCGGTTTTTTATTAGAAAGCTAAACTCAAACCATAAATTATCTGCTGCTGAAATAACAGAACTTCGCTTGGAAAGCCTAAATTATTCTTTTGATGCATATCAAATAGATAAAAACTTAAAAGACCTTGATGGTGAGGCAATAAAGTCTTTTCAAGACAAATCAAGCAGATCAGGTAGGATTCAGCTTACTGGAAATTTAGAATATGATTTTACTAAACTAGGATTAATACAAAACAATAAGCTTACTAGGGCATGTGAATTATTATTTGGCGACCATCACACAAACATTCATATTGGAAGGTTTAAATCAGAGACTACCATCATTGATGACATAATGATTAGAAGTCCATTGATTTTGGCAGTTGAAGAAGCACTAATATTCATTAAAAAGAATATTCGTCTGGGTTTTGAGATTGATGGTGATGGCTTACAAAGGACAGAACATTGGCAATATCCCATCCCTGCATTACGGGAGATATTACTAAATGCCATTGTTCATAGGGACTACACCAATCAAACAGATGTAATAATTAAAATTTTTGATGAAAGCATTGAGATTACCAATCCCGGGAAATTGATGAATGGTTTGACTATTGAAGAACTATATTCAGACAACTACATTTCCAGGCATAGAAATAAATTGCTCACAGAAGCTTTTTATTTAACTGGTGATATAGAAAAATATGGTACAGGCTTCAAGAGGTTAAGGGAATGGTTTTCGAAATATTCAGAATTGGATTTTTCAGTTTCAGATTTATCAGGATTTATCCAGGTAAATGTTTTTATTGCAGATAAAATAAAGAATGACCCTGTAAATGACCCTGTAAATGACCCTGTAAATGACCCTGTAAATGATAGGCAATTGTTAATTTTACATTTAGTGGCAGAAAACAAGTATATTACCCAAAAACAATTAGCTGAACGTTGCAGTGTTAGTATAAAAACAATAAAAAGGGATATTCTTAGATTACGTGAACAAAATAAGATAAAAAGGATTGGCAGTGATAAATCGGGGTACTGGGAGGTAATAAATTATGGCTAAAACATCTTTAAGAAAAATTACTATTAAAAAGAGCTATCGCCGCCAGTATGCGATTGGTACTCCATCCTGTTCAATTGCCGACCATCAAACCAAAGGAGGGCAAACTGTTGCAATTCGTTACAGGGATACCATGCAACAAGAGAGGGTTGCTATTGATTCACTAAAGGAGATCATTGGCAGTAAGGTTAGTTTTAAAGAGTTGTTTGAGAAAATTTTAAAAGGGAAAACTATAATTTGAAGAGGGGTAAAAGATAGGCTTGCCCCTTTTTTTGTTTTAAAGATATTTCGGTTGTGATTTTTTAATAATTTCAGTGGGATACTTTTATTTCTCATTTTATTGAAATAGTTTTGGCTAGTAAGAATTTTTCAACCTTTCAAATAATTGGATAATGAATGTTATGCCTATCCTTAAAAAGCTTATACCACATATTATTGCAGTGGTAATAATGTTAATAGTCTCTTCTATTTATTTTTCCCCCGCCTGGGAAGGGCAGACCTTGAGGCGTGATGATATTGTAAAAAGTGCAGGAGGTGCTAGGGATAAAATCCATTATAGGGAATATGAGGATAAATCAATCTTATGGACAAATGCTAGGTTCTCAGGGATGCCTGATTTCCTGGGGGCTCCATATAAAAGTTCTAACCTGTTAAAAAAGATATATAGCTTACCTGAAAAGATGGGTATCCCTTCAGAGGTTTCTTACCTTTTTTGGTATATGATAAGTTTGTACATCCTGTTAATAGTTTTTAATGTAAACCCCTGGCTAGCTCTGGCTGGTTCTGTGGCATTTGGGCTTACTTCCTATAACTTAATTATTATTGATGCAGGGCATTTCAAAAAGGTCAGGACACTCGCTTTTATTGCCCCAACACTGGCAGGCTTCCTGTTAACATATAGGGGGAAATACCTGGCAGGATTTACATTGCTGGCATTTTTCCTGGCTCAACAAATAGCCCATGACCATATCCAAATGAGCTATTATTTGTTATTAGGGATGATATGTATGGGGTTTGTTGAATTATATCACCATGTAAAAGAAAAACAGATACCCAGATTCTTTAAATCAACAGCCATTATCCTTTTAGGAGCTATGTTGGCTGTTGCTCCAAATTATTCTAAACTGTCAAATTTATACAAGTATAACAAACAATCCATAAGGGGGAAGAGTGAATTAACAGTTGGCAAAGAAGGGATTAAAACCCATGCAGGGCTGGATAGGGACTATATTAATATGTGGAGCAGTGGCAGGGCTGAAACCATGATGCTTTTTGCACCAAAGGTAAAAGGAGGTGCAACTGCTGCTGTTAAACAAGACAGGGAGATGCTCAAAAAAGTAAACCCCAGGCTTAGGGAAACCATTGGTAATATGAACCAATATTGGGGAAACCAAACTTACAGTGGCGGACCAAATTCTGCTGGGGCTGTAATTGTTTTCCTGTTTATTATAGGCTTGTTTGTAGTTAAAGGACCACTCAAAAAAGGTATTTTTATTTCTGTTATCCTGTTTATTTTCTTGTCATGGGGAAGGCATTTTTCTGGATTTACTGACCTTTTTATTGACTATATGCCCCTTTATAACAAATTCAGGACACCTGTTTCTATTCTGGCTGTAGGAGTCATATTTATTTCTTTTTTCGCATATTATACAGTTTCACAAATCATAAAGAAACCAAACCTTCTTGAAGAAGAATCTAAACTTAAATTAAACAAGAAACCATTACCAGTTTATTTTGTAGCGGGGTTAGGTTTTATAATTTTCCTTTTATTGAATATTGCTTTCCCAGGCCTGTTAAATACATATTTCAGTGACCGTGAGCTGGCAATGTTTGAGAACTACAGGGCACAGGGAGGAGCAGCACAAATTGACCCACTTGTTACTGCACTTAAAGAGTTAAGGGTAAGTGTATTTAGGGCTGAATTTTTTCGGGCAATCCTATTTTCTACTGGAGTTTTACTTTCCATAGTTTTGTTTAAAAAGAAAAAATTAAGCCTGTATGTATTTATTGGAATAATAGGAATCCTCTCTGTTGCTGATGTGTGGGAAATAGGGGCAAGGTATGTAAATAATGATTCTTTCACCAATCAAAACTTAATTGAACAAGAGTATCGCCTGACTGATATTGATAAACAGATATATGCCAATGAGATACGCGAAAATCCTGAGCTAAGAAGGTTAATAAATGAGGCTTTTCAAACCTATCAACCCAAAACAGAAGTAGAGAGAGAAGATATCCAAAAATATGTAGTTAACAAAAACACATTATATAGGGTGTTTAACCTTACTTCATCTACATTTCAGGAGAATGTAACTTCAGGCTCTCATAAATCAATTGGTGGGTATAGCCCTGCCAAGCTTAGGCGTTACCAGGATTTAATAGAGTTCTACATTAGCAAGGGCAACAGGAGGGTATTGAACATGCTGAATGCTAAATACCTGATTACAAAAAACGGGTTGCAAATAAATAATGGCATAATGGGACCTGCCTGGTTTGTTGATGAGGTTAAATGGGCAAACAATGCTGATGAAGAAATCAGGCTTATTGATTCAATTGATGTTCAAAAAACAATAGTTGTCAACAAACAATATGAATCATTAGTTGGAGAATATGGTTCCATTACTGAAGGAGACACCATCACCATGCAGGTGCATGAGCCAGATTACCTGGTTTACAATACTTCAACTTCAGGGGAACGCCTGGCTGTATTTTCAGAAGTATATTATCCTGATTGGACAGTTTTAATTGATGGGGAACCTGCAACTTATTTTAATGCTAATTATACCTTAAGGGCAATGCAAGTCCCTGAAGGCGAGCATAAAATAGAGTTCATCTTCAATCCCGGATATTTTACCAATGCAAATAAAATTTCATTGATTTTTTATTACCTTATTATTGGTTTGGTTGTGCTATTGGCAGGTTATCAAGTGTATGTTTCAATAAAAGAGGATAATAGTGTTGCACAAAAGCAGGAAGCAAAATAATGATAAAATATACCATAATAGTTGCTGTTTATAACCGCATTGAAGAAGTAAAGGAGTTGTTGGAGAGTGCAGAAAAGCTGGAGTTTGATAATTCTTGTTATGAATTGTTATTTGTGGATGATGGCTCTACTGATGGGTTTAAAAATTTTATTGAGGGATATGCTGTTTCAAGTGAACTAAACATAAGGGCAATTTACCAGGAAAACAAAGGCCCTGGAGCAGCCAGGAACAATGGGATGAAACATGCTAAAGGAGAATACTTTATATATGTTGACTCAGATTGTATGTTCCCCCCCCATTGGCTAAAGACAATAGATAAGGCTGTTGTTGAAAATGGCTTAGAGGCTTTTGGAGGGCCTGATACTTGCCATGAATCCTTTAGCCCCCTATTGAAAGCCATAAATTATTCCATGACATCCATTATTGGAACAGGTGGTACTAGGGGCAACAAGAAAAGTGTGGCGAAATTTTACCCCAGGAGCTTTAATATGGGCATCCACAGGAAAGTTTTTGAAAATATTGGAGGGATGAACAAATTGCGCCATGGGCAGGATATGGATTTTTCTCAAAGGATATATGATGCAGGCTATAAAGTTGGGCTAATTGCTGATGCTTTTGTCTACCATAAAAGAAGGACCAGTTTACCCAAATTTTACAGGCAGATATTTAACTGGGGGGTAGCAAGGATAAATTTAGCACAACAGCATCCTTCCATGTTAAAATTAGTCCACCTATTGCCAGCTTTTGTTGTAACTGGGTTGGTGCTGTTATTGCTTTTCACTCTGGTTTCTCCTATGGTGGGGAAGGTATTATGGATACTAACAGGTATAGGATATTTACTCATTATTTGTTGGGCATTCATGGAATCACTGGCAAGGTATAAAAACTTAAAGGCTGCTTTATTGTCACCTGTTACTTTGAATATTCAGGTATTTGCTTATGGGTTTGGCTTATTAAAAGCATTGTGGCAAACAAAAATACTTGGGAGGAAAGAAGCAGAAGGATTTGTTAGGAATTATTATAGTAAAAAGAAAAATGAAAGCAGGTAAGCTTTTCAGGGGATGAACAAAAAAGTACTTATCATAACATATTATTGGCCACCTGCAGGAGGTCCTGGGGTACAACGTGTGCTAAAGTTTGCTAAATATTTACCAGAGTTTGGATGGGATCCTATTATATTGACTGTGGATAATGGAGACTATCACGCTACAGATGGGTCATTATTGAAAGACGTACCTAAAAACATTAAAGTTTATAAAGTTAAATCATTTTCGGTACTTGATTTATATAAAAAACTTAAAGGAAGCAAAAAGCAAATAAGTTCTTTTGAGTTGACAAAAAAAGGGGGGATAGGTTTTAAACTAGTAAAATGGATACGTGCCAATTTTTTTATCCCTGATGCTAGAAAAGGATGGAACAGGGCAGCAGTAAAAATAGGGGCGAAAGTTATTCGAGATGAAAAAATTGATTTAGTCTTTATTTCTTCTCCACCACATTCATTGCAATTAATAGGCAGAAAACTCAAGCAAAAAACTGGAGTAAAATGGTTTGCAGATTTTAGGGATCCTTGGACGGATGCCTTCTGGGATAAGAACTTACCAAGATTAAGTGTTCTACATAAATTCAACATGTTTCTAGAAAAGAAAATCATGACATCAGCAGATTCCCTTTCATCTGTAAGCTTAGGATTCATAGAGTTGTTAAAAAAAGATAATAATGTAGATTTTAATTTAATTCCTAACGGATTTGACTCATTGGATTTCAAAAATTACATTTATCAAAGATGTGAAAAATTTAGAATAACATACATTGGGAGTATTGCAAATAGTCAAAATCCAATTAACTTTTTTAAAGGTCTTTATGAATTGCCAGATGATATAGTTAAAGATATTGAAGTTAACTTTTATGGTTTGTTTGATTCTAGCGTTGTTGATTCAGCAATGAGATATGGAAAAAGTGTTACTTTTAACACTTATATATCACATGAAGATGCAATTGAGAAAATGGTTAATTCCGAGATTTTGCTATTACTTATTCCTAAAAACACCAAGGGTATTTTAACTGGAAAGTTATATGAATACCTGGCCGCTAAAAGTTTTATTCTGGCCATAGCCCCTATTGGTAGTGAGATTGAAGAAACTGTAGAGGCTTGTAATAGTGGTATTACTATTAATTTCGAAACAGACCTAACCAATATTATAACTGAACAATATAGATTGTGGGAGCAAAATATAAGATTGGTTCCAAATTCTGAAGCGATCATTAAGTTTAAACGAGAACACTTAACAATGAAGCTGGCTCAATTATTTGATAAAGCAGTAGGATGATTTCTATTAAGAAATATTTTTTTATGCTACAAAAGCTGAAGAGAGACCTTTTTGGTAGAGCAAAACTAGAGTTATGTTCAGATAAGAAGGATGCATTTTTAAAAGAATATTATATTGTTTTTGAAGAAGACAAAAAAAAGTTAAATCGCTTAATTGTTGATTTTGACAGTGAAGGAATCCCTTTAAACACAACATATATAGATGTTGAACAGAAGAAACTTCATTATTATCCCATTTCAATTGGGCAGTATGCTTTGGCTGTGTTTCATTCATGGTTAAGAACAAATGACTTAGAAAAAAAGTACCATTTTCTTCGTATAGCAGATTGGTATTATAATACCCGGGTAGAAGATGAAAACGTAGGTAATTTTTGGTTAACTGATGTACCTAAACCTGAATACAATATTTCAACTCCATGGAAGTCGGCTTTTGTACAAAGCAGGGCTATATCAGTTATGTTAAGGGCTTGGCAGTTAACCGAAAACAAAAAATACCTGGATGCTTGCAAAAGGGCACTTGTTCCTTTTACTTTTGATATTAATGAAGGAGGTGTAGCAATCAGGAGAGAGGGAGAAGGGGTATTTTACGAAGAATACGTTGCAAAATGTCCAACCCGTGTTGTTGATGGCCATATATTTTCCCTTTTTGGATTGCATGAATTTATTAGGGCAGTGCCAAAAAAATTGGATAAAGAGGCTAATGAGTTAGCAGCTAGGCTCTTCAGAGAAGGTGTGGTAGGGCTTGCAAAATCTTGGCGGCAATTAGACCTTGGATTCTGGTTAAAATATAGTTTAACAGATATTCCTGGTTATCCACAAAATGATCCATGTACGGTTGGTTACTTAAGATTAATTAGGACACAATTAAAAGTCCTTTTACAGATAGCTCCCAATAAAGAACTTGAAAAGTTTCTGGATAAAACTATTGAATACGATAAATTTTCGAATATTATTAAAATGTATAGATCAAAGTTTCACGTCTTAAAAAAATTGAACCGATTATAATATGTGTGGAATAGCCGGAATATATGAACCTGGAACCTGGAATAAAGATTTAATGGATAAGATGCTTCAGATAATTTCCCACCGTGGTCCAGATGGAGCATCCCAAGTCCACCATAATGATTTTATACTAGGACACAGGCGGTTGGCTATTATTGATTTAAACACTGGAGATCAACCAATATACAATGAAGACAAATCTATTTGTATCATTTTTAATGGTGAAATATATAATTATAAAGTACTAAAGTCTGAACTCATAAAAATGGGGCATTCTTTTTATACACAAACCGATACAGAGGTTATTATTCACGGCTTTGAGGAATATGGGACAAATTTCTTTAAAAGGTTAAATGGTATTTTTGCATTTGCCCTTCTTGATATTAAGGAGGATGCTTTATTCCTGGCAAGGGATCATTTTGGGATTAAACCTTTGCATTATTTCCATAAGGATAAGCTCCTTGTTTTTGGCTCAGAACAAAAGTCTATTATCCTGCATCCTGATGTCCCACGGGAGTTAAATAAACAATCCCTGCACCTGCATTTAAACCTTAGGTATACCCAAGGGGACGAAACTCTTTTTAAGGGTATTAAAAGGCTTCCCCCAGCCCATTTCGCCAAGTTTTATAAAGGGAAACTTTATTTGGAAAGATATTGGGAAGTATCTTATGATGGAGTTAAGCCTGATATGTCGGAGAAAGAGGCTATTCAAGGGATGCACCATTATTTAAGGCAAGCTGTAAAACGTCAATTAGTAAGTGATGTGCCCATTGGTGTTTATCTTTCAGGGGGGCTGGATTCATCAACCATAGTACAAAAAATGCATGAATTGGGCGTTGAAGATATTAATACCTTTACACTTGGTTTTAATGAGCCAACGGATGAATTTCCTGATGCTGAGCGGATTGCCAATCATTTTCATACCAACCACCACACATTAAACCTTCAAATGAACCCATTGGGGAAATTTCCTGAGGTTTTATGGCATGCAGAGGAACCAAAGATAAACCTTTTGCAAGGCTTCAACATGTCAAAGTTTGTTAGCCCTCACGTAAAAGTAGTGTTAGGGGGATTAGGTGGGGATGAATTATTTGCTGGTTATGATATACATAGGTTTACCAACCCATTTAATTGGTGGCATAGCAATATGCCCAGATGGTTACAAAAAATTGCAGGCTTTAAATCCCATATTGTCTTTAAACTTCAAAATGCTTCCAGGAAACTTTCCATTGATGAATACAGAAGGGGCATTCAAATGTTATTGTCGTTAGGGGACATTGAAAAGTTTTATTTGATTGTTAGGAATACTTGGGATTATGACAATCCATTCTTTAAGGATATCTATACCCCTTCATATCTGGAAACTGCAATGCAATTAAATAAAGTTCATCATTATTTTGACCATCTATTCAAAAAAGTAGATAACCTAAAAGCCCTGGAGCAAGTATTATTGGTTGAGATGCAAAGTAAAATGGTAAATGATTACCTTTTGGTTGAAGACCGTATGTCCATGTCAAATTCTGTGGAAGAACGTGTTCCCTTTCTTGACCTTGACCTGGTTGAATTTGCCAACTCTATCCCTTTGCACCTGAAAATAAAGAAGAACCAAACCAAATACTTATTCAGAAAGGCAATGGAGAACCATCTGCCACCTACAATTGTTTCTAAAAAGAAATGGGGGTTTACCGTTAATCCATACTTGCAGTTTAAAAAGGACCTTAAGGATGTTGCCCAAAGGATTTTGACAAAAGATTTTGTTGAAGGGCAAGGGATTTTTAATTACGAATATTTGCAAAAAATATTGAATTATAAGCCCCATCCCAAATTACGTTGGCACTATAATTATTTATGGCTTGTAATGGGTATTGCCATCTGGGAGAAAATGTTTATTGAATCTAATAATTTTGAGAGGAAGGAATTTAACTCTGAGAATTATTATTAATTACTAAAAAGGCACTCTTTTTTTTCATTTGTGATCTTTCTTTCAGGTACTTACTTATTTTATAAAATTTTAAAAAAGTTAGAATAATAAATATAATACGACTAATATTAATAGTTAGAAATGAAACATAAAGAGCCTTGGAAATTAATTTAAAATATTCGAATGTTTTTCTAAAGATAGAATGATTAATATCAATCATGCATTCAAGCAATTTACTTTTAAATATGATCTTATATTTATTATTTGGTAATTTAGTTGAATGGGTAATCTCTTGATTTCTTGCATGATACCCGCGATAGTCAGGAGCAATGCCAGTCTTAAAATGATGGAATCTGGCTCTTTTTACATAATTTGAATCCTCTCCGTAGTGATAAAATACTGGTGCAAAAACACCAACTACTTCAATGCATTCTTTACTGATTAACCAGATGGCTGCATTAACAAATTCTACCTCATAAATCTTTTTTCTAAATTTCCTAGTTAGCAAATCATTAATAAGTTCTTTATTATTAGAGACATATTTATAATAATAATTATCAACCAAATTTTCATTAAATAAATGTATTGGACTAAGTATTCCATACCCTTGGTTTTGTTGATGAATTTTAATTAAACCTTTAATCGTATTTGGTTCAACCCATGCATCTTGATTTAGAAGAAAGCAATAATCTCCCCCTAATTCCAGAGCTTTTTTTATCCCAACATTATTAGCTTTCCCAAAACCAAGATTTTCGCCTGTTTCGATTATCCCAACAGAAGGAAAATCGTTTTGGATAATTTCTAAAGTATCATCAGTTGATCCATTATCAATAGCTAAAACGCAATGGTTTTTTAGGTTGGAACTAATCAAGCTAGAAAAACATTTCTTAACCCATCGTTCACCGTTATAAGTAACTACTATCGAAACAATTTTTGGCATATCTTTTCAATATTCAAGTTTGTGTTAATCTAAGCTTCAATATTTTTTATATAATAATAAACAATGCAATGATATTCTCTAATTTCAGTATTCACTTTAGACAACCTGTTTATTAAGAATTTCCGTATAAAAGGAGATGATTTTTTTACAGTGCTCCTGATTAGTGTAAAGAGTGTTGACAACATTAAACGCGTTTTCAATTGTCGTATCTTCTCTATACGACTCAGCTTTATGTAGGCATTGAGTTAATTCATTCTCATTAGTAAATCTTGATGCAATTTCTTGTCCCGTTATTTGCAAGCCATTATCAAATTGCTCTTTTGTGCCTGTTAAGTCTCGTCCTATAACTAAACATCTGTTATACATCGCTTCTGCTGTAATAAACCCAAAACCTTCAAAAAGACTGGTGACAATCAGGGCTTTAGAGTTTTGCATTAGCTCGTAAATGTCGTTTCTGAAACCCAAGAAGAATATTTTATTTCTAAGGTTATTTTTATTAATCAAATTTTTGCATAGTTTCAAGTACCTACTTGATGGAGCTGCTCCTGCTAAGAGCAATTTAGCTGTTCCTCCATTATGAATATATTCTATGAAGGATCTTAAAAGGAAAAGTATGTCTTTGTTTTCATCAATTCTACCCACGAATAAAAAATAGTCTTTATTCGAATTATTTACTTTACAATTATTGCTTTCTTTTTTATCAAATACACCGTCATAAATAATTCTATCTTTTTCTTTTAGATCAAAATGGTCAAATACCCCTTTTGTAATAGCAATCATGTAATTATTAACTGAATGGATCTTTTTCAGATATGCATTTTTACTTGGAAAGGGAGTTAATATACTTGATTTGTTTCCTTGATATTCTCTAAGATGCCATACATGTGGAATATTTTTCTTTTTACAAACGTGATTTGCGATGTCTAAAGGACCAACATTTGTGTGAACAATATCGGGTTTAAAATCATCAATAATTTTTTGTAAATCTTTTTGAATTCTGAACCGTTCATAAATCATTCGAAAAAATATTAAAACTCTTTTTATTAGAGAAATGTTCAATACCATTGAAGGCGATATGGTTAATCTATACCTATTAGGGATATAACACCTAATTCCAATATCTTCTAGTTTTTTGCTAAAAACACCTTCTCGTGGGAAAACTGCAGCTATAGTAATGCCTGGGTCTTCGACGATCCCATTTATTAGATTAAAAAGAGCTTTATGTGAGCCATAAATTCTTTTTTCAGAACCAGGATTTACTATATATAAAATTCTCATTGGTTATAAGAGTTATTTTATTTTAAGATTTAATTTAATAAACTGAACGGATTCATTTTTGTGCTTCTGTAATAACTGATTGGGTCGCTTCCAACTAATAGGATTTTTATGTTTTTCTGTCAAGTCTGCACTTATTGTAATAAATCTGCTTTCCAAATCTACCTTTTTTAACAAACTGATTAGACGATTATTCTCACTGTCTTTCTTTCCAACAGAGCAAAACTGTTTGTTTAGCAATATAGAAAAAGCCGTTCCATGAAATGATGTCGTAACTACATATTCTGCATTTTTTATCCATCCCAAGAATTGTTCTGGAGATTCCGTTTGTAATATGGAACTACCTTTGTTGACTATTTGAATTCGACTTGATACCTCTATCACTTTAGCATTAATTTCATTGGCTATTTTTTTAGCTATGTCGATTGTTTCCTTGTTTCTTGCAACCTGATATACAAGCACATATCTTTCTTTTGTCTGAGGGGACAAAGCAAATTCGCACCAAAATTTTCTATCTAATAGCAACGTTGGATCAAGCACTTCAGTAACTTTTAGTTTAATGATAGACTGAAGCGAATTCTTCAGTGATGATTCCCTTACACTAATTGCGTCAAAGTTGGTTACCTTGTTACGAAACTCTAATTTTTGTATTTCAGACATGTTCAAATCCCCAATGCTGGCAGCATAACTTATTTTTTTTGTTCTTGCACTTGTGGTAAAATTACCCAAAAAGATATCATCAAAACCTTTTGTTATTTGTGTATTCCATATCTGATCGCTACCCATTATGTAAATATCATGATCAACAGGAATTTGAGTTTTATTTTTAACGGAGTTTGATAATGAGAAATTTGTTTTTATAAAATTATCAAAAGTATAAAAGCGTTTTATCCTTTTTTTTATGGTGAATAAGTCGAAGATTATTTTTTTTACACTTTTTAAAGGATTCTTGTATACATATTTCGACAAAGAAAATATCACATAACTTTTTGTGAGGTAGTTTGGCGTATAATCTATAATTACAACATCATGTCCTAATTCTTTTAATGACTGTTGTAAAGCATAAGCCTGTAAAACAGCCCCATAATTATGGGCACAGTGAAATGTGAGAATTCCGACTTTCATGTTGCACTACTTGTTAAACGCTTTTCGAAGCATAGCTACCCCTTTTTTACCCAAGATTACCCTAGATTTTTGCTCAATTGCACCTTTTAAATTTTCTTTGATACTCATAATTGCTTTCAAGGCTTCACTTTCTTCTGTATCATTTGTAAAAACTTCAAGCAACATAGGTTTATCGGTAATATCGTTGGTTAAAAACCGTTCATAAACATTTTCAAATTCCGTTTTGTTCTGTGCACTTAAATACTCAAAATTTAAAGATTGAGCATAATTTTTCACTAATTTTGTTGACTTGTTACCGTAATGCCCTGCAGCAGCAACAAAATTATCTGCGCTTTCTCTAAATTCGGATGCAACATGGGTAAATTGCTTAAATTCTGTGCCCTTCCCATTGTTAACCAATAAAATTCTCACATTTGGCCCTAAGTGTCGATTTCCCAAAACATTTATATCGTAAAAAAATGCCAAGTCTCCGACAACCGCAAAATATAATTTGTGCTGATTTGAAAAAGAAGCTCCAACCAAAGATGAAACAACTCCATCAATCCCAAAACCACCAACATTTGAATTGGATGTTACCGAAGAAGGTATTTCAAAGAAGTTCCATGAACGTAAACTATTAAGAATTCCAAAATGAACTGTTGAATCTGTTGGAATTCGATGAGCCATTTTAGAGGCTAACCATATATTAGAAAATGGTAGTTCAGGCATTTTCTTATAAATTTCATCAAGTTGATTCTTACAGATATTTAAATAGTTGTCAGCAGTGTCATTACCTTTTTTTATATAGTGATTAAAAAAATAAATCTCTGACATTTCGAATACATAACGTAGCTTTTGAAAAGCATCACGAATTTCTCCATCTTCACTAATCCTCCAGACTTGCTTCCCTGCAATTCCCATACTATAGTAATCTCCTGATATTTCTCCTATGTGTATCAGCAGGTCAGGCCGAACCTTCCCTAAATTCAACATTTTTTGTCCAGCAACTAATGAAAATAACACTCGATATTTACCTTTATACCCACTTGTGTGATCACAGAACACAACTGCATTATTGGAAGCACAAAACATATCAATGGTATTAGTTTGCTCTTTGGACATTGCTGCGTGTGCTCCAATTAGTACCGCTATTTTACCCTGAGGCAATTTTGGTAGTACATCCGTGGAAGATATTCGATCTATAATACGAACTTTAGGTAGCTCTTTTGTAGCATATGTGGTACTATAGGTCGTTGGAAGATTTAAATGAACTGGACCCCCACCATATCGTTTTAATTCAAGGATGGCTTGATTTACCTTAATTTCACAATCCCATAAATCGTTCTCATCTTTTACAATAGGCAATGTTATGCTAAGTTTAGCAACATCGTTTGGAAGAGAACTTCTATCAATAACTTGGGCAAAGTGATGCCCAACTTTTGAAATCATAGGAGTCGATGTGATAGCTAATATAGGGAGCTTTCTGTAAAATGCCTCAGTAAGTCCAGGCAAATAGTTACGAGAAGCAGTTGCTCCTGTACAGCTAATTACAACTGCTTCTCCAGTTTCTGATGCTAAACCACAGGCTAAATAAGAAGCAGAACGTTCATCTGCTGAAGAATACATTTCAAAACCACCGTCATACTGCATGCTTGTGACAAGAGCCATATTTGTAGTTCCAGGAGATGCGATAACCTTTTTAATTCCATGTTTCTTTAAGAGTGCAAGAATCACTTGAGCATTTCTTTCATCAGTATAATATTTTGTCATAGTTCATTTAATTTGTATTTAGTCATACCCAAAAGTATCTATTTTTAATGTATTTTAGTTTTTGTTTTATGCCTTCTATTTCAGATATTGGAGTGTGCTCTTTTGAATCCTTATCTTTAAGTGCTTCTTTTTTCCAGTTTATTTTTTTCCAATTTGCATTCTTTAAATATTCCTCCATGCATTTTTTTAATCCTTCCTCAACTTTTAAAAAATCTTTGACTCCAACAAACTGGGAAATTTTAGAATTGTTAAATTGTCTGTTATAAAGTCTATCATATTTTATCGAATATTTTGTAAAATGTAGTTTATAAATATGACCAGATTTTACTAATAATACTCTAGGTTTATAACCTAGGTATTGCTGTAGTATTTTTAAATAAATATCTAAAATATCATTCCAAGAAACAGCTTCTTCTGTTGAAATATGATATGTTTCTCCCATTGCAATAGAGTTCCCAATTAAAGAAACAATACCTTTGGAAACGTCTAAACCATATGTTAATGTAGTTATTTTTGAACCCAAATCATAGGGAAAGATAATTGTTCGACCTTTTAAAGCCCTATATAGCCATTCTTCTTTTTCAAAAATACCTAGTTGCAATCTGTTTTCACTATAAGTTATATAAGGTCGAATAATTGTCCAGTTTGATTGTTTGGATTTAATAAGCAAATCTTCTTGTCGCGCTTTAGAAAGTGAATAATCATCTGTTGAGAGAAACTCTCTGTCACTAGAAGAATCAAGCAGTCGAGCGTAATCTTCATCTATAGGATTAGTTGAATTAGCATAAACTCTGGCTGTACTTAAAAATATGTATTGGGTAGTAGAATTTAATAGTAATTCAATACGTTCCTGAAAGCTTTTTGTTGTGTAAACCATAAAGTCAATAATGGTATCCCATTGTTCATGTAAAATAGTACTGAGGAAATCCAATTCATGTGCATTTCCCTCTAAAAATGTTACATTCTTACATGAGTACCTATTTTTTCTTGAAGTAACAAAGATTTCAACCCCCTTTTGGGAAAGAAGTTGTACAGTATGTTTTCCAATTGCTCCAGTACCTCCAAGAACCAAAACTTTCATAACTAATATATTTTATTATTTATTTGAGATTTTATTAATCTAATTACTTTTTCTACAAGTTCCATTCAAAACCCATAATTATTTACTTAATGATACAAAGAAAATAGTAAATGGCAATTAATAAATATCAAATTCTAATTCGACAAATTTCTCACATATTTACTTTACAATTAAACTAAGGGGCTAATTAAGATTCATTTTTTTCTTAATAAACTGAATAGCAAATTGTTTTTCCGTTTTAGAAAGACCGATAAGAAATATTGAACAAATTAAAAATGTAATACTACTTGCAGAAACTAAAATAAATCGAATAAAACTTTCTTCGAGTGTTAAAAGAATAATTGATGGCACAATGAATGATGGTAACGTTGAAGAAAAAGACCTTAAAACAACATTATTAATATACTTTTTAACCGGAAAAGAAATTAATCCTTTAAGTATAATTAAACGAAGTCCTAGGCATGTTATTGCAATTGCTATTGATATGTACATTGTTGATTGAGGTGAATAACCTAATTTTAGGAAGATGAATGATATTGGGAAATTTAGTAGTGCGAAACCTCCAATTATTAATTGATAGTTTTTTATTTTTCCTGTAGCTAATGCAGATGTCCCCAATGGACTTGTATATGAATCAATAATTGCGTTAATAATAACTAACCGTGTAAATAATATTACATAATCAGGAATTTCTTTTAACCATAAAGAAAAAATAAATTTTGTTTCCAATAAAACCGGAAAAGCAGGAATAATTAATAGGAAAAAAGAAAATTTTGAACTTTGAAAAACCAACCTATGTAACAATCCCATTTCGTTTGAGGCATAATATTTAATTATTTGAGGGCGAACAGCGGTCATGAAATTTTGCACAAATCGCTCCAACAAATTATTTACTTGAAAAGCAATGCCCCTAGCTGCATTAACTGTTGGCCCAAAGAATATATTCAAGAGTATATTAATGCCATGATTTTTCATAATTCCTGCTAATGATCCAAATAAATTCCAACCCGAATAACTCAATATTTCTTTAAAAAGAGGGGTGTTCCAGTAGAATGAATAATTGCATTCTTGAAAATTTCGTTTTGCATATATCCTATAGATAAAGGTGGTTATTGTTGTTGTGAATAAAATTAATGTGGCATAAACTACCAGTTTATCATAAGGAGAAATGACCAATAAATAAACGATTATTAGTTTTAGAGTTACCTCAACTATGCTTACATAAGCATACACATTCATTTTTTCATGGGCAATGACAGCAGCATTATAAGGTATTGATAATATGGACATTATAAAAGATAAGATAGAGAGCTGATATACCCATCTTGCGGCAGCCATTCGTTCGAGTGGTATAGTCATTTTATGATTTAAAAACCAAAGACCTATTGTTTCTGATATTATTAATATAAATAATGCGATAATGACATAAATTGTAATCGTAATAGAAAAAGTTTTTCTTAATTGATCATGATTATTCTTCCCAATTTCAAATGCAAAAAAACGTTGAGAGGCCATCGCCATTGTTCCACTTAAAAAAGAGAACATCATTACCATTCCGCCAACAACATTGTATACTCCGTAATCAACCGTGCCTAGTGTGTCTAGAACAATTCTGACTGTAATTAAGGATACAAGCATTGTAATAAACATCCTAAAATAAAGCATCAGGGTATTTTTTGCTATACGCTTATTATTTTCAGTGGACATAAATGAATTAAAAATTTGCTGCAAATTTATCAGTTTTTATGAATAACTCTTTAAAAGTTATTAAGTACATATAAGAATCTTTATACTAATAATTGTCTTTTGTATTTGAAATAATATTAGTTTTTTTGTGAGATACAAATTTTTGAATAAATTTCCATTACAGGAATTACCAATGTGATGTATTAAATTAAAATGTCTATTATGTTTTGGAGGAAAGAAAAAAGTTATTCGGAAGCAAAATTTGGGGTTTCTTATGTCTTATTTGATGGAGAAGAGTTGATTGAAGCATCCGTTAGAAACATAAGGCAAAATGTTGAATACATTAATGTTGTGTATTCTCCAAAATCATATTACGGCTATGACGGGAATCCTGAAATTCCAAATATTTTAAGGGATTTAAAAAACCAAGGGCTTATTGATGAGGTAATTTATTTTGATCATGCTAATGCACGAAATAAAAAGGAAAGAAGGAAATTAGAGATAGAGAAGAGAAATATAGGGCTAAAAGAAGCGATAAAGAACGGAATTAACTATTTTATGACCATGGATACAGATGAATTTTATGATTCTTTTGCATTAAAAATAGCTCAAGAAAAAATTGTTAGACAAAAAATTACTCATTCCTATGTCCATATTTTAAATTATGGGAGTTACCCAACTCAGAGATATGATAAAAGGAAATGGGAGTATTACGTCCCATTTTTTTCGAAGATTGATAAAAAATCAAAATTAGGGAAAAATGCTAAAACACCATGTTTGACGGACTCAACAAGACAAGTTTCGGATTGTAAATATTCAAAGTATTATGTGTTAGAAGATATTTTCATGCATCATATGTCTAGAGTTAGAAAGAATATGGATAACAAATACGAAACACGAAAAGCAGCGAGTGACATCGATAAAGACTGGTTAAATGATATTGAAGGTTTTATAAAAGTGCCAAATTACTTTGATATTAATATTTAAATGAAGAATGTGATCTGTTTTTATAAACCTCGATTGAATCTATATTACGGAATTCATAATTTATAAATATTTTCTGAGTCTTCCCTAATAATATTCCGCATATCAACTACCAACTTAGAATTTTTCTGAATAAAATCAGCATCAAAAATGGAATGGTTGGTAGTTATAACAACACAATCTGCTTTTTCAAATTCACCCTTAGTTAAATCAACTGACTTAAAAGTATTGCCTTCTTTTGTTTTTATTTGCGGAATATATGGGTCATGATAACTTACAACGCCACCTTTGCCAATAACTTTGTCGATAATCTCCAATGCAGGGGATTCCCTTTCATCATCAATATTTGGTTTGTAGGCAACACCAAGGAATAATACCCTGCTGCCATGTACAGCTTTTTTATGGCGGTTAAGTGCCGTTGCTATTTTTATATACATATAATGTGGCATCCGCATATTTATGTGCCCCGCAGTATGTATCATGCTAAGGTCAAAATCAAATTTTTTGGCAATATGCTCCAAATAAAAGGGATCTAAGGGTATACAATGCCCTCCAACACCTGGCCCGGGATAAAAAGCCTGGAAACCAAAAGGTTTTGTTTTGGCAGCTTCAATTACTTCCCAAATATCAATGTCCATTTTACCAGACAATAATGCCAGTTCATTTATAAGGCTAATGTTTATTAATCGATACGTGTTTTCAAGGATTTTTACCATTTCTGCTACCCGAGGTGAACTTACAAGGTGCAAATTATCAATGGCAAATTTGTAGATTGCTTCGCCAACCTCTAACCCATCTTTATTTAATGCCCCAAGTACCTTAGGTGTATTTTTGGTAACAAAATCTTTATTTCCAGGGTCTACCCTTTCAGGGGAATATGCAAGCCAAAAATCATCGCCATGTTTAAAGCCAGACTCCTTTTCAATAATGGGTAGCATAAAGTCTTCTGTAGTAGTTGGGTAGGTTGTGCTTTCAAGGCTAACAAATGTGCCTTTTTTTATGTATGTGCCTATTTCCGTACAAGCTGACTTAATGTAATCCATATTGGGTTTTTTGAACTTATCCAGTGGTGTTGGCACACAAATCAATAAAGCATCACATTGCTTTATTTGTGAAAAGTCAACAGTTGCCAAAAAAGTTACATTTTCAACTACTTCCTTCAATGCAGCATCGCGGACATCCTTAATGTAGTTTTTGCCATCATTAATCCTATCAATTTTAGTAGGATCCTTATCAAAGCCAATAACTTTTATTCCTGCTTCGGCAAAACCCACGGCTAAAGGAAGCCCAACATACCCCAGTCCAATTATCCCAACAACAATTTCTTTGTTGTGTATTTTGTTTAAAATTGATTGTTTAATATTCATTTAAAAATGGTGTTAAGAATCGTTTGCTAATTTATATTATTCTTAGGATATAGTGACAAGTATTTAGAAACATTATATTATTTTTAGATTCCAAAATTAATAGTTTTCCTCTTATGGGATCAAGAAAACACACAAAAGCAAAAGAAGAAAGAGATTTTAGAAAGGGAAAGGTTATTTCGATTATTTATATTGTAATCCTCGTAATAACATTTTTCAAAGTTTACCCTTACGTTTTTGATGAAAAAATTGACCTTAACGGGGATAATATACAGTATTATTTGCTTGGCAAATCACTGGCCCAAGGAGATGGGTATTCAGACATTACAAATCCCCAAAAACCTGCTTCTAACAGGTTTCCACCTGGTTATCCCTTAATAATAAGTACAACTATGAAGCTAATATCTTCGGATATTAATACTATTAAATCAGTTAATGGTTTTTTTCTGTTGGCGTCTGTAATACTCTTATTTTTTCTACTGTTTTTGATATTTAAAAACATCCATCTTTCTTTTGCCTTATCAGTATTGGTATTGTTCAATTCACATATACTCTCATCATCGTTTATAATGATGAGTGTTATCCCATTTATGTTTTTTTCATTAGGGGCGTTGTATTTATTGTTGCTACTTGATAATAGAATGCCCTTTTATAGGAATTGGAAATTCTTTTTAATGGTATTTCTGGTTGCCTATAGTTATCATATCCGAACCGCAGGTTTAGCTTTGGTTGGAGGGGTAGCTCTGGCATTGCTTATTCAAAAACAATGGAAATATTTGGCAGGCTATCTAGTCTCCTTTACGGTTTTATGTATCCCATGGTTTATTAGGGGTAAATTAGCAGGAACTGGTAGTGCAGGAGGATATATGGGGTTATTAATACTTAAAAACCCATATAGGCGAGAATTGGGAAACATGGAAATTACTGATTGGTTTGCAAGGTTTATAAAGAACCTAGAGCGATACATTACCCATGAGATACCCACAGGGGTTTTAAGCTTCTTTAGGGTAAAATACAATGACGAAATACTTACCACAGAATGGATTGTTGGTTTACTTATTGTATCAGTAATAATTTTCGGATTAGTAAAATTGAAAGTGTCACGAACAATCATATTTTCATATTTGCTGGGTAGCTTTGGTATTTTACTTTTATGGCCAGATGTATGGTTTGGAGTTCGTTTTATTATACCTATCATTCCTGTTTTATTTGTTTTATTTGCATATGGAATATATTGTGTTATAAATTTAATTTTGAATAAATTTAATTTAAAAAGCACGTTTGTTTTACAGGTAATAATTCCGTTGGCCTTTTTAATCTCAATACCATTATTTAAGCCACAAATTGATGTATTGCATCAAAAAACCAAAGGTAAATTTTCTCCTAATTTCCAATCATATTTTGAATTAGCGATCTGGACAAAAGAAAATTTGCCTGATTCAACGTTGATATCATGTCGTAAGCCAAGCCTGTTTTATGTATATTCGTCTAGATTTTCTACTGGCTACAAAAGGAGTATAGTTAAAGAAGATGTAATAGAACAATTTATTAGGCAAGGAGTGGATTATGTAGTTGTTGATGAATTGGGGTATTCTTCAACTGCACGGAATTTGGTACCAGCCATGAGGGCATATCCATTGAAATTCAAGAAAGTGAAACAAATTGGCAAAACAAAAACGAGTTTATATAAATTTAGGCCTAACTTAGGCTATTGGGGAGAATGGAAGGATGGCAAACGGAGTGGAAAAGGAATTTACACATTCGAAAATGGGAATAAGTTTGAAGGAGAATGGGCAAATAGTTTAAGAAATGGAGTAGGTATAGTTACAATGGCAAATGGCACAACTGTTTCTGGCGTATGGTCAAATGATAAAATGGATGGTAAGTTTGAAATTAGATCAAAAGAGGGCAAGTTGATCGAAAAGGTTTTGTATAAGGATAATAGAAGAATAAAAACCCTTAATTAGTTCTATTCTATATCTTTTTCAGGCTGTATATCCTCTCTATTATATCCACTACTTTCATCCCTTCCAGGGCATTGGTGCTAATGGTTTTGCCATTTTTTAGTTTATCTACCACGTTCTGTATAACATAGTGGTGGTTTTGGGCAGAACCTTTATATGCCCCATAGTCGTTGGGAGGGTTGCTTGGGGCTAGTTCTGGCATTTTATAACCTTTTATGTCACAATAAACAACCTCGTTCATGTATTGCCCTGCAACTTTTACTGTGCCTTTCTCACCAATAATGGTTATGCTGCTTTCAAGGTTTTTGTTGTACACAGAAGTTGAATAATTGAAAGATCCTTTGCCCCCATTTAAAAAATCAAAATTGATTATCCCAGTATCTTCAAAACCTGTAAGGTGCTTGTGGTTAAAGTCAGCAAATGTACCCTGTACGTTGGTAATGTCCCCAAATAACCAGTACATCATATCAATAAAATGGGAAAATTGCGTGAAAAGTGTCCCCCCATCCAAATCTGTGGTCCCATGCCAGGTTGCTGGGGTGTAATACCTTTCATCCCTGTTCCAATAACAGTTTATTTGAACCAAAAATATTTTCCCAAGCAGCCTGTTTTCAATAACTTCTTTCAGCCAAACAGAAGGGGGGGAATACCTGTTTTGCATCACACAAAAAACATTCTTATTGTATTCCAATGATTTATGGATTACTTTTTCAGCATCAACCCTGGTTAGGGTCATTGGTTTTTCAATAACCACATGTGCCCCATATTCAATTGCCTGTATTGCCATTTGGGCATGAAGGCCATTGGGTGTACAGATATTGATTACATCTGCATCTTTTGTGTTTTCAAGCAATCCTTCCAATGATTGGTAAAATGGGATATTGGCATCATTGAAATTGCAATCCTCTGCTGTTTTAATATCACAAACTCCTATCAACTCAGCATCAGGATTTCTTTTGATCATTTCTGCATGGCGTTTCCCAATATGCCCCATGGCAACCACTGCAAATTTTATTTTATTTTTTTTATTCATCTTATTTTCTTTATCGCAGAGGCACTAAGGCGCAGAGTTTTTTCTTTGCATCTCAGCGTCTCTGCGGTTGTATTTCTTCACCGCAAAGTCGCCAAGGCGCAGAGTTGTTTTTAATGATAACTATTGTAATAATAATTTTCTTTGCGTCTTCCCGTCTCTGCGGTTTCATATTATTTTACCGCAAAGACGCCAAGGCGCAGAGTTTAAAAGTTGTTTACAAATCGTTTAAAACCTTCTTTTAGCAAAGGGACGTTAAAGTTAATTAAGAATCCCAGCTTTTTGTTTGTTAGTTTTAAATAAGAAATAATTTGAGCTTCATGAACAGGCAGGATATAATCTACTGCTTTTAGTTCTATTATTATTTCTTTAGCTACCAGCAAATCTAACCTAAAATCTTTATTCAAATCTTCACCTTTGTAATACAATGGTACAGCAACCTGATGTTCAACATATATTTTTCTTAATTGCATTTCTTTTAGCAAACATAATTCATAAACAGATTCCAGTAACCCTGGTCCCATTTCTTTATGCACTGTTATTGCAGCATCAAGGATTTGTCCTGATAGTTTATTGTACGTTTGGTAATCCATGTTTAAAAATTTTAACCGCTGAGGCGCAAAGGTGCTGAGTTATTTTCTCTGCACCTCAGCGTCTTTGCAGTAATTTAATATCTTTTTACTTTCCCATCTTTTAAACTATAAATATCACCAGATAATCTACATTTAGCTTTTCCTTTTTCATTAAACTGTAACCTGGCTCCATGTTTGCTCATCCAGCCTGTATGCCTGGCAGGGTTTCCCATTACCAAGGCATAGTCTGCCACATCTTTTGACACAACAGCCCCTGCACCAATAAATGCATATTTACCAATGCTTGTCCCACAAATAATGGTTGCATTTGCACCAATGCTTGCACCTTCTTTTACCAGGGTTTGCTTAAACTCAGCTTTACGTTCAATATTGCTCCTGGGGTTCAGCACGTTGGTAAAAACAACTGATGGGCCAATAAATACATTGTCAGCACAACAAACCCCTTCATATACAGACACATTGTTCTGTATTTTTACATTGTTCCCAATAACTACATTTTTCCCTACAAAAACATTCTGCCCCAATATACAATTCTCACCAATCCTGGCATCTGACATAATGTGGCAAAAGTGCCATATCTTGGTATTGTTGCCAATTTTAGCCCCTTGGCCGACAATTGAAGTTGGGTGTAAGTAATATTTTTCCATCATGAATAATATTCTTTAATAGAATTGCTTATAAACCCTAATTGATCAATATCCAATTCTGTATGCATTGGCAATGATAATACTTTTTGGGAAACAAGTTCACTTGTAGGGAGGCTACCTTCTTTATATCCAAGGTTTGTATAGGCCTTTTGTAAATGCAGGGGTTTTGGGTAATACACCTGGCTTGGGATGCCATGTTCTTTTAAAAAAGCCTGCAACCTATCCCTTTCTTCAATTTGGATAGTATATTGGTTGTATGTGTGTGTGCTAAAAGTGCTTTGTAAAGGTGTTTTTATTTCCTGTATTGGTTGGAGTTGTTTATTATAATGTGATGCTGCATTTTTCCTGGCTGATAGGTAATTCCCCAGTTTCTTGAATTTTACCTCCAGGATGGCTGCCTGAATGGCATCTAGCCTGGAATTAATGCCAACACTTTTATAATGGTATTTCTTCTCCATGCCATGGTTGGCTAATGACCTGACCTTATCAGCAAGGTCTGGGTCATTGCAAAATACTGCTCCTCCATCCCCAAAAGCCCCTATATTTTTGGTTGGAAAAAAAGAGGTACAGCCAATATCCCCAATGGTTCCTGATTGTTGCCTACTTCCATCAGTAAATTTGTATAAACATCCCAATGATTGGGCAGCATCTTCAACTACCTTGAGCTTATGCCTTTTTGCAATGGCCATTATGGGTTCCATGTTAGCACACTGCCCAAATAAATGGACAGGTAGGATGGCTTTTGTTTTTGGGCTTATGGCATCTTCAATAAGGTTGACATCAATATTGAAGGTTGCTGGGTCAATATCCACAAAAACAGGTTTTATGCCCAGGAAAACAAGCACCTCAACTGTTGAAACAAAAGTAAAGGGGGTAGTGATAACTTCATCTCCTTGTTTCAGCCCAAGTGCCATAAAAGCCAATTGGAGGGCATCAGTCCCATTCCCACAAGAAATTACATGGCAACCCAGGAAATCAGATAATTCCTTTTCAAAAACAGCCACTTTCCCACCTTTCAGGAATACAGATGATTCAATCACTTCCTGGACAGAATGATCAACTTCTTCTTTTATTTTCAGGTATTGCCCATATAGGTCAACCATTTTAATAGGCTGCATATAGAAGTGCTTACAGTTTTTTCAAAGATAAATACTAATTAGGTATATCAAACCAGGAACGTTACTAAAATAAATTCATTGTGGAGAATTTAGTTTATATTAGGGTTCTCACAAAAAAAGATGTTCAGTTATGGATAGGTTGCCCAAAGGGTTTTTCACCAGGAATGTGCTGGAAGTTTCACCTCAGTTGCTGGGAAAAAACTTATGCAGGAGCTTTGATGATGGCACAGTTGGGCGTTTTGTCATTACTGAGGTTGAGGCTTATTGGGGACCAAAAGATTTGGCAAGCCATGCCAGCAAAGGAAGGACAAAAAGGACTGAGGTTATTTACCATGAAGGGGGCCTGGTTTATGTATACCTTATTTATGGGATGTATTGGTTGTTGAATTTTGTTACTGGGACTGAAGAAGAAGCTTCAGCTGTTTTAATTAGGGGGGTAGAAGGCATTTCTGGTCCAGGAAGGCTGGGCAGGGCATTAAAACTGGACAAATCATTTTATGGTGAAGACCTGCAAACTTCTGAAAGGATTTGGCTGGAAGGCACAAAGCAAAAACCAAGGTATTTTACTACCCCAAGAATTGGGATTGATTATGCAGGTGAACCCTGGAAGTCTATTCCTTGGAGGTTTGTCCTAAAGGCTAAAATATAGCCAAATTGGATTTAAATCTAAAAAAAGCATAACTAAATTGGATTTAAATCTGTTTATTATTATTTTTATTGAAAAAGATGATTGCAAGAGAACTTTCTAAGGTTATTAAATCCAGGTTATTCAAGCAAAAGGCTATCATATTAACTGGCCCAAGGCAATCTGGGAAAACAACTTTAATAAAAAACCTGGTTTCAGAGTTTCAAATACCTTATGTTTGGTTTAATGGAGATGAACCCAATGTTCCATCCATTTTTAACAAGATTACATCCCCAGAGCTAAAACAGCTTTTAGGTAAAAATAAAATTTTGGTTATTGATGAAGCACAACACATACCAGAAATAGGGATAACATTAAAATTAATTACTGATAACATCCAGGATATCCAGGTAATTGCAACAGGTTCTTCAGCATTAGATTTATTAGATAAAATAAATGAACCTTTAACGGGGAGAAAGTTTGAATACAGGCTGTTCCCAATGTCATTTGGCGAGTTATCTGACCATCATGGCAGCATAGAAGAAAAAAGGCTCCTTTCCCAAAGGTTGGTTTTTGGTTCATATCCTGAGATAGTTACAAACCCTGCAGAGGCAACTGATACCATCAAGTGGCTTTCTGATAGCTACTTATATAAAGATTTATTCAGGCTTGAAAGTATAAAAAAGCCAGAATTATTAGTTAAGTTGTTGCAACTGTTATCCTACCAGGTAGGAAATGAAGTATCTTACAATGAACTTTCACAAAACTTAGGATCAGACCCCAAAACCATTGAAAAATATATTGGTTTATTAGAGAAAACATTTGTTGTGTTCAGGCTTGGTGCTTTAAGTAGGAATTTGAGGAATGAAATTAGGAAATCCAGGAAAATTTATTTTTATGACAATGGGGTCAGGAATGCATTGATCAATAATTTTAACCTGTTAAATATTCGCCAGGATGTTGGTGGGCTATGGGAAAATTATTTAATAAGTGAAAGGTTAAAAATTGCAGAATATTCCAGAATATATATGAACAAATTTTTTTGGAGAACCAAACAGCAGCAAGAGGTTGATTATGTTGAAGAAAGAGATGGGAAAATGTGGGCATATGAATTTAAGTACAATACAGGGAGGCAACCAAGGCTTTCAAAGTCATTCAAAAATGCTTATCCTGAATTCAATTATGAAATAATCAGCCCTGAAAATTATCCTGGTTTTTTGTTGTAGCCCTAATTTTCATTTATTGAAGTTGTTTAAAGTAAAAAGTTTATGCAGGAAGTTTGATGATGGTGTAGTTGGGCGTTTTGCCATTACTGAAGTTGAGGCTTACTGGGAGCCAAAAGATTTGGTAAGCCATGCCAGCAAGGGAAGGACAAAAAGGACTGAGGTTATTTACCATTCAGGAGGGGTAGTTTATGTATACCTTATTTATGGGATGTATTGGTTATTAAATTTTGTTACAGGAACTGAAGAAGAAGCTTCTGCTGTTTTAATCAGGGAGGTAGAAGACATCTCTGGGCCAGGCATTAAAACTGGACAAATCATTTTATGGTGAAGACCTACAAACTTCAGAAAGGATATGGTTGGAAGGTTCAAAGCAAAAACCAAAATATTTTACCACCCCAAGGATAGGGATTGATTATGCAGGGGAACCTTGGGTGAGCAAACCCTGGAGGTTTATGGTAAAAAAGGGATAGAGCTATTTTTGATAAAAGATTAAATCAGCTTGATTTACCTTTTTAAAATCACTGTCTGCACTTATCAGAGGAATATTTAAGTAAATGGAAGTAGCAAGGATCAAACAATCAGGAAGTTTTAGCTTATATTTTTGACGCAATTCAATTGTAATGGTTTTTATCTTACTTGAAATATCAATGATAGTACATTGAGATAAGAATTCATCAATAATAGATTTATCTTCTTCTGAAAGTCCAGGGTAGCTTAATAATTCAAGTTGGGAAATGAAAGAAATAAAAAGTTGTTTTTCTTCTAAAATGGGAATTAGTGTTTTATCACCACCTAAAAAGTACAAAATGATGTTTGTGTCAAGCAAAAGGCTATTCCCATTCATCACGCATATTTTTTTGAACTGCTATTACATCTTCTTTTAATGAAATAGCCCCACAGTATTTTTGAAGTTCAATTCCCTTTCTTTTTTTTGCATGAAGCTTAAAAAGAGCTTTTATTTTATCAACAGAAGTGCCTTTTTTTATTGTTATAACCACGACAATATCTTTTACGCAAAGTTAACGAAATTAATTAAATTCTTTAAGACCAACACATAAATCCTTATTACATAGTTACCTACTCCTCCCCAAAACAAACCTATCATACAACCATAAAAACACTACAGCAGAAACAGCAATCCCTGAGAAAAGCATCCACACATTAGATGGGTGGTAATTTTGCCAGATAAATAAGGTCATTTGGTCTTGTGACATACCCATTTGTGAAGCTGCTTCATTCAGGTAATCATTCTTTGTAAAGGTTTCTGAAATTTCAGGGATTGATAATCCTCTTTGTATAATTTCCTTTTTTACCAGGAAAACTTTATCAGAGATGCTTTCATAAATATCACCTGATAACCATCCTGCCAATTGGTGGGCTGCAGCTATTGGAAGGAATGAAGTTCCCATGTATAATGCCTTTTGATCAGCAGGGGCAATGCGCCCAACATATTCTGTAAATTTTGGGGAACTAGCCATTTCCCCCAATGAGAAAATGAGGATACCCAACAGGATCAGCCATCCATTTTGGTTTGAGAACATCAACCCAAGCCCTCCTGCTAATATAAGTATCCCTCCCATCATAGCTGCCAATGGGCGGAAACGCATCACAAAAGCTGAAACAAGGATTTGGAAAACAATAATAAAGAAAGAATCCATGCTTGACATGCTTACAGCCGTAATTTCACCATTTTTGCCAATGGTTTGTGCAAGCCATGGCCATATAGAATGCAGCCCATCATACACCACAGTGGTATCAATCCATTGGTCAATAAAAACAGGGAATGAATAATATAGCTGGTTAAAAGCTGTCCAGAAAAGAGACATAATGATCAGGAAAAGCAAGTACTTCCAATTTTGCAATGTAATCCAGATGTTGGTAAAAGCTTTAGCAATGCTGCTGATCAGGGAATTATCATCATCTTTTTTGATAGGGTCACGGAAAAACAACAGGGTTATCAACACATTCACAGCTATGGCGCCAATGGACATATAAAAGACAAAATCCCAACTTTTATTCATCAAAGCCCCTGCAATAAAAGGACCTATAAAGCCACCTACATTCACCATCATATAAAAGATACCAAAGCCAATTGATGCAGTTTCATCATCAGTTGTCCTGGCTATCATAGCAGAGATAATGGGCTTAAATAGTGCCCCACCAACACAGGTCCAGATAAATGCAAAAAACATCCAGCCAAAACTATCAAAGGTATTGATCATATAAAACCCACTGATATACATTATAAAGGATAGGAAGAGAATCCTTTTATATCCTACTTTGTCTGCTATGGAACCAGTAATTACAGGTAGAAAGTATAACAACATAGAGCCTGTACCCATGATAATACCTTTTTGGGCTTGTGAAAACCCCAGGGCACCTGTATCTTTTGAATTCACCAAATAAAGGGCAAAAGCCAGGTAAAATCCATACCATGCCCATCTTTCAAAAAGTTCAATTATATTTGATGCCCAAAAATTCCTGTTGTATTTCTTAAATATCCCTATTAAACCCATGTTATTCATTAAAAAATTCAAAAGCCCCTAAGGTAATAAAAATGGGTATAGGAGGTTCTTTCTTCAAAAATATTAACATTGATAAATTGGGTTTTTACCCCCAAAGGCCATTTATCATCCCAAGCTGGAAGCTAAAATCATCAGGGAAGAAAATAGATAAACTAAGTATGATCAGGATAATAATGATCAAGATAATAAAAAAGCCAATTACCCCGATTTTGTAGCCTTTCCTTATCTTTACAGCCTTGGTTGCCATGATGGCATTTTCAATAGAGGTCGATAATTTTTTCAGGGCTTTGTCATTCTTTACAATATAATCATAAGCCCCTTGTTTAATAATGCTCACGGCTACTGAAACATCATTTTGGGCACTTAAAAAGAAAAAATCAACATCTGGGTGCCCTTTCTTAACCTTGCGCATTATTTCAAACCCATTCATATCCTCCATGGCATAGCTAAGTACAACAATATCTGGCACTGTATCAAAATGCTTTAAGCATTCTGTGCCAGAAGTGAATGACTTGATATTCTGATACTTCTTTGACCTAAGGTAACCAACAACCAGGTTATTGTAAATTGTACTTTCAATAACCACATAAATTAATGGATTTTTGGTATTCAACATAGGCCTGCCTTTTATTAAATTGAGGACGGATAAATTTACTATATTTTTTTAATTAATCAATCAAACCACCCCTTTTCATTAAATAACCAAAGTATGTTAATTTTATTGCAGAAAGGTAGTATGTTTTAATATTCCTGATTAAATTAGCTTAAAAAGGAGGGCAAAGTTATGTTATTGGCTGTTGATATAGGAAATTCAAACATTGTTTTTGGGCTTTATGATTCAGGGGAATGGGTAAATCATTGGCGCATACAAACTGATCCTGATAAAACCGCAGATGAATATGAGGTTATTTTCAGGTCATTAGTATCCAATGAAGATGGTGGGGTAAAACAGGTAGAAGGTATAATTATATGCAGTGTAGTACCCACATTGGTAAACCCTTTTATGGAAATGCTGGCAAACCTGTTTTCAAAACAACCTGCATTGCTTGAAGCATCAATATATAATTTACTTCCTGTTAAAGTGCTCAACCCCAACCAAATTGGCACTGACCTTGTAGCTAACTCAGTGGCTGCATTTACCAAGTTTGGGAAAAATACCATGGTTATTGATTTTGGTACAGCCCTTACTTTTACTACTATTGGGAATAATGCTGAAATACTGGGCGTGGCCATAGCCCCAGGGTTAAAAACTGCAATTCATGCCTTGGCAAGCAATACAGCCCAACTTCCTTATGTACAACTTGATACCCCTCCTTCTGTGTTGGGAGATAATACTGTCCATGCCATCCAGTCAGGGGTGGTAATAGGGTATTGTGGGTTGGTTGATTCCATTATTGAAAAAACAAGGGAAGAACTGGGAGGCTATTTAACTGTGGTAGCAACAGGGGGCTTAGGCAAAAAAATTGCTCCAATGACAAATAGTATAAACCATATGGAACCCTTATTGACCCTAAATGGCCTTCAAATTGTCAATGGGTTATTACATCCTGTTTAAAGCTGAAAAGTAATCTGGGCGGACATTGTGCCCTAATTCTTTGGATTTATTTGCATCTTGTTTAGCCTCAGTAATCATTTTTAACCTGAAGTAACAATATGACCTTCTCAGGAACAAGCTTCCATCTTCAGGTTTTAACTCAATAGCTTTAGTAAAATCACCAACAGCATCTTTAAATTTTGAAATAGAAAAATAAGCTATACCCCTTTCTGTATAAAACTGGTAGTTTCCTGGCCGAAATTGAATGCAGGTAGTCCAATCTTTAATGGCTTCTTCATGCCTATTCATTGTTTTTAAAGTAACAGCCCTGTTCCTGTATACAAAAAAATAGGTACTGTCACGTTCAATCGCCTTGTCATAGTCAGCCAATGCTTTTTCATGTTCTCCCATTGAAAAGAGGGCTGCCCCCCTGTTTGAAAAAACTTCAGCATTTAGCCCCCATGTTTTGTATTTTACAAAACTGTTAAAATCATCAACTGCCTTTTTAAATTCTTTTTGGTTGAAATAATGCATTGCTCTGTTATAGTAAGGTTGAGGCAAAGTAGGGTCACAATCAATGGCAGCATTAATATCTTCAATAAATTTGTTGTTTTCCCCAATGCTTTTGTAATAATTGGCACGTGCATTTATTATTTCAGCATTGCAGCTGTATAGTTCAATTGGGCGTGTCCACAAGGTACCTGTATTTTCCCAAACTTTCACCAAATCAAAGGTTATCCAGGCATACCATATGCATACAACAGCCATAGCTGCAACAACAGCTTTTTTGTATTTAGCGTAGAATTTCATTGCACCAACCACCAGAAAAAATAATATCCCCATTAATGGGATATACAAATACCTGTCAGGTAAAAAAACAGCAGTACCAGTATCTGAAATGGCTATGGCAGGTGAAATGGTAATGGCAAAAAATACCAAGCCCCAAAATAAAGCAGGTATCCTTTTATGGAAAAACAGTATGGAAGAGTAAATTGCAGCTATTAGAATTGGGAACACAATCAAGCTTTTCCCAAAAAAATCAAGGATGTCATTTTTGGGGTAGATCAATGCACTTTTAATTGGTACAAAAACATGGGCCAACCAAAGGGTAAACCTTAAAAAAATAACCACTATCCTTCTAACATATGGGCTAAAAAGGTTTAGTGTATCATAATTTGAAGCTTGCCCTTCTGTTGTTACAAAAGTTAGGCCAGCAGTGTGTTTTGAAGCAAAATCAGTTAAAAGCCCAAACAAATATGCAGCCAACAGGGCCACAACTATCACAGGTATTTTTTCCAGGAGAAGTTTAAAACCCAATTTCCTTTTGTAAAGGAAATCAGTTAAAAACAATACTGCTATTAAGGTAATCCCCATTGATTTTGACATCATGGACAGGAAATAGAGCACAGCTACCAGTACCATTAAAAAGTACTTCTTTTTCTCAAGGTAGGTAAAATATACAAGCCAGCTGCACAAAAAGAAAAAGGAAAATAAAACATCTTTCCTTTCTGTGGCCCAGGCAACTGACTCAACATGCATTGGGTGCAAGGCAAACAGTAAGGCAAATAGGAATGAACTGGCAAAAACCTTGTTTCCCTCACCAAAAAATCTTGAAAACAGTTTCCTGCCAATAAAAAATACCAGGACAACACACCCCATGTGCAATAGCAGGTTGTTTAAATGGAACAAAAAAGGTTTTTCCCCGACAAGCATGTATTCAAGCCTCCAGCTTAAAAATGTCAAAGGTTTGTAATGTGGGTTGTATATGTTTTTTTTGAAACATTCAGAAATTGGTGTGTCTGGGTCAGAAACTACATTGTTTTCATAAATTAATTTAGGGTCATCAATATCCACAAACTCATTCCAAAGCACTTGTTGGTAAGCCCCAAACGTAATTACCAACAAAATAATGGAAGAAAGAAGGTATTTGTTCCTTAAATGTTTCATCCTGAAAAAATTAGTTTGATTCAATAATTTTTAACAGCTCATCCAGTTTTGGGGTAAGGATAATTTCTGTCCTCCTGTTTTTTTGCCTGGCTTCAATTGTATTGTTTGCATCTACTGGCAGGTATTCACCCCTTCCTGCAGAGGTAATCTGTTTTGGGTTAACCTGTGGGTTTTTGGTAAGAATTTTGGTAACTGCTGTTGCCCTCATTACACTAAGGTCCCAGTTGTCTTTAACAGCCCCTGAGCCTTTCATGGGTACATCATCTGTGTGCCCTTCAACCATCACATTAATATCTTTATTTTGAGCTAATACTTTGGCAAGCTCTTCCAAAGCTTTTTGCCCTTTTGGGTCAACAGCCCATTGGCCTGTTTTAAACAAAAGCTGTTCGTCCAATGAAACATAAACTTTCCCATTCTTTTCATACACAGTTAGCCCATTATTATGGAAACCTGTCAATGCATTAGTAACCTTAGCTTTTAGCTCTTTCACTGCCTGCTCTTTTTGTTTTAAAATTTCTTCAAGCTCCAGAAGCCTTGATTGTTTATCTTCCAGTTCTTTTTCTGCTGCTAATAGTTTGTCTTCCCTGTTTGTTAATCCACTTCTGGCACTTTGGAGTTCTTCCAGCAATTTCCTTATTTCTGATGAACTGCCTGATTGGATACTACTTAATTGCGAAACAAGTTCATCCTTTTCATATTCCAGGTTTTTTAGAAGCATTTCAGACCTGGATAATTTATATTTTAAATCTTCATTTTCTTTAGCAAGGGCTTCCGCTTTTTGTTTAAGTACAGTGGCTTCTGATTCAAGTTCAGTATTCTTTGTTGAAAGCTCCATGACCTCCTTGTTCAGGCGCTGGTTTTCCATATCCCTGTGATTCAACTTTTCTGAAAGTTCAGTGTATTGTTTCATTGAAACACATGATGAAACTAGCAACATAATAAAAAGAAGGATAAGAAGTTTTACTCTTTTCATGACCTATATTTTTAGATGTTTAAAGTTACTTTTTTTCGGAAACAGGCAAAGCATGTTTTTTTGAAAATGATAAAAGTTGCCATTAAAATCAGGCATAAGTTCTATCTTTGAAAGATGATTTGTAAGGAACAATGGAAACAGGGATAGGAAAACTTTTAGATACTATAAACAACCCTCCTGACTTAAGGGAATTGTCATTAGAAGCCCTTCCTGGTTTATGTACAGAATTGAGGGAGTTCATTATTGATGCTGTCTCAGAAAACCCTGGGCACTTTGGGGCAAGCCTTGGTGTGGTTGAGCTTACCGTGGCACTTCATTATGTGCTGAATACTCCTTATGACCAGTTGATTTGGGATGTTGGGCATCAGGCTTATGCACATAAAATTATTACTGGCAGGAGAAATGTTTTTCACACAAACAGGAAATATAATGGGATAAGTGGTTTCCCAAAAATTACAGAAAGTGAGTATGACTCCTTTGGGGTAGGACATTCTTCTACATCAATTTCTGCTGCCTTAGGAATGGCTTTAGCAAGCAAGTTGAAAAATGAACCTGACCGAAAAATTGTTGCTGTAATTGGTGATGGGGCAATGACTGGGGGAATGGCATTTGAAGGGCTTAACCATGCAGGTGTTGAAAAATCAAATTTACTGGTTATATTAAATGATAATAACATGGCTATTGACCCAAGCGTGGGCGGGTTTAGCCAGTATTTACTAAATATCTCAAAATCACAAACCTACAACCGTTTAAAAACAGATGTATGGGATGGGTTAGGAAAAATGGATGGCATTGGGCATAAAACAAGGAGGTTTTTACAGAAAAACCAACATGCCTTAAAAAACTTCCTGCTAAAACAAAACAACCTGTTTGAGGCTTTCAATTTCCGTTATTTTGGCCCTGTTGATGGGCATGATGTAATATACCTGGCGAAAGTGTTAGAAGACTTAAAAGATATACCAGGGCCTAAAATACTTCATATTAAAACTAAAAAGGGGAAAGGCTTTAAACATGCAGAGCAAAACCAAACCCAATGGCATGCCCCTGGTAAATTTGATAAAAATACAGGAGAAATATTAGGTTGTGAATGTGCCATTGAAAAAGCCCCAAAATTCCAGAATGTATTTGGCGAAACCATTGTTGAGTTGGCCGAACAGAATGAGAAAATAGTAGGTATAACCCCTGCTATGCCATCAGGTTGTTCTCTAAACGTGATGATGGAAAAAATGCCTGAGCGTTCATTTGATGTAGGAATTGCAGAACAACATGCAGTAACTTTTTCTGCTGGGTTGGCAAAACAAGGATTACTGCCATTTTGTAATATTTATTCCACATTTATGCAACGTGCTTATGACCAGGTTATACATGATGTAGCTATACAAAACCTGCAAGTGGTTTTCTGCCTTGACCGTGGAGGCTTGGTTGGAGAAGATGGGGCAACACATCATGGAGCTTTTGATTTAGCCTACATGAGGAACATCCCTAATATGATTGTTTCTTCGCCCATGGATGAGGTTGAATTACGCAATTTGATGTACACTGCACAGCTTGAAGGCATGGGACCTTTTTCAATCAGGTACCCAAGAGGGTGTGGGATATATAGGGATTGGAAAAAACCATTTGAAAAACTTGAAGTTGGCAAAGGAAGGATGCTTTCTGAAGGGAAAGAGATGGCTATCCTGACCATTGGGAAACCTGGCATATTTGCCCAAAGGGTGGTTAAAAAACTTAAAAAAGAAGGCATTGAAGCAGCCCATTATGATATGCGTTTCCTTAAACCAATTGATGAGGGAATCTTACACCAGGTGTTTGCCGCACACACTAAAATAATTACTGTTGAGGATGGTACAATTAAGGGGGGATTTGGTAGTGCAGTGGCTGAATTTTTAACAGGAAACAAGTATTCAGCAAAGTTGAAGGTTTTGGGGATTCCTGACAGGTTTATTGAGCAAGGCACACCTGAAGAGCTTTATAAAGAATGTGGCTATGATGCAAAAGGGATTTATAGTGCTGTAAAAGAATTGCTTGAAACATAATTTTTTCACCTTTTTTGCGTTCTTGTTCCTATACCAAACTAAAAACTGTATAAATTGGACATCTATCTTAAAAAAAAGCGATGGAAAATTCTCCTTCTGCTAGCAGCAATATTAATAGGGACAGCCTCCCTTATGTATACCAACTGGCTTACTAACAAAATGGCCGAAGAAGAGCAAAAAAAGGTGGAACAATGGGCAGAAGCCACCAGGATAATCTCATCTGATGTGGAATCTGGCATTATCCTTACCCTAATTTACCAGATTATTGGGGATAATACAACAATTCCTGTAATTGTAGAAGAGAATGGTGAAATTAGGCAAGATCGGAATATCAAGTATAAGGAAAATAGGAAAGAAGTAGTATTGCAAAAAGAACTTGAAAAAATGAAAAGAAATGGCGACCCCATTGAAATAGATCTTGGAGGGGGCATCAAGCAATATCTATATTATAGGGAATCTTATTTATTGAGAAATTTAAGGTTCTTCCCAATTGCACAGCTGATAGTAATTTTTTTGTTCATAGGATTTGCCTATTATGCTTTCCATACTTCGCGAAAAGCAGAGCAAAACCAGGTTTGGGTGGGTATGTCAAAAGAAACTGCACATCAGTTAGGCACACCCATTTCTTCACTAATGGCATGGATTGAGTTGTTGAAAATGAAAGACATAGACCCATCATTAGTAAAAGAGTTTGAAAATGATACCCAACGCCTGGAAAAAATAGCAGAAAGGTTTTCAAAGATAGGGTCTAACCCTGAGTTGCTTCAAACCAATGTTGGCGAGGTTATTTTAGCTACAGTTGAATACTTGAAGAAACGTTCATCAGGGAAAGTGAGGTTTGAAACTCATTTTGACCAATCAGCAAAAACAACTGTCCCCCTGAATTCAGCTTTGTTCTCATGGGTAATTGAAAATTTGAGTAAAAATGCTATTGATGCAATGGATAATTCAGGTAAAATCAATATTTCAGTGAAAGAAAAGGATGAAAATGTAATTGTTGACCTTACTGATACAGGGAAAGGTATCCCTAAATCACAACACAAAACGATTTTCCAACCAGGTTATTCCACAAAGAAAAGAGGTTGGGGGCTAGGCCTGTCTCTTGCCAAACGCATCATTGAAAATTATCACAAGGGTAAAATATTTATTAAGAGTAGTGAAGTAAACAAAGGGACAACATTCAGGATTATACTTAAAAAAACAAGGTAAATAAAAGTATTCTGCATCAACCACTTATTTTTTCAAGGATAATTTTAGCCATTATAATAAAAATTTATACTTTTGCATCACTTTTTTAAAACCGTGGGTAAATTATCAACATATGATATTGCTTACAAGGGGCTAAAAGAGGGATTGCATGAATTTAAATATAAAATTGGTGCACAGTTCTTTGAGCTATTTGAAGGAAGCCTTATTGAAGAAGCAGATATTGAGGCAAAGGTGCTTTTTGAGAAAAGGAGTTCATTACTCAGTTTAACATTCATATTAGAGGGGGTGGTTGAACTCGTTTGTGACAGGTGCCTTGAGAAATATGTCCAACCAGTTTCAGGTCAATCAAAGGTTTTTGTAAAATTTGGAGAAGGAAGGAATGAAAACAGTGATGAAATTTTCTGGGTCCCTCCTGAAGAGCATCAAATTAATATAGCTCAGTTATTGTATGAATTTTCAGTATTAAGCTTACCTGTAAAGCACATCCATCCTGATGGCCAGGAAGGAAATAGTACATGTGAGCCTGAAATGTTGGAAAGGATTGAAAAATTGTCGCATTCTGATGAAGAAGAAAAAACAGATGAACGCTGGGATGCATTAAAAAAACTTAGAAATAATAATTAAAACTTAAATAAAATGGCACATCCAAAGCATAAGATATCAAAATCGAGGAGAGATAAGCGTAGGACACACTACAAGGCTGTTGCTCCAACTTTGGCTACTTGTTCAAACTGTGGGGCAACAGTAAAATACCACACAGTTTGCCCTGAATGTGGTTATTACAGGGGTAAGCAAGTAATTGAAAAAGACATTGCTGTTTAAGTAGCACTTAAAACCAGGTTATCCTTGGTTTTTTTATGCCTGATGATTCAAATTTTCAAACACTTTAATTCATTATTCTATTGATGGTTACATCCTGTAATTGTCATAAAATTACTTTGTATTCCCACATAGAACTTTTATATTCGAGCCCCAAAAATTAGATAGTAATTTTAAGGATTTATAAGAATTCATATGAAGAATTTAAGGGCTGCAATTACAGGAGTTGGGGCATTTTTGCCTGAATATAAGCTGACCAACCAGGAGTTAAGTACCATGGTTGATACTTCTGATGAATGGATCATGCAGAGGATTGGGATTAAAGAAAGGCGCATTTTAAAAGAAGATGGAAAGGCTACCAGTGACATGGGAACTGCTGCTGTTGAAAACCTGTTGGCAAAAACAGGTACCAACAAAGATGATGTTGACCTGTTGATCTGTGCCACCATAACCCCGGATATGCCATTTCCTGCAACAGCCAATATTATTGCTCACAAGGTAGGGATTCACAATGCCTGGAGCTATGACCTGAATGCAGCTTGTTCTGGTTTTATTTTTACCCTTGTAACAGCATCCCAGTTCATTGAGTCTGGGCAATATAAAAAAGTAGTTGTAGTAGCTGCTGATATGATGTCATCCATAACCAATTACCATGACAGGACAACTTGCCCACTGTTTGGGGATGCAGGTACTGCAGTTTTATTGGAACCTACTACTGAAGATTTAGGAGTCATTGACCATATCCATCATGTTAATGGCCTTGGTAGGCATCACCTGCATATGAAAGCTGGAGGTTCAGCGCGCCCTGCATCCTATGAAACTGTTGACAACAGGGAGCATTATGTATACCAGGAAGGTAAAACAGTTTTTAAACATGCAGTTTCAGGGATGGCTGATGTGTCAGAACAAATGATGAAAAAACACAACTTGAGCCATAAGAGCCTGGCTTGGGTAGTACCACATCAGGCAAATATGCGCATTATTGATGCTACAGCCAAAAGGCTTCAAATAGATGAGGACCAGGTAATGGTCAATATCCAAAAGTATGGGAATACCACTTCTGCAACAATCCCTTTATGTTTGTTTGATTATGAAAATAAATTGCGTAAAGGAGATAATATGATCCTTACAGCATTTGGGGCAGGGTTCACTTGGGGAAGTGTTTACCTGAAATGGGCATATGATGGGAAAGATGCTTTATAAACCCCTCATTATAATTTCATAATTTATATAGGTTTTTGCCTAAAAAACTGATCTTTTTTTGAAGAGGGCATAAAATTTTGTAATTTCAGCACCCCTTCAGAGAAAATCTGGATGGTTATTAGACAATATTTAAAAAATAAAGCCATGGCAAAACCAATTACAAGAAGCTACAATGAGTCAGAAGGGCAAAGTATCAATATTATCAATAAAGGGACAAAAATTGTTGGTAACATTACAGCAGATGGTGACATTAGGATTGATGGGGAGCTTAAAGGAAACATTGATGCAAAAGGTAGGCTTGTTATAGGGGTAAGTGGGAAAATAGAAGGAGAGGTCACTTGCAGGAATATTGAAATTTCGGGTGCTGTTTTAGGGAAAATTCAGGCAACTGAACTTATTACAATGAAGGAAACTGCCAAAATAAAAGGTGACATAGTTTCAGCAAAACTAACTGTTGAGCCAGGGTCATTGTTTACTGGTACCTGCAAAATGGGGAATGATAGCCTGAATAATGAATCTAAAGGGAAAAATTAACCCAAAAAAGAAGGTTGATTCTTTTATCAAATATTCCAGCCTTGGTTTAGAAATGGCTGGCATCATTGGGTTGGGGACTTTAGGAGGATATAAATTAGACCAATGGCTGGGAAACGAGTTTAAGGCTTTTACATTGATATTAATGATTCTTTCTGTAATTGTTTCAATTATTTATGGAACTAAAAACCTGTTAAAAAAATGAGTCCTGAATTCAAAAAATTTACCATTAAATTGCTTATTGTTGGGGCTATCACCCTTTTAATAGGCGGTGTTGCTTTCATGTTTTTCTTCAAAGAATATTATATGCCAATTTACCTATGGTCTTTGGTATTTTTCTTTTTTGTGACATTATTGGTTCATGCTTACCAACTTAAGAAGGCAAAAGCAGGTGTTGCAAAATTTACCAGGACCAGCATGGTGGTAACTTTCTTAAAATTACTTATTTATTCAGCTTTTATAATAATAAGGTTGGCAATCAGTACTGAACAGGCCATTGTTTTTGTAGTTGTTATTATGGCCATATACATCATTTTTACAGTAACTGAAGTTTCTGATTTGACGAAATATGTGCGTGCCGCAAAAAAACAGAGGTAAAAACACATTAAGCTTTATTAATTTTTTCAATTTTATTTTTGTTGAAAGATAGCTGGAAAGAAAAAACTTTTAAATTTGTGGGAATCGTAAAATTTTTCACAAGATTTGCTATGTTGAGAATCTACAAAGGTTTGCTGTTCAGCCTTTCTTTAATTGCACTAAGTTTTACACAGGTATATGCACGACATCATGCTCACAAAGGAGGGCATGGGATTGAAGATCATGGAGATGAAGTAACTAATTTAGGTGTACATCATGAACCTGGTGAATTTGATGCAGGGAAATTTGTAATTGAACATGTTTCTGATGCTTATGATTGGCATATTTTAACTTGGAAAAACAAACATGTAAGCATTCCATTGCCTATCATATTATATTCATCACATCCTGAACTGCATGGGGGGAAAAAGTTCTTTGTATTTATGTCTTCCAAGTTTCATCATGGGCACAGTGATTACAAAGGTTTTCGCATTTCACATACTGAAGAAAATGATGGGAAGATTGTGGAATTGGAAAATGGGCATGAAATAGGAAGGCCATTTGATATATCAATTACAAAAACCATTGCAGGGATATTTTTTTCTGTGATCATTATTTTCTGGATATTTTTATCAGTAGCCAGGTCTGCCAAGAAAAATAAAGGGAAGGCACCAAAAGGATTACAGAATCTGGTTGAACCAATTATTATTTTTGTCAGGGATGAAGTTGCAAAACCTGCAATTGGGGATAAAAAATTTGAAAGGTTTATGCCCTTCCTTTTATCTGTATTTTTCTTTATACTGATCAACAATTTGATAGGACTTATACCTATACCCCCATTTGGCGCAAATGTAACCGGGAATATTGCGGTAACAATGGTTTTGGCATTGTTTACTTTTGCTATTACCACTTTAAGCGGCAATAAACATTATTGGAAAGAAATTTACAACCCTGCTGGTGTACCCTGGTGGCTAAAATTCCCTATTCCATTGATGCCAATAATAGAACTTACGGGCGTACTGACTAAGCCGTTTGTGTTAATGGTGCGTCTTTTTGCTAACATAATAGCAGGGCATCTTATTGTTACTGTATGTGTTTCTTTAATTTTTATTTTTTATAGCCTCATGGGTATAGCTGGAGGATGGGGCATAAGTATTGTTTCTGTTGCATTTTCAGTATTTATTTTAATTTTGGACGTATTGGTTTCATTTATACAAGCATATGTGTTTACATTGTTGTCAGCTCTTTATTTTGGGATGGCAACATCAGAACACCATTAATTAACATTAAAATTTAAAATTATGTTATCAGCAATTTTAACTGTTTTATTACAAGTAGCCGAGGCAGTGGATGTAGATGTAGCAGAAGCAACATTTTCTAATATTGCTAAAATGGGAGCTGCTTTAGGTGCTGGTTTAGCAACAATTAGTGCAGGTATGGGTATTGGTAAAATTGGAGGTAGTGCTATGGAAGCAATTGCACGCCAACCTGAAGCCAGTGGTGATATCCGCTCTAACATGATTGTATCAGCAGCGCTTATTGAAGGTGCAGCATTTTTTGCAATTATTATTTGTGCACTTGTTGTGCTCTTGTAAAAAATTACCAACAGCCTCCTGGGATTGCCAGGGGCTTGTTGTTTTATCTTAAAAATGTATTGTTATGGGTTTTTTAGAGCCAAACATTGGCACCATATTTTGGATGAGTATTATCTTCTTTGTTGTGCTTTATGTCTTAAAGAAATTTGCATGGAAACCAATTTTAAATGCTTTGAAAGAGAGGGAAACTTCTATTGAAAATGCTCTAAATTCAGCAGAAGAAGCCAGGAAAGAAGTAGAAGGGCTAAAAGCAGATAATGAAAAGATTATTGTCCAGGCACGCAAGGAAAAAGATATCATCTTAAAAGAAGCCAAAGAGATAAAAGAAAAAATTATTGCTGAAGCAAAAGAAAAGGCAAGTGCTGAAGCCCAAAAAAGTATAGAAAAGGCCAGGGAACAAATAGCATCAGAAAAGGCAGCAGCAATTTCTGAAATTAAAGCCCAGGTTGCGGATCTTTCAGTAATGATAGCTGAAAAAATTATCAAAACAGAACTGGAAGATAAAAGCAAGCAAAAAGAGATGGTAAAAAATACCCTGGATAACCTTAAGTTAAACTAGCCCATGGATCAAAGCAAGATTACTGTTAGATATGCAAAGGCTTTCTTTTCATTGGCAAAAGAAAAAGGATTACTAGATACTTTGAAAAAAGATATTGAGCTTGTATCAAGTGCTGGGGAACAATCAAAAGATTTTATCCTGTTGCTGGAAAGCCCTGTTGTAAAAACATCTCAGAAAGTTAAGATCATAACCCAAATTTTTGAACAGTCAGTAAATGAGCTTACCCTTAAGTTTTTGGTGCTGGCCGCCCAAAACAAAAGGGAGGTACATATCCCTGGCATATGCAGGAATTTTTTAGCACTGGCGCGTGAAGACCAAGGCATTAAATCTGCGACCATTACCTCTGCGGGAAAGCTTTCCGAAGAAACATTAAACAAAGCTAAAGAGATTTTAGAAGAAGACTTGAATTATAAGATAGAACTGGCAGAAAAAATTAATCCTGCCATCATTGGAGGTGTTATTTTAAGGGTAGAAGATAAACAACTGGATTCCAGTATTGCAGCACACCTGAAAAAGATTAGATCAAGATTATTGGAATCAGAAATTAAATAAGTTAATTATAGCATAAAATAAATAGAAATGGCTGATATAAAACCTGCTGAAGTATCTCAAATACTGAAACAACAACTTGAAGGCTTCAAGTCAGAAGCAGAACTTGAAGAAGTAGGCACTGTACTACAAGTGGGCGATGGCATTGCCCGCATTTATGGGCTTTCAAATGTTGAAGCCAATGAAATGGTTGAGTTTGAAAATGGGATGAAAGGTATTGTCCTTAACCTTGAAGAAGACAATGTGGGGGTTGTTTTGCTGGGACCTTCCAGTGAGATCAAAGAAGGGGATACAGTAAAAAGGCTGCAAAGGATTGCTTCAATCATGGTTGGAGAAGGATTATTAGGCAGGGTTATAAATACCATTGGAGAAGGGTTGGATGGTAAAGGGGCTATTGCAGGAGAACTGCTTGAAATGCCTCTTGAAAGGAAAGCCCCAGGGGTAATTTTCCGCCAACCTGTTAAACAGCCACTTCAAACTGGGTTAAAAGCCATTGATGCCATGATCCCTATCGGGCGTGGGCAAAGGGAATTGATCATTGGTGACAGGCAAACTGGTAAAACAGCTGTAGCCATTGATACCATCATCAACCAACGCGAAAACTATGAAAATGGCAATCCTGTATATTGTATATATGTAGCTGTGGGGCAAAAAGGCTCAACAGTAGCCAACATTGCATCAACCCTTGAAAAGAATGGGGCAATGCCTTACACAGTAATTGTATCAGCAACAGCTTCTGACCCTGCAGCATTGCAGTTTTATGCACCTTATGCAGGAGCTGCTATTGGTGAATATTTCCGTGACACAGGAAGGGATGCATTGATCATTTATGATGACCTTTCAAAGCAAGCTGTCTCTTATCGTGAAGTATCATTATTGCTTAGGCGCCCACCTGGTCGTGAAGCATACCCAGGCGATGTGTTCTACTTGCACTCACGCCTGCTGGAAAGAGCTGCAAAAGTTATAGAATCTGATGAGATTGCTGCACAAATGAATGACCTTCCTGAATGCCTGAAAGGAAAGGTAAAAGGAGGAGGTTCATTAACTGCATTGCCTATTATTGAAACACAGGCAGGAGATGTATCAGCTTATATCCCAACCAATGTGATCTCTATTACTGATGGGCAGATCTTCCTTGAGTCAAACTTGTTTAATGCAGGGGTAAGGCCTGCTATCAATGTGGGTATTTCTGTTTCGCGTGTGGGGGGGAGTGCCCAGGTAAAAGCCATGAAAAAAATTGCAGGTACACTGAAACTTGACCAGGCACAGTTCAGGGAACTGGAAGCTTTCTCAAAGTTTGGCTCTGACCTTGATGCTGCAACCATGAGGGTATTGGATAAGGGGCGCAAGAATGTTGAGATATTAAAACAGGGTCAATATACCCCAATGAAGGTTGAACACCAGATTGCCATTATCTATTGTGGCTCAAAAGAGTTGTTGCGTGAAGTTCCTGAGGATAAAGTAAAAGCTTTTGAAGCAGATTTCCTTGAACTGATGGAGATGCAACACAGGGCTACCTTAGATGAGCTTAAAAAAGGAAACCTGACTGAAGGTGTTGAGGGAACCATTAAAAAAGTAGCTGCTGAAGTAGCTGAAAGATATAAAGAATAATAAGGATATAGGAAAAGCTGTATTGGGTTGTTTATCCTCTTCAGTTTTTGATTCAATTATAAAAGTATGGCTGGTTTAAAAGAAATACGCACAAGAATAGCATCTGTTAAAACAACAAGGCAGGTAACCAGTGCCATGAAAATGGTTTCTGCTGCCAAGTTAAAAAAAGCCCAGGATGTTATCCTCCAAATTCGCCCATATGCTGATAAATTACACCAGATATTGGCATCATTAAGTGCCAGCCTTGAAAATGTGGAGGAATCAGTTTTCACACAGCCAAGGGACAATAAGAATGTACTAATTGTATTGATTTCTTCAAATCGTGGGCTATGTGGTGCTTTTAATTCAAATGTAGCAAAAACAGCATTGGGTTTGGCACATACAAAGTATGAAAGGCAATTGCAAAAGGGCAATGTCCATTTCCTGGCAATTGGCAAACAAGGGCAAAGGCAACTAAAATATGCAGGGATGAATATTATGGAGGAAAAGAATGAAATTTTTGATGCCCTTACCTTTGAAAATGTTTCTGCTATTGCTACTGAAATAATGAACCTTTTTGCTAAGGAAGCTTATGATTGTGTAGAGCTTGTGTATAACCAGTTTAAGAATGCTGCTGTACAGATACTTACCACTGAACAGTTCTTGCCTGTTGAAATCCCTGAAGAAGAGGAAGATAAAGGAAGGTCTAATTATGATTTTATTTATGAACCTTCTAAAGAATACATTATCCAGGAGCTTATACCAAGGTCACTAAAAATACAGTTCTATAAGGCTTTGCTGGATTCAAATGCTGCTGAAAATGGGGCCAGGATGACAGCTATGCACCAGGCCACTGATAATGCCTCAGAATTGTTAAGTGAGCTTACCCTACAATACAATAAAGCAAGGCAGGCTACCATTACCAATGAAATACTGGAAATCACCAGTGGTGCCAATGCATTAAAAGGGTAGGGTTATAGCTTATAGGTTATAAAAAATTGCCACCCACGAAAATTTTGAACACCATTGGAACGTTCAAAAGCAACAGAATAACGTAAATCCATGCCGCATCTTTTTAATGGCTCTAGTTTAAATCCTACTAATAGGCCATAGGCTTGTTTGTCAGGGGGAAAACTGTCCCTTATTAAGTCATTTTCTTCATTATTAACAGTTTGATGTTTTATTCTAAGTCCAGTTTCCCCACCTGCATATAATGAAAAACTTTCAAATAATTTGTAGGATAAATATACTGGTATATCAATGTAGGAAGCTTCTGTTTTTTGCTCCCAGCTAGTTTTGTACCTTTTTTCGTACTTCTTTTTAGCAAGCAGGAGTTCAGCATTTAAACTAAAAGGTTTATAAATTTTGAATTCAGCACCTAACCCAAATTGATAACCAATTTTTGCATCATTTGTTTTAAAATATGGGCACATGTAATTTGCCCCTGCTTTAATTTCATAGTTAATCTTTTGGCTAAAAACATGGATGGATATTAGTGAAGTTAAACTTATAAGGATTATTCTTTTCATGCTCCAAGTATTTAATTTAGCAAGCCACAATATCATCTATTTGTGGCTTGCTAAGTTTATCTTTTATCGTGTTTCAAAATGCAAAGTTAAGTCAGGGCCAACCACTAAATCCATAATTTCTGGATCCCAAAAGTATAGCCAATCTGTACCAAATTGCTTTTCTTTTGCACTATTCTCGTTTATTTCAATATTTCCTCCAAATGTAGTTTCAATTGTAGCAGTAGAGTCAATTTTTATTGGTAATTTAGTAGAGAAATCAAAGTCTATTTTTCCTAACCAAGAACCATCATGTTCATAACAATTGATAGTTAATACTGATTTAAAGAAATTGCTATCCCAATTTCTAAGGGCTTCATAATAGCCTAATGAATTAGATACTTTCCACTTCCTTATTGTTGTTGTATTTGGATCAGGAGTTGGTCCATCTTCAACCACAGGAATTCTTTCTTTGGAAACAAGCAAGGTTGTTGTTGTACTCGATGGGCTATCTGCAGCAGCTAAAGAAAATGTTACCTCAGGGCCAGCATTAGACCATGATTCATAAGTACTGTAATTGGATATCTCAAACCCGGTAATAACTAGTTTTTCATTTTCATTTCTGTAAGGATTGTAAGTAACTTCCCATACGGGTTCCGAATTTCCCGCATCATTATATGCAACCAAATAATAGTGGTATTTTTGACCTTGCCCATCAAAATTTTGGTCAATATAATAATAAGTATCACTACTCAAAGTGGCGCGTAGGCTATAATTATCTATACCAGGCCTTCGCCTATAAATCTTAAATCCAGTGTATACAGAGTTTGCAGGTTGCCCCCATCTTAGCTCTATATTATTTGGCGCTAGGTTTGCCACATAAAGTTCTCCAGGTTTATTTGGTTCAAGATTGGTTCCTAGCACATAGGTGGTAGTATATGGTGAGTAAACATAAGATATATTTCCACCCCCATCAATTATTCGCCTTTTTATCCTGATCCTATAATAATATCCTACCCCAGGATTACTTGCATCAGTATCTAAATGGCTGGTAATAAGGTCAGATTTAGGGAATCCAGGTACCATTGTGTAATTTCCAGAAACCAATTTTTCCAATTCAACCACATCAGTATAAAGGGGATTGGTTATATATAACCAAGTTAAATAAACACCATTTACTGTAAACTGGCTTTCGAAATTGGAAGGAGGGGAAGGATAGTCTGGTATTTCAAAGTCGTTTGTTATACTTGATTTTAATAGTGTCTTGCGTTTGTATAATTCCAATATATCACCATTTTCGTCACTTCTTTCATTTAAGTTAACAACAATAACAGGAAAATTAGGCGCAATTTTATTATCAAGTAGGACTAATTTCCCTGAACTGTCATAAGCTTCAATATATTTGTCATCTTCAGAGTAATCTGCTAATTGCACAGCAACCAATGGTTCAAAAGAATCAGTATCCCACTTTTCACAATGAATAGGGACTGAGAGTTGTAATTTTTTATATGTATCACTAAATTTATGAAACTCCTGATATTCTGCCTTTGAAAAATTTTCAAAAATATGTTCGTCTACAATTTTATTTTTACCTTTCAATGTAGCCTGTTTTGTTTTGAAATTTTTCCAAATCATATCATGTTGCCCATCTACTTTAAGTAAGGCTTCATTTTTGACCAGCTTCCTAAAATCTTTATCCTTTAAAGACTTTGCGATTGATTTAGCAAATTTTCTTATATTTTTATTGTAATCATCTTTTCGTTTGTCAAAACCTAATGAGGATTTTAAACCTAAATTATTTATATCTCCTACATCGTTCTCATTTAAATAGTTCTGACTACAAGATAAAATCAAAGTACCAGCCATAATAATGGCAACATTAATTAATTTTTTCATTTCTTTGTAATTTAATGGTGAAGTGGAAGTGCCTGTCTTCTCACTTCAGATTAATAAAGTTTCAGCAACCCGGTCTTTTTATAAGGGCTGGGTTGTTTCTTGCCCTTGAAAATATATAGTTAATAATATGGAACAACAATACTTATTTCTATATTAACAAATAGCGAGGCTTAATAAAAAATACTCTGAGATTATTTAAGGTATAATGCCAGAGGATCAACGTAATTTGGTGCAATGTAAAAAAAAAACATGAGATGAGAAATGAAAAAATAAATTATTTTTTTCAATGAAACTTACACTGGATAATAACCAACTTTCCATCTAATACTTTATAGATGATCCTGTTTTTATTGTCAATCCTCCTTGACCAGTAATTATTCAGCACCCCTTTTAATTGCCTGGGATTCCCTTTCCCTGAGAAAGGGTTAGCTATACACTGTTTTAAAAGAAGGTTGACTTTTTGCAATTCATCACCTCCTGATCTTTTCCAGTATTGGTAATCCTGCCAAGCATTTTTATGCCATAATATTTCCATTCCTATAACCCTTTTTCAATTAAAGAAGCAAAATCTTCCAGGTTACCTTTTTCTGCATCTGCTATTGCTTCTTCAAGCTGCCCTTTATTTTGGTTTGAACTTAACACATACTGGGTTTCTTTAAAAGAGTTGTAATCTTCCATTGACATGATAACTACACTTCTTCCTTTTGACCTGTGTATAATGAGTATCTCTTGGTCATCACTAACCAGGTCAAGGTTTTTTTTAAGTGATTTTCTTAATTCAGAGTAATTGACTGTTTTCATTGGAATTTTTTAAAATCATTTATTATGTACAAATATAAGTACTTATATAAAAACTTAAAAATGTATTTTTATCTTTCTTAAAATTATTTTATATGATATATTGATATTAAAGGAGGCATTTTTATAATATTATCATATAATATCTGATTGGAATAAATTGAATAATAAAAAGGATTTGGGAAAGTTCGTGGTTTTTGGTTGTCAGTATGGGTTTTTAACAAGCATGAAGGCCTGGATATAAAAGAAAATGGTTTATGTAGATTATAGTGAATCTTTTGATATGATGTAAAAATACGTCAAAATTTATATAATAAAGGCTTTAGGATGCTTTTACCTGGCAAATTGCTATTAAATTTGTGGGAGATTGAAGCCCATATTTTTGTATCCTTTCCTTAAATTGGGTGATAAGAGGGAGGAAACCTTTATATTCATCCATGCCTTCCAGCCTGGCCACTTCACTTTCCATTTTTGAAACCCAAATTTCTATGTCTTTTTCTGATTGGATTTTATTCTCAGGCATGAAATGGTCAAAGTGCTGAACTACATCAAAACCATTAGTTGAAATAATTTTCAACAGTTCATTTTTCTTCCAGGTTTTGTGGTGGTAGTTTCCCAGAAGCCTGTCAATTTTACTTTTTATATGATGCCACATTTTTTGGTTTTCTTCAGCTTCTGAAAGGTTATCACTGAACATTTCCCCAATTACCAGCCACCCCTGGGGCTTTAAAACACGTTTAAATTCCTTGAATGATGCTTCAATATGGGGTAAATGGTGCAATGCTTTAGACATAGTTACTACATCAAAAGATTGGTCGGGAAACTGTATGTTTTCAGCACCCATTTGTTGGAATTTAATGTTACCAATAGGGTATTTTTCCTGGGCTTTTTGCAAGCAGTCTTGTCCAGGGTCAATGCCAATGATGTTTTTATAATGGGGGAATGCTTTTAGTAATATTTCTATAAATTGCCCTGAGCCTGTGCCAACATCAAGGATTGAATGGATTGGTTTCCCTGCAAAAAAGGCTGATAGTTTTTCCATAATGATGGTTGATTCAGTACTGATTGCTGTTTAAACTAGGCTTTTCCTAAAGAAATTATTTATTCTGAGATAAATTTGTCAAAATATTTTTCATTCAGGATATGCTGTGTTACAAATTTCCCATCTTTAAAAACACTGTATAGGGTGTGTGGTACAAAGTTGTTTTGGGCTTGTTCCCTGCTCTCAATTTTTACAGCCTTAATATCATATCCTTTTTTGGTAGCAACTTTTTTAAGGTCAGCCACATAATATTCATTAAAAGGGCATCCATTGGTATAGTACACAGCTAACCCATTTTCAATGTCACAGGTAGCATTCTTAGCTATTCCCTTAAATGTTGGGATAGGAGCATCTTTTTTAAAAGGCTTATACCATAATTCAAAGTAAGGCTCTGCCTTATCACAAAGCACAAAGCCCTGTTTTTGGAAAAATTTCTTTTCAGACATAAAAGGTTGCTTTTTGGTAGCTGCTACAACAACAACCCCATTCATTCCTTTAGCATCTTTTTCACACTCCTGTAACAAGGCTTTTCCATGCCCATTGCCCTTATATTTCCCAGAAACCCAGAAACAATTGATCAGCATATAATTGGGGGCATTAATTGGCACCCATGCCTTTTCAGCAGGTACATATTCAATAAATACCTTTCCTCTAACATCCAGTTTTTTAAATACATACCCATCTTTAAACTGGTTTTTCAGCCACTCTTTTTTAGCATGATAACCCTCAATACACTTTTTATCTGAAATGGCACAACAAATATGTTCTTTTGCAATATTATCTTCAGTTACAGCTTTGATAATTAATTCTTCCATTAAAGTGAGTTTTTGCCCTTAATCAGGAAGGGATTCTGTTTTTTAGTTACCTGCTAAATTAGCAACAAAAAGGCTGAAATGGAAGTAACAACTATAACAAATATCCTGTAAGGTTTTTCTGGGATTTTCTTGACCAGCCAAATGCCTGACAAAGCACCTAATGCAATAGCTGGCAACATAAATAAATTAAGTGTAAGTGTTTTGAAATCAATGGTTTCCCAGACTAGGATATGCAAAGGAAGTTTTGAAAGGTTGATGATTAGGAAAAACCAAGCCCCAGTGCCAATAAAACTATTTTTGGGCAAATGCATAGCCAGTAGGTATACAGCAAATATGGGGCCTGCCACATTCCCTATCATGGTTGCAAAACCACCTAGAATGCCCATTGAAAAGGCAAACCACCATTTGTCAGGATAAGTGGATTTTCCTTTGTTTTTATCTTTCCAGAGTAAAAAGCCAATGCAGATAAATACCACAATGGCAATGATGTTTTTAAACTGGTTGTCATTTACTATTTCACCAACCCAAAGGGCAATGCCAATCCCAACCAGTGCCCAGGGGATGAGTTTAATAAGGTGTTTCCACTGGGCATGGCGATGGTAATAGCTCACCCCAAACACATCAGCCATGATAAGCATAGGTAGCAAAATGCCTGTTGATAGTTTCCCTCCAAAAATGAATGCTAATGTGGGCACTACAATCATAGATACCCCGGGCACGCCAACTTTAGACATACCTACAAACATGGCGCAAACTGCAAGCACTACCCACTGGATTATAGAAAAATCAAAAGCTTCCATGCTGAAAATTTGGAGGTAAATGTATGCAAAAAAGCTGGCCCTTGAGCCAGCTTCTTCTATTAATACAGAAAACAGAAACAAAGCTTATTCTTTAGTTAAACTTATTTAAAGAATAGTACTTTAAGGATTCCAAATAATATGCCAAAGTTGGATAAAGGGCTTGTTGAAGGATTATAATAAACTGTCTGACAGGTTATTAAGTTCAGCTTCATCAATGCTTCCAAACCATTCTTTTAATTGTTTTTTTGCTTTAGCTTTTATTTCAGGGCTAACATTGGATGAAACTTGTGTTAGGGCAAAAATAAGCACCCCCGGGCCATCAGTAAAACCAACCAAGGGCATCAGGTCTGGCACTGCATCAAGAGGAAAAATACAATAACCCAATGCTCCTGCAATAGAAGCTTTGGTTTTTAGGGACACACTTTTTTCTTTCATTATATATTAACCTGAGCTTAACATTTTAAATCGAGCTCAGGTTAATAGAGCAATAATACAGCATAAACTACCTTTTGTCCAGCAGTTTTAGAAAATTTACTGATCTTGTCCCAGAGGTTTTTATCTGAACAATGGGTTGAGTTATTACCTTCCATTATTTTAAGCTTATATTGCTATAATCGAGTTGAAAACCTTTATAGTGCTGTAAAATCAGGTCAAGGGTGTGGTTAACTTCATCAAAAGTGTTAGCCTGCAATAGTTGGATTTTTAATTCCCTGAAGTTGGGTAAATGGGGGAAATATTTTGCAAAATGCCTGCGCATCATCAGGATTGCACTGCGTTCATTATCCCTCCACTCAAGGTTAAGCTTTAATTGTTCCCTTACATTCAAGATGACTTCATCAACAGCAATGGGGGAGAGCAATTCCCCTTTTTCAAAATAATGTTTGATCTCTTTAAATATCCAGGGCCTGCCAATAGCTCCTCTGCCAACCATCAGGGCATCAACCCCAGTTTGTTCATAAAAAGTTTTTGCTTTTTCAGGCCCATTGATATCCCCATTGCCAATTACTGGGATTCTCATCCTGGGGTTTTGTTTTACCTCACCTATCAATGTCCAGTCAGCCTCGCCAGTATAAAGCTGTTTCCTTGTCCTGCCATGGATAGCGAGTGCAGCTATGCCAGCATCTTGTAAACGTTCAGCTATTTCAACAGTAGGTTTATCTGAATCATCCCACCCTAACCTTGTTTTAGCCATAACAGGAAGCTTTACTGCTTTTACTACTTCTGCTGCCATCTTTCCCATTTTGGGGATATCTTGCAGCAATGAAGCACCAGCACCATGCCTGATAATCTTTTTCATAGGGCACCCAAAATTGATGTCAATAAAGTCAGGTTGTAACTCTTCTACTATTTTGGCTGCTTCAACCATTGATTGGATATTATGTCCATATATCTGAATAGCTACTGGGCTGTCAAAATCAAACAAAGCCATTTTCTGCCTGGTTTTCTGGATATTCCTGATCAGTGCCTCAGAAGATACAAATTCAGTATACATCACATCAGCCCCAAATTTTTTACACATATACCTAAATGATTTATATGTAACATCTTCCATGGGGGCAAGGAAAAGGGGTAGCTTGCCTAACTCTATTTCACCAATCTTCATCAACACCAATTTTGCACAAAAATAACCCTTTAACGCAACTTTTTGTAACTAAAAGCATCATTAAGGTTGTGTGAATATGTAAATTTTAACAAGATGAAAAGGCTTTTTTGGGTTGTGTTAGGCATGGTTTTAATTTCATGTAATAAAGAAAATGAAAGAATCCTGACATTTTCATTTGGGGCAGAAACATCATTTATCCAGGAAGCTGATTATTCTTCAGAGGATCGAACACTTGAAATTGAGGTAGAAGTTATCAGTGACTCACGCTGCCCACTAAATGCCCAATGTGTTTGGCAAGGGGAAGCTGAAGTAAAGGTAGAAATTGAAAATGGAATTACTTCTGAAGTAATATTAAGTACTTATGATAACCATGTAGATACAGTAAGGAATACCAGGCTAGAGTTAATTAGTGTTGACCCTTATCCTGAACAGGACAAAAATATCCCATTAAGCTCTAAAATTGTCACCCTTGTTATTGAAGTTGTCAAAAGTTAAATTGAAAAACTACAAGTAACATTTTGATTCCATTGGACTTCAGCTAATCTTCCTTCCATAGCTTTGGCTATGCAAGAAAAATGGAGCTTTGCCACTGATAATCAATATATCACTCTCGAAATTCCCCTTTAACTTTAAACAACTTCATTGATAAGATCAGCTAAACTATAGCCCATTAAAGGTTTATATGGTCACACCAATACTTTAAACAAAGGAAAACCACTCACATTTAGATTCCCAAAAGTTCAAGGCACAGGCGATTTCTGATGTAATACTTAGAGATTGTGTAAAAAATATATGCAGGTTTGTTATAAATTTAATAGTAATTCGTCCTATTTACAGAATGACTGCTGAAGAATTCAACATACAGATCATCCCTTATTCCCGAAAACTTTATCCTTTGATTAAAAGCATTTTAAAGGATGAAGAAGAAAGCAGGGATGCCATTCAGGACCTGATGCTTAAATTATGGAGCAAAAGGAATGAATTGGAAAAATGCAGCAACCAGCAAGCCTATATTATCACTATGGCAAAAAATTATTGCTTTGATGTGTTGAAAAAGAAAAAACCCGAAAGGATTTCACAGGAAAATGAAAACAAGGTTTTGAGCTTGCAGTCGAATGAAAAAAGGAGTGAAGCACAGGAGCGTTTAGAACACGTTCACAAGATTATTGAAAAGCTGCCTGGAAAATACAAGGAAGTCATTAAGCTAAGGGATATCAATGGGTTCTCTTTTGATGAAATTAAGGCTATGACTGATTTTGAGGTGCCTTATATACGCGTGATCCTTTCACGCGCAAGGCAAAGGGTAAAAAGTGAATTATTAAAAATTTACGATTATGAAAGAGGGACAGAACAGCCTGTTAGGCAAGTATTATAGTGGAGAAACAACACTAACAGAAGAAAACCAGTTGAAGGAAGAAATGAGGAGGGGAGAAGGTTATTCTCCTGAACAGGATATGTTCAATTATTTTGATGAAGAAAGTGCACTTCCTGAAGGGCTTGAAGAAAGCCTGTTTGGCATCATATCCGCCAAAGAAAACAGGAAACGTTCACTGGTAAGGAGGCTATATAGTTATACTTCAGCAGCAGCAGTTGTCATTATATTTTTGAGTGTTTTCTTTACAGCCAGGGATAATAAGATCAGGGCAATGGAAGACCAGTTCTTTGAGATAGAAAGGGCAATGTTCCAGGTTTCAGAAAGTTTACAGCCAGCAGAACAGGATGACCTGTTAGTGTTGTGGGCTGACGAAAATGTGGAAATAATAATTAATTAAAATGATTTTTTTAAAAAGCATAAAATGAGTTTCCATAAAAAACTAAAAAATATAAACAGATGAAAAAAATAGCAATGTTCATAGTAGTATTGTTTGTGGCAGCACCTTTGTTTTCACAAAGTTTGTTTGAATCATTAACAGAGAAGTATGCAGACAAAGATGGGTTCAGTGCCAGTTTAATAACCCATGATATGTTTGAAATATACCTAAAAAAGCAGGAGGTTAACAAAGAATCTCCAGTATATGAAACACTGAATAACCTGGATAATATTTTATTGGTTTCTCACAGGAACTTTGAAAAAAATAAGGACGAAATAAATTCCTTACACAGTGAATTGTTAGGCTATTATAAAGATAAAGGGTATAGCTTATTCAAAACAGAAAAGCAGATGGGCGATGATGTAAAAGTGTACATGGAAAAGGGGGGAGAAGAAATTACTTCTTTAGCATTAGTGACAGCTTCTGATATGTCAGTACATCTGGTTGAATTAAATGGGTTGATTGATATGGCAAACCTTTCTAAGCTTGGCAGTGTGTTGAACTTAAGAGGGTTGGAAAACTTATATAGGATAAATAGTAGTTCAAACAGGCTTTTTAGTAATAGGTACAATTATAACTGGGACTATAATTTTGAGGGGCTAAGCAAAGAACAAGCAGAAAAAATGAAGGAAGCATTTTCCCAACAAAAATGGTTTAATGAAGAAAAGCTTAAACAGATGGAGGAGCAGGCCAGGAAGATGTCAGAACAATACCAGGTCATGAACAAGGAAAAAATCCGCCAAATTGAAGAGCATGCCAGGCAAATGGCTGAGAAACAGCATAAACTAAGTAAAGAACAACTTCAAAAAATAGAACAACAGGCTAGGGAGATGGCTGAAAAGCAAATGAAAATGCAACAGAAATACATGGAAATGGCCGAAAAGTATGGAAGGGAACCTATATTTATAGGTGCACCTGGCGATACCAATACCGTGTATTACATTGATGGGAAAAGGGTGGATGCTGAAGAAATAAAAGGGTTTGATAAAGAAAAAATAGAAAGCATTGAAATAAAAAGGGGTAAAGGGAAACAAGAAAAAACAGTGATCAAGTTAAAGACAAAGTGATGCCATTATAGTACTTGCAGAATAGCCAATTCTTTATGGGGTTGGCTATTTTTTTATTCTACAGTTACTGATTTTGCCAGGTTCCTGGGTTGGTCCACATTGCAGCCTCTCAAAACAGCAATATAATAAGCCAGTAATTGTAATGGGATAATGGCCAGCAATGGAGAAACAGCAGGATGTGATTTTGGGATTTCCAACACATCATCCACCATCTCTTTCAACCTGGAATCTCCTTCAGAGACTACAGCAATTATATTCCCATTCCTTGCTTTCACTTCCTGTATATTGCTGACAATTTTTTCATAGTAACTATCACGCGGGGCAACCACCATTACAGGCAGGTTGTTATCAACCAGTGCTATTGGTCCATGTTTCATTTCTCCTGCTGCATACCCTTCAGCATGGATATAAGAAATCTCTTTTAGTTTTAATGCCCCTTCCAATGCAACAGGGAAAAGGTAACCCCTGCCCAGGTAGAGTGCACTATTGGCTTCCTGGTATTTTTCAGCAATTTTTTTGATATGTGGATGGGTAACCAGTATTGTTTTTATCTTTTCAGGTATTTCTGCCAGCTCTTTGATCAATGACCCATACAACTCTGCTGATATTTTTTCTTTGGCTTTAGCAAGTTTCAAGGACAGAAGTGTCAGCACTGTTACTTGTGCAGAAAAGGCTTTAGTAGAAGCAACCCCAATTTCCATGCCTGCATGGGTATATACACCTGCTACAGTTTCGCGCGTAATGCTTGAACCTACCACATTGCAAATACCCAATATCAATGCACTTTTTTCTTTAGCCATGGCAAGGGCTGCAAGGGTGTCAGCAGTTTCCCCACTTTGGCTGATGGCAATGATCACATCCCTTTCAGTAATAACAGGGTTCCTGTACCTGAACTCTGAAGCATATTCAACTTCAACAGGGATTTGGGCATATTCTTCAATTAAATACTCACCTATCAGCCCTGCATGCCATGAGGTGCCACAACCAAGTATAATTATGCGTTCAGCTTCTAATATTTTTGGAAATATATCTAATAGCCCTCCAAGTACAATCTCTGTTTGGTCAGGGTTAATCCTACCACGGAAAGTGTCTTCAATAGTTTTGGGCTGTTCAAAAATCTCTTTAAGCATAAAATGCTCAAATTCACCCTTCTCCATTTCCCCAATATGGAGGTCAACTTCTTTTATACTAATTGGGACAGGGGTGTTTTCAATATTTTTTAGGGTCAAACTATCCTTTTCAATAATAGCAACATCAAAATCATTCAGGTAAACAACTTGTTTTGTATGTTCAACTATTGGGCTGGCATCAGATGCAAGGAAGTATTCTCCTCTCCCAATACCAATTACCAAAGGGCTTCCTTTCCTAGCGGCAATCAGCTTGTTTTCTTCTTCCTTGCAAATAACAACTATGCCATATGCCCCTACCACTTTTGAAAGGGCCAAGCGCACGGCCATTTCAGCAGTAACATCTTCATCCTGCTCGTAAAAGTATTCAATCAGGTTTACCAATACTTCTGAATCAGTATCACTGTGAAATTTTATTCCATGGTTACCAAGGTCTTTCTTTAGGTCAAGGTAATTTTCTATAATGCCATTATGAACTAAAGAGAATTTCCCATTCATTGAGACATGTGGATGGGCATTAATATCATTGGGTTCTCCATGGGTTGCCCACCTGGTGTGCCCAATACCTATGTTCCCATTGGTGTTTTTATCAGAAACATAATTTTCAAGGTCAATAACCTTTCCTTTCCTTTTATATATATTTAGCTGGGAGTCAAACATGACTATCCCTGCTGAGTCATACCCCCTGTATTCCAGCCTTTTTAATCCATTGATAAGGATAGGGTAAACGTTTTTATCACCTATATAGCCAACAATTCCACACATAATTTTTCAGATTTGGGATGCTATACATATGTTTAAATAAGTTGAAACAGATTTTCGCGTTTATTGTTCTTATACCTTGTCATAGAACTCATTGTAACTATCTATGTATGTGTCCTTATCATGATAGCTTAAGAAAAGTTTTCCAGAATCCTGCACATGTTTTGTTAATGTTTCATTGATGGTTTCAGTGCCCTGTATTACAGCATCAGAGTAATCAATGGCCAACTTACTTAAATTTGCAAAATCTGGAGTTTGAAGGGTCTCAACATCCTCTGGAGTAATTCCCTCTATGAGCAGTTTCTCTTTGAAATCTTTATTAAGAGTTGTTTTGAAGTCGTCATTATATATAGAATATACCACTTTTGCATGCCTGAAAAGAGGGTCATCTTTATAATATTTCTTTAAATACAATGGAACCAATGAAGTGAGCCAACCATGGCAGTGGATCACATCAGGAACCCACCTTAATTTTATGACTGTTTCAAGTACCCCCCTTGCAAAAAAGATGGCACGTTCATCATTATCAGGAAACTCATTCCCATTTTCATCAGTCAATACAGCTTTCCTTTGAAAATAGTCTTCATTGTCTATGAAATATACCTGCATCCTGGCAGCTTGTATAGAGGCTACTTTGATGATAAGAGGGTGGTCTGTGTCATTGATAACCAGGTTCATACCTGATAGGCGTATCACTTCGTGCAATTGGTTACGCCTCTCATTAACACATCCATACCTTGGCATGAAAGTCCTGATCTCCCTGCCTCTTTCCTGCACGCCTTGAGGCAAATACCTGGCTATTTCAGACATTTCTGATTCAGGTAAATATGGCGTAATTTCTTGTGAAATATAAAGGATCTTCTTTTTTTCCATTCAACCAAATACACTGGTTAATTACAAAGTGCAAAAGTAGTAAAAATATCCCTATTTATCAATTTGGTTAAATATTCCACTAACTTCCATTTTTCCTGGGCTTTTATTTTGCTTTTTTGGGAATTAATTTGTTTACTTTGCACTCTGAATTTCAAGGGTATGGAGGTAATAAAAACCGAGGTGGAATTACGCGAAAAACTTTCGCAAGTTAATGGCAAACAGTCTGTTGGCTTTGTACCTACCATGGGAGCTTTGCATCAGGGGCATTTGTCATTGGTAAAACAGGCAAGGGATGAAAATGAAATTGTGGTAGTAAGTATTTTTGTAAACCCAACCCAGTTTAATGACAAAAAAGACCTGGAAACTTACCCAAGAAATTTACAAGAAGATTTGAAAAAATTGGAAAATACAGCCTGTGATTTTGTTTATACACCTGAATATAAGGATGTTTATCCAGTATTAGATACCAGGGAGTTTAATTTTGGAGGCCTGGAGACTGTGATGGAAGGAAAACATCGCCCAGGGCATTTTAATGGGGTAGCACAGGTGGTTAGCAAATTGCTGGATATTGTTCAGCCAGGTAAAGCATATTTTGGCAGGAAAGATTTTCAACAGCTGGCAGTTATTAAGGCATTAGTGAAAAAGCTGGATATAAAAACAGCTATTATTGGATGCCCTACAGTTAGGGAAGGACATGGGCTGGCAATGAGCTCAAGGAATGAAAAGCTTTCAGAAGAGGAAAGGAAAAATGCAGGTGCCATCTACAATATGTTGGCTGAAGCCAGGAACATTGCCTCTGGTTTTTCCGTACAAGAGCTCAGGGAATGGGCTATTCAGAAGATCAACAAAAACAAGTATTTGGATGTTGAATACTTTGAAATAGTGGATGATACAAACCTGCAACCTGTAAAAAATTGGGAGGAAAATTCTGTTAAAGTGGGTTGTATTGCTGTTTATTGTGGAAGTGTAAGGTTAATTGATAACATCATTTTTTAACTGAAAATAACAAAATATGTTTATTGAAGTTTGCAAATCAAAAATTCATAAAGTTACTGTAACAGAAGCCAATTTACAGTATGTGGGAAGTATAACCATTGATGAAGACCTAATGGATGCTGCAAATATCATTGAAAATGAGAAGGTGCAAGTGGTAAATATCAATAATGGTGAACGTATTGAAACCTATGTGATTAAAGGGAAACGTGGTTCAGGGGTAATTTGCCTGAATGGTCCTGCAGCCCGTAAAGCTGCTGTTGGCGATGTGGTTATCATCATTTCATATGCCCAAATGGACTTTGAAGAAGCCAAGTCTTTTAACCCATGGCTTATTTTCCCTGATACTGAAACAAATAAGCTGGTTTAAGAAACCTTTGACTATAAATATAAATTGGCCTCGTGTGTTATTTTCCCACGAGGTTTTTTATTTTTAAAGAAAGAATAAATTATGGACTACCTGAAAAGCATCCAGAAAAAAATATTTTCAAGTGCAGAAGAAGCCTTAAAACTTGTTCGGGCATGGAAAAAAGAGGGGGAAAAAATTGTTTTTACTAATGGTTGTTTTGACCTTATCCATCCGGGGCATATTGAATTATTGGCTGCTTCAGCATCAAAAGGGAGTAAATTGATAGTTGGGCTGAATTCAGATACATCAGTCAGGTTACTGAAAGGGGAAGGCAGGCCATTGTTGGACCAGGAATCCAGGGCTGTAGTGCTGGGGGCACTTTCTTTTGTAGATGCCACTATCATTTTTGAGGAAGAAACCCCATATAACCTCATTAAAGATGTCATGCCTGATGTGCTTATTAAAGGGAGTGACTATAGGATTGAAGAAATTGCCGGGCATGATGTGGTATTGGATAATGGAGGGGAAGTGTTAACCATTGATTTGGTACCTGGCTATTCCACATCTTCCCTTATTAACAAAATTAAGCTGCTGCCTAATGAGTAAAGCAAAAACCATATTTTCCTGCCAATCTTGTGGGGCACAATCTCCCAAATGGATAGGTAAATGCCCATCATGTGGCGAGTGGAATACTTATGTGGAAGAACTGGTGTTGAAAGAGAAAAAAGTGGCATCCTCCAAAGCAGGGATAGAAGGGAACAAACCCCTTTTGCTTGATGATATATCAGCTACCAAATCTGAGCGCATAAAAACCGGAATTGAAGAAATTAACAGGGTGCTTGGAGGAGGTATAGTACCTGGCTCATTGATACTTATAGGAGGTGAACCTGGTATTGGGAAGTCAACATTAATTTTACAGCTAGCCCTTGGACTTGAAAACAAGAAGGTACTTTATGCTTCGGGAGAAGAGAGTTTGCAGCAGATAAAATTAAGGGCTCAACGCCTGGAACAGAACAGCAAACAGTGCCATTTTATTTGTGAAACATCCCTCGAAAACTTGTTGATACAGAGTGAGGTATTTGAACCTGAGATATTGGTGGTTGATTCCATCCAAACCCTCTCAACAGAACATATTGAATCTTCTCCTGGGTCTGTTGCCCAGATCAGGGAATGTACCTCAGCTATCCTTAAATATGCCAAAAGCAAAGGGGTTGCAGTATTTCTGATTGGGCATATCAATAAAGAGGGCAGCCTAGCAGGGCCCAAAGTATTGGAGCATATTGTTGACACTGTTATCCAGTTTGAAGGAGATTCAAACTATATGTACAGGATTTTACGTTCCATTAAAAACAGGTTTGGCTCTACATCAGAATTGGGAATTTTTGAAATGAGGGGAAATGGGCTGAATGAGGTGGCTAACCCTTCTGAGCAACTTATTTCAAAAATAAATGAAGATGTAAGTGGCACAGCTATTTCAGCAACTGTTGAAGGTGTACGCCCATTCCTGGTTGAAATTCAGGCATTGGTAAGTTCAGCAGCCTATGGGAATCCGCAACGCTCAGCTACTGGGTTTGATTTGAGAAGGCTTAACATGCTTTTGGCTGTCCTTGAGAAAAGGGCTGGCTTTAAGCTTCAAACCAAAGATGTGTTCCTGAATGTAGCAGGAGGCTTAAAGATCAATGACCCTGCTTCTGACCTGGCTGTTATTTGTTCTATCCTGTCTTCAAATATTGATGTAGCTATCAACCATAAAACTTGTTTTGCAGGAGAAGTGGGGTTAACAGGTGAGATCAGGGCAGTGAATAGGGTTGAACAAAGGATTGGGGAAGCTGCCAAACTAGGATTTGAGAAAATAATTATTCCATCACTAAATAAAGGGCAGGGTTTCAATGAATTTTCTATTTCAATAGTAAAAGTTTCAAGGGTTGAGGAGGTTTTCAAAAATCTATTCAGGTAAAACTTCCAGTTTGGATTAATTAACAATTTCCAGTTTGAAATAAAGGCTATCTGTTATAATTTTAGCCAAAATTAATTTTAATGAAGAAATTTTTGTTTTACATAATGTTGCTTTTTGTGCTCACTGCATGTGGAGAAAAGTGGATTGAAAAGCCTAAGAACCTTATTCCACAGAAAAAAATGGTGGATATGCTGGCTGATATGCATATTGCCAATTCAATGTACCTTATGAAAGAATACCCAAATAGTGATAGTTTAAACTTTAAGTCACAAGACTTTTATTATTCAGTATTGAACAAGCATGAGGTAACTGATACATTATTTGAAAAATCATTGCTGTATTATATGCATTATTCAAAAGATTATGAAAAAATTTATTCAAAAGTACTGGATAAGCTGAGCAGCATGGAGCAGGAATATTCAATTAAGGAAGGACAACCTGTTGACATAGGTAATGAATAACCCTTGAGGAAAATAGCAGCTACATATATATTGGTTTCTAGCCAACCTCCACTAAAAAACAGTATTATCATTCTGGAAGATGATGGTGAAATAATAGAAGTTATTGATACAAAAGGAGTACTGAAAGAACAAGCAGGCTTGGAGTTTTATAGTGGAGCCCTTGTCCCAGGCATGATCAACCCTTCTAATTTTGAAAAATACATCCAAAAGCAGCTTGGCAATCCCGCTCTTAACTTGAATGATTTGGTGATGGAAAATGAAAGAAGTGAGTATTTTAAGCAAGGAGAGAAACCTGGTATTTGCCTGATTACAGGCATGGATTTAAAAAACCTGAAATTATTACCCACAAGTAAGATAAAGCAGCTTTCATAATTGCCAATTTAAGTATCTTTGCCCCACAAATTTTGCAGATGAGTACTTTTCTATTTGATAAAATCATATTTGGTCCAGTGTCCAGCAGGAGGCTGGGTGTATCTCTAGGGATAAACTTATTGCCCACTTATGCAAAAGTTTGTTCTTTTGATTGCATTTATTGTGAATGTGGGTTGACACCTAAAAATGCTGAAAAAAAGGAGGGGTTGCCTTCAAGGGAAGAAGTGCAAAGAAAACTGGAAATAAAACTCAGCCAAATGGTTTCTGATGGGAAACTACCTGATGTAATTACCTTTGCAGGGAATGGTGAGCCAACCTTACATCCTGATTTTGCAGGGGTTATTGATGACACCATCTTTTTAAGGGATAAACTTACCCCTAATGCAAGGATAGCTGTTTTATCAAATGGCACCATGAACCATAAACCAGATGTATTCAATTCATTACTAAAAGTGGATGATAACATCCAGAAATTGGATTCAGCTTTTGAAAAAACCATCGGGCTGCTGGATTGCCCAAGAGGTTCTTTTGACCTGGATAAAACTGTTGCTCAGTTAAAGAAGTTTAAAGGGGAAGTGATTGTACAAACCATGTTCATAAAGGGGGAGTATAAAGGGCAGCACATTGATAATTCAGTAGATGAAGAGGTGGATGCCTGGCTAAAGCTGGTTAAAGAAATAAACCCTGGCATGGTAATGATATATACCATTGAACGTGGTACACCAAACCCTGGGCTTAAAAAAGTTGATAAACCTAAACTGCTGGAAATTGCAGAGAGGGTAAAAAGGTTAGGGTTAAAAGTACAGGTTTCAGGATAAAAAAAGAGGCTTAATTAAGCCTCTTTAAATGTTTTAATAAAAGTCTCTTATAATGTAGTCCTGGACCAACTGGTTTTTTTCCCTAACCACTTGATCCCTACCACATATCCTTTTAGTTTTAATTCATCATCACTTTCCATCCATCCATAGCAATCATAAGTTTTCCCTGATTTAGGGTCATAAATTGTCCCATCTCCCCATTCTTTTGATTTAGCATCATAGGTAAAATCTTTTAAAATTTGTAACCCAACAATTGACCTGTCTCTTAAAGCTGGGTCAGGATTTTCATCATCTTTGGGAGGTTCCCCATTTTCATACTTTTCAGGGATCATGTAAACAATGGTCCCAAAGAATTTTTCACCTTCCTGGGTGATTTCAATTTTTGAAGTTTTTTCATCATTCCACCACACCCCTAAAATGCGTTCAGAAGCCTGTGAAAAAGCTGAAGTGGCATAGAAAGCCAGAATGGAAAGAATTAAAATTTTTTTCATAACTTTTGCTTTGAATTATTTATGAGTTATAAATATATAAATTATTGAAGTTCAATCCATCTTAAATATGAATAATAAATCTGAACTGGAAAGGGAACTTAAATTTGAATACTTGAGAAGTGAAAGGGTCAGGGTACTTTCCATCCTCTTTTTATTTTTTGCTAGCCTGGTTTTTGTTCCAGTACTTACATTTACAGCACCACAATTTACAAGTATTGCTTTGAACAACCCACAAGGGATTAATGCTTTTGTTATTAGTATTTCCATTTTTTTCCTGTTTGAAATAGCTGTTTTTGCAAGGATTCAGTATATGATTACAAGAAAAATCATCCCGCCATTTATTTTTCAATACATCAATACCATTATTGAGTTTGCCCTTCCTGGGATCATCATATATTATACAGTTTTCTATGATCAATCCATACTGGTTATGGAATATGATGGTTTTGATTTTTACATTATACTGATTATTCTATCTACCCTTCATTTAAACTGGAGGTTGAACATCCTGGCAGGAGCTATAGCAGGGATTGGGTATGGATTGGTATCTTTTTGGGCATTTAATAACCTACCCATAGAAGGAGATTTGGAAAGGTTAAAAATGATCTACCTGGCGCGCAGCATTTCCCTTCTGATATTTGGAGGTATGGCAGGTGTAGTAGCATATCAGTTTGCAAAAAAAATCCAAAAAGCTGTTAACTACAGGGCTCAACGGCAGCATGCCCAGCAAATTTTAGGGCAACAGGTTTCTGAAGAAGTAGTAGGAGAGATACTCAAAACAGGGGATACAGGAAAACCCAAAATAGCTGATGCATCCATTATGTTTATGGATATTAAGGATTTTAGTGTGTGGGCTGATAACAACACCCCTGAAGATGTGATGAATTACCAAAATGCAGTCTTTAGCCCAATTATAGAAATAATTACCAAAAACAATGGCACAATCAACCAACTACTGGGAGATGGTTTTATGGCTTCATTTGGTATTTCAAAAACCAATGAAGACTATGTCCAGCAAGCTTTTGATGCTGGATTAGAAATTATAGAAAAAATAAAAGAGCTGGAAAATGCTGAGGTTATTCCTCCAACATTTATACGCATTGGGCTTCATAGGGGTAACATAGTTACAGGCAACATTGGGAATAAAATCCGCAAACAATTTTCATTGGCAGGGAAAAATATCATTGTAGCTGCAAGGCTTGAAGAGTTGAATAAAAAATATGGGACACAGTTTTTAATATCAGGGGATATCAAGAAAAAAATTAAAGAAGGAGGTTATGTGCTTGAGGATTATGGTTTGATTAAAATGAAAGGTATTGATAATAAAATAGACGTTTATAATGTCAAAATAAATTAAAACTATTTTCCAATGAAAGTATTTAAAAAAATATTGGCAGGGCTGCTTATTTTAATAGTTCTGGCAGCAGTGGCTGGACTGGTTATATTAAACAGGGTTAAAAATGGGGCACTGCCTGATTATAATGCAACTGTTGAAATAAAAGGGGTTATTAATGAAGTAGATGTTTTAAGGGATGGGTATGCAATCCCCCACATTTATGCATCAAATGAGGATGATCTATACAAAGCAGTTGGTTACACCATGGCACAGGATCGTTTGTGGCAGATGGATTTATTGAGGAGGGTTACCTTGGGTAGGTTGTCTGAGATTTTTGGGGAAGACATGGTTGATACAGACCATTTGCTAAGGGCTTTGTGTATACCAGAGAAATCAGAAAAACTGTTACAAAACCTAACTCCTGAAATAATGGGCAGCCTTGAATCATTTGCTGAAGGGGTAAACCATTACATTAATACCCACAACCTTCCTCCAGAGTTTAAAATCCTGGGTTACAAACCTGAGTTATGGGAACCTACCCATTCAATCAACTTGATTGGGTATATGGCATGGGACCTGACCATGGGCTGGGGGACAGAAGTATTGTTGCATCAACTGAAACAAGAACTGGGAGAAGAAAAATTGGCAGAACTGGTTCCTGATTTACAAAAGCAGGAGATTGCTGTTTTCCCAGAACTTAATTCACCAGAGCTTAGTGCAGATGATCTGTTGCTTTCAGCTAACCAGAATTTACAAGGCCTGGGTATTGAAATATTCCACGGGAGCAATAACTGGGCTGTTTCGGGGAAGAAAAGTAAAACTGGGCTGCCATTAATGGCCAATGATATGCACCTGGGGCTGAATGCACCTGGCATCTGGTATCAAATGCACCAGGTGGTTGAAGGAAAGCTAAATGTTACTGGTTTAGCATTGCCCGGGCAGCCATTTGTAATTGCAGGGCATAATGATTCAATTGCCTGGGGGATGACCAATGTAATGGTTGATGACCTGGATTTTTACTTGGAAGAAATAAATGAGGATACTACAAAATACCTCTTCAATAATAAATGGAAAGACCTGGAAATCAGGAAAGAAAAAATTAATGTAAAAGGAGGCAATGTAGTAGAAAGGATAAACAGGTTTAACCACAGAGGACCTATTGTCAGCAAATTCAAGAAGATGGATAAACAGGCTATTTCCATGAAATGGATAGGTAATGAGATGAGCAATGAGATAAAGGCTGTATATTTATTGAACAGGGCAAATAACTGGCAGGACTTCAGGGAAGCAGTTAAAACATTTGTTGCAGTAAGCCAAAACATTGTGTATGCTGATGTTCAAGGGAACATTGGGTTGCAAACCTGTGCCGGGGTTCCTTTAAGAAAAGGTAATGCTTTTATGGTGCTGCCAGGGCAAACTGATGAATATGACTGGATTGGAAGAGTACCTTTTGAAGAGTTGCCTTTTGAGTTTAATCCTGAAAGAGGCTATGTGTCTTCAGCAAACAACAAAACCACACCTGATGATTACCCCTATTATATAAGTAAGTGGTTTGCACAAAAATACAGGATTGAGAGGATTAGGGAGATGCTGGAAGGTCAACCAAAGCTGGGCATTGAAGATTTTAAGAAGATGCATGGCGACTTTAAATCAAAGCTTGTTGGCAAGATGTTGCCCATTTTTATAGAGTCCCTTGAAAAAGAAGTTTTCTGGGATGAAACAGAAAAAGAAATGATCAGCAACCTTAAAAGCTGGGATGGTATTTTATCCAATGAAAGTATTGAAGCCACTTTATTTGAGGTCTTGTACAGGAAATTTGGGGAGAACCTTATTAAAGATGACCTTCCTGAAAACCTTTACACAGCATTAAAAGGGAACAGGACAATTACAGGGAACCTTATACTTAATATCCTTGATAACAGGGAATCAGTATGGGTTGATGACAACACCACAGAACAGGTTGAAACTTTTGATGGTATTGTTGGACGTTCATTTAAGGAAACCATTGCAGAATTAACCTTATCATTAGGAGAAGACATTTCAGCCTGGCAATGGGGTAAAATCCATACATTTACATTGTCACATCCACTTGGGCGCGTAAACATCCTGGATAAAGCATTGGGCTTGAACAAAGGGCCATTTGAAATGCCTGGGAGTTTTCATACAATCTGCCCCTATTCATATTCTTATAGGAATCTTTATAATGTAAACCATGGGGCATCACACAGGCATATTTTTGATGTTTCAAACTGGGATAATTCCAAAACAGTCATCCCAACAGGGACATCAGGTATACCTGCTAGTGATTTTTACTGTGACCAAGTTTCTTTGTATATCCAGAATGAATACCATTCTGACCCCTTTAGCTGGGGAAAAGTAGAAGAAAGTAGCATGTTTAGGTCAAAAATTAAACCTATGTCAAAATATTAAGGGTTTTTCCTAAACAATAGGTTACATAAGTTCGTTTTACAGGAAAGGAAAATAGGATGAATATACCTAATGGGAAAATACCGCCAATTTATGTGGTTTCAGGTGGGCGTGGGCTTGCAGGAAACAATATGGTACAGTCTCTTCTGATTCAGTACCCTGATAACAACATGCCTGTTATTATTGTTCCCCATATAACAAATGAAGATGAGGTTTTTGATATTATTATGAAAGCCAAGTCTGATGGGGGGATCATTACTCACACCATGGTTAATTCAGAACTAAGGAAAAAAATGAATGACCTGTGTAATGAGATGGGGGTAAAGGTAATTGATTTTATGGGGCAGCTGGCTGCTTATTTTGAACAAATACTTGATATTGAGCCACTTAAGTCACCAGGTCTTTATCGTGAAATTAATTACCAGTACTTTGACAGGATAGAATCCATTGAGTTTACCCTTTCCCAGGATGATGGCATGAGCCCACAAAGGTTGAAAGAAGCTGAGATCATCCTTACCGGGGTTTCAAGGGCTGGGAAAACACCATTAAGTGTATACCTGGCTATGTATGGCTGGAAAGTGGCCAATGTTCCTTTGGTTAATGGTATTTCCCCTCCTGATGAGTTGTTTGAGGTTGACCCAAACAGGGTTTTTGGGCTACACATTGGGGCTTCACAACTAATAGCACACAGGAAAAAAAGGCTAACAGCATGGAATAACCATAAAGATGAAGGCTACATCAATGAAAAAGCTGTGAGGGAAGAGATCAGGAATGCAATGTTCACATTTGATAAAGGAGGATTCACTGTTATCAATGTTTCCAGCAAACCCATAGAAAGTACTGCTAATGAGATTCTTAACCTAATGTCTTCAAGGTTTAGGTTTGGAGGCAGGCGTTTGGAATCACCCTACAAGGAAGAAAAATGAATAATTAGTGGCCTTTTTAAAATACAATTTAAATCATTATAACTGCCAGCTAAATAGTACTTTTTAAGTTAAAGGGAATAACCTTACATTAAACAGGTTCTTTTTTAAAGTATTCCACTTTTTTAGATAATGCAATTTCCCTTACCTTTTCAACCAGTTCTTCCCTTTTTTCTTGGGGAATTTTGACAAAAGATTTTGCTAGTTCAATTTTTTCCCTTAAAAAAGTGGCATTTTCTGCCCCTGTAATTAAAACACTTATGGGTAAAGACCATGCAAAGTGTTGGGCTTCTTTAATGGTTACATAATTTGGTATAACAGGGTCAGCACTGGTCCAGTTTGCCTGCTCTTTTTTTGCAAAAAACCTTCCATCTGCAAGGGTTTTCATTGCCAATATGCCCATTTCTTGTTCAAGAGCCACAGGCATAACATTTTTAGTAAAGCTAAAGTATGATTGGTCAAGCAAGTTAACAGGCATCTGCACAGTTTCAAGAAGGTCAGTATCTTTTGCTAATTCCATCATTTTCAAAAGGGCATATGGGTTTTGGTGTCCAGTAAGCCCCACATGTTTTACCTTTCCTTGCTGCTTGGCTTTTATTAATACATCCAGGATACCATTATTTACCCTGTTTTCTGCATCTTCAGGGTTTTGAAGTGAATGGATTTGGTAAAGGTCTATAGAATCAACCTTTAACCTTTTTAATGACCCTTCCAAGTGTTGCTGCATTTGTTTTGCAGTCCTAGCTGTTGATTTGGTCATAATGAAAACATTTTTCCTAAACTTGGGAACCAGGTATTTTCCATAACGTAATTCACTGGTTCCTTTCTGGTAACTTTCAGCAGTATCAAAAAAACGGACTCCTCCTTCAAGGGCAGCTTCAATTACTTCATGGGCGTCCCTTTCTGTAGTCCAGCCTATATGATAACCTCCTACGCCAAGCATGGTTACCTGCCTACCTGTTTTCCCAAGGTTTCTTTGAGGTAGTATTTCCCCAATTTTATCTTTTTGCTTTTCATTAGCATGTACATTCCTTGTAACTGCCAAACCAACAGTTACTCCAGTCAATGATTTTAGAAAGTCTCTTCTGTTTGACATAGCAAATACTTTTAATATGGGTTAGAAGTATTGGACACAATTAAACCTACTGATTTTATACAAATTAACCACCTATAGTGTTTCACTTAAAGGGAAGAAATATTGTTTGGCACTAATCTTGTTTTAGGGGATATAACCATGTTGTATTAAAACACTAAAAACAAAAGCCATGAAAACATTAACAATAATAACACTATTTTTTACAGCCATCTTGTTTACAGCCTGTGAAGGAGAGCCTGGATTGGATGGGCTGGATGGTAAGGATGGAGAGTTAGGTTCTATTTTTGAAATAGAAGGTGATTTTACCAACCAAAATGATTACAGGTTATTTTATGAGTTCCCAGCAAGTTTTGAAATTTATGATGGTGATGTAGTATTGGTTTACATCCTTTGGGAACAGGAAACCCTTGATAATGGGCAAGTGCTGGATATCTGGAGGGCATTACCCCAGTCAGTGATTTTTAATGAAGGGATACTTCAATACAATTATGATTATACATTGGTTGATGTGCAAATTTTCCTTGACGGGACAATAAATTTCAATGTACTCTCCACAGGGGATATACATAACCAGATATTCAGGATTGCAGTCTTGCCTGCAGCCTTTGCCAATACTAAATCACTAGATTTAGATGATTTAAATTCAATGATGAATTCAGCAAAAATAGATAAGGATTCTATCACCAGGATCAAGATTAAAAGCACTACAACAAAGTAGGGAATTTTTCGTAGCCTCTTAAAGGATGCTTTGGTTGATAAAGCATCCTTTTTTTACATCCAATTGTTTAGTTCAGTATATTTAAACCTTGAAATACATACCTCTAAAAAGGTTTCTATAAATATAAAATAGGATGGATTTTCAATTTAAAGGCTTTACTGGGCTTTCTATAAAAGATTTGTACCAAATCCTGCAATTAAGGGCTGAAGTGTTTATTGTTGAACAGGATTGTGTTTACAATGATATAGATGGGTTTGACTTTGAAGCAGTTCATCAATTCCTGAAAAAAGAAGGGAAAATAATAGCTTATTCAAGGATACTGAAACCAGGTACGCGTTTTCCTATTGCTTCAATTGGCAGGGTAGTTGTCCATGCTGATTTCAGGAAACTGGAAATTGGGAAAAAAATGATGGAGGAAGCCATCCAATTTATCCTTTCAGAATGGGGAGAAGATACTATCAAGGTAAGTGCACAGGAATACTTACAAAAGTTTTATGAGGGATTGGGCTTTAAAGTAAATACAAAAGGGTATTTAGAGGATGGGATACCCCATGTGGGCATGACCTATAAAAGTCAATAGCTAAAACCATGATGTAAAATATAATATCATATACTTCTGATTTTTTTTAGAGGATGATTTAAAAGGCATGAAAATTATTTCATCATTATATAAACTGAAAACAATGGAACACAGAAAACACAGATTGAACAAATTTACACTGATTTTATCTGTGATTATCTGTATTATCAGTGTCATTAGCGTGCCATCTATTTTTTATGCTTACAATTTGTAAGTTCATAAAACAGGATTTTTACTTTTGAAATAACTCCATTAACTAAAATATGGTTATTCACAATTAATGAAACAAATCATGGTAAGCATGGTCTCTTTTGAAGGTATTCTTTTTGCAAATAGGGCAAGTTGCTTTATTAAGCCTGTGGATATTGGTTAATTTCAGCCTGGAAGTTTTGCATGAAGTACACCTGAATTGGCTTTTATGGTATGTTTTTCCTTCATCATCAAACACCTTTATTTCTGCTTTGTCATACAGTATTTTGCATTTATGGCACATATACACCTGAAAAGCTGCCTTGATTTGCAAGCCTGTTGATTGTTTGGATAAAGCCACTATTTTGTTGTGTGTCCTGTAATGAAAAAGTTTCTTCTTTAACCTGAGGTATTCGCTAACTGACTGGGGATGAACCAAATAACCATACCCTTGGTTGAAGTGTTCTTCATACCCACATTTTTGGCATCTGTACGCATAGGCATATCCCATAGTTAAAAGGCAAAAAAAATTGAACAATGTCCTAAGTTACCTAAAAAATGCTGATTATAAAAGTATTAGGAACCTGTTTTATGAACTAAAAAACAAAGGTTTCAATATTTTTGAATAAGGCAATTTTTTTCGGGGAAATGTTAGGGAATGAATTAAACTGTGGTAAAATAAATTTTCAACAAAAAAATAATTTTCTTTTTATAAAAAATCTGTCCTATTTTTGATGAAAAAGTACAAAATACCCACAAATGATTAATGTAAATTTGTCATCCTAATATTAGAGCACTTATGATTTTAATTATTAAAACTTCAATAGAATAAAAACAAATTAACAGATGAAATTAAAAATATAAACGAATGAAACGACCATGAATTTTAGCATTCTAAAATACACACATGAGAATGATTAAATTCATAGGGAGTTCCATCTTATACCATCGAGAAATA
>JANQHI010000066.1 GCA_028282705.1 Prolixibacteraceae bacterium | reverse complement strand
ATATACGGGCTCTTTACCAAGTGGAAGGTGAACATGAATTTATGGTTGAAAATAAAAGTTGCCATTACAGTCCTGCTGATCGTGCTGGGTACATTTTGGCTTGGGCCATTGTTACGCGAAGTTACAGGACAAGTTAAAATACATGGTTTAAGTTTACTTTCTGATAAAGGGTATATAAATGATATCAGGATTATTACCTGGTTTTCCCTTGTCAATGCAATCCTGCTGATTATAGCATTTATCCTCTCCACATTTAAGCCAGGCAATAACACCGATCAATCATAGGTATAAAATAAAGCATACAAAAATTGTAGTATAAATTATTCATTTAAATAAGGAGTAGTTATGAATAGAACACATGAAATAGTTGTTGCAGGCGGTGGTCATAATGGTTTGACCGTAGCCGCATATCTTGCCAGGGCAGGGGTTGACGTAGCTGTTGTTGAAAAGAAACCTTATGTAGGTGGTGGTGCTGTAACGTTAGAACCAAATGTTAAGGGGTTCAGGCACGATGTTGCATCGGGTGCCCATATCTTTATCCAGGCAAACCCACTTATCAGGAACGATGAACTCAACCTTATTTCGAAATATGGGCTTAAGTATATCGGTTTTGAGGAAGATCCTTCGGTTTCAGTCGTTTTTCCTGATAACAGCTATATTGCTTTATACCGGGATTTAGATAAAACTTGTCAATCCATAGCTAAATTTTCTCCCCGTGATGCAGAAGCCTACAAAAAATTTGCAGAATGGGCCCAACCGCTCCTTGGTATGCTGATGCAGGGGTTCTTTGCACCTCCTGCGCCTTATGGCGCATTATTCGCACAATTGGACCAACAGGGGCAGGGACAGGACTTGATCAGGGCTCTGCAAATGAGTTCGCTGGATATTATTGATGATTGGTTTGAAGATGAACGCGTAAAAGCAACATTGGCAAGATTTGTTTCAGAGGTTATTGTTTCCCCTGATGATATAGGGACAGGTGCATTTTTCTTCATTATGGTGCCACTGCTCCATACTTATGGCATGGCTATACCAGTAGGCGGTTCAGGGGCTTTATCCGAGGCTTTAAAAAGAAGTATTGAGGACAATGGGGGGACCGTGTACCTTGACAGCCCTGTTGTTAAAATTGAAAAATCTGGAGGGCGGGCTTCCGGGGTCAAACTTAAATCCGGGGAAGTGGTTACAGCCCGAAAAGCTGTAATAGCCAACCTAAATGTAAAACAAATCCCGGGATTACTGGATGATGGCGATTTAGATGAAGATTTCATACGGCGGTTGAACGGGGTGAAAAGCAGTGTTTTTGTATGTTTCAACCAAAATATGTCGTTAAATGAAGCACCATTGTACAAAGCAGGTGAAGAAGTAAACCGGTCTTGCCTTGTTGAACTGGCAGACTTTTTGCCCCAAATGCGCCAGACTTTTGATGGTTATAAATACGGCAAAATGGATGGCAGCATGCCTGCATGTATTACAGCTACTGTCCATGATCCTTCTCGGGCACCCGACGGCAAGCATACGCTTTATTTGTTCCAGTACAACCCATTCAATATTAAAGGTGGGTCGCAAGCATGGGATAATGAAAAAGAAAAGGTTGCAAAAACAGTCCTTGAAAGTATTCGGTCAAGGACTACAAATATGGGGGATGAAAATATCCTGGGTAATACCATATGGAGCCCATGGGATTTTCAACAATTCAACGATGCCTGGCTGAATGGCGACCCACTGCATATGAGGAATATGATGGCACAATTCTTTTCCCACAGGCCATTTGCCGGTTCGGGATACTATAAAATGCCTGTTGACGGGCTTTATCTTTGTGGTCCTTCAACCCATCCCGGAGGAGGGGTGACAGGTGGAGCCAGGGGGACTGCTATGGTCGTTTTGGAGGATATAGGTTTAGATTTTGATACCGTTATTGAGAATTAAAATGAAAAAAACTCTTTTAGCAATAAGCCTGGCATTGAACCTTTGGATTGTTTTTGCTTTGGTGTCGACTGAAATTCAAGGATATGACTTACTTAATTTAGCTATTGCCTTATTGGTAGGGGTGATGCTAATCCTTCATATTGGACTTTTAGCATCAAATAAATTATGGCTTTACCAATCAGGGATTTTAATTGCAATTAGTTTATTCATTGCAGCTTGGTTTACCGATAAAAAGATAATATGGCAGGTTGTAACTGGAAGTACGCTTATCTTGTTCATGCTCTTAACCTCATTGAGGTTAAGGGCAATAGCCAATAGTTTCATCCTTCACGCCCAGGATGGTGCGACTTTGATGGAAATAAAGAAAATAGAATATAAGGATAGCAAGTTAGTAATCCGCGGGAAAATGATGGGTACAATGCCAAC
>JANQHI010000076.1 GCA_028282705.1 Prolixibacteraceae bacterium | reverse complement strand
CCTACGATATTGTTATGAAAAAAGATAAATACACGGTTTGGCGAAATGGCAAAAGAATAGGTAGCCGCAAATATGGTTCTGAGATGAATCTCAAACCCTAATTATGGCAATGAAAAATTCCAGATTAGATTGGAGATGATACATTGGTTATGAAAATGGCAAGCTACAAATAAGAAGTTCTGAATATATAATATTTTTAAAATGACAACCAGAAGGAAATTTATAACAAATAGCTTATGGGCAACGGCAATGTTATCAACCAATTTGTCAGCTAAAGCTGCAATTGGTTTAATTGACAATGAGTTCTTAATATCATGCAGGCCCAAGCAAAACAAGAGGACATTTCATTCAAAAGCAGTTGAGGAATTAATTCAGGAAGTGAAAAAAGTTATTAAGGATGATGAACTGGCATGGATGTTTGAAAACTGTTTCCCAAATACATTGGATACCACTGTTGATTTTGAAATAATTAATAAAAAACCAGATTCCTTTATTATTACCGGAGATATTGATGCCATGTGGCTGAGAGATTCTACTGCACAGGTTTGGCCATATATATCATTGATTAATGAAGATGATAAATTAAAAAAGCTTTTTGCCGGACTTATAAACCGTCAGGTGAAGTGCATACTTCTGGATCCTTATGCGAATTCATTTTATAAAGATTTAAACCGAGAGTCAGAGTGGAAAGATGACCTTCCAAAAGTTAAACCAGGTGTACATGAACGTAAATGGGAAATCGATTCTTTGTGTTATCCAATTCGTTTATCTTACCATTATTACAAAGAAACAAAGGATAAGGCTGCTTTTGACAGTGATTGGGATAAAGCAATGCGCTTAATTGTAAAAACATTAAGGACAGAGCAAAGAAAAGATGGCAAATCTCCATACTATTTCTTAAGGGAGAGAAAATGTGATACAGTAACAGCATCATTTAGTGGTAAAGGCCGCCCTATAAAACCAATAGGTTTAATAGCTTCCATATTTCGTCCATCAGATGACGGTTGTATGTACCCATTCCTGATTCCTTCCAACATGTTTGCTGTTCAATCATTAATCCAACTAAGTGAGATTTACAACGAGGTTTTTAATGATTATGAATTCGAAAAGGAATGTATACTTTTTTCTAAAGAGGTTCAATCTGCTATTGAGAAATATGCCATAGCCGAACATTTAAACTATGGAAAAATATATGCCTATGAAATTGACGGTTTTGGCAACAAAGTATTTATTGACGACCCAAATGTGCCATCTTTGATTTCGATTCCTTACCTCCTGGATGCAACCCTCTTTGATAAAGATGTTTATTACAATACAAGGAGATATCTACTAAGCAATGATAATCCATACTATTTTAAAGGTAAAGCAGGTGAAGGGCAAGGTGGTCCGCATGCAGGCCTTGATACAATATGGCCAATGGGTATTATTTTAAGGGCGATGACCAGCAATAGCGATGAAGAGATCAAAAAGTGTATTAAACTATTGAAAAACACCCATGCCGGCACTGGTTTTATTCACGAAACATTTCATAAAGATGATGCAAACAATTATTCGAGAAGCTGGTTTGCATGGGCTAATACTTTATTTGGGGAGCTTATTGTCAAGTTATATAATGAACATCCGGAAGTTCTAAAATCTCTGTAGGTTCATTTAAAAGAATTCCAATGCTAAAAAAACTAACCATGATAAAAACTTATTGTTTTCTTACACTTTTTCTTGTTCAGCTATTTGTTCTGGCTCAAAACCAAAACCTGGTTAATTATGTAAATCCATTAATGGGTACCGATTCAGAATTTGAATTATCAAATGGAAATACATATCCAGTCATTGCTTTACCCTGGGGAATGAATTTCTGGACTCCGCAAACAAGCGAAATGGGAAATGGCTGGACTTATAATTATGACGATAAAAAAATCCGTGGTTTCAAACAAACCCACCAACCAAGCCCGTGGATTAATGATTATGGACAATTTTCAATATTTCCAATGACGGGTGATTTAAAGATAACGGGAGAAGAACGGGGGAGCTGGTTTTCACACAAAGCAGAAACGGCGAAGCCACACTATTATAAAGTTTACCTGGCTGATTATGATGTGGTAACTGAAATTACGCCAACAGAACGTGCTGCAATGTTTCGTTTTACGTTTCCTGAAAATGATAATTCATATGTACTGGTTGATGCTTTTGATCAGGGTTCATATATAAAATTGATTCCTTCAGAAAATAAAGTGATTGGCTACACAACCCGTAACAGTGGTGGGGTGCCTGAAAATTTCAAAAATTACTTTGTAATTGAATTTAATAAACCATTTGCAAAGAGCGATGTATGGAGTAAAGACAAACTTGTTGCTGGAAAAGATGAGTTAAAAGATGAACATGTGGGTGCTGCTATTAAGTTTCAAACAAAGAAAGGGGAGAAGGTGCATGCAAAAGTAGCTTCTTCGTTTATTAGCTTTGAGCAGGCTGAACGCAATCTGAAAGAACTAGGCAATGATTCGTTTGATGAAATAAAAGAAAAGGGTGCAGCTTGTTGGAACAAGGAACTCTCGAGAATAAAAGTTGAAGGAGGAACTGATGAACAGATTCGCACATTTTACTCTTGCCTTTACAGGGTATTACTTTTCCCACGTAAATTTTATGAATTTGATAAAGAAGGGGAAGTTGTTCATTACAGCCCATATAATGGCAAAGTGCTTCCTGGTTATATGTATACAGACAATGGTTTTTGGGATACATTCAGAGCTGTATTCCCGTTTTTTAACTTGATGTATCCATCTTTGAATGAAAAAATCCAGGAAGGTTTAGTAAATGCATATAAGGAAAGTGGCTTCCTTCCGGAGTGGGCCAGCCCGGGACACCGCAATTGTATGATTGGCTCCAACTCTGCAACAATAATTGCAGATGCATACTTAAAAGGTTGCCGTGGGTATGACATTGAAACACTTTGGGATGCGGTTCTGAAAAATTCTGAAAATGAAGGGCCAATGCATTCAGTAGGCCGTTATGGGGTTGATTATTACAATAAATTAGGTTACATCCCATACGATGTTGGTGTAGACCAGAGTGTTTCACGTACCCTGGAATATGCATTCGCTGATTTCTGTATTTATAAACTTGGACAAGCTTTGGGTAAACCTGAAAAGGAAATAGAAATTTTTGCCAAACGATCGCAGAATTACAAAAATGTGTTTGACAAGGAATACAAACTGATGCGTGGTAAAAATGAAGATGGAACCTTCCAAAAACCTTTTCATCAATATAGGTGGGGTAATGGGTTTACCGAAGGAAACAGCTGGCATTATACCTGGTCTGTTTTTCATGATGTACAAGGCTTGGTTGAGCTGATGGGAGGTAAAAATAAATTTGTTGCCATGTTAGATTCTGTATTTGCTGTCCCCCCATATTTGGATTTGGCCCCGAATGGGGAACTTTACCATGAAATGCGCGAAATGCAGATTATGAACATGGGCAACTATGCGCATGGCAACCAACCCATTCAACATATGATATACCTGTATAATTATGCTGGGCAACCTTGGAAAACGCAGTATTGGATTCGTGAAGTAATGAACCGTTTATACACTTCCCAACCTGATGGGTATTGTGGTGATGAGGACAATGGGCAAACTTCTGCATGGTATGTGTACAGTGCAATGGGCTTCTATCCTGTTGCTCCGGCAACAGATGAATATGTAATAGGAACACCACTATTTAAGAAGATTACGGTTACGCTTGAGGATGGTAAAACCATTGAAATAAATGCTTCTGATAATAGTTCAGAGAACCGTTACATTAAGGATATTGACTTTAATGGTAAATCATATAGCAAAAACTATTTTAATTATTCGGAGTTGATGAAAGGCGCAACCATTAATTTCAAAATGGCTGACGAACCAAATAAAAAACGAGGAACAAAAAAATCTGATTTCCCTTACTCATTTACCAATGAAATTCAGCATAAACATGTTGATTAAGGAGTTAGCCTGAATATGGCTATAAATGATAATTTTAAATGAATAATTAGACGAGGAGATAATGACGATTAAATTAGATGATCTTATGAAGATTAAAAAAATAATTATAGCGGTAGGATTGATAATAAGTTTCTGTTCTGTGATGGCCAGGCCTACAAGTATAGCACATCTTGCCAGGGTAACTGCATCGTCAATGGAGAATGGAAAATTTGAAGCAACAAATATAACAGATGGAATTATTGCTGTCCATGGACATGGCTGCTGGAAAACCAATGATAAAAATGCCTGGATTCAGCTAAATTGGGATAAGAATCAATTGATAAATAAAATTGTTATTTACAATTATCCGGAAGTTGAAAATCGAGTAAAAAGCGGAAGATTGGAATTTAGTGATGGAAGTAGTATTGATGTGCAGCTACCAAACGATGGAACAGCAAAGGCATTCGAGTTTGAAGAAAAGGATATTGATGGATTTCGGTTTGTTATAGATGGTAGGGTAAATAACACTAAAGGATTGTCTGAAATTGAAGTATTCAGCTCCCCAAATCAGTATAAGGAACCTGTTGAATGGGTTGACCCTTACATTGAAACCAATAAGGGGCGTTTTTTCTTTTTTATAACAGGTTCCCGTCCTTATGGGATGATTAGCGCTGCACCCATGACTAAAAATAGTAATACCGGAGGAGGTGAAGGAGATGCCGATGGGGGTGGGTATGCTTACAATGATAAAGAGATATTGGGTTTTCCGCAAATTCATTCATGGACCCTTTCCGGGATTAATATGATGCCAACCCTGGCCAATATTGATCCAACAAAAGGTGAAAATGAATGGAAGTCTTCATTTAAACACGATGATGAGATTGTACAGCCAGGATATCACCGGGTATTTCTACCTGAGAGCAATACCTGGGTTGAACAAACTTCAACCGACCGGGTTAGCTTTTACCGGTTCTGCTGGACAAAAGACACAGAAGCACAAATACTATTTTCACTTGGACAGTTGTTGGGGAATAGCAGGATGACAGATGCAAAAATCAAAAAAAATAGTTATACAGAATTTGAAGGATCAATAAGTTCGGTAGATAGGGCATATGGTGTAGGCCCTAAAGATATTAAGATATTTTTTGTTGTCAGGCTTGATAAACCATGGAAATCATTGGGCGGTTGGAATGGCCGAAAAAGGTATCAGGATATAACAACACTTGAAGAGGATACTGCTGGTACTTCAATCTTATATGATGTTAAAGCTGGAGAAAAGCTTCTGATGAAAATAGCCATTTCATATACCAGCATTGAAAATGCCCGTAATAACATGGTAAAAGAATGTGATCATTGGAATTTTGACCAAGTTAAAGATGAAAGCAGGAATACTTGGAATGAATGGCTTGGACGGATACAGGTTGAAGGGGGAACTATTGCTCAAAAAATTAAATTTTATACCGATTTGTGGCATGTATTATTGGGGCGTCAACGCATAAATGATATTTCCGGAGACTACCCGGACAGAACAGAGGCAATAGAACATCACGGCTTTCTGACGGATGCTGTTTTTAAAGTTAAAAATGTTGGAGTTGATGATTCAGGAAGCTTATTACATAATATGTATAATTCAGATGCCTTCTGGTTAACACAATGGAACTTAAATGTGTTGTGGGGTTTGGCATGGCCTGAGGTACAGGATAATATGGCTTCATCAATGGTTGCTTATTCAAACAATGGTGGTTTGCTTCCGCGTGGGCCCGCAGGGGGAGGATATACATACATAATGACGGGGTGCCCTTCAACCAATTTAATTGTAAGTGCTTTTATGAAAGATATATTGACAAAAACAAATCCGGGAAATGCATTTGACCAGATAAAAAACAACCATATGCCGGGAGGGATGATGGGACCTAATCATATTAATCCGGATGGTTTGAGGTTTTATATTGAACAAGGTTGGTGGCCTGACAATGCCGGTTTCACAATAGAAATGGCATTCCAGGACTGGGCAGCTGCGCAAATGGCAAAAAAGCTGGGTAAATTTTTTGATTATCATTATTTTATGAGCCGTTCTACTTCGTGGAAGAACTGTTTTAATCCTGAAATAAACTTATTATTGCCTAAAAATGCTGATGGAAATTTTATCCATAAAAATCCTTTTGACGCTAATGGATTTGTAGAGGCGAACTCATGGCAAACAACCTGGGGGGTGTCACATGATATAAAAGGACTTTCAATGTTGATGGGAGGTGATAGTATCCTCACTGATAAATTGAATTTTGCTTTTGAGAATGCGGCTTCCAGTAATTTTATCGGTAGCTATTGGGGCAATGCCTACGTTAGTTATGCAAACCAGCCTGGATGTTCTAATGCACATGTCTTTAGTTATGCCGGAAAACCATGGTTAACACAATATTGGGTTCGAAAAGTAAATGAACAAACCTATGGTGGAATTACTCCGGATCTGGGGTACGGGGGGCATGATGAGGATCAGGGACAACATGGTGGCGTAAGTGCTTTAATGTCTATTGGCTTATTTAATATTCTTGGAACAGAATCCATTATCCCTTATTATGAAATAACCGCACCGGTATTTGATGAAATAACCATAAAACTTGATAATAAATATTATACAGGCGACACCTTTATAATAAAGGCCTATAACAATTCTGAAAATAATTGCTATATCCAAAAAGCAAAATTGAATGGCGAACCATTGGATAACTTTTGGTTTACACATGAGGAGTTTGCTAAAGGTGGAAAATTGGAACTTTGGTTAGGAGATAAACCAAATAAAAGTTGGGGGCTTAATGAATATCCTCCTGTGAATTAACATTTCGGAGAGTCAAATTAAAAGGAAGGAAAAATATAACCGATTTTATTTCACTATAAAAAGGGGCTGTCTCAAAAGTAATTTAAAGACAGCTCTTTTTTACAATAAAATGAAAAAGTGGAGCTGGCGGGAGTCCCCGATTTTAGTTATCGGGGTAAACTTCTCCTCCTTTTTATTAAAAAAACAAAAGCCATTTGCCCTATGCAAATAGCTTACATCTCCACTTATTTCATCGTGGAGCTGGCGGGAGTCGAACCCGCGTCCAAACGAGGAAGCAATATGCTTTCTACATGCTTAGCCCTGACTTAATTTTCGAGCAGCCAACGGATCAAAGCTACCAATGGCTACCTTAACCCTTAAATTTTCATTGTGATGCCAGGGTTACATCCCAACTAGCCCTGATTTACTTGCACCACCTGGTCGAACCGCCTCAAGGCGAAGGCATTCGGGCGATGTCTTGTCCTGATACCTTGTACCTGGATTAAGCAACTAACCTACTATAATTCAGTTATGCAGCAAGAGCGTAATTATTTTCGCCAATTAAAATATTGATCATTATTTTGAACAGGTCAACAACCAAAACCCGGCATGCTTACATACCTCTTCTACCCGCTGTCAAAACCAGTCAGCCCCAAAGAAAAGGATTGCAAATGTATAAAAAACTATTTAAAGTTTCTTCTTGCTTTCTTTACGTGTTATTCCTACTATTGTTTTACAACTTTAACTTATACTCCTAATAGATACAATTGCTATATAATTTATTGGTAAAATAATCCATTATCTCATAGTAATACTAAACCTAAATTAGTATCTTTTTCAGCTTTAATTTATCAAATAATATAGGCATATGAAAATAGGGATTCTTAGGGAAACCAGGCGTTGGAAAGACAGGAGGGCTGCTATCACACCACAGGTTGCAAAAACTATAATGGACACATGGCCAGAAGTGAAAATTGTTGCCCAGCCATCAGAAGTAAGGATATTTCAAGAACAGGAATATATTGCTGCTGGTGTTGAAATGGTTGAAGACCTGTCTGATTGTGACCTTTTGATTGGGGTAAAAGAGGTTTCAGAAGAAGCCTTTATTCCAGGGAAAACCTATTTTATGTTTGCACATGTGGTTAAAGAGCAGGAGCATAACAGAAGCTTTTTTAAAGACATGGCTGTAAAAAAAATCACTCTGCTTGATTATGAATATTTTACTGGCAAAAATGGGCTAAGGCTGGTAGCATTTGGGCATTGGGCAGGAGTTGTAGGGGCTTATTATGCCATTATGGCGATAATGAAAAGTTACCTTAATACAGACATCCCACACCCAACCAGTTTTTATGATGTGGATGAAATGGTAAATTTCCTGAAAGCATTTAAGATACCACCTGTTAAATTAGTAATTACAGGAGATGGTAGGGTAGGGCAAGGGGCTGCTTTTATCCTAAGGGAGCATGGTATAAAAGAGGTCGCCAAAGAGGTTTTCTTAAATGAAACATTTACTGAACCTGTATTTTGTATGTTGCCATTTACTGATTATGTAAAGCCAAAACCAGCAAGCCAAGTTTTACTGGAAGAGTTTTTTACCCACCCATCTGAATTTGAATCAACCTTTGAGGCTTTTACTAAAGCTGCACATGTGTACCTTCCTTGCCATTACTGGGATCCAAATTCACCTGTATTCTTCACAAAAGAAGATATGCAGAAGGAAGATTTCCATATAAAAATTGTGGCTGATATCAGTTGTGATGTGCCTGGCCCTGTGCCTGCTACTATCCGCACTTCAACCCATGAAGAGCCATTCTATGACCTAAACCCAAATGAGATGAAAGAGGAAACAGCATTTAGTGGGTTGGATAATATTTTAGTGACAGCTGTAGATAACCTACCTACAGCCCTGCCAATCAATGCTTCTAATACATTTGCAGAGGCATTACTGAAACATGTGATCCCTGCCTTTTTTAATGGGGATGCCCAAGGTGTTTTGCACAGGGCTACTATTCTTCAAGATGGGAAGTTGACAGAAAAATATAGCTATTTGGAAGGGTTTCTAAAAGGATAGCTATTCCTCCTTATGGCCAGTATCCAGGGTCATGCCTGGCTTTAGGGCTATCCTCCTAATATCATAAGTGTTGATTTCCACAAATTCATCTTTTTCAGCATCATCTGTTATGCCAAAGTAGATGTTGTAATTAATTCCCATTGGAACTAATATTTTACAATATTCCCGGGGAGGAATCCTAATATCCATAAAATCACAATAGTTTTCACTATCCCAACTGGCATCAGTAAGCATATTTACATACATGGTATCAGTTGATGCATTGACCAGCTTGAAATTCTTAAATTCCCTTTCCCCATAATCCATATGGGTTTCAACATCAGTAGCTGCACTAAAAACAGCTGTAAAAATGGTAGCCAATATATCACCTGCAACATTGCCTGACCTGGCTGCTCTTAATTCTTTTTGGCGTTTATGGCTTGAGGGGTCATGGATGTATTTTGGTGAAGTACATGAAAATATTACCAGTACCAGTAGGATAGTTGTTAAGCTTGTTTTTGTTTTCATGCCTATGGGAAAACAATAATTATACCATTCCAGCCCTTTTCAGGGAGCTCTTTTAGGAATTAAAGGAAACCAGGTTTTCTTTAATTTTACCCCTCTGCCAGTCGAATAACTGACATCTCTCCTAATTTTTAGGGGAGAAAAAAACTCGCGGCAAGCCTTGAGTAATTATTTGATTAAAGGTTTAGGCTGCTATTGGATCAGTATGGGGTGTGAGACTGTTTCATCCCAACTTTGCAAAACCAGCAGGTAATGCCCTTTCCTTAACCCATTTTTATAAAAATCAATGCTTTGGCTTCCTCCAGGAACATCTTTGTTAAGCAATACCCTGATTTGCTGCCCTGAAGTGTTTACCAGCTTCAATGTAACTTTACCTCCAGGTGAAGCAAAAAAGATTTTAGCATGGTTGGTCACAGGGTTGGGAGAAACAGGGAATATCTTTAATTCATTAAGGTGCCAGTAATCATCAGCATAAGTGATGCCTTTTAATATGGGGATCAGCCCAAATTTTTTAAACAATACATCAGTAATATCGTTATCCTCTACTTCAAACCAATATTTAAGGATGGATGTATACACACTCCTGAAATCAACCTGGTAGGGTACATTTGCCTTATTTTCAACTTCATCCTCAATTTCAGGGTTTTCGCCATATACAATAGAGTTTGCCTGGCTTCCTAAGATCATCATTGGATAGGCTTCACCATGGTCAGTGCCATTGCTTTTATTTGATTTTATCCTGCGCCCAAATTCACTGTATACCAAGGACAGGACATTATCCTGTATCTGGAGTTTTTCAAGGTCATCCTGAAAAGCATTCATAGCCTCTGATACATAATTCAGCAATTCAGCATGTTCGCCAGTTGTAGTTTCACCTCCAACCACCTGGTTAGCATGTGTGTCAAAACCTCCCAAATTCACAATGTAAACAGGCGTGGTAAGCCCCCCAGCAATAAGTTGGGCAACTATTTTCAACTTGTCAGCCAGCCTGTTTTCGCCGGGTTCTGGATACAGGGTTGATAAATTGGTGGCTTTGTCAACAGCTTCACCTACAACCTCCAGGTATTTCTCAGTGCTGAGCATAATTTGGGAAATATATTCTAGCTCATACCCATAGGGTGTATCAGGAAATTCAGTGATCCCTGAAGAAGATGTGTAGGAAGCATTGGTATTGGGTAAAGCTATCCCAAAATTGCTCATATCTCCCTGGCAAGTGGGAGAAGTGCTGCTTCCAATGGTAATGGCCAATGGGTCAGGGTTTGCTTCATCAGGATAATTATCAGGGAATGTGGGGTGAAGCTGTTGCAAGAACCTGCCAAACCATCCTGAATTCACCACCAGGTTTGAATCAGAAGCTGATAGGTAAATCTCTTTTGACCTGAAATGTGATAGGTTGGGGCTTGGGTATCCCACATTTTGTATAAACATGATTTTTTCATCGGCATATAAGTTGCTGATTTCTTCCATAGAAGGGTGCAACCCTTGTTTATCTGTGAGCGAAATTATTTCGTTTTCAGGAATAATAACCTCAGGCCTTGCTTTCTGAAGGTTTTCATATTGGTCAATAGGGATCAGGGTGTTCAACCCATCATTCCCCCCATCTAACTGGATTAGGACCAGTACTTTCCCACTGTTAAGTAAACTGCCTGAAGAAGTATTTCCTGCCAATACACTGATTGCCTGCCCTTTCAATAACAGGGGGAGCGTGATAAATGAAGCTGTATTTTTTATAAATTTCCTCCTGTCCATAATCCCTACATTAATTGGTATTCTGCCATTGAAACTACTCTCTCAATAAAGTTTTTAAGCCTGTTTTTTATAAGGTTCTTTTGGTTTTCATCATCAGGGTTGTTCACATAAGCTCTCCATTCTATCCTCCATTCAAAATCGGGCAACCCCTGGTTCAAAATATCCTTAAATATGGCTATTTGCCCATCAGTTGCAGGCATAGGGAAAAGTATCCCTGTTATGGTGCTGATCAAATCATTAATATCAGAAGGGTCATTAGCCAAGTAAGCCATAGTAAATGGGTCAGCCTGCACACGTTCCTTCATTTTTGAGGTTTTAAAACCATAGGCTACCACAGCATTCACCAACTTAGCTTTTTGGGGGATGGTTGCTGAGTTTATCCAAATTTCGTTAAATTGTGGAGACAGGTAATAGGCAGGCCATCCTGCCACATCAGGTGGCCCGCCCAGGAAAAGGTCTTGCAGCCTTGTTGAGTTATTAATATAATTCCAGAAATGGTATTGGGCAATTATATCAGAATCATCTGGGGTTTCTACCTCAAGTTGCCTAAACATCCCAATTGAAAACTCCAGAGGGTTTTTGATCATGCAGCCCTTTAGGTTTTCATCATAAAAATGCTGGCTTGATAAAAGCTTCTTCAGAACTGGCTTGATATCATAATTATTATCATAGAACAGGTCAGCAAGGGGTTCTATTATATCCTGCTCAATTTCTTCATCAATTTGGTAATACACAAAAAACCTGTATAGTTTCCTAACAATAAACCTGGCTGTTTCCTTTTTCTGGAAGATCATGTTGACCAGGTCTTTATATTCATTTTCATTATTGTTGGTGATCACCTGGTTATTGTAAATGGTTGAAAATGTTTTATCAGTGGTATCATGTTTTGATGCATTGAACCATGATTCTTCATTGCTATTAATCTTCCATCCTGTCAGCACTTTGGCCGCCTCCCTGATGTCATGCTCAGTATAGTTGGTATAGTTCCCTTCTTCAATTAGAGGACCTTTGCCAATGGTGAAAAGCTCAAATAATTCACGCGCATAATTTTCATTGGGAGCACCATTTACATTGTCATTACCATTCAGGTATTTTAGCATCCCTGTTGATATGGTCACCTCTTCAACCAGGGTTTTAAAATTCCCCAATGCCTGGCTCCTAAGCAGTGAATTATATTGGTACTGATAATTGACATTCCTGACCACATCAGATTCAATCACAAAATGGTTATGCCAAAAGAAAACCATCTTTTCTGAAAGGCTTAATTGTATGGGATGCAACAGTTGGCTTAGCCACCAGTTTAAATAACTGTATATCCTTTTTCCCCTGTATTTGCTATTATATTTGGTAGTAACCCAGGTTTCTCCTATGGGCACTTCTTCATCTCCTTCTTTGGCACTTAGTGGGGGAGAAGGCAACACAATGGGCTGCAATAAAAAATCAATGGCTTCTTCAGCAGTGTAGGTTTTCAGGAAGTCGATTTCACTATGCCTGGCTCCATAGGCACACCTGTTAATAAGGTGTTTGGCTTTGTCATAGCCCAACTGCCCAGTCTCGGGTTCAAGGCTTAAAATACCTGATTTTAGCTTTGGCTGGCTGTGATTTTGGTAAAGTGTTTTTTTTGCGTCCATAACCCTGGAATAAAGTTACCCAATTAATATACAAATTTTCATTGGGTTTTGTTTTAGGCAGTTGCAAAAAATTTAAGGAGAGTTTTAATCCAGTGTTAGCAGTTGCTAATTTATCTCTTTAAAATTAGTTTTATAGCCTCCCTTTTTTTATTATTTACAGCCAACCTGGCAAAATATACCCCATTGGGCAGGTTCCCTGGGTGCCAAATTATTGAATTTTCTTGCCCAGGAATATTTTGTTGAAATACACACTGCCCACTAATGTTGAATATTTCAATCCTTGCATTGCTTCCAGGTGCAGCAAAAGATAGTTTTGTTCCAGAGCTAAAAGGGTTGGGGTAATTTGAGAAAAGGGGTTTTGATATGGGGAAGTCAGCAGGACCAGTGTGTATCCTAAAATGTAGCTTTATAGCTACTGGCCTATGGTCTGATATGTTGTTATCATATTCCCTCCAACCACCATCAACATATTCGTCAATTTTTATGGTGCTAATTGATGAGTTTTCATCCTCAAATTCATCAAACAGTTCATTGGTAATTAAAATGTGGTCAAGATGGGAAGGCCAAGTTGGAAACGACCATTCAGTATTGGTGCCTTTTGCAATTTCTGTGTCTGCAAATAAATAATTGGTGCTGTCATCAATAAGCTCCTGAAATACATTATTTGAAGTGTTATCTGTGAGCATATCATTTAGGTCCCCCACAACCATGGCATTTTCATTTGGGAAATTTGTGTCAATGTATTCTTTTAACAGCTTTGTTGCATTGTACCTTCTGGTTTCCTCGTCCGTCTGGTTGTTCTTGTCAAATATCCCATCACCACAACATTTAAAATGGTTATTTATAACTATTATCCTTTCATCCATGTAGTTAAGGTCCATTACCATTGGCGACCTGGGAAAAGTACTCCAATATTGGGAGGTGGTGTAAATTTCATATATACTATTGATTTGCAATATTTCAGGCTTGTAGATGTATGCCAGGCCTGCGAACCATGAAGATTCCAAATAACCATTGTAGGAGGCCAAACTATCTACCATAGTGTTAAATGCTATTGTGTCAACAACTTCCTGGATTGCGAGTAGGTCTATATCCAATGCTTCAATAATGTCCTTGACATATCCAACAGTGGTTTGTCCATTCTTCGGGAAACGTTCTATATTCCAAGTTGCAACTTCAAATGTTGAATCAGTCCCAAATGACAAATTTCCAAAGTTTTGCCCAGGTGATGAGAAGTAGGCATTAAGCAGGAATATTAAAAATAAAAGTTGTTTCATAGCTAATTAATTGACATAATTTATTGTTAAAGTTGTCGATAAGGGTAAAGCATGCTGTGGTTTTACCCTTATCTTATCAGTATCTTTTTAAAGTGACCAAAACTTTAAGTTCCTTTAACGGTTTGGTGCATGTTGCAGAGCGGATTTCTGAGTAGCGTTCCTGTCCGCGAGGGCGGAATAATGATGTGAGAGCCGCGGCTTGCACACCACCAAACCCCGCTATGCAATATGGCACTTTGTTAGGATTAGTTGTTTTATTCTTTCGTTTCACATTCATAAATTCATAATAGTTTTTACCCAATCATCATTTAATATGTCTTTGGCTGTGACTGTTTCCGGCACTTCAACTTTAGAAAGTTTTATATCTGGTGATGTGCCAACCATCTCATTAATGCTTCCATCTTGGTTAATTAATAAATCTACCTCAAAAACAAACTCTATTCCACTTTTTGGAAGCTTAACTGAAACTGGGGCAATGAATCCTGCTGCTGAACCAAAGGTGTTTTGCCCAATCAAAGTTGCAACTCCCGTTCTTTGAATTGCATTTGAAAAGTCATCAGCTGCAGAAGCAGTTTTTTCATTTATAAGCACGAAAATATCCCCACCAAAATTATATTGATTTTCTGGCGACAGGGACTTTGATACTTCATAAAAAACCCAAGTTGAGTTATCAAAGCCTTTTTGGGGTAGCATCTCTGTAATACTTGTTTCATAAGATGAGTGGGAAATTCCTATTTGTTTCTTCTTAATAAAATTTTTGTCGTAGTCGACCAAAAATTTCTTTTTTAATCCAATTGTGTATTTATAAGAGACTGTTTTATCAATAAGTGGCTTTAATAGGTTATCATAATAATAATTGGGGCTCCCACCTGGATTATTTCTAATATCAACAACCAGTTTTTCAAATTTATTTTGTTCCAAAAATGTTCGAATTGTGTTATTGTCCCTGTCTATAAATTCAGGTGACATACTTTTGATTCTTACGTATCCAACATCATTGGCTAATACTAAACAGACACAGTTACCTTTTGAAATATCTTCAAAATCCCTTGTAACTATTTTTCTCCCTTTTGATGCCAGGACAAAACAGTTTTTTGTAGAAAGATTAGGAAGAAGAAAGGAAATATCCCACCCCAAACAACCTTCGCCATCGTTAATCAACAGTAACTTGCTGTCAAGATTTTCAGTTTTACATTTCATATGCTTTACCCAAGTGTCATTTTTAATGTGTTCAAGGTAAGCCTTACAAGACATTCCGTTTACAGTCAAAATCTTTGAGCCTTTTGGGATGTATGTTGTGTCGTTCTTATAATCAGTAAAGGTTATGTAATCGCTTTTTACTTTTGTTATTTGAAATGGTGGGTAAAGTATACAATTTTCATAAAAAGTTTTGTGCCAGTATTGTGCATTCTTTCCAGAAAGGAAATTTTTGTCACTTCCTTTATATATTGAAAAATGCCCTGAAGCTCCAATTAACTGGGCATAGCTATAAACTGCTTGAATAAACTCTACATTTGTTTCTGATTTTTCTGCTAAATCAATATAATAATCCTTCAGAGTCAAATAATCAGGAATATTTTTTTGTATATAGTTTAATTCGACAAATGGGCTATAGAAATTTGCCCATTGAGCCAGATATTCAATGTCCTTTCCCTTCTGTTCTTTTGTTAATTTTCGTGTATTAAAGAAATTGCTACATGACAGAAATACTAAGCTAATTAAAAATAAAACTATGGAGGATAAATAGCTTTTATATTTAAGAGTATTGCTGCTATTCATTCTTTTTTCTCAATTAAATTTAACGTTGAGTGTATTCGTAGTGGTGGGTTTCGAAACTTCTCATTATCAAACTGAGATGGTATTGATGCAAGCCACAAACCCTGATATTCTCAACTTTTCCTGTCCTTACTTATAAAATGTTAGCAACTGGTCTTTGTTTGTACCTAGTATACTATGAATTGTTTAACTCTATTTTGCTCATTATCAATAGGCACCAATTTATTCCCAAAGTACAAATTTATTTTGTTTTTAAAGCGTAGGAAGTCCTAAAACAGTTCTGGTAGGTAGTTATTTGTGTTGGCTCTATAATATCCAAGTTTTTTATTTGATTAATTTTACAAATTCAACCTCATCTAGGATGTAAATGAGATGTTTATAATCATTACTATTGAGCTTTAATTTCCCTTTGACCTCAAAATAGTCATCGGTTTTCAAACGCTTAAATTTTTTAAAATGTTCAGGTAAAACATTTAATTCTATAATGGTTTGAAGTCCGTCGCCTGTACAGAAAAAGCACATATTCATTGGATTGTAAGAAAGAACGAATACATTTCCTGTAATGTCGAGAGGCAAAAAGAAGCCTTTAACTGATATGGTCTGCCCTTGCAGTTTTTTCAGCTCTTTCCCAAATTTTGGTTTCGGAAGCATGCCATCATACCGTAAAGAATAGATGTATTTGATTTTAACATTGTTCAGCAATAGGTTCCACACTTTGTCATTCGTCAGGTTTTGCGCTTTTAACGAAAACGTGGAAAATATAATAAGGCCAAGCAAAAGCAATTTAATTCTCATTATTACTGGCTTAGGGTGAAGTGGATATTGTTTCTGTAGGCTTTTATGGCAGGTATAAGTGCAGCTAAAAGACCGATACCTGTACAAAATGCTAACAGAATTAATTCTTTATAAAAAACTCTGTAATCGAAAAAATTGCCAAGCTCAAACTGAGGTAAATAAATCCATATAAGATATGAAGCCATAATACCAATTAACCATCCTGAAACTGCCAGGATAATTCCCTGAGTATAGAGCAATGCTACAACTTTTAAACGAGAAGCTCCTGCAAGGCGGAGTAGGGCAATTTCGTAAATGCTTTGGTTAAATAAGTTCAGCAGGTAAATGAAAATATTGATTGATGAGATTAAAATGATTATCCATGCCAAAAGCCTTAAGGTATCGAGGCCTATTCCTAATATTGAAATGAGCCTGTTCATTTCTATTGCTGGCGAAGCAGCCTGCATGGAGGTATTTTGGTTGATCGCCCTTGGTAGGCTAATTGCAGCTCTTGGGTTCTTGTAAAAAACCAATAAAGCTGTGATCTCTTCGCTTGGTTGTGTGTTTTTAACAACCAGTTGTCCTCTTAGCTCGTTAAATAATTTGGCTTCTTCTTCCGTAAATTCTTCTCCATTTGAAATCTTATGTCGTAATTGCTCCAAGCGATCATCAGCATGCTCATGTTTTTCATGATCGTCGTGATCATGGTTGCATATCTCATGGTGTACGTGATGTTCATCTTCATGATTACAAGTTTCATCGTGTTCATGTTCATGCTTGCAATTTTCATCATGAACATGCTCTTCTTCATCCTCGTTATGCTCGTGGTGGTTATGGCTATGCACCATCCAAACACTTTCAACCGGCGTTAGAATGAGGTTATCGGTAACATTCCCTGACTTTTTCAGTACTCCTGTTACCGTGTAATGATGATCATCGTGGCTATGACCTTCTTCCATAAATCCATGCACACCGGTAAATGTATCTCCAATTTTCAGTCCTGTTTTTTTGGAAACATTTGCCCCGATGACAGCTTCCATTGGTTTTGAGAATTCACTGCCTTTCTGCATTTGACAAGCGTACAGTTGCATGTAATCCGAAAGGGTCCCTACAATCCGGAAGCCTTTATGGCTATCGCCTAAAGCGATTGGAATTGTCTTTTCAACCAAAGGATTTTTTTGCATTCTTTTGACTTCATCAAGCGGGATATTCCCTGTTGGAGCATCAATGTGCAAAACAGAAGATAAAATGAGCTGCAAGGGGCTACCTTTTGCCCCAACCACAAGGTCGATACCAGCCATGTTAGTTTTATATTGGGTGTTGAGAAAAGCCTCTGTTTTTATGATCAGGGAAATAATGGCGACCCCAATTGCAAATAGAAGTACACTTAGCGCACTGTTGTATGTCTTATGTGCCAATTTTGCCAATGCTATTTTTACGATTGCCAGCATACCTAATTTAATTGGATAGTATTTTCAAATTCTTTCTTCAAACGCGCATCGTGGGTTGCTACTACCAGTGTGATTTCGTAGTTGTTGCAAATACCTATTATGAGGTCAGTAAACCGTTTGCAATTTTCATCGTCCAAGTTCGAGGTAGGCTCGTCGGCTAAAATAATACCAGGTTTATTAATCATAGCTCGCGCAATTGAAAAACGCTGAAGTTCGCCGCTGCTGAGTGTAGCTGGTTTTTTGTGCGATAAATGATCTATTCCTAAATCACTTAATAGTTTATTCATAAAGTCTTGGTCAGCTTTTTTTCCCGATAATTCGGCAAAATACAAGAGGTTTTTATGCATGCTTAAGGCATCAATAAAATGGTCCTTTTGAAAAATCAGACCAATGTGTTGTGCCCTGAATTTATCAAGTTCTTTGGGTTTTAAAGTATTAATGACTGTGTTAGCAATTGTTAATGTCCCATTTGCTGGCATTAAAATACCGGCAATTAAATGGAGCAAGGTTGTTTTTCCACTACCTGAGTTCCCACTTAGTAGCCACGATTCATTTTGACTAATTTGTAGCTTAGGGAAGTTTAAGACTTTCCTTCCAGGGTATTGAAAAGATAGGTTTTCTGTTTTAATATATGCCATTATTACGATTACTTAAATACTCAACGCAATGATTACATTGTTCAGTTCTCTTAGTGGTCAAGAGTGCGGTTATTATAACAAATCAAAATTTTTCATTATATAGATACTTATGCGCAACCCAAATATTAAGGATTGTAGGGAAAGGAAGAATGGTGCAAATCAATTTTAAGTTGGCTGCCAATTAACTTATATCCGAATGTGTATTCCACCTTTGCCTCATTGCTATGCAAATCGGTAAAAAAGTAATTTCCCATTGCAATCGCACGATTCTCTTCAAAAATAAAGCCATTATTCTCAAACCTTACTTTTGTCCAAGGATTAATTGCAAAACCTTTGTCTTCTTTGCATGCACGATCTTCTCCTGCAATAAAATAAGATAAAGCTTCTTGCTTAGTAGGCCTAAATTGTTCAAAGGCACATTTCGTAGGTTTGAATAAAATAGATCCTGCTTCAAAAGAATAAAGTTTATCAAGAAAATCACTTGCAAATGTTTCACATTCCAATCTCTTATTCTTTAGTGAACCAATTTTCACTACTCCTGAGCCCCATTCTTTTTGGGCACTTAAAACCTGTTCTTTAGTTATCATCTTGTTTCCAATTTATGTTATACAATCGAATATTTTCATTCGCCTCTGATTGTTTATTTAAATGGTGACTCATGTAACTCGCATAGTTACTTGTGTAATAAAAACTTTTTATTATGCTCGTTTCATCATGTAAAAATGTTAATTAGTTTTTTACAATCACACTTAAATTGCTAAAAGAATTGTTTTGTTTCATATCTAACTCAGGCTTATCATAAACAACAAGCTCATTATACAAGCGGAGATTATAGCTGTTCGGATTTAATTGTTTTTTTCAAAGGCTCGATTATAATACCCTTATCCAACTGCTTTTCTATCTCTAATCCACTAAGAATCATTTTTGTATTATATGTTGTTATTTAAACCGGCCATTCATCTACGAATTTGTGCTTTTTCTGTTCCCAATCCATAATTTCGTATTCAGTGCATAAGCAAGCTTCCAGTTCTTGTTTAATCGTTTCTTCCTCCATCTCCTGACCGATTATTACCAGTTCATTTTGCCTGTCACCAAAACGTTTATCCCACTTGCCCATAATATACTCCTCGTTTTGCTGAAAGGCTGGATGTTGGTTACGTTCTTTAATAGTCAGTGATGCCCACCATACCCCGGCTCTATCAGCCCGAAGCGATCCTCCTGCCTGGCTCCAGTTTAAGGCAACATCAGGGCGTGAGGCAATCCAGAACAGGCCTTTGCTACGGATAATTGCACCATCCCATTCCTGGTTTATGTAATTCCAGAACCGTGCAGGATGGAAAGGGCGCTTGTCGCGAAAAACAAAGGAAGAAATACCGTACTCTTCAGTTTCCGGCGTATGCTCCCCTTCAAGTTCTTTGATCCAGCCTGCTGCAGAAGAGGATTCTTCGAAGTTGAAAAGCCCTGTGTTTACAATCTCTTTTAGGTCAACCTTGGCAAAAGTGGATCCTAATATTTTAGCAACCGGATTAAGTTTATGAATTACTGCTTTAAGTTGTTCTAATTTTGCAGGACTAATCAAGTCGGCTTTGTTGATGATAATAACATTTGCAAATTCAACCTGGTCGGTTAACAGGTTTACAATAGTGCGATGGTCATAAGCATCATCATCATTCATGCCGCGGTTGGCAATCGTATCAAGACTATCAAAATCCTTTTCAAAATTGAAGGCATCTACCACAGTTACCATGGTATCCAAGGTTGCCCACTTGGTAAGGTCAATTTCCGAATCTTCAAAGACGTACGTAAATGTTTGTGCTACAGGTATAGGTTCACTGATTCCGGTACTTTCTATAAATAGATAGTCGAAACGGTTTTGTTGCGCCAGTTTTTCTACTTCTTTCATAAGGTCTTCGCGCAAGGTGCAACAAATACAGCCATTGCTCATTTCCACAAGTTTCTCGTTAGTGCGTGACAGCACATTTTCGTTTTCAACCAATTGGGCATCTATGTTTACTTCGCTCATATCGTTTACAATAACAGCTGCACGAAGGTTTTCTTTGTTATGCAGAATGTGGTTGAGCAAGGTCGTTTTTCCAGCTCCTAAAAATCCACTCAAAACTGTAACTGGTAATTTTTTAGTCATTTTATTTGTTTAATGTTTTAACTATTAATCTCTCGATAATTAAAGTATGTTATTGAATGGTTTTTTATTGAATTTTAGTTTGTTAGTTGGTCTTTTCAACAGGCGTTGCAAGTAGTTTATAAAGATTATCTTCCAATAGGTCTTGTTTCAACCTTTTCCCGATGAATACAAGTTTACTAAAACGCATCTCAGATTCCCATTCCTCCCCCGGCTGAATCATGTAACTACTCCTAACGGATTGTAAGATGTGTTTTTCGGGGACGTCGTTAAAACTCACAATACCTTTAACTCTAAAAACAGTATCCTCATTAAAGAACAGAAAACTTTGCATCCATAAATTGAATTTATCCTGATCAAAATTTCCTGGAATTATGAAACTAAATGATTTGATATCGTGTTTATGGTGATGATTTGTAGGCTTAGCCAGGTATGAAGATTGGTTAACAACTGAGTCTCCAAAAACCGATAAATTCTGAAAGGACATAGTTGACTTCTCTATGTTTTTAGCCGAGAAAGCTTTTAAATTAAGCAAATTAACACCTTCAACTTTTGCGAATTTAACCGGATAAGGTTTAGCCATAGGGTTTATTTTACCCACTAGTTGCACAAGTTCCGTCAAGTATGCCGATTGAACAGAGTCTGCTTTATTTATCAGAATAACATCGGCCAAAGCCAATTGCTTTCTAACTTCAGGCTCCTCATATATCAGGTCTTCCATATTTTCACTGTCGGCAAGGCAGATAACACTGTCAAGCCTAAAGCTTAGCTGTATATCAACTGATGACAGGAATGCTTTAATAATTGAATCGGGATCTGCGACTCCTGTGGTTTCAATCAACAAATGGTCAAATGGATATGGGCTTTCTAGTAGCTTTTTAATTGTTTCGTAAAAGCTCTCGTTTAGCGAACAGCAAATACAACCGTTTGATAGCTCAAAAATATTTTCGTCCGTGCCTACAATTAAACCACCATCAATACCAATTTCGCCAAATTCGTTTTCAATAATGGCAAACTTTTTTTCATGATGGTCTTTTATTAATTGATTGAGCAGGGTTGTTTTTCCAGCCCCTAAAAAGCCTGTTATAATTGTTACCGGGATTCTGTTATTCATACCTTTGATCAATTACAATTTGTACAATATCCTTTTATTAAAAGTTCAGCCTGTTCGGGTTTATAATTATCGGGCAAATCTTTATATTCCCAATTTACCTCAGGAATGCAATACACCCTGCTACATTTTAGGCAATAAAAATGGGCATGTTGCTTGGTTAGGTTTTGCTTTTCAGTAATAGCATATTTAATAAGGGTATTGTCAATTACGATTTTATGGATAACCTCCTTTGCAATAAGCGTTTTGAAAGTACGGTAAAAGGTAGTACGGTCAAAATTTCCAAGAATAACGCTTTTTATTTCTTCTTCTGACAATGGGGTTGGAGATTCCAGAATTGCCTCTATAATCTCTTCGCGACATGAAGTGCGTACCAAGTCGTTTTGTTGGAGTATTTTAGTAATTTCTTCCATATTTACAACAATAAGGCAAATGCAACAATGTTGCAAATAAAATAAATAATTTAAAATAATTTGCATATCAAAGAATAAATTTTTGTAATCGTTTTTTATACAGATGTTAAAATAACAACTTTAGGGATGACTTTGTAAGTGTTTTATTTAGGCGGTTTACAATTGTGATGTTTTGGATGGGATTACTTTTCAACGGAAAAAAACGAAAAGAATTCTCTCAAATTTGCATTATACTGTCAAAAAGCTAAATTCATATTAATTTCAATTTTTCACTATTGTGTCCAACTGACTGGGTGTCTTTTTACGGTGGGTGTATGATTTAGTAAAGGATTACGAACTTTATACTTATCACGTTACCAACCAAATAATATGGGTGACACTGTTCGAAAACCGCTAAAACCCTTATGAATTATACACATTGTTGTGTGCTGCGCATTATTGTTTCCCAGTCTTAATTGTCACCCAATTTTTATCCATCATATATTCTACAAACTCGGTTTCCCCTTTTTCCTTTACCATTTCAATCCCTTTTCTCCGATTTGTACGTGTTATAAACTGACCAAATCTAATCATAAGCGGATTGTAAATTTTACAATCTTTTACAGATGTATATTCATCACAGTCTGCACATGAGTTGATTCCCTTCTCGATGCAACATGGTCTCACTTTACATGCTTTGTATCCTACGGCACATTTAGGACCTTCTCCTTTGCATCCCTGACAATCTCCTTTCACATATTTTGGACATGCACCACAATAGAATCCGCAGTATGAAATTAAGCCAATCTGAGTTGAACGATCAGTTTGATTTGTAATATTTTTCTCCATGCTGTTATTATTTTACATTTTTAATTTCAATTCCTTCTAAATCATCGACCTGAGCAATAAATCCCCAACCAAATTTATCTTCGGATATTTCAATAATTAACTCATTTTCTCCTTTAACCAAAGGCAATTCTATAGTTTTATATTTATCTAAAACATAACCTCTGTCATCATACTTCCCTGATTCATAGAAGCTATTATCTCCCGTAAACAATTCTTTCGAGTTTAAGTAAACTTTTATTTTATCGCTATATCCAAAATGAAATTTTTTCTTTTGTGCCTTTTCCGAACTAAAAATCGTTTTTGCAAGAACAGTATTTTTGGTCTTAGATTTAGTAAAATATCTGTTCAGGTTTATTAAATAATTTTCCTCAACATTTATCTTATGCCATTTAGCTATTAAACCTTTATCTAAAAATGGTTTTTCAATTGCAAAATCAAAATTATCGTACGGCTCAGATATAAGCCAGTTTGAAATATATGTTTTATCATCAATATTTGGTGGAGTTCTCATTTTTAGAATACTTACAGGGGCATGTTTTGTTATCTTCAGGTTTGCAAAAATTGCGGGATGGTAGCTGCAAACACCAACACCACCAGAAATATAATCATGTTTCAATTTTACTGATAAAATATGATTTGGACTATTATCGACATAAACTTTTGCAGAGTCGTCCACAACTTCAATTTTTACATGAAACCATTCTTTTGTCGGAATATTTGCAGTTGCCTGATATGGTTTCCCATTATAAAGTTGCCAAGTTGCAGACTTATTAAAAATTGGGTCATATTGCACTGCATCCCATTTCCCGCTTGTATGAGGTTGAAAATATATGTACTCAAAGTTGGTAAGTGAACCAATCCGAAAAACAATCCCTAAATATGCTTTATGTGAAGGTGAATATAAATCGCATTCAATTATTCCATTTTGAAAATCTATTCCATCCAGATATGCTATTCCAGTTCCATTCGAAATACATGTGGATAATTTCGAATCAAATTCTTTTACTTCTACAGAGCCTAATGTTTTCCAATCATTGGATGAAAAATCAACTTCTATAGTACCTTTTTTTGCTAAACAAATGTTTGTGCTTATAATTAGAAATAGGATGGTAATTGATTTGAATTTCATTTTATCACTGTTTTATAAATTGGACTTTAGTCAGTTTTATCTTAAAAGTAATTAATATTTTTCATCAGTCAATTTATTATGGAATACGTTTTCTAGCTTTGCCCATAACGGCAGTCTGTCTAAAAACTCCGTTGTATTGTTGTTATTCTGATTAATTCTGGCTCCAATAAGCCAAAACAAGTTTCGCCAATTTTATTTTTGATTTTACAGCTAAGTATACCCAAATGGCTCAACATTGGTTTAAACAGGGCCGTTTTACTTGAAAATATAGGTAAAATACTTGCCAGGTATTGCTTTAATATATCCACCCCGATGATGTTTATAAGCCTACGCAGGTTGTAAGCAACCATCATAAAACCGATATCAGCATTGGCACGCTGTATCGACTTTTTTGTCATTACATAACTAAACCCCCATTGCCGTTTTATTGTGCCGAATGGGTGCTCAACAATTTGCTGGCGCTTTTTATATAGCCCTTTGTTTGCTTTAACCCTTTCCTTATTGGCTTCCAGTTGCCTTGTATATCCGCTGCGCTGTATTATTTTGCCATTCTGTTTGGCTTTAGTACATTTTGCTTTTACATCACATCTTTTGCAAGCCGGAGTCCTGAACTGCCGGAACCTGTAGGCATTATTCCATGTCCAATGCCAAACGCCATTTGACTTTAACTTATGGCCCTGTGGGCAGGTATAACAATCTTCCACTTTATCATACACAAAGTTTTCAACGTTATATCGTGGACCGGGTGCGTTTGAGGAGCGTGGTATTGCAGGGATTGCCACAAGTGTCTTTATGCCCAATTCATCTGTAATTTCAAATTCGCCCCCTGTGTGGTACCCTTTGTCGTAGAGGGCTGTAAACTGGTTGGTGCGCAATATGCTTTTTGCACACCTGGGCATATTGCCCATTGCTTTGCTGCCGTTGGTATTGGTTGCTTTGTAGTCGATTATGAGGTTGTGCTTTGCATCAGAAGTTGTTTGGGCATTGTAAGCTACTTCCGTAATGTTATTGCGGGTTATCACCTGCCTGCTGCCTGGGCCGGACGTGGATATTTGTGCCTCGCCGGTTTCTTTTAGTTGTTTTCCCAGTTTTTTGTAACCGCCTTTTCGTTGGTTTTGTTTTTTGATTTCTTCCTCAATACCTGCCTTTTTATCGCCATCGTTTTCAGCCAGGGCTTCGTTGTACTCCTTCAATTTGTTTTCGATATACTCCAGGTGCCTGTCAATTTTTTTCTGGTTGAAGTTGTTCTTCTTGCTGTCCTGTGCACGGAACTTGGTGCTATCCCCGGCAATCAATGTACCGCCTATCAGGTTGAAGTATTTGGCAATTTTAACGGTTTCCCGGAAAACCTTTTTGATAGCCTTTGGGTTATCACGCCTAAAGTTGGGAATGGTGTTATGGCCGGGCTGGGGGCTCTTTAGCAGCCACATTACTTCGATGTTTCGCTTACATTCCTTTCCCAATTTACGGGATGGCCGTAACTGATTCAGGTAGCCATAAATGAATAGTTTCAATAAATCGGCAGGATGATAAGCTGGCCTGCCATTTTCAATAAAATGGGTTTTAAACCCAAACTCTTCCAGTTTGAGGCTATCAACAAAAACATCTATTAAGCGGACTTCGTTTTCAGTGTCAACAGCATCATTTAGTGAAACTGGGAAAAGGTAGGTTTGTCCCCTATTTTGCCCTTGTATAAACTTCATGCTTGAAGGTAAAGCTATTTGTTTTTCAGTGGTGTTGGTATGTTGTTTAGTTTTTAACAAAATTTAGTTAGGTTTT
>JANQHI010000062.1 GCA_028282705.1 Prolixibacteraceae bacterium | reverse complement strand
TGAAGGAATAAATGATTCAATGCATGAATGTTTTGAATTGCAACCCCAATTATTCAATAACTCAATCGCCCAATTACTTTTCAGTCCACTCAGTTTATTTGAATAAGCATCCGGTATTCAGGAATTGGTTATTGGTTAATTATCCAGCACTATTATAAACATATGATCTTATTGGGTAAGTGGGGGCATTGTAGAAGTTAGATTCATTAAAAAAAGTTGCTTATCTTATTGTCCTTTAATTCAATAATTGCATAACATGGATCAAGTTTCTACCTTAATTTTAGCAGCAGCCCTTATCATTATTATGTTAGGAATGGGGCTTTCCCTGGTTTTTAATGATTTTAAAAGGATAGTTGTTTACCCCAAAGCCATACTAGTTGGCCTTACTAACCAGTTAATTTTGCTTCCCCTTATTGGTTTTACCCTGGTGTCAGTTTTTCCGTTACGGCCTGAAATAGCTATTGGGATCATGATACTGGTAGCTTGCCCTGGTGGCCCTACCTCCAATTTAATTACCCACCTGGCAAAAGGGGATATTGCCCTATCAGTGAGCTTAACAGCCCTAAGCAGTTTTATAACCATTTTAACCATCCCTTTTATTGTAAACTTTGCACTTGTCCACTTCCTTGATGAGGGGCAGGTAATCCAGTTGGATGTGGTTGAAACCATTATCCAGATTTTTGCCATTATTGTGGTCCCTGTTGCCATTGGTATGGTGGTCAGGCACTATAAAGAGGGCTTTGCTTTGCGCATGGCAAAACCTGTACGAAAAGCTTCAGGGATTGTTATTGCCCTGGTGATCATAGGTATTATTATAAAAGAAAAACACAATGTAATCCCTTATTTTAAGCAGGCAGGCATTGTTGCTTTGTGCCTGAATGTTGCTACCATGTTGGTGGGGTATTATTCAGCAAAAATATTTAAAATAAAAAAAGCACAGGCTATTTCCATTTCCATAGAGTCAGGCATCCAAAATGGTACATTGGCCATATCAGTGGCAGTGGTATTATTGGGAAGCACAGAGTTCTCTATTGCACCTGCTATTTATAGTTTGCTTATGTTTTTCACAGGAGGGGTGGCTATCTATCTAGGGCTTAAAAGAAAGGAGTTTCAGTAAGCAGCTATTGGTAATTAGTGATTGGCAATTTATGCTTGGTGGTTTGAAACCAGTAATAGTTTAATGCATGAATGATTGAATGCATGAATGGTTAATCTTAGTTGATTTATTTAATTCATTCAGTTCATTCAATTTATTCAGTTGATTAAAATTAGTATCCAGTCTCAGTTATCAGTGATCATCCATTTGTGATTGGTGGCGTGAAACCTACTATTTGTCAGCAATGCTTTAATGAGTGAATGCATGAATAATTGAATATGGTCAAATTCAATTCACTTAGTTGATTAAATCTATATCTAGTTATCCAGCAACTATCCAGTTCATTCTTCAACATGATGCCCATTGGCGCTAACCACCTGGTATTCTTTGTTTACAATCAGGTCTGCCTTGGGTTTTAGGGCAAGCATGTGCTGGTGTTCCATTTCAAGTACTTCAAACCTAAAAGGGTCATTGTTTTCTTTGCCCCTATGCCCCCTGTTTTTCTTAGTGTCATGGTAGGTGAGGTCAATATAAATGCGCAAATCTATATTTTTTATCTTGATGGCATAAAGCCCATCTACCACCAGGATATCAATATCAGAAAAGTCAGTGATCAGTTTATCAGTTTGTTTTGAAACCACATCAACACAAGGCATCAAGGCTTCGCGCCCCTCTTTAAACTCCCTGATATTCCTGTTAAGCAGTTTCCAGTCATATTCATTGGTGCCCACCTTTTGGATGCCTTTTTCCCTGCGCCATTGGGTGCGCAGGTTTGGTGGTACTTTATAGTAATTGTCAGTGTGTAATATTTTAACACGCATGCCCTCTTTTTTCAACAACAAAGCCAGTGAGTGGGAAAGTTCAGACTTACCTGCCCCAGACTCGCCTGAAATAGCTACAATAAACCTATAACCTTTCCTTTTTGCACTCAATTCTTTCAAGAGCGTTTTATGAATTGCTTTGGCTGCTTCTTTGTGGAGGTCATTAATTAAAAGCACATCACCTAACATTGTTCACAACAAAATTTTAATTAATAATCCAATACAATTACCTTATTGGTTGGCAAATTTATTTTTTTATTTGAAAATTCAACCAGTACTTCCCCAAGAATATCATTTTTTATCTCAATTTTAAATAAGCCAGGTTTTACTTCAACAAAATAGTGGGCATTTTTAAAGGTAAAATTGAATTTTATACATTTCCAGTTTTCTGGCAGGACAGGGTTTATTGAAAGGCACTCTTTCTTAAAGTTGACCCCTGCAAAAGAGGTGATTGCCATTAGGGCAGTGCCTGCCATTACACCTGCATGGATGCCTTCAGCAGTGGTTCCTCCCTGTATGTCAGTGTAATCACTCCCCAATGCTTCAAAATAAAGTTGGCTGCCCAGTTCACTGCCTCCAAACAGGTTGGCCAGGTAGGCATGTACCACTCGGCTAAGTGTTGAGCCATGTGATGTCCTGTTGAGGTAATAGGTGTAGTTTTTTTCAAGGTAGCCTTCAGGCAATTGATAACCTGAACCTTCCATTATCCCTGAAATGGTTTCTTCATCCAGGTTATAGAAGGCCATCAGGGTGTCAGCCTGTTTGGCAAGCTTATATTCATCAGGCGATTTTCCTTCAGCCTTTAGTATCCTGTCAAGCCTGTATATATTGTTGTATTTTTTCCTATACCCATCCCAGTCAAGCTCTTTTAGCCCAAAATAACCATCAAATTGTTCAATTATGCCTTCTTCAGAAACAGGGATATTCAATTGGGTTGAAATCTTTTTCCACCCTTCCAGTTCACCAGTTGAAAGGCTGATCTTCTGCAAAGTTTTTTCTTTTGCGCTTTCGGGCATTTTTTCAAGGATAATTTCAGCCTCTTTAAATAGCCAGGCAACCATAATGTTGGTGTAGGCATTATCTTTTACCCCGCCACCTTTGCTGGCTTTATGTTGCTCGTGGAATTCATCAGGGCCCATTACTTTTGAAATGCTAAAACGCCCTGTTGCTTCATCAAATACAGATTTGCTTGCCCAAAAACGGCAAATCTCAAGGAACAGTTCTGCACCAGCCTCTTCCATAAAAGCCATGTCTTCAGTAACCTGGAAGTAGTACCAGGTGTTGTATGCTATGGCTATTGAAATATGCCTTTGCAGTGAACTGTAATCATCACCCCATTTTCCTGAAACAGGGTTTAGGTGGATGACCTGTGTTTCTTCGCGCCCATCACTTCCACTTTGCCAGGGGAACATGGCTCCTTTATAACCATATTCTTTGGCATATTCACGCGCTTTATTGATCCTTCTGTAACGATAGTTTAAGATTGATTTTGCCACATCAGGCATAAAAATACAATACAAGGGCAGGATGTATAATTCATCCCAGAAGATGTGGCCACGATAAGCTTCACCATGTAACCCACGCGCAGCTATGCCGGCATCAATGTTTACATTGTGTGGTGATGCTGCCACCATAAGATGGTAGAGGTGCAGCCTGGCTAACATTTGGGATTTTGGGTCACCTTCAATTTGGATATCAATTTTATCCCATATTTTTTTCCATGCCTGCCCACTAGCCTCTAAAATAGTGTTAAATGAACCTACATTTTTTAACAGGTTTTTACTTTCAGCCAAAGGGCTTTTAACATCATCAGGTTTTGAAGTGTGTATGGCTACCACTTTTTCAAGGGTAAGTACCTCATTTCTTTCCAAGGAAATTGGGAAAAAACAATCAACTTTGCCCTTGGTGGTTTTGCAGGTACTTTTTACAGGCATAGGGTTGCCATTTTTTAAGGTTGTATGCCTGGCTGCCTGGGCTACTTCAATGCCAGATTGCGTGGTTTCTACAACCAGCCATGAAGTATTGCCACCATACCCTTCTTCAACAGGCTTCAGGTGCTGTTGGTTTAACTCGCGATACCTGGGCACCCCATCATTAATGATGTTGCCATCTAATGATGATATCAATTCAATTTCACCTGAATAATTTAGCGGTTTGATAGTGTATTGGATAGCTGCCAGGTGGGGGTTGTCCATGCTTGCAACCCTGCTACTGGTGATAGCAGTCTCATTCCCCTTATTACCTTTTACAACCAACTCCCTGGTAAGTTTCCCTGTTGATAGGTCAAGGATCCTTTTAAAGGAGATAATTTCTGTCTTATTAATATCCAACCAAGGGGTATCACCAATCCTGAAATTGATGTATGCCCAATTGGGGCAATTAACAAAGTCTTCATTTTCAATGTCTTTTCCTGCAACTTTTGAAACCAGCCTGTTATACAAACCAGCCATGTAGGTTCCGGGGTAATTTGTGTCACAAGCCCTGGTTTCTTCAAGAGCCCCACGCACCCCCAGGTATCCATTTCCAACTGCTAATAATGATTCACGTGATTTTTCCTTTTTGGGGTCATAACCATGGTATTCCAATGACCATGGTTTGTACTGCCCTTCTTTATGTTTGGAATTCATAAGCTGATAATCTTTTATTGGTTGAAACTTGAGAAAATTTTATCCAACCCTGCTATCCCATTTATTTCTTCTAAATCTTCTACAACAATATCAGCACCCCCTTCTTTCAGCTCTTTCCTGTTGTTTTCCCTGGCAATGCCCAGTGTTAACCCAAAATTACCTTTTGCCCCAGCCTGTACTCCTGACACTGCATCTTCTACCACAATGGCTTTATCATACGAAACACCTACCATGTCACATGCTGTGGTGAAAATATCAGGTTCTGGTTTCCCATTCAAACCAAGTTCAGCAGAAACAACCCCATCTACACGTGCTTCAAACATCCCTAATAAATCAACTGCTTCAAGCACAGGCTTGCAATTTTTGCTTGATGATGCTACACCCAGTTTTATACCAGCTTCTTTTAGCTCATTCAATAATTCAACAGTTGAAGGGTATACCTGCACACCTTCATTGGCAAGCACCTCATTGAAAGCTTCATTTTTGCGGTTTCCCAGCCCACAAACTGTTTCATCACCAGCTGAATCAGAAGGGTCGCCAAAAGGAATTTCTATCCCTCTTGATTCAAGGAATGAAGCTACCCCTTTATACCTGGGTTTTCCGTCCACATAGGGGAGGTAATCGCCTGCATGGGTGAACTCAACAAATTTTTCCCCATGTTCTATTTCCCTTTTTTTCAGGTACTCGTCAAACATCCTCTTCCATGCTGCTGCATGGGTCAATGCAGTTTTGGTAATTACCCCATCCATATCAAAGATCACTGCTTCAAATGATAAGCTTTTGCTCATAGTTTCAAGTTTTTTTTAAACACAATTAATGCCTTATAAAATAACCAAATTATTTGAATGATATCAAATAAAAGCTATATTACATAATAAAAACAATTGCATCCTTATGTTCACTCAAAATATGTGGATAATTTCCTAAATCAAAATGCAATGGTAATTGTTAAGGTTTAAAATGGGGATTTACTATTAAAATCTAAGGTATGAAACGATTATTTATGATAGCTAACAGGCTGCCATTGCAGGTTGTTGATAATAATGGGCAAAAAGAATTGATCCAGGCTCCAGGAGGATTTGATTCAGGGCTGAAAAAGTTTTATGAGTCATTTGATATTAAATGGATTGGCAGGGCAGGGGTCAATATCAATGAGATCAGTGAAGATGAAAAAATGGATATTGATAATAAATACAGGAGCGCCAACTGTATCCCTATTTACCTTGACCAGCAATTGAGGCAAGAATTTCTGGAAGGTTTTTGTGAAAATACCCTGTGGCCCCTTTTCAATTATTTTACCCAAATTTCAAAATTTAACCCAATTAATTGGGAGGCCTACAAAAAAGTTAACCAGCTATATGCTGAAACGATTTTGAAATACATTGATGAAGGTGATATTTTATGGATCCATGATTACCACCTGATGCTATTACCAGGTTTGATCCGTGAGAAGTTTCCTGATGTTTCTATTGGCTATTTCCAGCATATCCCATTCCCTTCATTTGAGATTTTCAGGCTATTGCCGTGGAGGATGGAGTTGCTGGAAGGTATACTGGAAGCTGACCTGGTTGGTTTCCATACTTATGATTACCAAAGGCACTTTATGAGCTGTGTAAGGAGGCTCCTTGGGCATGAAACTGTTTTTAACAGGATCAGGCTTGATGAGAGGATTGTAAAAGTTGATGCATTCCCTAAAGGGATAGATTTTGATTTTTTCCATAAAACAGCTAAGAAACTTGCAAAAAACAATGGAAATAAAAAGTCTGATTTCCATAAGCACTTGAATGAATACCTTGATTCAGATAAAGACAGGAAGATCATCCTTTCTATTGACAGGTTGGATTATACCAAAGGGATACCTGACAGGATCAGGGCATTTGAATTGTTCCTGAAAAATTACCCTGAGTACATAGAAAAGGTCAGCCTGTTCCTTTTTGTCAGCCCTTCGCGCGAAAATGTAACAGACTACCAGGACCTTAAAAAACAAATGGATGAACTGGTGGGGAGGATCAATGGTATGTATGGAACCATTGGCTGGATGCCAATCTGGTATTTTTATAGGGCACTTGACAGGCAGGAAATGATTGAACTATATAGCATTGCACATATAGCCCTGATTATGCCAACCAGGGATGGCATGAACCTGAATGCCAAAGAATACCTGGCATGTAAAACAGATAAAACAGGGGTGCTCATCTTGAGTGAAATGGCAGGTGCTGCCAAAGAGCTGGGCGAGTCGGTCATTGTGAACCCTAATAGTAGGATTGATGTGGCAGAAGCTATCCACCAGGCACTGAATATGCCCGTTAGCGAGCAAAAGCAAAGGAATTCTGTACAGCAGAAAAGGCTTAAAATTTACAATGAAGAAAGGTGGGCAAATGATTTTATCAATGGGCTAGAAGGGGTGAAAAAACTTCAGGAATCAAACTATACAAGGAAATTAAATACCCCTGCTTTGAAAAAGATGGTTGATGCCTATAAAAATGCAGGGAAAAGGATCATTTTCCTGGATTACGATGGGACCCTGACAGGCTTCCATAAAGACCCACAAATGGCAAAACCTGACCAGGAACTTTACCAGATCATGGATAAATTGGTTACTGTGGGTAATAATACCATTGTTGTTATTAGTGGAAGGGATAAAGAAACCTTGTCAAAATGGTTTGGGGGTTATGATAAACTGGCATTTATTGCAGAACATGGGGTCTGGAATAAAGACCCTGAAACAGGGTGGGAGATGAACAGCCAGATTGAAAAAGAGTGGATGGGGATTATTGAACCTGTTTTACAAAGCCTGGTTGACAGGACTCCGCGTTCATTTATTGAATATAAAAACTACTCACTGGTATGGCATTACCGTGATGCTGACCCTGACCTGGGGCAGCAACGTGCATGGGAGCTAAAAGATGACCTTAAAAACTACATTGCCAACCTGAACCTGGAAATAATGGATGGTGATAAAGTGATAGAGATTAAAAACGCAGGGATAAACAAAGGAAGGGCAGCCATGAATAAAATTGGGAACAGCCACTTTGATTTTATCCTGGCTTTGGGTGATGACTGGACAGATGAATATACCTTTAATTCATTGCCTGAAGATGCTTATACCATCAAGGTTGGGACAAAAGCCACTGCTGCTAAATATTATGTAAATGGGGTGGAAGATGTAAGGAGTTTGTTAAAGCAATTAGAGGCATAGGCTGAATACTTTTTCCATGGGGTATAAAATTAGTTTTATAACAAAACTGTTATCTTTGGGGCTCACCATACATTCCAACATTGGCGAAAGTAAATAAGCAAATAGGGCAAAAAAGGGTCATTTCTGAAAAAAAAAGCAGGTATGAATTCAAGCAAGTTTTCAATACTTACAACCAAAAGCTCTATTTTTTTGCACTCGGGTATTTGAAGTCAGAAAAAGATGCCGAAGAAGTTGTACAAGATACCTTCCTGAAAATTTGGGAACGTTGGGATTTTATTGACCCTGAATTATCATTGAACGCCTATCTTTTTAAAATTGCATTTAATTTCATCCAAAAAAGGTTAATAAAAAAAATTAAAGATGATGAGTTAAAACATGGCCTGGCAGGTGAATTAGTAGATTTTGACAATTCTACTGCCAATATGGTTAATTACCATTTCCTTTTACAGCATATCAACTTGTTGCTGGATGAATTGTCATCCCGCCAAAGAGAAATAATTGAATTACGCAAGCTAAAAGGGTATTCAGTAAAAGAAATAGCCCAACAATTATCACTTGCCATAAAAACTGTTGAGGCACATCTAACAGCTGCACTCAAATTCCTTAAAAGCAAGCTAAAAACAGAAAAATTCAATGACCTGCTGCTTTTTGCATTAATTTTTCAAAATAAACACACAAAGGGCTAAGAGACTGTTTAAATTTTATTTTTTAGGGATATTATGAAGTATTTTTTATCAATTCAAGGCGTAATTTTCGCGAATAGCACCAGCTATTTAAGGAAATTTCAACGCAGAAGTGATGAAAAAGACAATTAATAGGATAAATGGATAATTTTTAAACAGTCTCTAAGGGTAAAATCCATTTGGCAGATATTACTTATAAATGGCAGCCAGTATGGATAATAAACTTGAGTTATTAAAACGTTTTTTTTCAAACAAATATTCCCGTAACGATTATGTTAAACTAAAAAAAGTGCTCTTTGACCAACCTTCTGAATTCGAAGAGCTTATGCAAGAACATTGGGCAAATTACAACTTGGGGGCACAGCATAAAAAGAAAGACCTGTTTAAAGTATATGCTTTATTTGAGAAAGGGCAGGAAACAGTACCACAAGAGAGCAGGTTAAAAAAACTTGCCCATTCATTTTCCAGGATTGCTGCAATACTAATTGTCCCCTTGGCCTTAGCCTTGGGATACCTTTATTTCCAATTTGATGAATACTTATCCCAAAAAGAAGTTTATGTTGAAGTTAAATCACCTGTTGGGATCCGCACAACCCTTAACTTACCTGATGGGTCCAGGGTTTGGCTTAATGGTAATTCAAAACTTTCTTATCCTGTTGTATTCAATGAAAAACGTGAAGTTAACGTTCAGGGCGAAGCTTTCTTTAAAGTGCAAAGTGATTTGGAATACCCCTTTTTAGTGGGTGCAAGTGGTGTTTATGTGCAGGCTATGGGTACTGAGTTTAATGTCGTGGCATATGAGGATGCCCCCGAAGTTAAGGTGATCCTTAAAGAGGGGAAAGTAGGTTTTTTAAATGAAAATAAAGCCAACCTTAAAAAGTTGGAGCCTGGTTTCCAGTTAGTTTATAATACAAATACTTCTTCTATTAAAAAATATTCAGAGGTTAATGCTTCTGATTATACAAGCTGGACAAAAGGCAAGCTTATATTCAATAATTCATCGTTAGAAGATGTTATTACCCGCATGAAGCACTGGTATGGGATTGACATTGAAATTGTTGACAAAGAACTTTGCAATTTGCATTTCAAAGCAACTTTTATAGAAGAGAATATTGAAGAAGCATTGCGTTTGTTGCAATCAACAGCAACCTTTGAGTACCATTATGCCAAACGGAAAGAACTTGAAGATGGTTCGTTTGAAAAAGCAAAAATATACATCACCAAATTTAGGCCTATGAGATAAATAAAAAAATCAGGAGTGCATTTGGCGTGCATCCTGATTAAAAATGAGTAAACATTTTTTTTTAACATTAAAGTATTCAAATTTATGAAAAAAAAACGAATGAATAGGGTATGCCATAATCATACCTTATTAAAATCATTAAGGATTATGAAATTGACCTTGGGTTTACTTTTATTTTTTGTAGTACAGGGATGGGCAGTAAAGTCATATTCCCAGAAAACTACGCTAAATCTGGACATGAAGAATGCCAACCTGATTGATGTTTTTGAAGAGATAGAGAATCAATCTGAGTTCTATTTTTTGTTTAATTATGAACAAATTAATGTGGGCAAGAAAGTTGATATTAACTTCAAGAATCATAAGATCAATAAGGTCCTGGATTATCTTTTGGAGGGTACTGATTTAGGTTACTCAATTAAAGAACGCCAGATCATTATTGCGAAAAAGGCAGCTGTAAACAATGGTAGACCCTCTTCTGGGTTTGTTAAACAGGCAAAAACTGTTTCAGGCAAAGTAGCAGATGACTCGGGCCAACCTTTGCCTGGAGTAACAGTACTAGTTAAAGGTACTACTAATGGAGCTGTTACAAATGCTGATGGAGAGTATAGCATCCCAAATGTTGCCAGTGAAAGCATACTTGTTTTTTCTTTTGTAGGAATGCTTACACAGGAAATTGAAGTTGGGAACCAATCATCAATTAACGTAACCTTAGAAGCTGATGCTATTGGGATTGAAGAAGTGGTGGCTATTGGGTACGGTACCCAAAAAAGGATAAACCTCACTGGCTCAGTTGCAAGTGTTTCCAAGGACTTTTTGGAAAACAAACCCATAACATCTCTTTCTTCTGCATTGCAGGGAAAAATGACAGGGGTGAATATTGTACAAAGCTCAGGAAAACCAGGTGATGATGGTGGTAGGATATTGATTAGGGGTAGGGGTACATTCAATGTAACCACACCTTTGATCCTTGTAGATGGGATACCTGTTGGGTCAATGGACGATGTAAACCCTAATGATGTAGAAAGTATTTCTGTATTGAAAGATGCAGCCTCTGCAGCAATATATGGTGCCCGTTCTGCTAATGGTGTAATCTTGATTACTACCAGGGAAGGAAGGAAACAAGATATGAAAATAACCTACAATGGCTATGTTGGGTGGCAAACCCCAACTAGGTTGCCTGAGGTATTAGGTTCATATGATTATGCCAGGTTTTTAAATGAAGCCCTTGTAAATGAAGGGAAACCTGCCAAATACACCAATGATGAACTTCAAAAGTTTAAAGATGGCACTGAACCCTATAAATATCCTAATACTGATTGGTTAGATTTGTTATACAGTGAAAATGGTTTTCAGCAGAACCACTATGTGAGGATTGATGGTGGAGATCAAAAAACAAATTATTTCCTCTCATTTGGGTATTTAGACCAAAATGGGAATATTGTAAACACAGATTTTGACCGCTATACGTTCAGGGCAAAAGTGAACACCACTGTATGGGACCGCATCCATTTATCTTCTAATGTTTCTTACAGTTTGGGTGACAAAGTTGAACCAACACATCCCTATTTTTCAGGGAGTTTTTATTATTTCCCTAACAATACCAAAAACATGCCTCCTACAATTGTGCATAAGTACCCTGATGGAATATATGGCAGGGGAAGGGATGGAAACCCAATAGCATGGCTAGAAATGGAATCACTGGATGAAACTGAAGAACATGAAGTAATGGGTAACTTCAAAGCAGATATTGACCTGTTTGAAGGGTTAACATTTACAGGTATTGCCAATGTTCGGAACAGGTTCATATTTGGCGACCGCTTTGTGAAGAATATCGAATATTTTGATCCCGTTACCAAAGAGCTTACATCAAACCAGGGCCCCAATTACCAGCAGGATGAAATATGGAAGCAAAAATATATATCATTGCAAGCCTTGCTGAATTATACCAAAACTATAGGGGGGCATAACTTTAAAGTTTTGGCAGGGGCTTCCCAGGAAGAATATAGGCAGGACTATGACAGGTTGAGGCGTCAGAACTATATTAATAATGAATTGCATGAAATTGATGCTGGGCCACAAAAAGATATGCAAACAGAAGGTAATGCCTATGAGTGGGCACTTAGGTCATATTTCGGGAGGATAAATTATGACTATAATGGAAAATACCTGATTGAGGCAAACCTTAGGGTTGATGGGTCTTCACGCTTTAAGAAAGGTAATAGGTACGGGTATTTCCCTTCATTCTCAGCTGGATGGAGGCTTTCAGAAGAAAGTTTTATGGAAAGCCTTGATTTTGTGTCTAATTTGAAAATAAGGGCATCATATGGTGAAAGTGGGAATAACAATGTTACTGACCCTGATGGAAATATTGCCAACTATCCTTACCAGCCTGTACTGAATTTTGGGCAAACTGTTTTTGGCAACCAATATGCCAACTATGTAACACAAACAAAGTCAAGTAACGAAGACCTGGTGTGGGAAACCACTGCATACCAAAACTTAGGGGTAGACCTTAGTATCTTTGATGGGAAGTGGTCTTTATCAACTGATTTATTTAAAAAACATACCACAGATATTTTGCTAACCATTCCTGTGCCGCAAGAATTCGGGCTGTCTAATATCCAGCAAAATGCAGGAATTGTAGACGTAAAAGGATGGGAACTCAACCTGGGGCATAATAATAAATTGGGTGATTTCTCCTATAACATAAATGCTACACTTTCTAAAACTAATGAAGAAATTGTAAACCAAAAAGGTACAGGTCCATGGATTAAGGACAATATTATCCAGAAGCTTGGCTATCCTACCCGTGCATATTATGGGCTTGAGGTAGAAGGTATTTTTAAAACACAGGCAGAAATTGATGGACATGCCACGCAAGACCCTAATACAGACTTGGGAGATTTGATGTATAAAGACCAGCTAACTGTGGATTCTGATGGTGATGGTATTCCTGATAAAGCAGATGGAAAAATTAATGATGATGACCGTGTGATCCTGGGGAATGATTTACCAGACCTTGTTTATTCTTTCAATGTTGGGGTAAACTACAAAAACTGGTCATTGGACGCCTTCTTCCAGGGAGTATCAGGTGTGAAAGCCTATGTCAGGGATGGGGCATATGAATTCCATGGGGGAGTAGTTTATAACCACCACTTAGACCATTGGACAAAAGACAACCCTAATGCCAGTTATCCCAGGTTACTGGAAAACTGGTCGCACAATATGAAGTATTCTTCTTTCTGGATCAGGGATGCATCATACCTCAGGTTAAAGAACTTAACTTTTGCATATACGTTTGACAATAACTTCATTCAAAAAATTAATGTCAGCAAACTTAAAGTATTCTTTAGTGGAAGGAATCTTATCACACTTACTGACCTCTGGGACGGATATGACCCTGAGAATTATTCTTCCGGGATGTATCCACAGGTAAAGACATTTACATTTGGTATTAATGCAGAATTTTAACCGTTAATCACTAACTATGAATAAGATGAAAAAAATATTATATCTGGCTTTAGCAGCACTAATCATATTTCCGGCTTGTAATGAGGATTTCCTAGACCGAGAAAACCCCAATGAGTTAACCCCTGGATCTTTTTGGTCAACAGCAAAAGATGCTGAACTAGCTTTGAATGCATGTTATGGTTTGATCACCTATTGGGAAACAATGTGGTGGGATGGATTAACTGACAATGCATATTCCCAATTCTCATGGGATGGTATTCAAAAATTTGGTAACGGGACAGCTACCCCTACTGAAGGATACTGGGATTTAAGGAATCACTGGGATTATGGAATTATTAGACGTTGTAATAGTTTCCTGGAAAATATAGATAGAGTACCTGACATGGAAGATGCACTAAAAAAACGCTTTATAGCAGAAGTAAGGTTTAACAGGGCTTTTCAATATTTTTTTAGGGCTTATATGTATGGAGACTTTCCATTAATAACCAAAACATTAAACCTTGAAGAAAGTTTTGTTGAGGGAAGGACACCTAAGGCTGATGTTATTAAATTCGTTCTGGATGAACTTGATGCAGCTAAAGACGATTTGCCTGTCAGTTATAGCGGTGTGGACCAGGGAAGGATCACAAAAGGAGCAGCTCTAGCTTTAAAGGCAAGGGTACATCTTTACGAGGGGCAATGGAGCGAAGCAGCAAGTACTGCACAGGCTGTAATGCAACTTGGTTACGAATTATTTCCTAAATATGAAGAACTTTTTTGGGAAGGAAACGAATATAATCCCGAAATTATTATGGATGCCCAATTTGCAAACTTGCAAGGGCAAAAAACCTGGAGTGATGTATATATGGCTCCCAATAAAGATGGTGGCTGGTCATCTATCTGTCCTTTACAAGGCCTTGTTGATGCATATGAATGTACAGATGGGAAAACCATTGCGGAATCAGGCTTATATGACCCAGTAGATCCATATAAAAACAGGGATCCTAGGCTGACTCAAACAATTGTACACCCAGGAAGTAACTGGAGAGGAAGGTTCTTTGACCCACTTAATAAAGATGGGCTTGATTATTTTTCCAAAATCAATGCTTCACGTACTGGTTACAATATGCGAAAAGGGATCAATCCTGCATTTAATTCAGTTTGGGACCAGAATGGGCAAAACTCTGTATTAATTCGTTATGCTGAAGTTTTATTAATTTATGCTGAAGCGAAAATTGAGCTAAAACAAATTGACAATTCAGTTTATGAGGCTTTGGATAAAGTGAGGTTAAGGGCTGGCATGCCTGCCGTTGACAAGGCGGACAATAACAGCCAGGAGAAAATGAGGGAATTAGTTCGCCGCGAACGCAGGGTAGAATTAGCTTTAGAAGGGCTAAGGTGGTATGATATAGTGCGTTGGGACATTGCGAAAGATGTTATGCCAGGGAACGCTTATGGTGTAAAACCTGGCATAGTTAACGCTGAAACAGGCGATGTTATCTTAAGTGGCGATAATATTGTGGTTGAGAAACGGGCATTTAGTATGGACAAATACAAGTATTTCCCTGTTCCGCAAAGTGTAATTGATGTAAACAATAAGATTATTCAAAATTCGGGATACAATTAATATTGTTTCAGGGGCTGTCCAAAAAGATCAAAAAAACCTAATGTGGTTTTAATTCTGGTGAAATGCACATTAGAAGGCTTTAAGAGTATTTTGTAGTGCACCACAAGTTAGTGCAAAAGATGCACTAAAGAGTAAAGACTTTTTGGACAGCCTTTTCGTAAAAGTCAAATATGACATTGTTAATTGAGCTTAACTAAATAAGGCAAATTTTGTTTTCTCTTAGGTGTGGCGGCCTATAAGAAATCAATAAAAAAATTAGTTCCCGTTGAAAGTTAAAAATATAAACGAATGAAAAAGAAATTAAGATATGGCTTAAAACCATTAAAAAAAGTTAGCCTGTTTACATTTTGCGTTTTATTTAGTTCCCCTGTTTTTTCGCAGGAGACTAACAAATGGGTAGAATCAAGGGAAGAAAGGCTAAGCTGGCATGAAGCTGCACGTTTTGGGGCAATGGTCCATTTTTCTCCTGACACTTATGGGAAAATGTATTACTATGATGGTCAGGTAGTAACGGACCCTTACCGTGGACGTCCAATCCCTGCAGAAGAATTTGACAGGTACTACACACAAATGACTTTAAAGAATTTTAGTGCCGATGAGTGGGTAAAAACTTTTGCTGATGCAGGCATGAAGTATTTTATTTTTGTGGCCAAACACCATAATGGCTTTTGTATGTGGGACTCCAAATACACCAATTATGACATTTATGCTGTAACTGGGCGCGATGTTGTAAAAGAGTTGGCAGATGCATGTGAAAAATATGGATTGACTTTTTGCCTCTATTACTCAATTATGGATTGGTACCACCCACATGCAACTGGCGATAGCCATGGAGGTAAAGGTTATGAATTGCCACCAGGGATTGAGCCAGACCTGGAAAACTACATTTTATACATGAATGCCCAACTGAAGGAACTAGCTACCAATTATGGCAAAATAGGCCTGTTTTGGTATGATGGTGCATGGATGAGCGAATGGACTGATAATCCAAAGCTTCAATGGACACAGAAGCATGCAAAAGACTTATATGACTATACCATGAGTTTGCAAGATGGCATTACCTGTAACAACCGTATGCAAAGGGAACATTATCGTATGGTCGATAATTTGGGCGATTATTATACTCCTGAAAACTTCATAGGTAATTTTGACCGCAAAGACCAGTGGGAGTCAATTATAAAGCTTGGTGAATCATGGCATTGGAGGCAAGGCGAAAGAATAAAAACCCTGGAAGAACTTCAAAGGATATTATGTACCTGCGCTGGTAGCGATGGGAACCTTTCATTGAACATTGGGCCTCACCCCGAAGGTTTTATTTTACCAAAACAAGTTGAGCGCTTGAATGAATTTGGTGCCTGGCTAAAAGAAAATGGTGAAGCTATTTATGATACAAGAGGAGGTCCTTATTTACCTTCAAAAAACATGGTTAGTACCTGTAACGAAAAATCAGTATACCTGCATGTTTTCAAATGGGTTGAACCCGGAAAATTAAAGCTTCCTTCACTTAAAGCAAAGGTTAAAAGCTGTAAAGTTGGTGATCAAGAGGTGAGCTTTAAAACATCAAAAAAAGAACTTCAAATAAATGTGCCTGAAACCCTGATTGAAAAAGGTGTTACCATCGTAAAACTAGAACTGGAAAAAGCCGATGCCTTTAAAATTGATCCAATTAAATTAAACGATGTAATTGACAATAAGGTAAACACAAAACAAAAAATCGATACAGAAAACTTGTAATTAAATTCGGAATCGAATACAAATGCTAAAATAAAGTTGCTTGAGGTAAAAAGAAAGATTAGTTGAAACTAAGTACAGGCGAAATATTGGTCATAGTTTCTCAGTTTTACTTCAAGCAACTTTGCTGTAATTTAATATCTGATAAAATGAAACAATTGAAGGCTATTTTTATTATTGTACTTGGTATTGGTATTTTTTATGCGAACCCGGTTGGCGCACAATATGAAAAGGAAAAAAAAGTGTTATACGATCAGTTAAAACAAGAAGGGTGGCATAAAAACGAGGTTCACCAGATATTGTATAACTATATTCCTTCAAAATCTCCTGGAACAGATACATTAAACCTTCCACTTCCTGAGCAGCACAAGAAAACTTCAATATTACAGCAATGGGTTGAAGAATATAAATCAAACTATAAAGTATTTGAAGGGAAATTCGCTGAAAGCCCTAACTCGTCAAAAATTGTTAAAGCACCCAAAATAGTACCAAATGGCAAAATAAAGAGGGAACATGGCAAATGGAAGCATGTTGCTATGTATGCTACTGCAGGCCGTATTTATGACCTTGAAATTCATCCTGAAAAACCAGGAACAATTTATGCCAACCCTGATGGCGATGGCATTTTTAAAACCATAAATGGAGGTAAAAACTGGGAATCTATAACTGATAATATCCCTGACCGCCTCCATAGGGATTCTTATGAAAATATTATTGTTGACCCAAAAAATTTTAACCATGTGTTCTCAATTTCTAGGCTGGGCAACCTTTATGAAACTAAGGATGGTGGGAATTCATGGGCCCACATTAAAAATAAAAACCTTGAAGATGCCCGTGCCCCACAGTTCAAATGGGTAGAAGCATTAAGGAATGGCAAGAATGAATTGGTCCTTATTGGCACAGTTACCAAAAACTCAGGGTTAAATTATGGATGGGAACCAGGGGTTTACAGGTCTATTGACAGTGGGAAAAGCTGGCAACATATAAAAGTGGATGGAGGAAGGTTGCAGGAAATGGCTTTCCACCAAACTGAAAAGGATGTAATCTATTTAGCAGGTGCTTCAAAGCTATATAAATCTGTTAATGCAGGGGGCACTTTTGAGATATTGCATGATTTTGCTCTTGGAGACCGGCCTATGTTTGTTACAACAGCAAGCAAAAAGTTCCCAAATGCACTGTATGCAGTTATTTCTGAAGGAGACCACACCAAGTTGTATTTCTCGCCTGACAATGGCAATAGCTGGGAGCTAAGGCAGGATTCAAAAAATAATATTGCTTATAATAAAGGTATTTTTGGTGGCTATGGCAGTAGTGGCTGGACAAGTTACTTTGCTGTTGACCCTTTTGACATAAACCACCTTGTAGCTGCAAATGTAGGAAGCTGTGAATCCTTTGATGGGGGCAAAACGTGGGTAGGCCATCCATGGTACAAAAGGGCATTGGCAAAAATGCCCAATGGGGAAAAGGCATTATCGCCATTTGGAGGCCATAATGCTGACAACCATGTTGTTAAATTCCACCCTGAAAAGGAAGGTTTTGTGGTAAAAGGCTGCGATGCAGGTATTATGTATTGGGAGAAAGCAGATACAAACTGGGTAAATATCAATGGGAACATGCCCGCATTTTTATGGTATTCAGTTGTGGTTAATGAATTTGGCGACCGCTATATTGCCGGGAACACCCAGGACGTGAATATACAAACATACAGGTATAACCAATGGGAGAATGACCGTGGGTATGAAGGTGATGCAATTTTTATGAACCCATCTACCAATACAAGCTATTTTCCTGTTGCAAAAACAGAAGAAGGGGAAGGGCTTAATTTCCTGGAGCCAGGTTTCTGGAAAATGCACTCGTGGAACCATCCAAAGGTTGCACCTAATTATAAAAACCTGGATCAGCTATATATTGCATATGGCAGGAGGCCAGCAGAACCCGAGCCTCAATTACCCAAATATTTATATGTTACGAAAAACCGGGGAATATCTTTTGAGCGTGTCCCTAATCTGGATAGTACTGAGGTGTTTTCGGTAAACGTTTCCCGTACCGAGATTCCTGTTTTGACCGTTTTTACTACTTCGGCAGTAATGACCAGTAAAGACGAAGGTAGTACATGGGAATCTAGTGCTTACCCTGATGGGGTAACTGGCGAACACAGAACCAGAAAAGTAAGTGGATGTGTTGATCCCAATAACCCGCAAAGGTTGTGGGTAGGGGGAGCAAATGGGAAAGTATTCTCTTCTGTTGATGGAGGAAAATCCTGGAACCCACAAAAAGGATCATTGCCCGATGGTTTGGTGTTGGAACTTTTACATCATGAAGGGACGGACAGCGATTTATATGCTTTGGTAAAAGGCTATGGTGTATTTTATAAGGAAAGTAAAAGTGACGACTGGCGCTTGTGGATGGATGGTTTTAATTTAGCTGATTTTTCAGAGATACGCATCGATTACCCATCACAAAAACTATTGGCATCAAGTTATGGGCGTGGTTTGTGGGAAGCCGACCTTGAAAAAACCGCAGATCGGTTCTTCAAAAAAGCACCAGCTATTATTTATGGTGGAAAAATAAAAGGAAAGAATGTATTTCGCATCGACACGGATCTGCAAATACCTGCATACTACAACTACACATGGACCTTAAACGGGAAGAATGTTGGCACAAATTCCAGGGTATTACTTTTAAACAAAGTAAAGAAAGGTGATGAAGTAAAATTAGTTTTAAGCCCAATATACTCATCTGACTTGCAGTTGGAAATCAGTTACGCATTTAATAACACTACCCCTTCTGAAATTAAACCGGGTAAAGGTAGCCCTGCATTCTTTAAGGATCATTTCCTGGATGTTGGTCATCTTGATCTTTTTGGAGCAAAGGAAAATTTTTCATTTTGTACGCTTATAAAACCGATAACCGAAGGCGTTATTGCAACAAACCGAAGGACTTTCTACAGAGATGCAAAAGGCTGGTATCTGGAAGTAACTGAAGATGGAAAATTGCATTTTAATGCAGCTTTTTATCAAAACAGGTCTTTAGAAAAGACTTTTGAAAAAGGTGTGGACCAATCTGTATCAGTAACAAGCAACAAGGGGTTAATTCAATTTAACCAATGGGTGCATGTTGCAGTTACAGTCAATAGGTTAGGAGGGATTAGCCTTTATGCAAACGGGAAAAAGGTAGCAAACCAAAAGCTTGGGGAAATACCTGTGGGCTTACCATTAAACAATGTTTTTAATTTCACCTTGCTAGGAGACCCTTATGGAAAAAGAAAAATGATTTGTGAGTTAAAAGATGTAGCAATCCATACAAAAGAACTTAGCCAGGAAGAAATTCAAACAATGGTAAAAAAGGGAAATGAAAGGGGAGACAATCTAGCCTCTTACATTGACTTTACCCAAAAAGGGACAGAAAAAACAACGGAGTTATTTTCCGGAAATAAAGCATATCTTAAAGGTAGGGAATATCTGAAATAGGTTTGTTAGGGGTAAGTTTATTCATTAAGGTATAACATGTGACTCGTCCCGAGCACTCGGGACTCATTTTATTTTTGCTATATTTAATAGATTGATCAAAATTGTTGAGGATATAAGCACAGAAGAGACAACCATTAAAGATACCCCAATATTATAAACATCAGCAATAACCCCAAATGCAAAAGCAAGTATGGCTGTCATTATGGTCCTTAATAACGATTGTGCAGAGATCACAGAAGTTAAAATCTCGTTAGGTACATTATCAGCCACAAAACCAGTTAAAATAGGCTTCCTGATGTTTTCAACAATATAAACCCCAATAAAAGCTATAAGCGAAACCACCCATAAATTGTAACCATAAAATATGCCACAGGCTATCCCCAACAAAAACCCAAAAAGCAATGTGATATATGAAATATTCCCTTTACTTTTCTCTTCAAATTTTGATGATAGCTGTGAAGCACGCGACGTAGCCAGGTAAATAATAAAATATATCATACCAATAATGATCCCATTTTTCTTTTCCACCTCAGTATTTAACATGATGGGCAAGACAACTGCCACTTGCACCATTAAAGGTTGGATATAGTCTTTCACAGCTTTTAGGTATGCTGTATGTAATGCAGATGTATTAATAATCCTCAATACATTGGGTTGCCTGATGATTTTTAAAAAAGATGTTGTGGTTAGCCCAATTTTAAACTTTTTGCCTGAGGCAGTTTTTTTTAAAGAATGGTTAAATTCTTTGGGGTATGATAAAATCAAAAACAAGTTTAGCAGGTAAGGAACAATGGAGTACAGGAAAATATTATGGTAAGTACCACTATAAAAAACCAGTACCCCTGCTATAAGCGAAGACAAAGCAGACCCTTTTTGAGACCATGCCCTGGTGTGCCCATAATATTTGATCTTTTGCTGTTCCCATTTGTTCAGCTTCAGGTAATCCATCATCATCCCCTTATGGGTGCCCGAGCGGAAAGCATCACCCAGCCCATATAGCAAAAATGCTACTAAGAAAAACCAAAATTCATTGGACTGGTAAAAAACATAAAATGAGGAAATATAGGCAAAGAATGATAGTACCAATGCGTTTTTCCTGCCATAAGTGTCTGCAATAATCCCTGAAGGGATTTCAAAAACATTTATACAAATTTCACGGACTGCATACAGGATGCCTATCTGGGTATAAGGTAACCCTTTTTCAACCAAAAACAGGATAAAGAAAGCATCAAAAAAACGCAGGTTTTTAAGGAACCCATAAAAACAAAACTTATAATATTGCCTGTTTTTTATAATATCCATTTTTAGCAATGCAGTTCAGATTGATCAGTGAAAGTACGAAAAGAAAATGATAACAGGGGCATATTTAAAGGAGTTGATATGTGATAAAATGATAAACTATTTCGGAATGTTTATTGAAAATTGGTTAGGTTATTTAAACTCAATTTCATATTTTTACTCCTAGCTTGCTAAAACCTTTTAGCAAGAAATTTGGAACTAACTGGACCTTATATTTTGAACAGCCAGTGTTATTATTTATTGATATTTAAACTTTTTTTATGTTTAGGAATTATAAGCTTTTTGCTGTTTTTATCAGCATATTTTCTTTGGTTGGATTTACAGTTTCAAGCCAACAGAAAGATTATAAAACAGTAACATTTGAGTCTTTACTGGATGAAATGGTTGACCGGGATGCATTGACCCGTTACCCCGCCCCATATTATGTATTTCAACAGTTTAGTAGTTACGATCGCCACACAACTGAGATTAACGATTCAACATGGTTTGCCAACATGGACTGTAGCTATTTTATGCGTGTAGATGAAATAGATGGCAGGAAAGAAAGTGTCTTGATGGATACAAAAGGGGCAGGTGCCATTGTCCGCTTCTGGATAACAGGAAACAACCATGGGGCTGGGACATTGAGGATTTACCTTGATGGGAAAAAGGAACCAACGATTGAAACCAAGCTGCTTGATTTTATAAGTAAAAATGAAGTTGGATATCCTCTAAGTTCTTCAGTATCTCCAAAAACTGCATATTTGCGAAGGGGCCATAATTTGTACCTCCCTATCCCTTATGCCAAAGGCTGTAAAGTTACCTATGAGATGGATACACAGGGAAAAGAGATGCTGTATTATTGTATCAATGCACGCAAATACCAGGAAGGGGTAAAGGTTGAAAGTTTCCAGCCTAAAATGATTGAGGCGAATAGAGAATTAATTGGGCAAGTAAATAAGTCGTTATTGAATACTGCCCCTCAATTGGGTAATGGGCAAGTATTTGACCTGCCTTTGGCAATAGCAAGCGAAAATTCAATTGAAATAGATAATACAGGAAAAGCCATCAATGGCATAACGGTTAAAATCCATGGGGAAAACCTCGAAAGGGCGCTGAGGGATATCATTGTAAAATGTACATTTGACGGAAACCAAACAGTATGGTGCCCTATTGGCGATTTTTTTGGGACTGGGTATGAAATGCACCCTTCAGAAACTTATTATACCAAAGTTGATGAAGATGGTACCATGAATGTTTCTTGGTTGATGCCTTATAAAAAGAACTGTAAAATCTCGTTTGAGAATATTGGCAATGTCACCTACCGAGTTACCGGAAATGTAACAACCAAACCTTATAAATGGACAGGAAACTCCATGTACTTTCATGCTAGTTGGAAACAATTTACAGCACTATCAACTGGCGAAAATAAAACCCGGCTGGGCAAAGGAGGGTGTTTCGACATGAATTTTGTAACCCTTACGGGAAAAGGTGTTTATGTTGGAGATGTTATCACCTTGTTCAACACTTCCCTTGGAGGGCACTGGAAAAGCTGGTGGGGCGAAGGCGATGAAAAAGTTTACCTGGATGGCGAAAAATGGCCATCAATTATTGGTACAGGAACAGAAGATTATTATGGATATGCCTGGTGCGAATACCATCCTTTTGATCACCCTTATCTTTCGCAACCTATTGGTGGAGGTAATTTTAAGTTTGATATGACCGTGAATATGCGTTACCGTGGGTTGGATGCCATGCCTTTTTCCAAATCCTTAAAATTTGATATGGAAATGTGGCACTGGACCAAAACCAAGCTGAATTTTGCTCCAACCACTTTTTATTACATGTTGCCAGGTGGGACAGATAACATTGAACCCGATTATAAAGGGGCAAAAGCAAAATTGGCTTTTGGGCGTTTTGATATCCTTCGTCCAGAACCTGAAAAAGGAAAGCTTGAAGGTGAAAACCTAAAACCTATTAAGGTCGAAAAACACACAAGTGGATTTTACCATGATGATGTGTCTGGCGGGGTAGCCTTACATTGGAACAATGCCACCCCTGGGGAAAGCAGGTTGTTTGAGTTTTATGCGAATTCTGATAGCCAACTGAAAAAAATTGCTTTGACTTCCAATAACAAAAATGGGGTATATGAAATTATCTTGAATGGTAAAAATATCCTCAGTTGGGATAGTAGCACTAATCAGGATTTATTGCAGTTGGTTGACTTAAACGTTGAACTGAAGCGAATCAATTCATTGGAAGTGAAATTTGTTTCTGGAAATAATGCTGCTAAGAAAAAGGGCAATGATATTATAATTGATTATTTAGTGATCCATTAAAATTAGGCTAAATGAAAAATTACTATTTTTTATGTACCTTTTTTTTCCTTGCCAGTGTATTTTTTGTTTCATGCTCACAACAGCAAATAAATGTTGGGTTGTTGTTGGATGAAATGACCAACAGGGATCAGCTGGCACAGGTTTCACAATATTCATTCAAAACCCTGCAAGCTAGCAGCTATTCGCGGAGATCTGTTGATGCTGCCCGGGAAAGTTGGTTTGATAATGTTGATGCCAGCTGGTTTGTAAGAACTGATACCATTGAAGGAAGGATTGAGTATGTTTTGATGGACGTTGAGGGACCGGGAGCAATTGTGCGGATGTGGAATGCCTGGCACGCCCAAACCTTCTCTATGGGTACATTACGCTTTTATTTTGATTATTCAGAAATTCCTCAGTTCGAAGCCAGGATCGACCAGGTTATTTCTTCAAATCCTTATGTTGGCAGTACCCTGTCGCAAGTTACAGCTCCGTTTTTAGAAGATGGAGTATGGTATTCAGGGCATAATTTATATTTCCCCTTTCCTTATGCAAAACATTGTAAGGTAACTTACGAAGTGGCAGATAAAAATAAAAAGGAATCTTCATTTTTTGACCTTAAGCTTAAAGATATCCTTTATTACCAAATCAATTACCGAAAATACAAGAAAAGGACTGCTGTAAAAACCTACCAAAAAGGTGATTTGGAGAGTGGAAGATATACCGAAGCCATTAAAACTGTGAATGGACAGTTAAATGACCCTGGACAAATTCCTGTCGGATTGGAGTTTGCTAATTTGGAGGGGGTAATTAAACCTGGTCAAGTGGTTTCCAGATTGCTGGATGGAGCAAGAGCCATCAAACAATTATCAATAAAAATTGATGCTGATAATTTGGAGCAGGCGCTTCGATCAACTGTTATTTCAATGGAATTTGATGGCAAGCAAACGGTTTGGGTACCACTGGGTGATTTCTTTGGTACAGGTTACAAAGTTTCGCCTTATCAATCCCGGTATAGTCAGGTTACCAAGGATGGGGAAATGAACATGTGGTTCCCAATGCCTTTTCATAAATCAGCTAAAGTAAGTTTATATAACCATGGCGGGCAAGATGTGAAAGTTGAGCATATGGAAATTAAAACATCAGATTGGAACTGGGATGATAAAAGTTTGTATTTCCATGCTAATTGGCGTTTGTATAACGATATCGCGACGAACGAAAAGCAAGATGTTAATTTCATTACGATATCCGGGACAGGAAAGCATGTAGGAGATGCATTGACCCTGTATAACAACAGCTATCAATGGTGGGGCGAAGGTGATGAAAAAATTTATGTGGATGGGGAAACCTTCCCTTCGCACTTTGGTACCGGCACAGAAGATTATTATGGCTACGCCTGGTGCAGCGTGGTTAAATTTTTCAATCCATTTCTGGCCCAACCATGTGGGGAAGGCAACCGAAGTCCGGGCATGACAGTTAACAGTCGTTGGCGTATGCTGGACGTGGTCCCTTTTAATAATTCGTATCGTTTTGATATGGAACTTTGGCATTGGGATACAACTATTAAAATGGATTATGCCCCAACTGTTTTCTGGTATGGGACATACGATTCGAAAGTTGAATATCAAAATGATGTACAAAAAGTTCAAATTCCGGTTAAACTATCAAATCGGTTTGAGGGTGAGAATTTTAATGTAACGGGTATTAATGGCGGTGAGGTGATCACAGAAGCTTTCCTTTCTTATGACTGGAGTGCACGGAACCATCTTTTATGGCGGGAAATAAAAGAGGGGGATAAGCTGGAGACAACATTCAGTTCACCAGGCGAACGAAAAGGAACACTGCAAATAGTTTTCACTCATGGCCCTGAATATGCAGCTACAGATGTATTCCTAAATGGGAATTTGGTTCTGGAGAATATTGATTGTTTTAACAACAACCTGAAGTTGAATGAATATACAGCCAATGATGTAACTATTCGCAAGGGAGAAAATAAACTGGTTTTTGTTTGTAAGCGTACTCGAGATAAGAACGTAGATAAACTAGGCTTTGATTATTTGACGATAGAGTAACGAAACAAAAAAATAACCCTGCTTTTTATCAGTGGGTAACCATAACTAACTAAGAGATTAATAAGATGAAAGTGAAAATTTTAAGTTGTACGATGCTCATCCTTTTTGTATTGGGGGCTTGCAACAACAATAAGCGAGTAAAAGATACAGGACAAGCAAGTGTTGAAACAGTTCCATATTACCTGAAAGGTTATGAGAAATATGGTGTTGAGCCACAAATTAATGGCGATACCATAAGGGCTTCCAAAGCTGCATACGAATGGTACCGTGATGCAACATTTGGCATGTTCATCCATTGGGGGGTCTATAGCCTTGAAAAGAAGAATGAATGGGAAATGCAACTTCGCCAATGGAAGATTAAGGACTATGAAAAACTGGCAACAGAATTTAACCCTGTAGAATTTGACGCAAAAGAATGGGTCAGCCTGGCCAAAGAAGCCGGGATGAGGTACATGGTAATCACATCAAAGCACCATGATGGGTTTGCGATGTTTGAAACCGAACAGGGTGATTGGAACATCATGGACCGGACACCTTATAAAAAGGATGTAATTAAAATGTTGGCCGATGAATGCAAAAAGCAAGGTATAGCTTTCGGGCTTTACCATTCGCACCTGGATTGGCACCATTCTGATTATTACCCCAGGGGATATACCGGATGGGACAATGGGCGTCCGGAAAGTGGGGACATGAATACATATCTCGACTATATGAATGCCCAGGTTAAAGAACTGAGCAGCGGCAAGTATGGCCCCATTTCCAGCTGGTGGTTTGATGGTGTTTGGGATATTAAAGAAGGAGTTGACTGGAGGATGAAAGAAACCTATGACATTATCCACAAAGCTTTGCCCCATTCAATGGTAGGGAACAACCGGTTCAGCGTTCCCATGTATGGTGAGGACTACCAGGTATTCGAGCGTTCATTGCCTGGGCACGATACTTATAAGAACAACACAAAAGAAGTTTCAGGGTTCCCATTGGAATCTGCTGACACCATGAACAAACACTGGGGGTACAATGCGGAAGACAAAGAGTTTAAAAGTACCAAAACCCTGGTGCATTATTTGGTAAGGGCAGCAGGTATCAACGGCAATTTGTTGTTGAATGTAGGGCCGCCCCCATCCGGTAAATTCCAACCGGAAGTCGTAAAAAGCCTGAAAGAAATTGGGCAATGGAACAAAAAGTATGGTGAATCAATTTTCAAGACCCGCGGGGGCCCAATGGATGAGCAGGTTTGGGGGGTAATGACCCAGGGAAAAGAAGGCGGCAAAACTTTCTTGCACATCCTTGATGACCCCCAAACAAAATCGCTGGAAGTCCCTGTAAAAGGGAAGATAACCGGGGTGAAGTTATTTGAAACCGGGGAAGCAGTCCCGTTCCAGTTGAATGATGGCTTGGTTATTGACCTTTCAGGAATTACGTTGGATGAGATTAACACCATTTTAATCATTGAAAAAGAAGGGGAGCTTGTCGCAATACGCTAAGTATTTATCAAACAAATAGAATGAAGAAGAATCATCAAAATAACACAAAAATGAAAAAAGTAATTATAGCACTATCATTCATGCTGTGTGGTTTCGTTTTAAATGCCCAAAACCTGGAAGACCAAGGGACGGGTACTTCCAGGATTGAACAGGAAAAGCAACGGGAAACCCACCCCTTACTCGATTTGGATGGGCCATATAAACCTACCTGGGAATCCCTGGCAAAGCATAAAGCACCGGATTGGTTCCTGAATGAGAAAATTGGGTTTAGCATGCACTGGGGACCGTATGCGGTTCCTGCATGGGCCACCAAGGGTGCAGGTATCGGGCCCTCAAGTTACTCGGAATGGTATTGGAACCAGATGAACAAAGAAGGCTCTGCCACACAGGAATACCATAGGAAAACATGGGGCAAGGATTTTCAGTATGACAACTTTATTGAAATGTTTACCGCAGAGAATTTTGACGCGGATGAATGGATGCGGGAACTGAAGAAAAATGGGGTAAGGTATTTCTATATTACATCAAAACACCACGATGGTTTTTGCCTGTGGGATACCAGGTACACCGACCGTAATTCGGTAAAGATGGGCCCCAAACGCGATATTCTTCGTGAGTTGGTTGATGCTGCCCGTAAGCATGGTATCCGTATTGGGTTTTATTATTCGCTTTACGAATGGTATAACCCGGCATACGTTCAGGAGTTAACAAAAAAAACCTGGCTGGGTACCCCTGAAAAGCAAAGGGAGTTTGTTAAAACAATGGGGTACAAAGGCTACAAGGAAATTGACAACTATGTGGACGATTTTATGGTCCCCCAAATTGTTGAGCTGATCGATAAGTTCCATCCTGACTATATGTGCTTTGATGGCGAGTGGGACCACCCGGAAGCTTATTGGAGGATGAAACAGGTGGCAGCTTATTACTATAATCAAGCAGAAAAATGTGGGCAGGAGGTAATTATGAACGACCGTTTTGGAAGTGGTACACGGGGTAAACGTGGGGACTTTTTCCATGTCGAATATCATGCCAATGTGGACAAAAGCCTGCCATGGGCTATGTGGCGCGGTTTTGGTAAAAGTTTTGGGCACAATAAAAACGAAGCA
>JANQHI010000031.1 GCA_028282705.1 Prolixibacteraceae bacterium | reverse complement strand
TCAACATTGAAAATTTTTGAAAGAATGATACAAAATGTTGTATTTCAGCAATTAGTTATCATTCTTTCTTTTCAACATTTTACTTTTGACAACTTCAGTATTACCCGAACTCAACCCTAAAATGATGCTTGCCTTCTTCAAATTTGTAGGAAACCTGAAACCCCGAGGCTTCACATATTTTTTGTACAATGGCCAGCCCTAACCCTAATGATTCAGTAACTTTTTCACTTTTATGGAAACGCTGGAACAGCTTCTTTTCATCCATGGCTTCTTCTGCTCCTGAGTTTGATATCTGTATAAAATTTTCACCCGCCATGAATTCAATGTTACCACCTTGCACATTATGCCTGATAGCATTTTTAAGTAAATTTGAGAGCAGGGTTTCAGCTAGGTAGGGGTTCATTTCAACACGATAACTTTCCTTTGGCAGTTGCTTCACTGTAATTTGTTTAGCTGAAATCAGGTCCTCAAGCAATTCAAGCTGGATTTTTATAATGTCCAATGGAATGACTTCCTTTATTTCTGGGAATTGGCGGTTTTCAATTTTGGCAAGCAACAGGAGCGTTTTGTTGATCCTTGCCAGTTTACTGGCAGCCTCAAAAGCTTCAGCTACAGTTTTTACCTGTTTCTCATCCAGGTTATCAGATTGTAATAAAAGCTCCATTTTAGAATTGATAATGGCCAGGGGGGTTTGCAATTCATGGGCAGCATTTTCAGTATATTCCTTCAGGCTGATATAGTTTTTATTGATCCTTTCAGTCATTTCTTCCAACACCCTGTTAAGGTCATTAAACTCTTTAATGTCAGATTCATTGAATTGGAATTGCCCATGAGAATTGATGTTGTAAGTATTGATTTTATGGATTGTATCATAAAACACCTTCCATGCCTTTTGTGAGGTATGCCTGTTCAGGATAAGGAGGGTAGTTATAAAAACTACCACCATGCCTGTAAGTAGAATCAATATCCTAACAATCAGGTTGTCAGTTTCAGACAATGATTTATAAATGGTAACCACAAAGTCCTGGTTGTTGACTGTGGTAACAAAATCCATCTGCCTGTAAGCAATGTACTTGTTCATTTCCTGGTTGAAGATAATGGTATCAGAGTAGCTTACTTTAGGGGTTTCTTTATTTTGGATTGGGTTTATAATGATCTTTTCATCCTGGGTAGGGGGGATTTGTGATGATGAGTGTACTGATTGTAATTTGCTGATGATTGAAACTTTCCTTTTCTCCAGCTCCAGGTTAATGTTTTGGTCAACTTGCTGCCTCAATAAATAATAGAAAGTAATTGTCCCTATCAAAAAAATAAACAGGGAGATAGTGAGAAAATTAAGGCTGGTTTTAGTGAGTAGTTTCATGTTTTCACAATGTTAGAAGCCTAAAACTATAAACACAAATTTTCCTTTTTCGTTTCATTCATTAAAGTATTAATGCATTTATGCATTTTCCAATCCAATATTATATTTCATTCATTGTTTTCTAGCTTAAACTTATAACCAACACCATAAATGGTTTTTAGGTAATCTGTGCATCCTTTGTCAATTAGTTTTTTCCTTAGGTTTTTGATGTGCCCATATATAAAGTCATAAGAATCAGCAATATCCATATAGTCACCCCAAAGGTGTTCAGCCAGGGCTGTTTTTGTAATCACCTTGTTTTTGTTGGCAATAAAAAACTGGAGCAGTTGAAACTCTTTTTTGGTTAGCTTCAATAGCTTGTCATTTACAAATACCTGATGTTCCTCTGGAAGGAGCTTTATTTCATTCACTACAACCTGGTTGCTGCCATTAAAATTTATCCTCCTATTAATTGATTTCAAGTGGGCATTTAGTTCTGCCAGATGGAAAGGTTTTATCAGGTAATTATCAGCACCAATCTCTAACCCTTCAATCCTGTTTTCCAAGGAATTCCTGGCAGAAATAATGATGATCCCCATGCTTTTCGACCTCTTTTTTACCAACCTGATGAGGTCTAACCCACTGCCTCCAGGTAGGTTAATGTCAACTACAATACAATCATATTCATACAATTCAACCTTCTCTTCAGCATCATCATAAGTATAAACAGCTTCACATAAATGCCCTTCATCAGCTAAATATTCCACAACTGATTCAGCTAGTGCTTTTTCATCTTCAATGACCAATACCTTCATACCTTGCAACCATTCTTTTTTGCAAGATAATAACTTTTTAAATGGTCATTATGTTTTTGCAGGGGCAACTATATTTATCCTGGGTTTTTTAAAGTTTTGTGGATGGGATGTGTAATAAAATTTAAATTATACATCAATTATCTGTTTTCTTCTTGATATTTTTGTTTGATAAATATTATTAGTGAAATGGTAGAAAACCTGGCTTATGCTTATTATAAATTCATCACAAGTTGAAAAACTGGCAGACCCAATTGAACTGGTACAAGCTATTAAAAAATGCTATGAGGTATATGAAAGTGGGCAATTTAATATGCCCCAAAGGATGCATGTACACCACAATGAAAATACTTTATTGCTGATGCCTTGTTTTTCGGGAGACAGGTTTTCAACAAAGCTGATTTCAGTTTTTCCGGGAAATATTCAGAAAGGGAGGCCTGCTATCTATGGAAATGTAATACTGAATGATGGAAAAACAGGAGAACCTCTTGCCATGATCAATGGAGAAAGGCTGACTGCATTCAGGACTGGGGCAGTAGGAGGGATGGCTATTTTAAAGCTTTCTCCAAATGCAACTAAAGTTGGGGTGGTTGGGGCTGGTAAACAAGGGTTTTACCAGGCTCTTTTTGCAGCTTCCTTATTAGAATTGAAAGAACTAAGGGTATTTGATAATAATGTAAAGACTTTGCAAATTTTTAGTCAGGATTTTAAGCAACAGTTCCCTGATATTAAATTAACCATCACTGAAAATACAGTATCATTGGTAGAGCATTCAGAGGTTATTATAACTGCCACTTCTTCAATAACTCCTGTACTCCCTGATGAACCTGCATTACTTAAAGGAAAAACATTTATAAGTATTGGCTCTTACAGGCCAGATATGCAAGAGTTGCCTGATAGTTTATTCCAACTGGTATCCCAATATTTTATTGATACCACCCATGCCAAAAATGAAACAGGGGATATAAAAAATATCCTGGAAAAAGGATTAATATCAGAAGAAAAGGTTATCCCATTTTCTAAATTAGCAACTGGGAATGTAGGCTTGGATGGCTATGGAACCAAGGTTTTTAAATCAGTAGGGATGGCCTTGTTTGACCTTGAAGTAGCTAATTTCTTTTATAAGAAAGCAGTAGGAAAAGGGGTTGGAACCCATTGTGAAGCTTAACAAAACATAAACCCATATGAGTAACTTTTTATTTGATAATTGGAAATGGTCGCCACCAGCAGGCTGGCAGGTAATTGAAACCATTGACATGCACACTGGAGGCGAGCCTTTAAGGGTAATAACCAATGGGCTGCCTGAAATAAAAGGGAATACAATCCTGGAAAAGAGGAAATACTTCAAGGATAATTTTGATGATTTGCGCACAGGATTAATGTGGGAACCCAGGGGGCATGCTGATATGTATGGTGCAATTGTTACTGAGCCTACTACCCCAGATGGGGATTTTGGGACTTTTTTCCTGCACAATGAAGGATACAGCACCATGTGTGGACATGCCATGATTGCCCTGGTTACATTAATGATTGAAACAGGGTTGATTGTCAAAAAAGATGACCCAATTATATATATTGATGCCCCTCCTGGCAGGATAACTGCAAAAGCTGATGTGGTGGATGGGAAAGTAAAAAAAGTATCATTCCAGAATGTCCCTTCTTTTGTATTGATGGAAAACCAGAAAGTGCATGTGGCAGGTATAGGAGATGTGGTTTTTGATGTGGCTTATGGTGGGGCTTTTTATGTATTTGTAGATGCAGGTTCAATTGGTTTGGGGTTACAGCCAGAAAACTATAACCAGCTTATTGATTGGGGCAGGAAAATAAAATATGCAGTGATGGAGAACTTTGAAATTACCCATCCTTTTGAGGAAGATTTAAGCTTCCTGTATGGTACAATATTTACTGGGAAAGCCAATAATGAAGGGCATCATAGTAGGAATGTCTGCATTTTTGCAGAAGGGGAAGTTGACAGGTCTCCAACAGGTTCTGGGGTAAGTGCCAGGGCTGCCGTCCACCACTTGAAAGATGGGCTTCAGGTTGGGGAATCCATTACTATTGAAAGCATACTGGATACCTTAATGGATGTGAAAGTAGTTAAAGAAGTAACCTATGGACCACATAAAGCAGTTATCCCTGAGGTATCAGGTACTGCATCCGTCACTGGGCAAAACCGTTTTTATATTGACCCTAATGACCCATTGAAGAAAGGGTTTATTTTTAGGTAATGTTCATCTAATATTACTTGAGAGGCTAAGTTTAAGAGTATAAAGCTTCAGGCAATTGGTATGGGAGGAGTTACTAAAATCTTCTTGTTCAAAAGTATTTTATAAAATCTATTGATGGAAGGTTTTATCTAGAATGCTTCTTGGTATTTTTGTTTGAAACGAGAACGTTTTATGATCCAGTTTCCAATCTTTCAGCAACATGATGCCATGGACTGTGGTCCTACCTGCCTCAGGATGATTGCTAAATTTTATAGCAAAAATTTCTCCATTGAAGAACTCAGGTCACGGTCATATATTAATCGTGAAGGGGTTTCGCTTTTGGGCATTAGTGATGCTGCTGAATCTGTTGGGTTCAGGACAGTTGGGGTAAGGATTTCTTTTGAGCAACTAAAAAGCCAGGCGCAGCTTCCTTGTGTCGTCCATTGGGACCAGTTGCATTTTGTGGTGGTCTATAAAATAAAAAAAGGGAAAGTGTATGTAGCTGACCCTTCTTTTGGGAGGCTCACTTACACTGAAAAAGAGTTTAAACAACATTGGTTGGCCACAGTTTCAAAAGGAGAAGAAAAAGGGATTTGCCTGCTAATAGAACCAACCCCTGATTTTTACAAAGAAGAAGATGAGGAACTGAACAGGAAAGGTTTCCGTTTCCTCTTAAATTATTTAAAACCTTATAGGAAGCTTATCATCCAGCTTCTCTTGGGGTTCCTGATGGGGAGCATCATTCAGTTGATCCTGCCATTTTTAACCCAAAGTGTGGTTGATGTGGGTATCAATAACCAGGATATTGGGTTTATCTACCTAGTACTGATTGCCCAGTTATTCCTGTTTATCTCCAGGATGTCAGTTGATTTTATTCGTTCATGGATATTGCTTCATATCAGTACAAGGATCAATATTTCAATCATTTCTGATTTTCTTACAAAGCTAATGAAATTGCCTCTTGGCTTTTTTGATACCAAGCTTGTGGGTGACATTATGCAGCGCATTGATGACCATCAAAGGGTAGAACGTTTCCTGACAGCCCAATCAATAGGGGTATTGTTTTCCGTTTTCAACTTGGTAATTTTTGCAATTGTCCTGGTTATTTATAGTGTGAAAATATTCCTTGTTTTCCTTTTTGGGGCACTGCTTTATTTCTTGTGGGTATATATATTTATGAATAAGAGGCGCCAGCTTGACCACAAAAAGTTTTCACAGTTAACAAAAAACCAAAGTAAAATAATCCAGCTTATCCAGGGCATGCAGGAAATCAAACTCAACAACTATGAAAAAGAAAAACGCTGGGAATGGGAACGTATACAAGCCAGGTTGTTTAGGGTAAATGTCAAAGGGTTGGCATTGGAGCAATACCAGGATGCAGGTTCAGTATTTATCAATGAAACCAAGAATATTATTATAACCATTATTGCAGCCACATCAGTAATTAGTGCAGATATAACCATTGGGATGATGCTAGCAATTATGTACATTATTGGGCAGTTAAACAGTCCATTAAAACAGTTGATCAGGTTTATGCATTATGCCCAGGATGCCAAGATCAGTTTAGAAAGGTTAAGTGAAATACATGATAAAGAGGATGAAGAAATTGCTGGTGATGCAAAAGCCACATTGCTGCCTGATAATAAAACAATTTCCATTAAAAATCTGAGCTTCAGTTACCAAGGACCACGTGCTCCAAAAGTTCTTAGGAATGTAAACCTGGAAGTTCTTGATAAAAAAACTACGGCAATTGTTGGGGTAAGTGGAAGTGGGAAAACCACATTGATAAAATTGTTGCTGGGATTTTATACCCCAGAAGAAGGTGAGATAAAAGTGGGAGGTACAAGGCTGCAAAATTATTCTCAAAAGCTTTGGAGGCAAAAATGTGGGGTTGTTTTGCAAGATGGTTATATTTTTTCTGATTCAATTGCCAGGAACATTGCAGTCAGCAATGAAAATATTGACAAAGAAAAACTACTTGAAGCAGTTAAGTTAGCTAATATCCAGGATTATATTGAAACATTGCCTTTGGGTTACAATACAAAAATAGGGCAGGAAGGAATTGGTTTAAGCCAGGGGCAAAAACAAAGGATATTAATAGCAAGGGCAATCTATAAAAACCCTGAATACCTATTTTTTGATGAAGCTACTAATGCCCTGGATGCAAATAATGAGAAAACAATAATGGAAAACCTGGATGCATTTTCAAAAGGGAAAACAGTGGTGGTGGTAGCCCACAGGTTAAGCACAGTAAAAAATGCTGACCAAATTGTGGTAATTGACCAGGGTGAAATTGTTGAGCAAGGCAAACATAATGAGTTAATAAAAAAGAAAGGCAACTATTATAAATTGGTAAAAGATCAATTAGAATTAGGAGGATAACATCAGTGTACTATTAAAAAATGGAAAAAGAAAAAAAGAGGATAGAAATAAGGAGCAATGAAGTGCAGGAAATATTGGGGGGGGTACCTTCAAAGATTGTACGTTATGGGATAATCACCATATTCCTTGTTTTTGTTTTGCTGTTATTCTTCAGTTGGTTGTTCAGGTATCCTGATATTATCCGCTCCAATGTAATTGTAACTACTGAACGCCCACCAGCAACTTTGTTGGCTAGGGCAACAGGGCAGATTAAAGAGCTTTTTGTTGAAGATAACCAGCATGTTACAGGTGGTGAAATAATTGCTTTGATTGAAAACCCTGCCAACTTTATTGATATTAAAGAATTGAAAAACCTTACTGGGGAAATTCAAAACTTCTTGATTGGTTATGATATATCTATTAAAATTGATTTTCCTAAAAACCTGCAACTTGGTCTAATCCAGGAAGAGTATTCATTGTTCATAAAGAAATATAATGATTACCTTAACTTTCTGGAACTGGATTATTTTCCAAGGATAAACAAATCGTTGGAAGAGCAAAAGAGGATGTCCAGGATTTATTATGACCGTTTATGGATTCAACGCCAAATAATGGAGAAGGATTATGAGCTGGCATTAAGCAAAATGAAAAGAGATTCAAGCCTTTTTCAAACCAATGTAATTTCATTGCAGGATTATGAGAAGTCAGAATCAGAAATGCTCACAAAAAAATATGATTTTGAACAAGTAAGGACCTCCCTGGCAGAAATGCAAATGGATATAATTGGAGTTGACCAAAAAATAATTGAGAATCAGAAAAATCATCATGACCAGAAAATAAAGCTTGAATTGGATGTGAATGAAGCATATACCAACCTTTCAGGAGCTATCAACCAATGGGAATTAACATATGTTTTGAAGGCACCCATTGAAGGGACAGTAACATTCAATAAATATTGGAGCGAAAACCAGAATGTTCGTGAAGGCGACCGTGTTTTAACAATCATCCCTGATGATGCAGGAGAATTGGTGGGCAGGTTACAGCTCTCAATCCTGAGGTCAGGAAAAGTAAACACTGGGTTAAAAGTAAATATCAAGTTTGATAATTACCCTTACATGGAATATGGTATGGTTACAGGGACAATAAAGTCAATATCTGCTATTCCTGAAGACCAGTTTTATTTAGCTGAAATAACTTTCCCAAATGGGTTGAAAACAAATTATGGGAAAACACTTGAACTTCAAAATGAAATTACCGGTACTGCCGAAATCATTACTGAGGAACTTAGGTTGATGCAGCGCTTTTTGAATCCCCTTAAAGCACTTTGGAGGGAGAGGATTAACACGGAAAATTGATACCAGGGAAAATTCCTTCATTTTCAATCTTAAATTTTTAAAAAATTTTACCCCAAAACATTGATGTTTCCTGAAAATTAGTACTTTTGCGTGCCGATTTTTAAGGCTGTACATGAAAATAGCCTTGAAAAGCATTGTTTTTACGAAAAAATAGGATACTTTTGCAGTCCATTTTGAGAAATAGTATTAACTAAATAAAAAACAGGTATTTATGCCAACTATTCAACAGTTAGTTAGAAAAGGAAGACAGACGAAAGCTGAAAAGAGCAAGTCTCCTGCATTGGATTCTTGCCCGCAACGTCGAGGGGTATGTGTACGTGTGTATACAACAACGCCCAAAAAACCTAATTCTGCTATGCGAAAAGTAGCAAGGGTTAGGTTAACAAATGGAAAAGAAGTGAATGCTTACATTCCTGGAGAAGGGCACAATTTACAGGAACACTCAATTGTACTTGTACGTGGTGGCAGGGTAAAAGATTTACCTGGTGTACGTTATCACTTAATTCGTGGTGCACTTGACACTGCAGGTGTTGAAGGGCGTTTACAACGTCGTTCTAAGTATGGGGCTAAAAAGCCTAAAAAATAAAAGTATTAACTAGTTATTTGTTTAGTGGTTTGGTTGAGTAAATAATTTCCTATGTCTTCCGGGAATGATCTGAAGACCCTAAGGGCAGCCAATTCAAATAACACTAATAAAAAGTAAAATGAGAAAATCAAAACCAAAGAAGAGGCATTTGTTACCCGATCCTAAATTTAGCGATACATTGGTAACACGTTTCGTAAACGACCTGATGGTTGATGGAAAAAAATCAGTAGCGTATACCATCTTTTATGATACGCTGGATTTAGTTGAAAAAAGGGTAAAGGATACTGAACTTTCTCCACTTGAAGTGTGGAAGAAAGCACTTGAAAATATTACACCAATGGTAGAGGTTAAAAGCCGTAGGGTAGGTGGAGCTACTTTCCAGGTTCCTATGGAAATCCGCCCAGAAAGGAAAACTGCCATTAGTATAAAGAATATGATCCTGTTTGCACGCAAAAGGTCAGGCAAATCAATGTCTGATAAGTTAGCTGCAGAAATTGTTGCTGCCTACAATGAAGAAGGAGGGGCTTTTAAGAAAAAAGAAGATACCCACCGCATGGCAGAAGCAAACAGGGCATTTGCTCATTTCAGATTTTAACCTTAAAAGTATTACTTGAAACAATAGGATAATTTTAATGGCTAAGCAAGATCTGAAATATAATAGAAATATTGGCATCATGGCTCACATTGATGCTGGTAAAACTACCGTAACAGAACGAGTTTTGTTCTACACTGGTTTAACTCATAGGATTGGTGAAGTGCATGATGGTGCTGCTACGATGGATTGGATGGAGCAGGAACAAGAGAGAGGGATAACCATTACATCTGCAGCAACTACAACTTTCTGGAAGTATAATGATACTGAACATAAAATCAATATTATTGATACACCAGGGCACGTTGATTTCACCGTAGAGGTAGAACGTTCGTTAAGGATTTTAGATGGTGCTGTTGCTCTTTTCTGCGCTGTTGGAAGTGTTGAGGCTCAATCAGAAACTGTATGGAGGCAGGCTGAAAAATATGGTGTCCCAAGGATAGCTTTTGTAAATAAGATGGATCGGTCAGGAGCCGATTTCTTTAATGTTTATAATGATATTAAAGAGAAATTGGGAGCTAATCCTGTACCCCTTCAAATTCCTATTGGGTCTGAAGAGACATTTGAAGGTGTTATTGACCTGATCGAAATGAAAGCAGTTCGCTGGCATGATGACGCTACAATGGGGACAAAATATACACTTGACCCAATCCCAGCAGAATTAGAAGAACAAGCTGAAGAGTGGAGAGGTAAATTGGTTGAATCAGTTGCTGAACTGGATGACGATCTATTGGAAAGGTATTTTGAAGACCCAGAATCAATCACCAAAGAAGAAATGCTAGCTGTTATCCGCCGTGCAACAATAGAAGGGATTATCATTCCAATGATGTGTGGCTCAGCTTTCAAAAATAAAGGAGTACAAAGGTTATTAGATGCTGTATGCGCCTTTCTGCCAAGCCCTCTTGATAACGATGAAATTACTGGTTTTGAACCTGGGACAGAAAATAATATTGTCCGCCATGCAGATGCAAATGAACCTTTTTCTGCTTTAGCATTTAAAATAGCAACTGACCCATTTGTTGGTAGGTTATGTTACATGCGTGTTTACTCTGGTAAACTTCAATCAGGTTCACAGGTTTTTAATACCAGGACAGGTAAAAAAGAGCGTATTTCCCGTTTGTACCAGATGCACTCAAACAAACAAAACCCAAAAGAAGTTATTGAGGCAGGTGATATTTGTGCAGCAGTAGGGTTTAAAGATATACGTACTGGTGATACATTATGTGATTCTAAGCATCCAATTGAGCTTGAAAGCATGATATTCCCTGACCCTGTGATTGGAATTGCGATTGAGCCAAAATCGCAAAAAGATGTGGATAAACTTGGGAATGGATTATCAAAACTCGCTGAAGAAGACCCAACATTTCAAATATTTACAGATGAAAATTCAGGCCAGACCGTAATTAGGGGAATGGGAGAGCTTCATTTGGAGATACTTATTGATAGGTTAAAAAGAGAGTTTAAGGTAGAATGTAACCAAGGATTACCACAAGTAGCATACAAAGAAGCTATAAGCCAAAAAGTAGAGTTAAGGGAGGTATTTAAGAAGCAAACTGGTGGACGTGGTAAATTTGCTGATATTAGTGTGGTAATTGAACCTGCTGATGAGGGTACCACAGGATTGCAATTTATTGATAAGATAAAAGGAGGCAATATCCCTCGTGAATATATTCCTTCAGTCGAGAAAGGATTTAAAGAAGCTTTAAGCAATGGTCCTTTGGCTGGATTCCCTGTTGATAGCTTGAAAGTAACCTTACTTGATGGTTCATTCCACCCTGTTGATTCAGACCAGCTTTCATTTGAAATATGTGCAAAACAAGCATTTAAAAGTTCAACTTCAAAAGCAGCACCATTGCTTTTAGAGCCTATTATGAAGCTGGAAATTGTAACACCCGAAGAATATATGGGTGACATTATTGCGGATTTGAATAGACGTAGGGGAGATATTGGAGGTATGGAGACAAAATCTGGGGCACGCGTTATTAACGCAAAAGTTCCATTGGCAGAGCAATTTGGCTATGTAACTGTTTTACGTACCTTATCATCTGGACGTGCAACTTCCTCAATGGAATTTAGCCATTATCAGGAAATACCACGCCAGTTGGCTATTAAAGTGCTTGAAGAAGTTCAAGGAAAAACTGATTTATTAAAATAATATAACAAGATTTCTCATTATGAGTCAAAAGATCAGGATTAAGCTTAAATCGTACGATCATAACCTTGTGGACAAGTCAGCTGAGAAGATCGTAAAAACTGTAAAAACAACGGGTGCAGTAGTTAGTGGACCTATTCCACTTCCAACACACCGCCGGGTTTTTACTGTATTACGTTCAACCTTTGTAAATAAAAAATCAAGGGAGCAGTTTCAACTTTCGTCATACAAACGTTTGATTGACATTTACAGCTCAACAGCAAAAACCATTGATGCGCTAATGAAATTGGAATTACCAAGTGGCGTTGAGGTTGAAATTAAAGTATGATAATTTAAAGTAGTCGAAAAAAATGGCTGGAATAATTGGTAAAAAAATCGGAATGACATCCGTATTCAGTGTTGAGGGGAAAAATGTCCCATGCACTGTGATTGAAGCCGGTCCTTGTGTAGTTACACAAGTTAAGACCGTTGAGGCTGACGGCTACGATGCGCTTCAGTTAGGCTTTGGCGAAAAGAAAGAGAAAAAAACGTCAAAAGCTGAATTTGGGCATTTTAAAAATGCAGGGACAAGCCCTAAGCGTAAAGTAGTTGAGTTTAGAAACAATTTTGAAGGTGAGTACAAACTTGGAGATGAAGTTAAAGTAGACATTTTCCACGAAAACGATTATGTTGACCTGATTGGTATCTCCAAAGGAAAAGGATTCCAGGGAGTTGTGAAAAGGCACGGATTTAGGGGTGTTGGTGATGCAACTCATGGGCAGCATAACAGGAGCAGGGCTCCAGGTTCTTTAGGTGCTTCATCTTATCCTTCTCGTGTATTTAAAGGGCTTAGAATGGCCGGGCGTGATGGTGGAAAGACCATAACCATCGAAAACCTTTTGGTTATAAAAATTATTCCTGAATCAAACCTTTTAGTTGTAAAAGGTTCAGTTCCAGGAGCGAAAGGATCTAACGTAATTATTAGGAAACAATGGAAATAAGCGTTTTAAATATACAGGGAAAAGAAACCGGAAGGAAAGTTAAATTAGACGAACAAGTTTTCGGTATTGAACCTAATGACCATGCTATATACCTGGATGTAAAGTCATATATGGCTAACCAGCGCCAAGGTACCTCAAAAACAAAGGAAAGGGCTGAAATTGTAGGTAGTACACGCAAAATTAAGCGTCAAAAAGGTACAGGGACTGCACGTGCTGGTAGTATAAAATCTCCAATTTTCCGCGGTGGAGGTACAATTTTTGGGCCTCGCCCAAGAAATTATGGTATTAAATTGAATAAGAAAGTAAAACAATTAGCCAGGAAATCTGCACTTTCTTATAAAGCCAAAGAAGAGGGTATTATGGTTGTTGAAGACTTCTCGCTTGAAGCTCCCAAAACCCGTGAAATGGTGGCAATTAAAGATAATTTAAAAATTGCTGATAAAAAGTCACTTTTCGTTTTACCAGTCGAAAATAAAAATATATATTTGTCCTCCAGAAATTTACAGGATGTTTCGGTTGTAACTGCTTCTGAATTAACAACTTATCAGATTCTGAATACCAAAACTCTTATAATTTTAGAAGGTTCGGTTAAGAAGATTGAAGAAGTACTCAAGATTAAAGACGCAGAATGATGGATATTTTAATAAAGCCTTTGGTAACCGAAAAAATGACTGAGCAGTCAGAACGATTTAATCGTTATGGCTTTGTTGTCAGGAAAGATGCAAACAAAGCACAGATCAAAAAGGCTGTTGAAAGTTTGTATAATGTAAATGTTGTCACTGTTAATACCATGATTTATGGAGGGAAAAGTAAATCAAGGTATACAAAATCCGGGGTGATTACCGGAAAAACCAATTCTTTCAAAAAAGCAATTGTTACATTGGAAGAAGGTGATAGTATAGATTTTTATAGTAATATATAATAAATAATGGCAGTAAGAAAATTAAAACCAGTAACACCGGGTCAAAGGCACAAAGTAATTGGTGCTTTTGATAGCATTACTGCATCAACACCTGAAAAATCATTGTTAGAACCTCTTAAAAAATCAGGAGGTCGAAACAACCAGGGCCGTATGACAATGAGGTATAGAGGTGGGGGCCATAAGCGGAGATACCGTGTTATCGATTTTAAACGCGATAAAGAAGGTATAGCTGCAAAAGTTGATTCAATTCAGTATGATCCAAACCGCACAGCACGTATTGCTTTACTCATTTATGAAGATGGGGAAAAGCGATACATTGTTGCTCCTAACGGGTTGCAAGTTGGGCAAAAAGTTATGAGCGGTAAAGGAGCAGATCCTGAAATTGGTAACGCCCTACCTCTAGGGGAAATACCTTTAGGTACCCTAGTCCATAATATTGAACTACATCCTGGGCAAGGTGGTGTAATGGCACGTAGTGCAGGCGCTTATGCGCAATTGACCTCACGTGAAGGTAAATTTGCAATTTTAAAATTGCCTTCAGGCGAATCTCGTATGGTACTTACAACCTGCAAAGCAACTGTAGGTACTGTTGGAAACACAGAACATAACCTTGAGAAGTCAGGTAAAGCCGGTCGTTCAAGGTGGTTAGGGCGCCGTCCTCGAGTTCGTGGTGTAGCCATGAACCCAGTCGACCACCCAATGGGTGGAGGTGAAGGACGATCTTCTGGAGGACACCCACGTTCACGTAAAGGTGTTCTTGCTAAAGGGTACAAAACCCGTTCGAAGAAAAAAGCTTCCAATAAGTACATAGTTGAACGTAGGAAATAATTTTAAAGAGAAAGAAGAATGAGTCGTTCATTAAAAAAAGGCCCGTTTATCGATTTCAAGCTAGAAAGAAAAGTCTTGGCTATGAATGAGTCAGGAAAGAAATCTGTAATAAAAACATGGGCAAGGGCATCAGTTATTTCTCCTGATTTTGTAGGCCATACAATAGCTGTTCATAACGGAAATAAATTTATTCCGGTATATATCACCGAAAATATGGTGGGGCATCGTTTAGGTGAGTTTGCACCTACACGTACGTACAGGGGGCATGCTGGTAATAAAAGGTAAGGCATAATTGCATTTTGAAAAATTTAAAAGATTGATACAATGGGTGCCAGAAAAAGACTAGCAGCTGAGAAAAGAAAAGAAGAGAAAAAACAACAATATTTTGCTGTTTTAAAAAACTGTCCAACCTCTCCGCGAAAAATGAGGCTTGTAGCTGATATGGTGCGCGGTATGGAAGTAAACAGAGCGTTAGATATTTTAAAATATTCTTCAAAGGAAGCTTCACGTAAAGTTGAGAAGCTTTTGTTATCAGCAATTGCCAATTGGCAAGCTAAAAATGAAGGTATGAGGCTAGAAGAAAGCCAATTATACATTAGCCAGATTATGGTTGATTCAGGTCGTATTTTGAAACGTCTGCGTCCTGCTCCTCAAGGGAGGGCACATAGGATCCGAAAAAGGTCAAATCATGTTACGATTTACCTGAATAGTAAAGAGAATAATGAAGAAAATCTTAATCAATAGTAAATGGGACAGAAAGTAAATCCGATTGCAAATCGCCTGGGGTTCATTAAAGGATGGGATTCCAATTGGTTTGGTGGTGATAATTACGGCGATAAATTGGTTGAAGACCAAAAGATCAGGGAATACCTGAATGCTCGTTTGGCAAAGGCCAGTATATCAAGGATCGTTATTGAACGTACCCTTAAGCTGATAACTATCACAGTTCATACTTCCCGCCCTGGAATTATTATTGGTAAAGGTGGTCAGGAAGTTGACAAGCTGAAAGAAGAGCTTAAGAAGATTACGAATAAGGAAGTACAAATAAACATTTTTGAAATTAAGCGTCCAGAACTTGATGCAAAGATTGTTGCAAACAACATTGCCAGGCAAATTGAAGGTAAGATTGCTTACCGTAGAGCCACTAAAATGGCAATTGCATCAACAATGAGGATGGGCGCAGAAGGTATCAAAGTGCTTGTGTCTGGTCGTTTGAATGGAGCTGAAATGGCTCGTTCTGAAATGTATAAAGACGGACGTACTCCTTTACATACATTGCGTGCCGATATTGATTATGCACTTGCAGAAGCATTAACCAAAACAGGTTTGATAGGTGTAAAAGTTTGGATATGCAAAGGAATGGTTTATGGTAACCGTGACCTTTCTCCAAATGTGGGGCAGAAGCAAAACCGTGGAGGTGGATCGCAAAGGCAACGTGGTGGAAATAATCGTAGAAGAAAATAAGTGGTATAACACTCACAAATTAAAAGAATGTTACAGCCAAAGAAAGTAAAATTCAGAAGAGTACAAAAGGGGCGAATGAAAGGCAACGCACAACGCGGAAACCAATTAGCATTCGGATCCTTCGGTATAAAATCGTTGCAAGAAGCATGGATTACTGGCCGCCAGATTGAAGCGGCAAGGGTTGCGGTAACTCGCCACATGCAACGCCAGGGGCAAATATGGATTAGGATATTCCCTGACAAACCTATTACCAAAAAACCTGCGGAAGTACGTATGGGGAAAGGTAAAGGTGCTCCAGAAGCTTTTGTTGCTACAGTATCGCCAGGAAGAATCATTATTGAGGCTGATGGTGTGCCATATGATTTAGCAAAAGAAGCTTTACGCTTAGCAGCTCAAAAGCTGCCTGTTACTACTAAATTCGTCGTAAGGCGTGATTATGTCGAATAATAAAAAGGAAGATTATGAAAACGTCTGAGATTAACGAATTAACGAGCAAGGAAATAGTTGAAAGGCTTCAGGCTGAGAAGGAGAACTTAGTACGCCTGAAAATGAACCATGCTGTTTCACCTTTGGAAAATCCTATGAAAATAGGTGAGAGCCGTAGGAATATAGCAAGGATGAAGACTATTCTCAGGAGCAGGGAATTAAATGAAAATCAGAACTAATTCAGCATGGAAGAGAATAAAGTAAGAAACCTTAGAAAAGAACGTGTCGGGGTAGTTGTTAGCAACAAAATGCTAAAAACTATTGTGGTTGCCGAGAAACGTAAAGTGAAGCATACTATTTATGGTAAGTTTGTAAATAAAACTACTAAATTTTATGCTCACGATGAATCCAATTCATGCAACATTGGTGATACTGTGAAGATTATGGAAACACGTCCTCTCAGTAAGCAAAAATGTTGGAGGTTAATTGAAATTATTGAAAGAGCTAAGTAATCATGATACAACAAGAATCAAGATGTACAGTTGCCGATAATAGTGGCGCAAAAGAAGTTTTATGTATCCGTGTACTTGGAGGTACAAGGAAACGATATGCCTCACTAGGCGATACAGTTGTGGTTACTGTGAAAAGTGCAATCCCGGGTAGCGATGTAAAAAAGGGTGCAGTCTCAAAAGCTATTGTTGTGCGTACCAAAAAAGAGGTTCGTAGGAATGATGGCTCGTATATTCGTTTTGACGATAATGCGGTTGTGTTACTGAATAATGCAGATGAAATTAGGGGAACCCGTATCTTTGGCCCCGTTGCGAGGGAGTTACGTGAAAAAAATATGAAAATTATTTCGCTTGCACCTGAAGTGCTTTAACCAGTAAAAACCTGAAAAATGCAGAAAAAATTACACATAAAGAAAGGTGATACTGTTGTGGTAATAGCAGGTAACTATAAAGGGCAGAAAGGCCGAGTATTGGAAGTTATCCGTAAGAGCGACAGGGCGATCGTGGAAGGGGTCAATATTATAAAGAAACACACAAAACCTAATGCGGAAAGCCCGCAAGGTGGTATAATCGAAAAGGAAGCACCTATCCACATTTCTAACCTATTAATAGCCGATCCTAAATCGGGAGAACCAACCAGGATTGGAAGAAGGTTAGATAGTAATGGAAAGTTAGTTCGTTATTCCAAAAAATCTGAAGAGGAGATTAAATAATGGCTTACGTACCAACTCTTAAAAAGAGATATAAGGAAGAAATTGTGCCTGCATTGGTAAAAGAGTTTAGCTACTCTAGTGTAATGCAAGTACCTAAATTAGAGAAAATAATTATCAACCAGGGTGTTGGAGCAGCAATTGCAGACAAGAAGATTATTGAGGTAGCCACAGACGAGATTACAGCAATAGCAGGGCAAAAAGCAGTTCAAACCAAATCAAAGAAAGATATCTCTAATTTCAAGTTAAGGAAAAAAATGCCTATTGGAGTGTGCGTGACGTTGCGCCGTGACCAAATGTATGAATTCCTGGATCGCCTGATTGCTGTGGCTTTACCACGTATACGCGATTTCCGTGGTATTGAAAGTAAAATGGACGGGCAGGGTAATTACACATTAGGTGTTCCTGAACAGATCATTTTCCCAGAAATAGTAATCGATAAGGTTAATAAAATCAATGGAATGAATATAACTTTTGTGACATCAGCTGGTACTGATGAAGAAGGGTTTGCTTTATTGAAAGAATTAGGGTTACCATTTAAAAACGTTAAAAAGAACTAAGTATGGCTAAGGAATCAATGAAAGCTCGCGAAGTTAAACGAGCTAAGTTAGTTGAGAAATATGCCGAAAAAAGGGCCAAACTAAAAGCAGAAGGAGACTGGGTTGGTTTGCAAAAACTACCCAAGAATTCGTCAAAAGTGCGTTTACACAATAGGTGTAAACTTACAGGGCGCCCTAAAGGGTATATGCGCCAGTTTGGTATAAGCAGGATAAACTTCCGCGAAATGGCTTCAAATGGCCTTATACCAGGAGTAAAGAAAGCAAGTTGGTAATTTGATAAATATTGAGAAATGAGCAAGATAACAGATCCAATAGCAGACTATCTGACCCGCCTACGTAATGCAATTCTAGCAAAACATAAGGTGGTTGATATTCCTGCCTCAAATATTAAAAAGGAAATTACCAAACTTCTAAAAGAAAAAGGTTATATCCTGAATTATAAATTTGAGGATGATGTAAATTATCAAGGCAATATAAAGATTGCTTTGAAATACCATCCTGAGACAAAAGTTAATGCAATTAAAAAATTGGAACGTATCAGTAAACCAGGGTTACGCCAATATTGCGATACTACAAACATTCCAAGAGTATTGAATGGGTTGGGGGTTGCGATATTATCTACATCAAGAGGCATTGTTTCTGATAAAGAAGCACGTGAATTAAATGTAGGTGGCGAAGTTCTCTGTTACGTTTATTAATTTAGGAGGAAAAACTATGTCAAGGATAGGTAAATTACCCATTACAATACCGGCAGGAGTTGACTTAAAGGTTGACGATAACAATAATGTTACCGTTAAAGGGCCTTTAGGAGAACTATCACAGCAAGTTGATAAAGCTATTGAAGTTTCAGTAGAAGATAATACTGTGGCCTTTAAGCGTGCCAATGACCAAAAACAAGTGAGGGCTATGCATGGATTGTACCGCTCACTTGTAAATAATATGGTAGAAGGTGTTTCTAAAGGTTATGAAATTAAACTTGAACTAGTAGGTGTAGGTTACAGGGCTGAATTGATGCCAGGTAATGTACTCGACCTTACATTAGGCTTTGCACACCATACATACCTTCAGTTACCTGAAGAAATTAAGGTTGAGGCAAAATCTGATAAGCGTGCTAACCCAATTGTAACATTAAAAAGCTGTGATAAACAGCTAATTGGGCAAGTTGCAGCTAAAATAAGGTCATTCCGCAAACCTGAACCATATAAAGGTAAAGGTATTAAATTTGTTGGCGAGGTTCTTAGGCGTAAAGCTGGTAAATCGGCTGCTAAATAATAAAAGTTGATTATTATGGCATTAACGAAGCAAGAAAGAAGAAATAGGATAAAGCAACGCATTCGCAAAATTGTTTCTGGGACTGCTGAACGCCCTCGAATGAGTGTATTCAGGAGTAATAAGCAGATTTCGGTTCAATTGGTTGATGATACTCAAGGTACAACATTATTGGCTGTATCATCATTAGCGAAAGAAATTGCTGAAAAAGAAGGTACAAAATCTGAGAAAGCTTCAATGGTTGGTAAATTAGCTGCTGAAAAAGCTTTAGCTGCTGGAATCACCACTGTTGTTTTTGATAGGAATGGTTATTTGTATCACGGAAGAGTTAAACAATTAGCTGACGCTGCCCGTAAAGGTGGCCTTAAATTTTAATCACTATGTCAGTAAATATTAATAGAGTAAGAACCAGCGACCTGGAATTAAAAGACAGGTTAGTAGCCATCAATCGTGTTACAAAAGTTACTAAAGGAGGACGTACGTTTAGCTTTTCAGCTATTGTAGTTGTTGGTAACGAAAACGGCATTGTAGGTTGGGGGCTTGGAAAAGCTAGTGAAGTAACTACTGCCATTTCAAAGGGTGTTGACGCAGCTAAAAAGAATTTGGTAAAAATTCCGGTAATTAACGGAACAATTCCTCACGAACAGAGTGCTAAATTTGGTGGGGCTAATGTTTTACTGAAACCTGCTTCTTCTGGAACAGGAGTAAAAGCGGGAGGTGCGATGCGTGCGGTACTTGAAAGTGTTGGCGTACATGATATATTGGCTAAGTCAAAAGGTTCATCAAACCCACACAACCTGGTTAAAGCAACCATGCAAGCGTTGCTCGAAATGAGGGATGCCTATACAGTTGCTCAACATCGTGGTGTTTCATTACAAAAAGTATTTAAAGGTTAAGGAATCATGGCGAAATTGAAAGTAACTTTAGTAAAAAGTAGTATAGGTTCTACCAAGAGGCAAAAAGCTACCCTTGCAGCATTAGGGTTGAGGAAAATGAACCAGACTGTAGAACATAATGCTTCTCCTGAAATTATTGGGATGATAAATAAAATGAAGCATTTAGTAAAAGTTGAAGAAGTAAAATAATTTTGAAATATTTCTATAATTATGGATTTAAGTAACTTACAACCTGCACCTGGATCGGTAAAAACCAAAAAAAGGATTGGCCGTGGACAAGGGTCAGGACGTGGAGGCACTTCTACACGTGGGCATAAAGGGCAAAAATCACGATCTGGTTATTCAAGGAAAATCGGATTTGAAGGTGGGCAGATGCCTTTACAACGTGTTGTACCTAAATTTGGTTTTAAAAACAGGAATAGGGTCGAATATAAAGCAGTTAACCTTGAAGTTTTGCAAGGGATAGCTGAAAAAAAGAACCTTAAAAGCATAGACCTGTCAACACTAGTTGAAGCAGGTGTCGCTTCTAAAAATGATAAAATTAAAGTACTTGGCAATGGTGAATTAACCATAAAACTTGAAGTAAAAGCACATGCTTTTTCGAAAAGTGCCAAAGAAGCTATTGAGAAATTAGAAGGAACCATTGAAATACTCTAAACAGTAATGAAAAGATTTATAGAAACCCTAAAGAATATTTATAAGATCGAAGACCTAAGGGCACGAATCGGGACAACATTGTTTTTTTTGTTAATTTACCGGTTAGGGTCTTTTGTGTCACTTCCGGGTATTGACCCAGCCCAGTTAGAAAACCTGAAAACACAAACTTCAGATGGATTACTTGGGTTGATCAATATGTTTTCGGGAGGGGCGTTTTCGCAAGCCTCGGTTTTTGCTTTAGGGATTATGCCGTATATCACTGCCTCAATTGTGATCCAGTTACTTGGAATTGCAGTGCCTTATTTCCAGAGGTTGCAGAAAGAAGGCGAGTCAGGACGAAGGAAGATTAACCAAATTACGCGTTATTTAACCGTAATTATACTTATTCCACAGGCATCAGCATATTTAACAAATCTTCATTACCAATTACCTGATTCTGCATTTGCTATGACGGGGGTCTTATTTACAATCCCTTCCATAGTAATTTTAACAGCAGGGTCAATGTTTGTATTGTGGTTAGGCGAACGAATTACTGATAAAGGAATTGGTAATGGAGTTTCGCTTATTATCATGATTGGTATAATTGCTAACCTACCTATGTCAATAGTCCAGGAGTTTGCATCCAGGGTCAGTCAACAAGGAGGAGGGTTAGTATTGTTCCTAGTTGAGTTTGTTATCTTATTTGTAGTGTTTATGGCGTCCATCCTATTGGTTCAGGGAACCAGGAGGATTCCGGTGCAATATGCAAAACGGATTGTTGGTAATAAACAATATGGAGGTGTACGTCAGTACATTCCGTTAAAAGTGAATGCTGCAGGTGTTATGCCGATCATTTTTGCACAAGCAATTATGATGGTACCAATTACTTTAGTAGGTGTAGCCAATTCAGACAATCTTCGTGGTGTTGCGGCTGAGTTATCTAATATCACAGGATTTTGGTATAACTTATTACAGTTTACGCTTGTTGTTGCATTTACATATTTTTACACTGCAATTACAGTAAATCCTACACAAATGGCTGAGGATATGAAGAAAAACGGAGGCTTTATTCCTGGTGTAAAACCTGGGAAAAGGACTGTTGAATTTCTTGATACCATTATGTCAAGGATTACTTTCCCAGGATCAATTTTCCTTGGTTTGGTTACAATCCTTCCGGCATTTGCCATGTTAATTGGAATTAATCAATCATTCGCCTATTTTTATGGCGGAACTTCATTGTTAATTTTAGTAGGAGTTATATTAGATACATTGCAGCAGATTGAAAGCCACTTGCTAATGCGCCATTATGATGGGTTGATGAAATCAGGCCGGATAAAAGGGCGTCCGGGAGGTGGATTTTAAATAGGGCATGATCTACCTTAAAACAAAGGAAGAGATTGCTCAAATAAGGAAAAGTTGTTTACTGGTAAGTAAAACATTGGCACTGGTTGCCGAAAAAATTCAGCCTGGGATAACAACACTGGAGTTAGACCAGATAGCTGAAACGTTCATTCGAAATAATGATGCTATCCCTGCTTTTAAAGGCTATCAGGGATTCCCAAAGACGCTATGTACCTCTATAAACGAAGTTGTGGTACATGGTATCCCATCTAATGATGAAATAAAAGATGGTGACATCATTTCAGTTGATTGTGGTGTCCTGAAAGATGGTTTTTATGGTGATTCATGCTATACTTTTCTTGTTGGAAATATTTCTGAAGAAAAAGTAAGGCTTTGTGAAGTAACCAAAAAGGCATTATTCAAAGGAGTAAAGCAAGCTATTGAGGGGAATCGTTTAGGATCAATTGGGAATGCAATACAGAAACACGCTGAAGATACTGGTTATTCTGTGGTTCGGGAAATGACTGGACACGGAATAGGAAGAAGCCTTCATGAAGACCCTGAGGTTAGAAACTATGGGAAAAGATGGAGGGGAGATAAATTGGCGCAAGGCATGGTGTTGGCGATTGAGCCTATGATAAATGCAGGAAAAAGGAAAATTTACCAGGAAAACGATGGATGGACCATTAAAACCGAAGACGGGAGGCCATCAGCTCATTATGAACATACAGTTGTTGTAGGTTTTGAGAGAGCAGAAATTTTGTCGGATTTCGATATTATTGAAGAACAAATAAGTAAAAACAGTTATCTATGGCAAAACAGCCTTCAATAGAACAAGACGGACAGATAATAGAAGCATTATCTAACGCGATGTTCCGGGTAGAGTTGGAAAATGGGCATATTATTACAGCTCATATTTCAGGTAAGATGCGTATGCATTATATCAAAATCCTACCAGGCGATAAGGTTAAAGTGGAAATGTCTCCTTATGATTTAACAAAAGGAAGAATAACATTTAGATATAAAAATTAAAGAGCTTTTGCAATGAAAACTCGTGTATCTGTAAAGAAGAGAAGTTCCGACTGCAAAATTGTACGCAGGAAAGGGCGTTTGTATGTGATCAATAAAAAGAATCCAAAGTTTAAACAACGCCAGGGATAATCATTAACTTGAAAAAAAATTAAGTATGGCACGTATAGTAGGTGTTGATGTTCCTAATAACAAGCGGGGCGAAATAGCCCTCACATATATTTATGGCATTGGGCGTAGCAGGGCAAACAAAATCCTTGAAGAAGCCGGTGTTGACAAAGATTTGAAAGTTTCAGATTGGAATGATGACCAGTTTGCTAAAGTACGTAAAATTATTGGAGATAATTTTAAGGTGGAAGGTGAACTAAGGTCAGAAATTCAGCTTAATATTAAAAGGTTGATGGATATTGGTAGTTACCGTGGGATCCGTCATCGTATTGGTTTACCTGTGCGTGGGCAAAGTACAAAAAACAATGCGCGTACACGTAAAGGGAAAAGAAAAACTGTTGCTAATAAGAAAAAAGCCACTAAATAAGGGATTTGAATTATGGCAAAAAAGACTGGATCAAGTAAGAGAAAAGTTGTTGTTGAACCAACAGGGCAGGCACACGTGCACTCTTCTTTCAATAATATTATCATAACAATTGCTAATATGAATGGAGAGGTAATATCGTGGTCTTCTGCAGGGAAAAAAGGTTTCCGCGGATCGAAGAAAAATACCCCTTATGCGGCTCAGGTAGCTGCTGAAGAGTGTGCGAAAACAGCATATGATTTAGGGTTACGCAAAGTTAAGGTGTATGTAAAAGGACCAGGTAATGGACGTGAATCAGCTATCAGGGCTTTAAGCTCAATAGGTATTCAAGTTACTGAGATTGTTGACGTAACTCCTTTACCACATAATGGTTGCAGGCCACCTAAAAGAAGACGTGTATAATATAAAAAAGAAGAGGTAATGGCAAAATATAGAGGACCAAAATCAAAAATTGCAAGGAAATTTGGAGAACCAATTTTCGGCCCTGATAAGGTATTTGAGCACAAAAATTACCCTCCAGGAATGCACGGTGTTTCTGCAAGGAGGAGGAAAAAATCGGAATATGGTGTACAGCTTAAGGAAAAGCAAAAAGCTAAATACACATATGGCGTTTTAGAAAGGCAATTTAGTAACCTTTTCAAAAAGGCTTCTGCTGCTAAAGGGATTACTGGTGAGGTATTGCTACAATTATTAGAGTCAAGGCTTGATAATGTAGTTTTCCGCTTAGGAATTGCAAAAACGCGCAGTGCCGCACGCCAGTTTGTTGGGCACAAACATATTACTGTTAATAATAAAGTGGTTAATATTCCTTCGTACCAGGTTAAACCTGGAGACGTAGTTGGTGTTCGTGAAAAATCTAAATCATTAGAAGAAATTACGGAAGCCCTAAACTCTCATCGTAGTTCTCGTTACGAATGGTTGGAATGGGATGGTGCCCAAATGATTGGGAAATTCCTGAATGTACCTGAACGAGAAGAAATTCCTGAAAACATTAAAGAGCAACTAATTGTAGAGTTGTATTCTAAATAATAAATTAAGGTTATTATGGCAATATTAGCGTTCCAAAAACCTGACAAGGTGATAATGATTGAATCTGATGACAAATTCGGAAAATTCGAATTTCGTCCATTAGAACCAGGTTATGGTATTACCATTGGTAATGCCCTGCGTCGAATTTTATTATCATCATTAGAAGGATATGCAATTACCACTGTTAAAATCGAAGGTGTTGACCATGAGTTTTCTACCATCAAAGGTGTTATTGAAGATGTTACTGACATCATCTTAAACCTGAAACAAGTAAGGTTTAAACGTGAAGTGGAAGATTTTGACAGTGAAAAAGTATCTATATCAATTACAGGGCAGGAAGAATTTACAGCTGGAGATATAAATAAATTTATGACCGGTTTTAGGGTGCTTAACCCTGAATTGGTAATTTGCCGTATGGAACCAGATGTGAAACTTCAAATTGAAATGGCCATTAGCAAAGGCCGTGGTTATGTCCCTTCAATTGAAAACAAACCTGTTGAAGCAGAATTTGGGGTTATTCCTATTGATTCAATTTATACACCTATTAAGCAGGTGAAATATGCTGTTGAGAATTTCCGTGTTGAGCAAAAGACTGACTACGAAAAGCTCATCTTAGATATTACTACTGATGGTTCAATCCATCCAAAGGATGCCTTAAAGGAAGCTGCAAAAATCCTTATTTACCACTTTATGTTATTTTCTGATGAAAAGATCACACTTGATTCTGACGAGAAATTTGCTAATGAAGAGTTTGACGAGGAAGTATTGCACATGCGCCAACTTTTAAAAACCAAATTGGTTGATCTTGACCTTTCAGTAAGGGCTCTTAACTGCTTAAAAGCTGCTGATGTAGATTCACTGGGAGATTTGGTTCAGTACAATAGGAACGATTTATTGAAATTCAGGAATTTTGGTAAAAAATCGCTTACCGAATTAGATGACCTGTTAAATGGCATGGGGCTTAACTTTGGTATGGACATTGCGAAGTATAAATTAGATAAGGATTAAAGGTAATGAGACATAATAAAAAATTTAATCATTTAAGTAGGAAGAGTGCTCATCGAAAAGCGATGTTAGCCAATATGGCAAGTTCTCTTATTACCCATAAGAGGATTAGTACCACTGTTGCTAAGGCTAAGGCTTTAAGGATGTATGTAGAGCCACTTATTACAAAAGCAAAGGAAGATTCTACACATTCCAGGAGGGTTGTTTTCAGTTATTTGCAAGATAAACATGCAGTTTCAGAGTTATTTCGTGAGGTGGCAACGAAAATTGCTGACCGCCCGGGTGGGTATACACGTATCTTAAAAACTGGAAACCGTTTAGGTGACAATGCTGATATGTGTATTATTGAGCTTGTTGATTACAATGAAGCCATGTTGGCATCTACAGAAGAAGCTCAAAAGCCTAAAAAACGTCGTTCACGTCGTGGGGGTGCTAAGAAAGAAGCTCCAGCAGCCGAGGCTGCAGTTGATGTAGCAGAAGCACCTGCTGAAGTTATTTCTGATGCTGAAGTAGTGGAAGAAGATATTAAGGAAGAGGTTAAAGCTGAAGCTGCTGTGCAAGAGGTAAAAGAAGAACCAACAGAGGCAAAAGCTGGTGATGCTTCAGAAGAAGCAAAAGAAGAAGAAGAGCCTAAAGAAGGAAAAGCAGAATAGGAATTATTCTTTGATAATAATACAATGAAGGCTGGTTTTTAACTGGCCTTTTTTATTATCCAGAAGTGGTTAGAGCCTTACCTGGTTCATAATTTTTCAAGGTACTTTTTTGGTTAAAAGGGTAGGTTTGATCAATGATAAATTTTTCACCAAAAATATAATTGTATTTATCTGGGGTGAAGGGGACAAACCCTGAATCAGGGTAAAAGGTGAATTCACCAAAAATTGCTTTATTCTCAATAGAATAAAGGTCAATCCTTACAAAAGGAAAACCTTTTGACAATTTTGTGGCAACTTCAATCATTTCATTAAAATTTTCAGGTTGTTCAAATTCCTGCTTGCACCCAGGCTTACCTTTATAAATGTCTTGTATTTCCCACTCCATATTATATGCTGTGTACCTGACTTCTTCAGCAGAAAACCTTCCTTCACAAACAAAAACAACATGAGGGACACCATTAAAACAATAAAATTTATAATCAAGAAGTTCCTGTTGTTCTCTGTTTTCCAAATACTTTTCGCAAATTATTCGTGGAGGTATGTTTTTATATGCCCATTCCCTACCCTTGTCAAAGTGGTTTATCCTGCTCCATTCGTCGAGCAATAAGCTAGCACTATTGGGATCAAAGCTTGTTTTATCTTTACAAATAATATTCATTTTCCAACCATGGGTTGCTTTTATGACAAATTGGTTGGGTAAGGAATCAAAATCAATTTCTTTTGCATTTTTATATACCCAAAACACTCATTTAGTATATTACCCAACCCCAAACCTGAAATGTAATTCCTGACTTCATATTTATCAGAAAGCTTGGTTAATAGAGGGTTATGGTAATTTAGTTTATACCATTGAACTTTTTCATTAAACGTTTTTGGATTTTTGAAAGAAGGGAGACTATGGCATTTTATCCTGTGCCAAACAACAATAAAAAAACTGTCAGGAAAAAATGCAAGGATAAACCTTGCTAACGAGTTTAAATTTGATTTCAGGTTTTTATATAGCATATTCATACAAACATAGCAATTCAGCTGCCAATGTAAAGTAAAAATAATGAATAAACCATTTAATAAAAGGAACAAATGCTAAAAATAATTGAAATAAAATATAGGTTTACAAATAGGTTAAGGATAAAATCTTTTCAAGCCATTTTGCATCAATCTTATCAAAAGAGCCTTTTTCTTTGCTATCAATATCCAAAACCCCAATAGCTGTACCTAATTCATCCCTGAATGGAACTACAATTTCAGAGTTTGACCTGGGGTCGCAAGCAATATGCCCTGGGAATTGATGGACGTCATCAACAATAATGGTTTGCTGTTTGTTGAAAGCAGCCCAGCATACACCTGCCCCTTTTTTTAATACCTGGCATGCAACAGGTCCTTGGTACATAACTACTAACATTTCCCCATTTTTAACCATGTAAAAACCTGTCCAAAAGAAATAACCTATTTTATGATGCAACACAGCAATAATAGTGGCCATCCTGGCTTCCCTGTCATTGCTTTTTACAACCAATTCTGACAATTGGTTATAAATCCTTTCATACCTTCCTTCCTTCTTTTTTGTAAAATCCATTTTCAATGATTATTTCTATATGGAAGGTAAAAGTGGTAAAAAATGTTTAATTTAGGTCAAATAAAATAATGATTATGGAACGAATTATTGAAGACCCAAATGAAAAGCAGTGGGGCATGTTTACCCATTTGGCTGCTTTAGCTGTTTTTTTCCTTCCTGCATTCGGAAATATAATAGGACCACTTATTATTTATCTGATAAAAAAGGATGAATATGAATTTGTAAATGACCAGGGAAAAGAAGTACTGAATTTCCAGATTACCTGGTCAATTATATTTTTTGTTTCCATTATTTTAATTTTCATTGGGATTGGGTTATTTATGCTAATTGGATTTGGGATTGCCTGGCTGATTTTGGTGATAGTTGCTACTATTAAAGCAAATGAAGGGGTATATTACCGTTACCCAATGACCATTAAGTTTTTAAATTAAGTATGTATTATTTGTACTTGAAACATGGTTCCTAGAATTAATAGGCAGCTAATACATAAATTGCAAAAACAGGCCAAAAACATCAAAAGAAAAAGGGTTACTTACAATTTCCACACAACATTTTCTGACCCAATTAACCGCATGCTTAATGCCATTGAGCCAGGTTCTTATGTGCAACCACATAAACATGAGAACCCTGATAAAAGAGAAGTGTTTTTGGTCATAACAGGTAAGGCAGTTGTAGTGTTTTTTGATAATTCAGGCGCGATTACTGAACATATTGTACTTAGCCATAATGATGGGGATTATGGCTTAGAAGTGCCTCCTGGAATCTGGCATATGCTGTTTTCTCTGGAAGAGGGGACAGTGGTTTATGAGGTAAAAGATGGGCCATATGACCCTGCTGAAGATAAAAATTTTGCCCCCTGGGCTCCAAAAGAAGGAGAGGAAGCATGTACTACATATTTAAATGATATTTGTCAAGAACTAGGTTTGTAGTGCAGCCAATACCACAAACCTGTAAGCTTTGTACCCAAATAATAAACCTTATTTCAATTTTGTATTTCATATTTGGTACTTTGCATATTGTGCATCTTTTTCTTTATTTTTGCCCATTGAAATAAAACAGAAATGGCACAAAAACCTTCTATTCCCAAAGGGACCCGTGATTTTTCTCCTAATGAAATGGCCAGGAGGAATTATATTTTTAATACCATAAAAGATGTATTTAAAATTTATGGTTATCAGCCTATTGAAACTCCTGCAATGGAGAACTTGTCTACACTGTTGGGTAAATATGGGGAAGAAGGGGATAAGTTGTTGTTTAAGATTTTAAATTCAGGGGATTTTTTGTCAAAAGCTCCAGATGAATTATTGCAACAGAAGAACTCCAATAAACTTACCACAAAAATTTCAGAGAAAGGGCTCAGGTATGACCTTACTGTACCCTTTGCCAGGTTTGTGGTACAACACAGGAATGATATTGTATTCCCTTTTAAACGTTACCAGATACAACCTGTTTGGCGTGCAGATAGGCCTCAAAAAGGCAGGTATAGGGAGTTCTACCAGTGTGATGTAGATGTAATTGGCAGCAATAGCCTACTGAATGAGGTAGAGCTTACCCAGATTATTGATGAGGTATTTGGCAGGCTACAAATTAATGCATTGGTAAAAATCAACAACCGTAAAATTTTGGCAGGTATAGCTGAAGCAATTGGTGGAGCTGAGAGGATTATTGATATAACTGTTGCAATAGATAAGCTGGACAAAATTGGTTTGGAGAAAGTAAACCAGGAAATGCTGGAGAAAGGCATTTCAGAAAGTGCAGTCGAGAGGCTGCAACCTATCCTTAAACTGGAAGGCACAACTTCTGAGAAACTTAACCAAATTGAAGCTGTAGTTGGGCATACTGAAATAGGAGAGAAAGGTGTCGCTGAGGTAAGGAAATTGTTCAGTTACTTGGATAAATTGGATTTATCTACTGAGGTAGAGCTTGACCTAACATTGGCAAGGGGCTTAAACTATTACACAGGTGCTATTTTTGAGGTAAAAGCAAAAGATGTACAAATAGGAAGCATTTGTGGTGGCGGGCGCTATGATGACCTTACTGGGATGTTTGGGCTACCTGATGTTTCTGGGGTTGGAGTATCATTTGGAGCAGAACGCATTTATGATGTGCTACTTCAGATGGATGGTTTCCCTGAAGATTCAATGGAATCAACAAAGGTGATGTTTGTGAATTTTGGTGAAGAGGAAGAAAAATATTGCCTTGAAATTTTGCAAAAAGTTAGGCAGGCAGGCATTAATGCTGAAATTTTCCCTGAAGCTGCCAAAATGAAAAAGCAAATGAACTATGCCAACAGGAAACAAATCCCATTTGTGGTTTTGGCAGGAGATACTGAAATCCAACAACAAAAAGTTACCTTGAAAGATATGAAAAAAGGTGAGCAAAACTTGGTGGCTGTTTCAGAATTGATAAAAATCCTTTCAGAATAAAATAAAATTTCCGTTATTGCTATATCTAAAATTGGATATAATGGCAATAATTGTACGTCCCAGTAGGTTGGTTAGGTCAATTGGAGCTGACATAAGGTTCCCTTGAAATCCTTTTCTTAACTCCTTCCCATTTTTGGTTAAGCCAATTAGGTTTCTCATTGGTTTATAGTATACATACAATAATCTAAATTTTTAATATTCAATTTTTTGGCTATGGAAGATCATATTCATTTGATATCACCAGATCATATTACATTTGAGCAAATTGAGGAAATACTTGAAAAGAATTACAAACTTGGGTTGTCTGACCAATCCGTTCATTTAATAGAAAAAAGTAAAGCTTACCTGGACAGGAAACTTGCTGAGTCTGATAGCCCATTATATGGGATAAGTACAGGTTTTGGAGCATTGTGTGACATTCAAATCCCCAAGGATGACCTGAGCAAGTTGCAGGAGAACCTGGTAATTTCACATGCCTGTAACATAGGACCTGAAGTACCTGCTGAAGTGGTTAAGTTAATGCTTTTATTAAAAGCTAATGCCCTTTCTAAAGGGAATTCAGCTGTTCAACTGGTAACAGTTCAACGCATAATTGACTTATACAATCACAACATATTACCCATTGTTTGTGAACAAGGTTCGCTGGGAGCTAGTGGTGATTTAGCACCTTTGGCTATGCTTTTCCTGCCTTTGCTTGGCATGGGTGAAGTGAACTACAAAGGAGAAAGAAGGATAGCAGCTGATGTGCTGGCTGAATTTGGTTGGGAGCCTATTAAACTGGAAGCAAAAGAGGGGTTAGCACTCTTGAATGGTACACAATTTATGAGCGCTCATGCAGTGTATACATTGCTAAAAGCATTCAGGATCATAAAATATGCTGACATCATTGGTGCCCTTTCACTGGATAGTTTTGATGGGCTGATTGAACCATTCCTGGAAAACATCCAGAATATAAGGCCACACAAAGGGCAAGCGCAAACAGCAGCAAATTTCAGGTATTTGCTTGAAGGCAGTGAATTGATTAATCAAGAGAAAAAACACATTCAGGATCCCTATTCTTTCAGGTGCATGCCACAGGTACATGGAGCAGTAAAAGATGCAGTAAAATATGTTTCTGATGTAGTTGAGACTGAGATCAATTCAGTTACTGACAACCCCACAGTTTTCCCCGACGAGGACATGATCATTTCAGGGGGTAATTTCCACGGTGAGCCACTGGCACTTTCACTTGATTTCCTGGCAATAGCCATTTCAGAGCTGGGTAGTATCTCTGAAAGGAGGACTTACAGGTTGATTGCAGGTGAAAGGGGGTTACCTGAATTTTTGGTAGCCAAACCAGGTTTGAATTCAGGGTTTATGATCCCACAATATGCAGCAGCTTCCATTGTCAGCCAGAATAAGCAACTATGTACACCTGCATCTGTTGATTCCATACCTTCTTCAAATGAACAGGAAGACCATGTAAGCATGGGGGCAAATGCAGCAACAAAAGCTTTGAAAGTGGCATTGAATGTCCAGAAAATATTAGCTATTGAATTGTACAATGCTGCCCAGGCACTTGAATTCAGGAGGCCTAAAAAAAGCTCAGAATATTTAGAGAACTTCTTTGTTCAGTATCGCCAAGATGTTGATTTTGTGGAACAAGATACATTGATGTATGAAGGGATTAATGAAACCATAAAATTCCTGGATAAGGGTAAATTTGTGGTCTAAAAAAGAAGCTGCCCAAAAGATTTCATTAAAGGTTATTTTGGGCAGCTTTTTTCAATTCCCTTTATGATGGCCTGACCTGTACTTTTTTAACATATGCATCCTGAATTCACCTTCCATATTATAGAGTATCAGTACTTTTCGTGGAGGCAATACTTTCAGGAGTTCTTTGTTGTATTTTTTGAATAACTCAGTATCAGCTTGGAATGTGGCAACCATCTGGTCAAGTAATTCAGTAATTTCTTTATCACTCAAATTGCCATTTTCTTCCTTAAACTGCCTTTCAATATTTCTTCTGGCTTTATGGTTTTCACTTTTTTCTTTTTCAAATTGGTTATATATGGGCCAAAACTTTTGGGCTTCTTCAGGAGTTAGCTCCATTTTATCAGTTAAAAAGGAAACCTTTTCGGCCCTGAATTTATCCCAGTCAAACCTGTTCCTTCTGTTTTGTGCATCAATGTTTGTAGTATTTGTAGTAAATGTGAATATGAGGAGGCAAACCATTAAGAACCTTACTAATTTCATATCTTCAGTTTTTATTTTATTTCAGCAAATAGGTCATAATCATTAAATGTAGTTGACAGGTAACTGGCCAATTCCTCATCATTAAACTGCTCTTCAGTTTCATTTTCTTGTAGTAATGAGTATAATGAATTTTCATCCAGCCCTGCAACAAGAGAATAATAATTTTCATCAACAGCTTCTGTGCCCGCTTGGTTTTGTCCAGCATATTTCCCCTGGAATTTGCTTAATGGCCAATATACAAGCATAAAAATGATAGCAAAACTTGCTGCCAACCCCAAAGCTGGTTTTAATATCCTTACAATGGTATTGGGCTTTTCTTTTTTGGTATCATCCAATTGGGCTATCCTGGACTGAAGCCTTGCAGGGAGATCTTCAAAGTAATTCTCAGGAACCCTAAATGGAGGGTCTTTTTTTATCCCTGATAATTTTGGTGCTATGTTATTCAGTTCATCCATTGCCAATTTTTCAGTTAGACATTTCTTAGTTAAAAAGGTTTAAGTCAATATCTTATTCATTTACAGTAATATAATTTTCTATTTTTTTTACAGCATGATGATAAGAAGCTTTTAATGCTCCAACAGATGTATCCAAAAATTCAGCCATATCCTGGTATTTCATGTTATCAAAATATTTCATATTAAAAACCAGGCGTTGCTTTTCAGGGAGGGTTAAAATGGCTTTCTGCAATTTTTTTTGCATTTCGTCCCCTTCAAAATATGCATCAGCTTCCAGGTTATCCATCAAATAATCACCAGCCTCATTTAAAGGAAGCATGCTCCTCTTTTTTTTTGAGTTAATAAATGTAAGTGATTCATTGGTAGCTATCCTGTAAAGCCAGGTATAAATACCTGATTCTTCCCTGAAATTTTCCAGGTTTTTCCACACTTTTACAAATGTATTTTGTAATATATCATCAGCATCATCATGGTCAAGAACAATTTTTCGTATATGCCAATATAGTTTCTCCTGGTATTTTTTTACCAAAAGTTGGAAAGCCAATTCTTTATTGTTTTCCTTTTTCAATATGGTTACCAGCTCCTGGTCTCCTATGTGCATATATAAAAATTTTCATGTAAGACCTTTTTTCCCTGAAAAGGTTTAACCACTAAGGTATAATATTTCAATCAGCTATATTGAATTAATAATAAAAATATTAGGACAATAATGATATGTTTTGGGAAATTAGCCAACATATGAGTTAATAAATTAACTTTGCACCTCGAATTTTAAGAAGATAATAATGGCTCTAAAATGTGGTATAGTTGGCATTGCCAATGTAGGAAAAACATCAATATTTAATTGTTTATCAGATACAAAAGGAGAAACAACAGCTTTTGCATTTAGTTCTAATAAATCAAATGTAGGTGTAGTAAGGGTACCAGATCCAAGATTATATAACCTTGAAAACTTTCAAACCACAGAGAAAATTATTCCTGCCACTGTAGAAATTGTGGATATTCCTGGTTTAACAAAAGGGGCAAATAAAGGGGAAGGTGTTGGTAATAAATTTCTTGCTGATATACGAAATACTGATGCCTTAATTCATGTAGTAAGATGTTTTGATGATGAAAACTTGCCTCATGTTGATGGAAGTATTGATCCAGTGCGTGATATTGAAACCATAGATTTTGAATTACAGGTTTCAGACCTGGATGCAGTTGAAAAGAAAATTGAAAAACTTGCAAAGCTTGTTAAAATTGGGGATAAAGATGCCAAACATGGTGTTGAGGTATTAACTGGTTTAAAAGAACACATTGAGAATTTTCAAAATGCTCGTAGTTATGTGATTGCAGATAAAGATAAATCTATCGTGGATAATATGTTCCTATTAACTATGAAACCAGTAATGTTTGTTTGCAATGTAGATGAGGGTTCAGTCATTAATGGAAATGGTTATGTTGATAAAGTGAAGGAACATTTAAAAGATACTGACACCCAAATATTAATAATAGCAGGTAAATTGGAAGCAGAAATAGCTGAATTGGATGATGAGGAGGATAGAAAGGAATTCTTAAGCTATTCAGGACTAGAAGAACCTGGAGTAAATAAACTGGTACGTTCAGCATATTCATTGCTTAGTTTGATGTCATTTTTTACTGTTGGTCCAAAAGAAATAAGGGCCTGGACAATAAAAAAGGGGATGACTGCCCCTGAAGCTGCAGGTGCAATTCATAGTGATTTACAACGTGGATTTATACGTGCTGAAGTGATGAAATATACTGACTTTGTAGAACTAGGATCTGAACAAGCATGTAAAGAAAAAGGGAAACTCTTTGTGGAAGGGAAAAATTATATTGTTCAAGATGCTGATATCCTACACATAAGATTTAATGTATAAGCATTACTCTGCAAGCTCATCAAGTAAGGTATCACTTTTACTATACAATAGTTCTGCTGCATAGATCAGATGTTTGACCACAGAATAGGTGGTTTTGCTGTCATTAGCCAATGATGTGGCCATTTCAGCAGTGATGAGCTTATTTTTCAGTAAACTGTCAATGGTGCCATCATGCATTTTGTCTTTGGCTTTTGCCTTTTCTTTTAATAATTCCAGTTTTTCCAGGTTTATGTTAGCCTCTTTTTCCTTTATGGCCAACATAATTTCCTGAATAATTTTTGAAATCTGTATCCTGATCTTATCATATTCCTTTTGGATATTTTCATTAGGAGAGTTAAAGTATTGACTAATGTTTTGCTGTAAATCCTTGAGGTCTTTAATAGATTCAACCATATATCTGTTGGCAATTTTTACATTATTAACCAGAATGTTGTCATTGTCAGAAAGTTCAAATTTGGATTGGATTTTTACACTGAATTCAATGATTTTACTGTAAAATGGATTTTACTTTTCCATAATATATTTCATCAATATCAATTTCCATATCCTTTTTGGAGGCATACACCAGCTGTTTGATTTTTGTTCCTGATAAAATATCTGTCCTGTGCATATTTAGGGCATGTGCTGTGATCTCAAAAGTAGGGCCTTCAAATAGCCTTTTGCTTTCATTGGTCAATGCAGCAAATGCAGTTTGTGGATATTTTAATGCTTTTTTTCTCAGGAACTTGGGCTGGCTAATTTCAGGAACTACATCCTCTTTTGCTTTAATCACCTTTTCAACCAATCTGACAATCAAAGCAAGAACCCAGATCAACAGGAAAGTATTTAAAATATTAAATAGGGTATGGAAAACAGATAAAGCTACAGGAATTGTTTCAGCAGAATTCTCAGGAGATGAATTACCCATTGCAGACGTTATGTATGAAATAAAATCAAGGAATGGGTAAAATATAACAAGCATCCAACTTACTCCTAACAGGTTAAAAATAAGGTGGGCAAATGCAGCCCTTTTAGCCTGGTAGTTATTAACCATAGCAGCCAGGTTGGCTGTAATAGTAGTCCCAATGTTTTCACCTAACACAAGGGCAGCAGCCACGGGAAATGGCAGCCATCCTTCACTGCATATAACCAGGGTAAGTGCCATTGTTGCACTGGATGATTGTAAAATGATAGTTAGTAATGTACCTATAAAAAGGAATAGCAAAATGGAAAGAAAACCATTATCAGTGTAAGCCATCAACCAATTTAAAGCCTCATGGTTTTGTCCAATATCAGGGACTGAATCTTTTAGGAACTGTAGCCCCATAAACAGCAATGCAAAGCCAACTGCAAATTTGCCCCAATCTTTTGTTTTTGTTTTTTTAGAAAGGGTAAATAAAAAGCCCAATGCAACCAAGGGCAAGGCTATTGAACCCATGCTGACTTTAAATCCCAATATGGTGATCAACCATGCTGTTACAGTTGTTCCTATATTTGCCCCCATAATAACACTTACTGCCTCTTTCAGTGTAAGAAGGGAAGCATTAACAAAACTGACTACCATTAATGTAGTGACTGATGAAGACTGGAGCAATGAGGTTATGGAGAACCCTGTTGCTACACCCTTTATCCTGTTAGAGGTCATAGAAGCCAGGACATTTCTTAACTTATTTCCTGCTACCTTCATAAGGGCATCACTCATTACTTTCATGCCATATAGGAACAAGCCCAATGACCCAATAAGCATCAATATGTCAGTTACTCCATAATCCATAATGAAATTGTATCATATTTTATAGCCTTATTGCTAAAAGCATTTTAATTTCCCTTACCCATTGAATGGGGGTTTATATCCCAGATAGTAGCTTTCTGTGAGAAAACTGCCAATTTTCAAGGCCTTGTCTACGAATATATTACTTTTTTGCTTTGGAAATACAATAAAAAGGGGGTGGTTGGTTGAAACCTAAACTTTTTTATATTGTTTGTATTTTGAATCCTTTACTGTCTATATGTAAATAAAAAGTTATAAAAAATAGAAAAAAGACAAAAATATTTTCATAATATAACAAAATGTATATTTTTGAAATTCGGAAAAGAAATTTTATTCAGAAATAAAACAAAAAATAGAAATATGTGTGGAATAGTAGGAGTTTTTGATTTAAAAGTTGATCCACAAAGCATCAGGCAGCAAGTATTGGAAATGTCTAAAAAAGTGCGCCATCGCGGACCAGACTGGTCAGGGATATATTGTGGAGGCAAAGCTATTATAGCCCATGAGCGTTTATCAATTGTTGACCCTGAATCAGGAGGGCAACCTTTGTATAGTAAAGACAAAAAACTGATCCTTGGTGTGAATGGGGAAATTTATAACCATAGGGATATCAGGGAAAAATATAAAAATTCATATGAGTTTCTTACTGGCTCTGATTGTGAAGTGATCCTTGCCCTTTATAAGGATAAAAAAGAAAAGTTCCTGGATGATATGAATGGTATTTTCGCCTTTGCCTTGTATGATGAAGAAGAGGATGCCTATTTAATTGCACGCGACCATATTGGTATAATCCCATTGTATATGGGATGGGATAAATTTGGGAATTTTTATGTGGGTTCTGAGTTAAAGTCATTGGAAGGATATTGCACTAAGATAGAAGAATTTCCTCCAGCACACTATTTATATAGCAAGGATGGTGAAATAAAAAGATGGTATGAACGTGATTGGATGGAGTATGGAAATGTAAAAGATAACCCTGCTGATATCCAGGAGTTAGCCCAGTCATTAGAAGATGCTGTACACAGGCAGCTAATGTCTGATGTACCTTATGGGGTGCTTCTTTCAGGAGGGTTGGACTCTTCCATTACATCAGCCCTGGCTAAAAAGTTTGCTGCCAAAAGGATTGAAGAAAATGACCAGAAAGATGCCTGGTGGCCCCAATTACATTCATTTGTAATTGGGCTGGAAGGCTCTCCTGATTTGATGGCTGCCAGGAAGGTAGCTGATTACATAGGCACTATCCACCATGAAATACTCTATACCATACAGGAAGGGCTGGATGCAATCAGGGATGTAATTTACCACATTGAAACCTATGATGTTACCACAGTAAGGGCTTCCACTCCTATGTATATGGTTGCCAGGGTTATTAAATCAATGGGAATAAAAATGGTGCTTACAGGTGAAGGTGCAGATGAGATTTTTGGGGGATACCTATATTTCCATAAAGCCCCCAATGCTGAAGAGTTCCATAAAGAAAGTGTAAGGAAGGTCAGCCGCCTGAATTTGTATGATTGTTTGCGCGCCAACAAATCATTGGCTGCATGGGGGGTAGAAGGTAGGGTGCCATTCCTTGACAAAGAATTTATTGATGTGGCTATGCGTTTCAACCCTGAAATGAAAATGGCTAAAGATGGTAGGATTGAAAAATGGGCCGTAAGGAAAGCTTTTGAACACATGCTTCCTGAAAGTGTGGCATGGAGGCAAAAAGAACAGTTTTCTGATGGGGTAGGTTATGGATGGATTGATACCCTGAAAAAAATTGCCAGTGAAAAGGTAACTGATGAGATGATGGAAAATGCCAAATACAGGTTTCCGGTAAACACTCCAATGAACAAAGAAGAGTATATGTACAGGGAAATTTATAGTGAGCACTTCCCATCTGATCAGGCTGCTGCATGTGTGCCATCAGTGCCATCCATTGCTTGCAGCACAGGTGAAGCATTAGCATGGGATAAAGCATTCCAGGGGAATGCTGACCCATCAGGGAGGGCTGTTAATACAGTGCATGAAAAAGGGGCAGTGTTTGAAGATATTAAAAAGGGGTAAGCCTGTGGAAAATTAATATTCAGCCCCTTTGGGGCTGTTATATTTTTGGTATCCTGCTTCTACAAATATGTTGCCCCTCTGGGGCAGTTTTTGTTAATAAGTCACTTTGTTCAGTTTTTTGTCCTGTAAGGACAAGCTATTTCTTGAAATGAAATAAGGGTACAAATAGTGCCAGAGGCACTAAATATATTTACTGATATACCATTTTCTTTGGCAACTTAGCTTGTTCTTAATTATAATCTAAACCTTATGTTTCTTAACAATTTCCACAAAATTCCTGAAAAATTCAATATTATAATATTCAGGATGAAACTGGCAGGTGTACAGGGGTTTATTATTGTGTTTCATTAACTGGTTCCTACATGTTTTTGAAGTGGCAAGTAAAATAAAACCTTTAGGAAGGCTAACAGAATCATTGTGCATTTGTTTTACTTCCATTTTTTTAGGCAGGTTAAATGTGATAGGGTCTTCAACCAGGATTTCAATTTCAATGGCTCCTGATTCTGGCTCTTTGCTCCTGAATAATTCTGCATGGTATAATGCTCCTGTAATATGGTGCCCTGCACAAATACCAAACACGGGTTTGTTATATGTTTTGATCCACTGGAAATAGGGTAGGTGGTGGGCTACAATGTCATCTCCCTGAGGAGAACCACTTAAGATAATACCATCATAGGTTTCCAGTTTAATTGTATGGCATTCATGGTAGTTAATAGTAGTTGAAGAAACCTCAAACTCATGTAAAGCATAAAGGATATTGTTGGTAAATTCATCAATTCCTGGTTCTGCATTATTTATGATTAAAACCTCTACCATGGCAACTTTATAAAATTCAATAAAATAATCTCAAAAAAGTTCAGGATACAAATAATTTTTTACCAAATAACATCTTCTTTCCAGAGAATGGTTTCTTCTTAAATATTTAATAATGAATAACTTTTTATATGTAAACATTTTTATATCTTTCGAGATGAAATTATGAAAACTATTCACTTAAATTATGTTTATGAAAAAACTGGTTTTAATATTATTAGTTTTAGGTGCTTTTGCCTGCACCCAGGAAAAAGGGTATAAAATTGAAGTAAACCTGGAAGGTGCTGAAGGCACAATTGTATTACAAAAAAGAGGTGATGGAAAACTGGTTACAGTTGATTCAGCAGATTTTGTTGATAACATTGCTGTACTAGAAGGGGAGGTAACCATCCCTGAAGACTATTTCCTATCTATAAAAGATACTAGAAACAGGCTGGTGTTATTTGTAGAGAATGCTGAAGTTAAAATAACAGGTAAAGTTGATTCAATGGCTACTGCCAATGTTGAAGGTTCTGAGACCCATGGAGAATTTAAAACCATCCAGGACAAACTGAATGAAATGCAGGATGAATATATGGGCATATATAGGATGGCACAGGAAGCAAATGCTGCAGGTGATACCACAAAATCAAAAGAACTGATGGAAAAAGTCCAGGCAATGTATGAGGTTTCAGGGCAATACATTGAGGATTATATTGCAAATAACCCTGCTTCATATGTTACCCCATTTTTCTTAAGGCAGATTTCGTTTGGGAAAAGTGTGGAACAACTTGATTCAATCCTTGTTGCACTTGACCCCAAATTGGATGCATCTGCAACTATTGTTCAGTTAAAAGAAAGAGTTGAAAAGTTAAAGAAAGTTGCTGTAGGGCAAATTGCATTAGACTTCACCCAAAATGATACTGAAGGCAACCCAGTTAAACTTTCTGAGATATATAGTGCAAATGAGTATACATTGGTTGATTTTTGGGCAGCATGGTGTGGTCCTTGCAGGCGTGAGAACCCAAATATAGTAGCTGTGTACAATGACTATAAAGACAAAGGATTTACAGTGTTTGGTGTTTCCCTTGACAATAAAAAGGAAGATTGGCTAAAAGCCATTGAAGATGATGGGTTGCCATGGAAACAGGTATCTGATTTAAAAGGCTGGAAGAATGAAGCAGCCCAATTATATGCCATTAATTCAATTCCTTCAAGTTTGCTGGTTGATAAAACAGGGAAAATAATAGCTAAAAACCTTAGGGAAGAAGCACTCAGGGAAAAGATAGCAGAATTGCTGGATTAACCTTTATCATAAGGTTTAATTAATCCTGCCTATTAGTGTGTGTAAAGCTGTTTCGTGAATTATTTAGTAGCTTTGCACACACTTTTATTTGGTAACCATGAATGCTTTAACATTAACAACACCTGCCCTTCTTTTTTCTGCAATTTCTCTGATCCTGCTGGCTTATACAAACCGTTTCCTGGCATATGCTTCAGTTGTTAGGTCATTACATGCCAGGTTAAAAGAAGACCCAAGCAAATTAATTGTTGGGCAAATAAAAAATTTACGTAAAAGGTTGGCATTAACAAGGGCAATGCAAATATTGGGCATAACAAGCCTTTTGCTTTGCGTGCTTTGTATGTTTCTGATTTACATAGAAAAACAGCTATTTGCTGAATTTATTTTTGGCGTGGCTTTGTTGTTGCTCATAACCTCTTTGGGGATATCCATTCGAGAAATCCAAATATCTGTCAGAGCACTTGATTTACACCTTAGTGATATTGACAAACACATATAACTAATTGGTAATGGGAAGCTACTTTGGAGAAATTGCAGGTATTTTAACTGCTGTATTTTGGACAGTTACCAGCATGGCATTTGAGTCAGCAGGTAAGAAGGTAGGTTCCCTGGCTGTTAACCTGATTCGTTTGATCATTGCATTTTTCCTCATAGGTTTTTATAGTTTAATTGCCAGGGGGTTCTTTTTTCCTGTTGATGCCAATTTATTCCAATGGAAGTGGCTGGTTATTTCAGGGTTAGTGGGGTTTGTGTTTGGTGACCTGCTTTTATTCCAGGCATTTGTTACCATTGGAGCAAGGATATCCATGTTGATGATGGCCCTTACTCCTCCTTTTACAGCATTTATCAGTTGGCTTATGTTGGGCGAGGTATTGTCTCCCGTGAATTGGTTGGGGATGTTTGTTACCCTTGCAGGTATTGTAATGGTTATCCTGAAACATGAGAAAAAGGAAGAGAATGGGGTGGTTACAAAAAGGATCAAAGCAAGTTATTCTATCACAGGGATACTGTTGGCTCTGGGTGGGGCTTTGGGGCAGGCAGCAGGTTTGGTATTGAGCAAAAAAGGGATGGGAGATTATGATGCATTTTCAGCCTCACAAATTAGGGTATTAAGTGGGGCAGTAGGGTTTTCAATACTCTTCTTCTTTATAAACAGGTGGCCAAGGGTATTTGCAGCATTGAAAAACAGGCCTGCCATGAAAAGGATTACTTTGGGTGCTATATTTGGTCCATTCTTGGGGGTTTCTTTTTCATTGCTGGCAGTACAGCATACAAAAGCTGGAATTGCTGCAACACTGATGGCAATAGTACCAGTTCTGATCATTCCTCCCTCTATCATTCTTTTTAAAGAAAAAGTGAATTGGAAAGAAATTATTGGGGCTATTATTACAGTAGGGGGCGTGGCCATATTTTTTCTTTAGTTTAACATAGTGTTCTAGGCCTGATATCCTTTTTTGCCTATCAAGTGAAAAAGTTGGGTTTGCTTTATAAACCAATCTTAAAATTATAAAAGCCTTATTTTTCTTAGTGTAACATTTTAATGCTCAATCCTTTTTGTGACGACCAACCTTCTTTGTCAGTAAGGCTAATAAAAAAATGATAGTCACCATTATCGAACAATCCAGCATCATTTCCTTCAGGAATCGAAATAGGCAGGTTTATTTCATATTCTTTTGAGCCTTGGGGAATGGCATAATCGTTTATGAAAACATAAGGATTGACCGGATTCTTAACTGGATCAGTATTACATTCTGTAACCTCAGTACTATGTGAATGATGGTCAAAATTATTATGGATATCAATACTGTAAGCTCCCAACTCAACATTGTCGGAGAAGGCCATTTTTAACAGAAATGTTTCTCCAAAATATATGGTATCACAATTTGTGGGGAAAGCACCTGCAATGCTAATGTCAATATATGGTTTTTCTGAATCTACTTTGTTATCATCTCTGCAGGCAGCAATAAGCATAAAAAAAACAATCACTGGTATATAAAACATTCGATTCATATGTAAAAAAGATAAAAACCCGGCAGATGTTTATACCTGCCGGGTAGTGATTTCTACTCCTCTATGATTTCTATATCAGATTCAGCACTTGACTGGTTACCCTCCATATCTGTAACAATAAAATCGAAATGATATTCTCCAGGTTCAGCCCAATCTGCAATATCAACATGCTCGTGAAAGGTAGTATTTTTCAACCCAGAGAATTTAGTATAGGTAGTATCCAATTCCCATTCACCATGTTCAATTATTGACTTGTGTTCTCCCTCGGGATGAATTATTACCTGTACCTTATCAATTTTCCCTTCAGCAACAACTTCTACCTCAATGTGCAATTCGCCACCCACTTTTGCTATGTGGTCGTTACCATGACTATCACCTTCACCAAGTTCCAGAATGGTAATTTCAGGTTTGGCAATTGTATCATCGTCGTTGCAAGCTGCAAAAAACAAAGTTACTCCTAATGTAATCGCAAATAAAAAAACTTTTTTGTTCATATTCTAAATATTTAAATTATTCAACATTATATTTTTCCTAAAAAGGGTACGGAAACATTCACAATAAAATTCCTTCCCGGTTCAGGTACGTTTATCAGCCTGTAATAGCTGGTGTGATTAAAATACTTTGTGTTTAGCAGGTTTTGAACCTGCATGGAAATATTAACTTTTTGATTTTTAAACTGAATTTCGCCTCCAAAGCTTAAATTGACTACCTGGTAACCATCAGTGGTTTCTTCGGGCGGCACAATATCGTTTTGAAGTGTTGTTATCCTGTAATCAAAAGAGGCGTAGGCATTTTCAATAAATATCATTTTTCTCTTTTGATATCTCAGATTAAGTATAATGGAGGCTGGTGGAGAAAAAGGCAGTGTAAAACCTTTTTTCTCTCCCGACAGTTGCTCGGAATAAACGTATTCACTGATGATTCCCAACTGCAGGTTTGGAAGCAATTTGTAATGTGCATGAACTTCAACTCCATAACGAAATACTTCACTTTCTGTGTAATAAAAAACTTGGTTTCCGTTACCATAGAGCCTGTCGAATTCCGAACTTGGATTTAGGTAAATGTAATTGGAAAAGTAGTTGAGAAATGGTGTAGCTCCAATAGCAAATTGTTTAGAGTGATACTCCACCCCTAGATCGAGTTGATAGGAAATCTCGGGAGATAGGTCCGAATTGCCAACTTCGTAGCTGAACCTATGATAATTGACACCATTTGCAGCTAACTCTTTAGCTATTGGTATACGAAAACTTTTTCCAATATTGGCTTTTAGCGACCAGTGCTCCAGATCGTAATTGTAACCCAACGACCATGTTATATTTGAAAAGCTACGATCAATGTTTCCGGCACGTTGAAGGTACTGCAAACTTGTACTACCATTTTCAACAACAGGAGAAGGAAACCAGTCGTGATATTCACTTGTTTCTATTTTACCGTAATCGTAACGCAAGCCCAACTGAATCCGACTTCTTTCTGTGAAGCTGTATTTGGCAAAAACAAATGCACCCAGGCTAAATTGGTTGTATTCCGGAATTATAAATCCTCGACCATCAATTTTATTATCCTGAAGCTCACCGTTCATTCCTACCATCCAATCGGTTTTATCATTTACCTGCTGTGAAAATTTTACATTTCCCGAGTAAACATACTTTTCAAACTCGCGCTCAAGTTCAGGATCGAATGAAAGCGAACCAGGGAAAACCGGAGGCATATAACCATGGCTAACATACTCGCTCCATTCCTGGCGTAAATTTCGCTGGTATCCCAAATCGAACTCAAGTTTCGAATGCTCCCAGTTGTAATGCGTAGTGTTCACCACTTTTAAATGGTTCACATTGTGGTAGGGATAATTAATGTCCCGGTTTGATTGGTCGTGCAACTCAGCATCCACATTTCGGGGTTCCAAACCGTGAGCATTGGCAAAAAAGCCACTTTTGCTATTTACTGTACTTACAAATAATTTACTCTGAAAACCATTCTGGATAATACCAAGAGTAAGGTGCAGGTTTTTTTCATAGCCTGCGGTATTACGTAAATAATTATTGCGCAAAGCTGCCCGGTATGAATAAATGTCAACACTATCGGTAGGAACTTTGTAATCAGCATAATTGATGTAGGTTGCACGAGCATTGGTAAAAAACCAGTTTTTCCGACCATATAACGATATGGAAGTTCCCAATAAATTGTTATTTGTTTTTCCCGTCAGGTCAAGGGTTCCACCAAAGGAATTGTTGGTAGGTAGGTTTCTGTTTTTCATATCTATTACTCCGCCAATGGCATCAGAACCATACATAAGTGATGCTGGACCTTTGATTACTTTAATATTATCTACAGCATATTGGTCTATTTCCAATCCATGGTCGGTACCCCATTGCTGTGCCTCATGTTTGATATTGTTTTCAACCACAACAATCCGGTTAAATCCTAAACCACGAATAACGGGTTTCGATTGCCCTGAACCAATAGCTATGGTTGTAACTCCCGGCAACCTTTCCAACGAGTTCATCAAGCTTCCTCCAAGGTTTTGTTTCAGGTAGGTATCATTTACAATTTCAACATTGAGCGATTCTTCCTTTTTTCGATTCTCAGCATAATTATCGGTTACTATCACTTCATGTAAACTCAAATTTGCAACTTCCAGTTGAGCTTTGTAGGAGATACTTTTATTTATTAAAATTGTATCAACATGTGTTTTATAACCTATGAATGAGATATCTATTATATAGCTTCCTTTTGGCAGCCTATCAATAACAAATTGCCCATTAATATCAGTAACCATTCCTGTTTTTATGGGATTTAGTAATATTGATGCACCTGTTAAAGGTTGATTGTTTTCATCAACAACTATGCCTTTAAGCACACTATAATTTTGCCCAAAAGATAGGCTATAAAAAAAGGCCATGTACAAAACGAGCACAACGAGTTTGCTCATATTAAATAAATTGAGATTGTATTCACCTAAAAACTAAAAAATGAAATTTTATCAGCTATGAGTTGGAGGTGCTCTTGGGGTTTTAGTTGAAATAACCTGTAAATATGCTCGTTTTATTTCGAGTTCGCATATTGAACTTTTTATTTTCGAGGTAGCAGAAGTAAAAAGGAAAATCTTTGGCAAATCGTTAACAGGGAAATGATATTCGCATATAGGGCAATGTTCCTCCTTATCAGAAAAAATATCAATAATTAATCCAGAGTTCTTTTCTTTCTTTAAGTGGCAACAGTCATGATGACAATGTGGCTTATTGGAATGATGCCAAATGATGTGAATTGGCTGATAGGTGGCTGGGAAGATGAATATTCCCAACAAAACAAAAGCAATATGTTTTTTTGTACTGATCACTTTTTATTCCTGGCTTCTACAAATGGCACAAGTTCCTTTAATTAAAACCTCAGTTTCGTTATCAGAATAACCATCAGGAAGTTGATATTGTTTTACAGGTATGGTATCCATGCACTTTACTGTTTTGCAATGGTTACAATAGAAATGTGCATGATTATCTTTATTTGTAACTGCATTGTCGAGTGCATATTTAACCAACTGGTTATCCACAACAATTTTATGGATGATTTTGTGTTCTACCAATGTTTTGAATGAGCGGTAAAAGGTCGTACGGTCATAGTCTCCGGACAATTGTTCTCTTATTTCATTCTCTGAAAGAGCCTGGTTAGCTTTCATAACAAGCTCAACAATTCCTTCCCGGCAGCTTGTACACTTGAGATTATGTTTATTTAATAGTTCAATTGCTTTCATTGGTGCAAATATATACATTAATTGCAACATTGTTGCAATTAAAAAGTTTTCATAATTCACTTTTCCTGTATTTATAAGTATCCAGTAGGCTTGCCTTCATTTAAAAGGTTACTTAAATTAGGGAGTCTCTTTCAATACCCATGTTACTTTTTTGGGGTCAACTAAAAAATAGTAAATTTAGGAAAGTACATAATTTATATATCCATTTTATCTCAATTGCGTAAGATCATTGAAACCAATTTAAACTTTAGCATGATGAACAAAGTGATTATCCTCTTTTTATCCCTCTTTTGTGTTTTGCAGGTAATGGGGCAAAATCCTCAACCACAGGATAAGATGAAAAAACTTAAAGGGGAGTTTATATTCAGGGAGGGGATTATTATTTCATGGGGCAGGGAAGGGAGTGAGGCAGCCAGCTATTTTAAAGAATCATTTCCAAATGATAAAATTCTGGCAAAAAAAGATTATCAGAGTGCAGATGTTTATTTGGCAACTGATGATGAAGGAAAATTTGGAGAGGATGATTTTATTCTTGAAGTTTTATCAACCCAAATTATTATTACAGCCAAAGGCGAACATGGATTTAAGAAAGGCATTGATGCATTACTGTCAATATGCTTTCATGAGGAAAACAGGAAGCTTGCATTAATGAGGTTTAAATGTTTTGAATTGAAGCATGTAGAAACACCCATAGAAAAAAAGGAATAAATTTAGTCAATGGATTTTTTAATATAATGGGCTTTCTTCCCAAAATATTTCAGTAATTTTAAAGAAATCTAAAACAACAACAACATGGATGGAAAAACAAAAGCAATTGTAGCCCACCTAACCATTATTGGATGGATAATAGCACTAGTACTTAACAGCAGTGAAAGAGATGAATATGCCAGCTTTTATATTCGCCAAAACTTGGGATTGATGTTAACAGGGGTTGCCCTGGGTATCATTAATGTGATCCCTATTTTGGGCTGGATAGTTTCTTTTATTGGCTGGATTGTTTTATTGGTATTTTGGATATTAAGCTTAATCTGGTCTATACAGGGAGAAACCAAACAGGTTTCATGGGTTGGGCAATATTTCCAGGATTGGTTTAAATCCATGTAATAACAGTCTGAGATATTATAAGACTGGTGTTAAAAAAACATAGTCATGGCAGGGTAAATTCCTGCCTTTTTTATAATTAATTGTGAGTTATTTTATGAATAAAAGATACAGTTACCTGTTTTTAATTTTTTTATTGGTAGTAAGTTGTCAGTATGGCCAGGTAAAAAAAGAAGTGAAGCCTAATATTATTTACATCCTTGCTGATGACCTTGGGTATGGGGAGTTGGGTTGTTACGGGCAACAAAAAATTGAAACCCCACACATTGATGCCCTAGCAACCAATGGGATGAGGTTCACACAACATTATGCTGGTGCCCCTGTATGTGCTCCTTCAAGGTGTGTTTTGCTTACAGGGAAGCACCTTGGACATGCTCAAATTCGTGGAAATGATGAATGGGCTGCACGTGGTGATGTATGGAACTTTGAAGCTATGTCAAAAGACCCCAACCTTGAGGGTCAACGCCCATTGAAGGCAGGTACAACAACCATTGGTACTATTTTGCAAAAAGCGGGTTACAAAACAGGGATTGTTGGGAAATGGGGGCTGGGGGCTCCTTTAACTGAAGGGATACCAAATAAACAAGGGTTTGACTTCTTCTATGGGTATAATTGCCAAAGGCAGGCCCATACCTATTTCCCTGTTCACCTTTGGAAAGATACAACAAAAGTGCTGTTAGGAAATAGGATGGTTTCCCCAAACACTAAGCTTCCCAAAGATGCTGACCCTTATAACATTGATACTTATAAAGATTTCTGGCTTACAGATTATTCTTCTGAATTGATGCAAAAAGAGGTGGTCAATTTTATAAAGGAGAATAAAAACCAACCATTCTTTATGTATTACGCCAATCCCATTCCCCATGCTCCTTTGCAGGCTCCTAAAAAATGGATTGACCACTACCTTGATAAATTTGGTAATGAAGAGCCTTATGATGGTAGCAGGGGCTATTTCCCACATCGTTACCCCCGTGCCTGTTATGCAGCTATGGTTTCTTATTTTGATGAGCAGGTAGGAGAAATTGTGGCTACATTAAAAGAACTGGGGATTTATGAAAATACATTGATTATTTTTAGCAGTGATAATGGACCAACTTACAATGGAGGGACTGACTCTCCCTGGTTCGACAGTGCCAAACCATTTAAGAGTGAAAAAGGTTGGGGGAAAGCATACCTTACTGAAGGAGGCGTACGTGTGCCCATGATTGCCCAATGGCCTGGTAAAATAGAAGCTGGAACTGAAACAAACCATTTGTCAGCTTTTTATGATGTATTGCCAACTTTGTGTGGGGTTGTTAATAAGGATATCCCTGATGATACAGATGGAGTCAGTTTTTTACCCACGCTTTTAGGAACCCAGCAGCAAGAGGAGCATAAATTCTTGTACTGGGAGTTTCCTGCTTCTGGAGGGCAACAAGCAGTGAGGATGGGAAAATGGAAAGGCATCAGAAAAAATATTTTTAAGGATAACCTACAAATAGAGCTATATAACCTGGAAGAAGATATTCAGGAGTTAAACAATCTGGCAGAGAAGCATCCAGAAGTGGTGGGGAAGATAAAGGGTATCATGGAAAAAGAACACATCCCTGCTGAAATTGAAAGGTTTAAAATAAAGCAACTGGGAGATTAAAATAAACTTAAAGATTATATGAAAGGCAGGGATTAAACCTGCCTTTTTTATGCTGTATGCTTTTATTTCTTTTCTTTGCCCTTCCTATAAAAATGAAACAGGCATAGACTTTGTTTTATAGGGAGGAAATTTAACTTTTATCCAGATGAGAGAAATTAAAAGTGTACTTACCATATTGCTGGTTTTATGGCTAGTTTTCCCTTCACATGCTAAGAAAAAACCTAAACTTTTAACTGCTGCTGAATTAAAAGAAAAGAAAATTTTTTATTCATTGGAAGAAGCATTCCTGAATAAAAAATCAGTTTATAAATTAAACCTGGAGAGGCAGAAATTAGGCAAACTTCCACCTAAATTTGAAAAACTATCGCGCATACAGGAATTACAGCTGGGGTACAATGAATTTAAGGAAATTCCAACATCAGTGTTTTTATTACCCAACCTGCAAAAGTTAACCCTTCATGGAAATAAAATTATAATCCTTTCAAAAGAGATTGGCAACCTGGAACAACTCACAGAGCTTAATATGATCGGTAACCAGGTGAAGGCTATACCAGCCGAAATTGGGCAATGCAAAAAACTGGCAATAATTAAATTGGGAGAGAACCAGGTAAGTAGAATTGAACCTGGTATTGGTAATTTAAAAAAACTGGAAGAGTTGGACCTATTTTCAAACCAGCTTGTATCATTACCTGCTGATTTTGGGAGGTTACAATCACTAAAGAAACTGGACTTAAATTGGAATAACCTAGAAACATTGCCTGAAAGTTTTGGGAAACTCACCAACCTTGAAGTTGTAAAGCTGGAAAAAAACCAACTGGTTCAATTACCTGAGAGTTTTTCAAACCTGGTTAAATTAAAGGACGTTAAATTAAACAATAACCAATTAGTAAAATTACCCGAAAAGTTTGGTAACCTGGTTTTGCTGCCTGAATTGAAACTTGACCATAATAAACTGGTTACTTTGCCTGGATCAATAGGGGACATGCTTCAACTTAAAGTGCTTGATGTTTCTAAAAACTTACTTGAACAATTGCCTTCCACCCTTTCTAACTTGGTTAACCTGAATACCTTGATTGCAAGAGAGAACAAATTGGGAAGCATATCAGGGGAGGTTATAAACCTGCCAGCTTTGAAACAGGTTGACCTGAGCATTAATAAGATCAGCAAATTCAGCCCAGAAACTTCCAGGCTGGCTAACCTTCATACCCTGGATTTAGAGATGAACAATATCTCATCATTAAATTTTGGCTTTGAAAACCTCACTGCCCTTGTGCACCTGAATTTAGGGTCAAATGGGTTAACAAACCTGCCTGAAGGAATCATCAAAGCTCAACACCTTGAATACCTTAACCTTGAAAATAACAAGCTGGAAACTATGACCAAAAAGATTAATAAGCTGGTTCATTTAAAATACCTGAATTTAAGTAGCAATAAATTTTTGCTGATCCCTTTATCAATAGGTGAGATTAAAACATTAGAAGAAGTAAATGTATCAGGAAACCCTTTTTATAAATGGCATAAAAAACAGATATCAAAAAATGTCAAGGTAAAAAACCTTATTTTATAAACTTTTATTTCAATAATTGGGGTACAATTCCAGAGGAGATAAAAAATAAAAAAAACTGCCCTCTTTAAAAGAACAGTTCTTTTTCAATACTTGGTAAATTTTTATCGTATTTAATTGCCTGGCCTATTTTAAGGAGCCCACTCAACAATAGTATCAGTGATGGTATTACACTCCAGGTTATAAAACCAGTTTTCCGTGGTAGCTTCTGCATCAAATGAATAAGCATTTACTTGAAGGACAAACATATCCCCACTATAGGGTGTTTTATTCCATCCTTGAGTAGTTACATTAAAAGCATATTCTTCAGAATCATCAGATAAAGCAGGCCCATTAAAAGCTAATTCTCCTGATTGGGTGAATAATTTAACATTGTAAGAATCAGCACCAGGTATAAGTTGCCAGCTTACATATAAAAAATCTCCAACAATATTATAACCTGCTGAATCAATTACTGGAATATCAATGGTAGTACCTGATAATGCATCAGTTTTTTGTATAGCTTCTCCTTCGGTAGGTGTGATATTAAATGAATACTCTCCTGAAGGGACTATGTTTGTTGTGAAATCACCCTCTTCAGGTATTTTTGCAAAAGTGGTTGAACTTCCAGGCAATATAGTAAGGTTAATTGTTGCTGAGGCTGGAGTGGTTGCAACAGCTGATGTTAAAACTCTATTAGAATAGACATAATAATAGGGGGCATAAAGGGTTTCATTATTTACCTTCTTCTTCTGTACAAAAATATCAGGTTGTGCCTCAAATTCTGCTGGTGTTGCATCTTCATTACATGAGTAAAAAATAATGCTGCCTAATATAAATAGCATGATAACACTAAAAATTGGATTAACTTTCATTGATTTAGTAAAATTTAAATTCATAGCTTTTATTGTTTTTTTAATTAAAAATCTATTTCCTTTTAAACAGTCTATTATATTCCGCCCAATAATGTTTTTACCCTAACTTAGTTGGGAAGACTGAGTTTTGTTTATTGTTACTAGATTGCAAAAAGGGAAAAGAGTTGCGTTAACAGCCCTTTTTATTTCAAAAAACCAGGTTAAACTAAAAATTGGAATAAGTCTGGCTTTTCATTCAAGTATTCATAAACAAACCCATATTCTTCCATTCTTTGTACCAGCCCATTAAAATCTTCTTTATTTTGAAGTTCAATACCAATTACAGCAGGCCCTTTTTCCCTATTGGTTTTTTTATTGTACTCAAAATGGGTAATATCATCTTTAGGTCCCAGCACCAGGTCAACAAAGGTGCGCAAAGCCCCAGCTCTTTGTGGAAACCTGACAATAAAATAGTGCTTTAACCCCTCAAATAATAATGAACGTTCTTTGATCTCTTCTGTCCGTGTAATATCATTGTTGCTGCCACTGACAATACACACAACATTCTTTCCTTTGATCTGATCGTTATAAAAATCAAGTGCAGCTATTGATAGTGCCCCTGCAGGTTCAATTACAATAGCATCCTGGTTATATAGCTCAAGTATTTTGGTGCATATTTTCCCTTCAGGTACTGAAATAAAACCATCAACTACTTTTTTGCAAATATCAAAAGTTAGCTGGCCAACCTGTTGTACAGCTGCCCCATCTACAAACTTGTCTATTTTTTCCAGTTTGACTACTTCTCCTGCCTCAATTGATTTTTGCATTGATGGTGCACCCAAAGGTTCTACCCCAATTACCTTTGTTTTGGGGCTGATCTGTTTTAGGTAAGCTCCCAGGCCTGCAGCTAGCCCACCTCCTCCAACAGGTACAAAAATAAAATCAATGGGGGCATTGGTTTCCTGTAAAATTTCCAACCCAATGGTTGCCTGCCCTTCAATAATCTGGGGGTCATCAAAAGGGTGGATAAAAGCCATACCTGTTTTTTGGCAATCTTCCATAGCAGCAGTGTGGGCAGCATCATAAGTATCTCCAGTTAATACCACCTCTACCATTCCTTTCCCAAACATTTTTACTTGCTTGATCTTTTGTTTTGGGGTTGTAGCAGGCATGTATATTTTCCCTTTTATCCCAAGCTTTAAGCATGAGTAAGCAACCCCCTGGGCATGGTTTCCTGCACTGGCACATACCACACCTTTGGCATGTTCTTCTTTAGTGAGGTTAATAATTTTATTATAAGCTCCCCTTAGTTTATAAGACCTGACAATTTGTAAATCTTCCCTTTTCAACAGGATATTGGCATCATATTTTTCAGACAAATTGATGTTTTTCTGTAAAGGAGAGGGGAGGATGGTTTCTTTTAAATTAATTTTTGCTTTTGTAATATCTTGTAATTGAGGATAATATATGGTTTGCATTTCCTTTACTTTTAATTTTTGCAAAGATAGGAAATCTTAGGTTTTAAATGTATGGAAACAATAGGTTGAAATGGGGGCTTGGGATTATTCTATTTTCACCAAATAAAATTTCAGGAGCATATCACTTTTATCCTCTGCTCTTAGGAATTTTACAGTTTGCCCTGTAATGGTCCTGTGCCCAAATGTATCTGTAATTTTATATTCAAAACCATGTGCTTTTAACCTTCCCAACCCATAAGTATCAGTATACACCCATGCATTTTCAACACCTTTAAGGATATGAAGCTGTTTTTCACTTGGTATCCATGTCCCATAGTTTTTTGAATAGAAAAATGAACTCCAAAAACGCAATCTGTATGAATAGAGTTTATCCTTTTCGGTTGCCCTTTTATTAAAAGCTTCAGCCACTTTATAGGTTGAATGGTATTCCATCATTTTGGGCATTATACTGGTATTTACAGTTACTATAAAAGCTGTGGCAAAGGTCAGTAATAATAATAGTTGCCTGGTTAACCCTTTATTTTTGATTATAAACAAGATGGTCAATACCAGGAAAACTGCCAATATTATCCAGTTTATCCAATTTGTACCAGGGAAGAATAAAATAAGTGCAACTAAAGTGAACAACCACCCTATACTGACCAGTATATAGTTAGAAACTGTAATCAGTTTTTTTGTTCTGGTAAGGCTTGTGGAATCAAAAACTTGTGTTGCCCATTTTGATGCCAATATCATTACCAATGGGAGGATAGCCATCAGGTAATGTGGGTTCTTTTGTTTGGCAACAGATAGAATGATCAGGAAAGGGATGATTACACCAAGTGTTATAAACTCTTTTCTGGGAGATGATATTTTTGACCTGATTTCAAGCACAATCCCTGCAAAAGCAAAAATAGTCCAGGGGGCTAGTGTGTATAATGAATTGTGAAAATAAAACAGGGGATCAGTATTTATACCCTGGTATGTACCTGTTACACGCCCTACATTGTTGGTCCAGAAATAAAATAGCAGCCCTTCTTTGCCAAATTGGTTATATAAACCCAGCAGGGCAGGAGAGATGATAATCCCTATGCCAACTATTGCAAATAACCATCTGTAATGGAATAGGTCTTTCCACCTTTTTTGTGCCAATAAATCCACACCAATTGCTAATGCTGGCACAACCAGCCCAATGGGGCCTTTGGTGAGCATAGCCAAACCCGTGAAGAATACACCCAGGTAAAAACCTTTTTGTTTCTTTTGGTAAAAGAATTCAGAAAATTGCCAGATTGCCATGATTGCATTGGTAGCCAGCAAGGTATCAGTATGGATATCATTATGGAAATAAAAATATCCCAATAATGTTGCCCAGAAAAATGCAGCCAGTTTCCCTGTTTTTTCATTGTAAAGGATATTTCCCAACTTATAGGTGGCAAAAACTCCAGCCAGTGAATAAAGCATTACTGGTAGCTTAAATGCCCATGCTGATATGCCAAAGAGTGAATAAGATGCAGCTCCAACCCAGAATAACATAGGAGGTTTTTGCAGGTAAGGTTCATGGGCAATGGTTAGGTTTAGCCAACTTCCATTGTCTATAATTTCGCGGCTGATTTGGGCATATTTAGCAGCATTAGCAACCAAGGGAACAAACAGCCCTGAAACCATAGCTGCCAGGTAAAGTAGCACTGCAAAAATGATAAACTTCCTGTTAAACTGCATTACTTTCTATTTGGGAAATAAATATAGTAACTATTTTATTCATCAGGTGACTCTGAATAACTTGATAAGTGAAGGGTATTTCAGTTCTAAATAGTATTTACAAGGCTTCAATTTTAACAACTAATTAATTGTTAAAATACTTGACAATGAAATTATTGTTAAAAAAGAGACCCGTTCTTTAAAAAGAGAACGGGTCTGTTATAATTTTTTGAAAGCATCCTTTTTTGCTCATAGCTTTCAGCTTATAGCTTATGACTCTTAGCTCGTGGCTTTCAGCTTGTGGCTCTAGGCTCAAATCTATTTAGCAATATATTCAGCAATCCAGTCACCTACTTCAGAAGTTTTGTAGGCTTTCCCTTCAGCAATATCTTCAGTAACAATTCCTTCAGCCATTGAATCTGCAACAGCATCCCTGATTGCTTTTCCTTCTTCTTTAAAGTTAAAGGCATATTCAAACATCATGGCAGCTGAAAGGATAGTGGCAATGGGGTTGGCTATATCTTTTCCTGCTGCTTGTGGGTAAGAGCCATGAATAGGCTCAAAAACAGATGTGTGGATGCCTATGGAAGCAGATGGCAATAGCCCTAATGAGCCTGTAATCACACTGGCTTCATCAGTCAGGATATCCCCAAACATATTTTCAGTAACCATTACATCAAAGTTTTTGGGCCACTGGATGATCTGCATGGCAGCATTGTCCACAAACATATATTCAGTTTCAATATCAGGGTAGTTGGGCTCCATTTCCTGGGCAACTTCCCTCCAAAGCCTGGAGCTTTCCAACACATTGGCTTTATCAACCACTGTCAGTTTTTTATTCCTTTTTGAGGCAAACTCATATCCCAGTTTCAGTATCCTTTCAATTTCTTCCCTGGTATAGGTATTGGTATCATAGGCTGTGTTGCCATTGTCTTTCCTCCCTTTTTCTCCAAAGTAGATGCCCCCTGTTAATTCGCGTATACATACAAAATCAGCCCCTTCAACCAGCTCTCTTCTTAGAGGTGATTTATGGATAAGTGATTCAAAAGTTTCAACTGGCCTGATGTTGGCATACAGCCCAAGTTTTTTGCGCATGGCCAGCAACCCTTGCTCTGGGCGCACTTTGGCTTTTGGGTTGTTGTCAAATTTAGGGTCTCCAATGGCACCAAACAGCACTGCATCTGATTTCATGCATAAATTGTGGGTTTCTTCAGGATAGGGGTCTCCAACCTGGTCAATGGCAGTTGCACCTGTTAACCCGTGTTCATATGATAATTCATGCCCAAATTTATTGGCAACAGCCACAACTGATTTCATGGCCTGCTCAACTATCTCAGGTCCAATACCATCTCCTGGTAAAATTGCAATATTTAGTTTCATTCTTTTAAAATATAATTATTCTGATTTGTTAAGGTGTTAGGTTTTTCATAATAATATCAAAAATCCCTGGTTTAAACTCAGCTTCCAGGATATTCAACATTCTCATTGTAGCTTGGATGGCAGCTGTAGTTTGGTCGGGGTCTAACCCACGTGTTTTAAATTCATGGTCATTTTCCCAGGTAATTACTGTTTCTACCAGTGCATCTGTTTTACCTCCAGGAGGGATAGTTACTACATAATCAACCAGCCTTGGGAATTTTCGTCCAAGTTTTTTATAGATTTTCCGTAAAGCTTTTACAAAAGCATCATACTGCCCATCACCATCACTGACCTCTTCATATTGTTTCCCTTTTATTTCAATAGAAACTGATGCTACTGGTTTTAAACCCATGGCATGGTTCATTGAATAGTTTATCAATTTGATATTTTGTTCAATAGCCTGGTTATTAACAACATCAGCAACTATATAGGGTAGGTCTTCAAGGGTGACAGTTTCTTTATGGTCACCAAGTTCAATGATCTTTTCTGTTACTTTTTTTAGTGATTCAGCATCCAATTCAATCCCAAGCTCTTCCAGGTTCTTTTTAATATTTGCTTTCCCTGAAGTTTTCCCAAGCGCATATTTCCTGATCCTTCCAAACCTTTCAGGTAACAGTTCATTGAAGTAAAGGTTGTTTTTATTATCCCCATCAGCATGGATACCGCTGCACTGGGTGAATACATACTCCCCAATCAATGGTTTATTAGTGGGTATCCTGATTCCTGAGAATGTTTCAACCAGTTTTGAAGCCCTGTTCAAATAGGATTCATTGACATTGGTTTTCATTTTCAGATGGTCTTTAATGGTAGCAATCACACTTGAAAGAGGGGCATTACCAGCCCTTTCGCCCAACCCATTGATGGTAGTGTGCACGCAACGAATCCCTGCTTTTATGGCATGGAAGACATTGGCAATAGCTAGGTCATAGTCATTATGTGCATGGAAATCAAATTCAGCTTCAGGGAAGGTATGGATCATTTCTTTGCAGAAATCATAGGCCTCATCAGGGTTCAGGATACCTAAAGTATCAGGTAGCATTATCCTTTCTATTTTTTCATCCTTTAGGTTTGAAACCATAAAATGGACATACTCTTTTGAGTCGCGCATCCCATTTGACCAATCTTCAAGGTAAACATTTACTTTGATACCCATTTCAGAAGCATGCTGAATGACTTTTTTAATGTCTTCCAGGTGTTGTTCAGGTGTCTTCCTCAATTGGTGGTTTACATGTTTTAGTGAGCCTTTGCATAAGAGGTTAAGTACTTTACCCCCTGCCTTTTGTATCCACTCAAGGGATGTTTTCCCATCAACAAACCCAAGTATCTCAACCTTTTGTAAGTGGTTGTGTTTAGCAGCCCATTCCAGTATCCTTTTTGCTCCCTGGAATTCCCCATCTGAAACCCTGGCTGAAGCAATTTCAATCCTATCAACGCAAACATCTTCAAGAAGGATTTTGGCTACACTGAGCTTTTCAGTTGATGTAAAGGATACTCCACTTGTTTGTTCACCATCACGCAAGGTGGTATCCATTATCTGGAGTTGTTTCCCTTGTACCTTAACAGTTTCTCCTGTCATTATTTTGTTTTTTCAAATGCTTGAATTTCTTCTTTCATTTCAACAAGGTAGTCAATATCATCAAGCCCATTTATCAGGCAATGTTTTTTGTATGGGTTAATTTCAAAACCTTCATCTTTTCCTGATGATACAATTTGTATGGTTTGGTTTTCAAGGTTTACTTCAAATTGGGCTTCAGGATCAACATCAATTTCATTGAAGATGTCCTGAAGGAATCCTGGGCTTACAACAACAGGCAAAAGCCCATTGTTCAATGAATTATTCTTGAATATATCAGCAAAAAAGCTGGAGACAACCACCCTGAATCCATAGTCATATATGGCCCATGCAGCATGTTCGCGGCTTGACCCACTACCAAAGTTTTTCCCTCCAACCAATATCTTTCCTGAATATTTTTTATCATTTAAAGGAAAATCTGGTTTGAGTTGCCCATTGTTATCATACCTCCAATCCCTGAATAGGTTGTCGCCAAAGCCTTTTCGTTCAACAGCTTTCAGGAATCTGGCAGGGATAATTTGGTCAGTATCCACATTCTCAATAGGAAGTGGCACTGCCAGTGATGTTATTGTTGTAAATTTTTCGTATACCATTTAGATTATTTATTTATAAATCATTAGTGATTATTTTTTGATTGAATTGTTTTTCTGGAAGCAATAAAAATTGCAGTTAGTTCTTTTGCCTCTTTCATTAACGAGTTAGCAAACTCAATCCAAAAATCATATTCATCTACTTCTTCAATTACTATTGATAATTTTGCAGCAAAAGATGCTGTGGAATGAGCTAAAATAACTGCTCTGCAATTTACAGCTACGGAAGTTGAACTTCTGATTAATTGACCCTCAATATGAGACCCTAATTTAGTTTTGGGAAAAGAAGAGGCAAATTTCACACAGTTATGTGCAAAAATCTTTGTTCTTCTTTTTAATTCATATTTGTCCATAATCAATAATCATTGAGCAATAGAAAATTACATCAGTTCCCTTGGGTCAGTAACTACACCAGTTACAGCAGCAGCAGCAGCAGTTAATGGGCTTGCCAATAATGTGCGTGCTCCTGGGCCTTGCCTTCCTTCAAAGTTCCTGTTTGAAGTAGAAACTGAATACTTCCCAGTTGGGATTTTATCATCATTCATAGCCAGGCATGCAGAACAACCTGGTTGGCGCAATGTGAACCCTGCTTCTTCAAATACCTCAACCAGCCCTTCTTCAATGATCTGCTTTTCAACCAATTTTGAACCAGGTACCAGCCATGTAGTTACCCCTTCAGCTTTCTTTTTACCTTTTACAAATTGGGCAAATGCCCTGAAATCTTCAATCCTGCCATTGGTGCAACTTCCTACAAAAACATAGTCAACAGGTTTGCCAGCCATTTGGTCTCCTTCACCATACCCCATGTATTGAAGTGATTTTTGATAGGTAATTTTATCAGTTCCTTCTAGTTTTTCTGAAGTAGGAATATGTTTAGAAACTCCAACACCCATCCCTGGGTTGGTACCAAATGTTATCATAGGCTCAATATCAGCAGCATCAAATGTGAATTCAGTGTCAAATACTGCTCCTTCATCTGATTTTAGCTCTTTCCACTTAGCCAATGCCTTGTCCCAATCCTCTCCTTTAGGTGCAAATTCGCGCCCTTTTACATATTCAAAAGTGGTTTCATCAGGGGCAATCATCCCACCACGTGCACCACTTTCAATACTCATATTACAAAGGGTCATCCTTCCTTCCATTGAAAGGCTTGTGATAGCACTTCCTGCATACTCAATAAAATGGCCTGTCCCACCACTGGTAGTAATTTGTGAAATAATATAAAGGGCTATGTCTTTTGCAGTGACCCCATTGCCCAACTTGCCATTCACAGTGATCCTCATTTTCTTGGGCTTGGGTTGCATAATGCACTGGCTTGCCAGCACCATCTCAACCTCACTGGTGCCAATACCAAATGCAATGGCTCCAAAAGCCCCATGTGTAGAGGTATGGCTGTCACCACAAACAATGGTCATCCCTGGTTGGGTAAGCCCCATTTCAGGGCCAATAATGTGTACAACCCCATGCCCGTCAGTTCCTAACCCATGGTAAACAATACCATGTTTTTTACAATTTTGTTTTAAAGTTTCAACCTGGTGGCGCGACAACTCTTCCTTAATGGTTAGGTGTTGGTCAATGGTAGGCACATTATGGTCAGGGGTGGCAGTTGTTTGCTCTGGCCTGAAAACTTTCAACCCCCTGTTTTTCAACCCAAGGAATGCCACTGGGCTGGTTACTTCATGGATAAAATGCCTGTCAATATACAATACATTGGGGCCACCTTCCACTTGTTTTACTATATGTGCATCCCAAATTTTATCAAATAATGTTTTTGCTTTCATAAATTATTTTGCTACTGGTAACTTATTTATGGCATCCAGGAAGGCTTCCACTGATGCAGTAATGATATCAGTATTGGCTCCAAAGCCATGGAAAATGGTATTTTCATATTCAACCTGCATGTGTACTTTCCCTACATCATCACTTCCCCTTGTGATTGCCTGTACCAGGAATTCATCTATAATAACCTGCCTGTGGATAATTTGTTTTACAGCTTTGATGGCCGAGTCAACAGGGCCATTGCCTGCTGATGTTGCATCAAATTTTTCACCTGCTATGTCAAGGCGAACAGTTGCCATAGGCATCAGGTCTTTTCCAGTAACTACCTGAAGGAAGTCAAGTTTTATGCGCCTTTCTTTCCTGGTTGCATCACCCACCAGCAGTGCAATATCATCATCTTTGATATCTTTTTTCTTATCAGCAAGCTTTAAGAATTCTTCATACACTTCATCCAGTTTTTCTTTTTCAAGTTTGAAACCCAACAATTCCAGCCTGTGTTTTAAAGCTGCCCTTCCACTGCGCGCAGTAAGCAAAATAGATGATTCATTGATGCCTACATCAGTTGGGTCCATGATCTCATAATTTTCCCTGTTTTTCAATACCCCATCTTGGTGGATGCCTGAAGAATGTGCAAAAGCATTCCTTCCAACAACAGCTTTGTTAGGCTGTACAGGCATGTTCATCAAATTAGAAACCAGGCGGCTTGCACCATATATTTTTGTTGTGTTGATGTTTGTATCAATATTTAAAACTTTATATCTGCTTTTCAACGTCATTACTATCTCTTCCAGGGAGGTATTTCCTGCCCTTTCTCCAATACCATTTATGGTGACTTCTGCCTGGCGTGCACCATTCATAACCCCTGCAATGGTATTGGCAGTTGCCATACCCAGGTCATTGTGGCAGTGGGTTGAAATGGTTGCTTTATGGATTCCTTCTACATTATCAACCAGGTATTTGATTTTTTCGCCAAACTCATGTGGTAAGCAATACCCTGTTGTGTCAGGAATGTTAACCACAGTGGCTCCAACTTTGATAACAGCTTCAATTACACGTGCAAGGTATTCATTTTCAGTCCTGCCAGCATCTTCAGCATAAAATTCCACATCTTCTACATATTTTTTTGCATACTTAACTGCCTCAACAGCCCTTTCCAGTATAGCATCAGGATTTGAATTCAGTTTATGGTGGATATGATAATAAGACGTGCCAATCCCCGTGTGGATACGCCCTTTCTTGGCATACTTTAGTGATTCAGCTGCTACATCTATATCTTTCTGTACTGCGCGGGTTAGAGAGCATATTGTTGGCCATGTTACCGCTTTTGAGATTTCAACTATTGATTCAAAATCACCTGGGCTTGAAATGGGGAATCCAGCTTCAATTACATCAACTCCCAACCCTTCAAGTGCTTTGGCAACTTCAATCTTTTCAACTGTGTTTAACTGACAACCAGGAACCTGTTCTCCATCCCTCAATGTTGTGTCAAAAATGTAAAGCCTGTCACTCATGTTGTATAATTTAGTTTAAACAATTTCTTATAACATAAAAAAACCATCCTCTTTTACTGAGAATGGCTTTTTAATTTAATTTCTTATATCATGTTATAACATACCATTCTCAGTTCTTTACCCCAAGGATAAGAATACCTAGAATAAGGCTGAGAATACATATGTTATTACTTATTGTCATTATTTGTTTTCGTTCAATGTGCTGCAAATATGAAAATAATTTTTTAAAATGAAAATAAATGGATGGGTTTATTGTCGTTTTTTTATCCAGAAGTTAAATTTAATTTAAAATTGATAGTTTTTAAAGGGTCTAAATAGCTTGGTGCAAAAATAAAATATGCTTTATATGTGGAACTTGTGTTGTTTGTAAAGGTCATTTATCAATAATTTATGGTTTCAATAAAAATATAGAAACCAAACATTCTTTTAACATAAACCAGTTGAATACTTTTAATGAAGTTAATGGGTTTTCTTCTGCAACTAAGGTGGATTTTCAATACCTTTAAGCATCAATTCTAGGGATAGGAAACCAGCCAAATGGAAGAACTAACTGCTGATACAGGTATCAAAAATTTTGATTTGATTGTTATTGGAGGGGGTATTACTGGTGCAACAATTGCTTATGAAGCAGCAAGTAGGGGGTTATCAGTAGCTTTATTGGAGAAATCAGATTTTGGAGGGGCAACTTCATCAGCTACTTCTAAGATGATACATGGAGGGTTGAGGTATCTGTCAAAGTTTGAGTTGAGCCTGGTATATGAATCATTAAGGGAAAGGAAAGTTCTGATGAATATAGCTCCCAATTTTGTCTCTCCCAAACCCTTTGTTTATGCAGTTTATAAGGGTGATAAAACTCCTGGATGGATGGTAAGAATTGGGTTGACACTATATGACTTGCTTTCATTTGATAGGAACAAGATTTGGGATAAAAGCAAAAAAGTGCCAGGCCATAAAAAGGTTTCTGTAAAAGAAATTTCTGCCAAAGAAAAATATGTGAATACAGAAGGGTTGGTTGGAGGGTTGAAATATTATGATGGTTTCAGTATCTCCCCTGAAAGGCTGACCCTGGCATTTATAAAATCAGCCATAAAATATGGGGCAAAGGTTGCCAATTATACAGAAGTAAGGGATTTTCACTATTCAGAAAAGGATGGAAAAAAGAAAGTGGTAGGAGTGCAGGTTTATGACTTTGAAGCATCTAGGGAATATACTTTACATGGGAAGGCAATAGTGAATTGTACTGGGCCATGGGCAGACATAATGGTAGCAAAAGCATTTGGTAGGGAAGCAAAGTACCACTTGAAAAGGTCAGAAGGGATCCATATGGTTACAGACAAGCTGGTTTCAGAATATGTTTTTACCTCAGCTACAAAATCAGGGAGGCACTTTTTTGTGGTTCCATGGCGCAATAAATCATTTATTGGTACAACTGATCAGGAGTATTTTGGGGCTCCTGATGATTATAAAATCACACAACAATCACTTGATTCTTTTATTGATGAGGTTAACCAGGTTTTTGGCAATGGCAGTACTCTTATGCGCCCAGATATTAGGTTTGTATATGGAGGTTTGCGCCCATTGGTGGAGAGCAATACAGGGGATGTTTATAAAGCTTCACGCAAATATGAAATAGTTGACCACGGGCAAGATGGGCTGGAAGGCTTTTATACCATTGAAGGAGGTAAATATACCACCAGCAGGAGCCTTGCCCAAAAGGTTGTAAAATTAGTTGGAAAGAAGTTAGGGGTAGGCATGCCTCCTTCTATTTCAGCAAAACAGCACCTGGCAGGTTGTGAGATTGAAAACATGGAAGCATTCACTGCTCAGAAAATAAAAGAATACAAAGGGTTTGATGAACAACAAATAACATACTTAACGCAAATGTATGGAGCTGAACTGGATACCCTAATGGAGGTTGCCAGAGAAAATGAAAAGTACAGGTTAAAATTGAATGCTGATGGTGAAATATTAGGGCAGGTAGTTTATGCCATTAGGAGTGAAATAGCAACCAAGTTGCCAGATATTTTATTCAGGAGGACAGGGTTGGGTACTCTAGTCCATCCTGGTAAAGAAATTTTAAACATGGTAGCTAATGTTGCTGCAAAAGAGCTAAATTGGGATGATGCCAGGAAACAAAAAGAGTTAGAAGAAGTAGAAAAAAAGTTTAAAATACCTGGGAGATAGTAAAAAAAGATATGGGAAAAGAAAATACATTTCAACCTGACTGGATTGAAAAACCTCCTGAAAAAGGATCATATAGGTCAATTTTTAAATTTGGTGACCCTAATGGGTTTAAACACCCAAATAAAAGATTGTTTGAAGAGGTAAAAGCAACTTTTAACCTTACTGACCAGGATTTCCTGAAAAAGGAAACAGAAGGAGAAGGGCAGGTAAATTTTTCACTTCCTTCAAACCTGGAAGAAAAACACATTGAATATTTTACACAGGTTTCAGGAAAAGAAAATGTTTCAATAGAAGAATATGACAGGCTAAAATATTCCACTGGGCAAACTGTGGAAGAAGCTATGAAATTGCGTAGGGAGGTAATAGGTAAAATCTGTGATATAGTTATCCATCCCAGGAATAAGCATGAAGTCCAGGAAGTGGTTTCCTATTGCAATAAAAACCAAATTCCCATTTATATATATGGAGGAGGGTCTTCAGTAAACTTTGGGCTGCTTCCCGAAAAGGGAGGGGTTACCATGGTACTTTCAACCCACCTGAATAAGGTATTGGAAGTAAATGAGTTGAACCAAACTGCTACTGTGGAGGCAGGGATATTTGGTCCAGCTTTTGAAGAAGCTTTAAACAGTGCACCAGAAAAATTTGGGGTAAAAAAACAATTTACCTGTGGGCATTTTCCCCAATCTTTTGAATATTCCTCAGTAGGGGGATGGGTAGTTACCCTAGGGTCTGGGCAGCAATCATCCTATTATGGTGATGCAATTGATATGGTGTTAGGGATCGAGGTGATAACTCCCAAAGGAACTATTAAAACCTATGATTTCCCGGCCACAGCAACAGGTCCCAAAGTACTGGATATATTGAAGGGAAGTGAAGGCACATTAGGGGTAGTGGTTGAAGTAACCTGGAAAATTTTCCGTTTTATGCCGGGCAACAGGAAGTACTTTGGGTTTATATTTCCAAGCTGGGAAGCTGCTGTAAATGCTGGGAGAGAAATAAGCCAGTCTGAATTTGGGATGCCTGCTGTATTCAGGATATCAGACCCTGAAGAGACCCACATTGGGCTAAAACTATATGGTATTGAAGGGACTATTTTAGATAAACTGATGACAATGAGGGGCTTCAAACCCATGGAAAGATGCCTTTTCCTGGGTACTGCTGATGGGGAGAAAAATTTCACCAAGAACATTAAAAAGAAAGTGAGAAAGATTTGCAGGAGGCATGGGGCTATTTACCTTACTGTTTACCCTGCAAAAAAATGGGAACCTGGCAGGTATCGTGACCCATACCTGAGGGAGGACCTGATGGATTATGGGATTTTAATAGATACCCTTGAAACCAGTGTGAAGTGGGATACATTGCATAAGGTACACACCAAAGTAAGGGAGGTTATCAAAAGCAGGTCTCAAACCATATGTATGATTCATGCTTCTCATTTCTATCCACAGGGAACCAACCTTTATTTTATTTTCATTATTAAGGAGAGTAACCTTGAGGATTATGTGGCATTCCATAAAAAAGTGATTGAAGCTATTGTAGATGCAGGGGGGACACTATCACACCATCATGGGGTAGGGAAACTGTTTGCTCCCTGGATGGAAGCCCACCTTGGGAAAAACCAGTTGGATATATTAAAGGCTATAAAAAAATATATTGACCCAAATAATATCATGAATCCTGGAGGGCAATTGGGATTGGATTAGAGGTCAGGGCAACAGTTTTATCAAAAGAGTATTTTATGGAAGAATTGGTTTTATCTATTGATTGTGGAACCCAAAGCCTTAGGGCAATCCTGTTTTCACTGGATGGGAAAATAGTGGGTAAAGAAAAGGTAGAATACAATCCCTATTTTAGCATAAAACCAGGTTGGGCAGAACAAGACCCTGAAATATATTGGGATAGCCTTTGCAAAGCTTGCCAAAAACTCAAGGAAAGGGATAAAACTAATTTTTCAAAAATAAAAGGGTTAGGGGTTACCACCTTGCGAGATAGCATGGTTAATATAGGTAAGGATGGAAACCCTTTGCGCCCCATCATAACATGGCTTGACCAAAGAAAAGCAAAATCTTATTATAAGCCTGGGTTTCCCATTAATATGGCATTGAAAATGGTGGGGATGGATTCAGTGCTGCAAAAAATGGAGAAAGATGGTAAAAGCAACTGGGTGAGGCAAAACCAACCTGAAATTTGGGAAAATACCCATAAATATGTCCAGGTTTCTGGTTTCCTGAACCACAGGTTTACTGGAGAGTTTGTTGATTCAGTGGCTTCACAGATAGGGCATATCCCTTTTGATTATAAAAAATTGGAATGGGGCAACCCATTCAACCCATTGGCATTTAGCAGTAAACTGTATCCAGTTGAAAAAGAAAAATTGGCAGGCCTGGTTGCTCCAGGTAAAGAAATTGGCAGGGTCACCCAAATAGCTTCAAGGCAAACAGGTATTCCTGAAGGAGTTAAAGTGATAGCATGTGGTTCAGACAAAGGATGTGAAACATTGGGGATGGGGGTAATTGACAATACCATGGCAAGCCTTAGTTTTGGCACAACAGCCACCATCCAAACCACCACTCCATTTTATATTGAACCTTTGCCTTTTTTGCCATCATACCCTGCTGTAATTCCAAATAAGTTTAACCCAGAGATTGAGATATTCAGGGGATACTGGATGATCACCTGGTTTAAAAATGAATTTGCTTATAAGGAGGTACAGATGGCAACCCTAAAAGGCATCCCGCCAGAGGTTGTGATGAATGATTTGTTGAACCAAGCCCCTCCTGGGGCAATGGGGCTGGTAGTACAACCTTATTGGAGTCCTGGGCTTGGAGAACCATTGGCTAAAGGGTCAATAATAGGTTTTGGTGATGTTCACAAAAAAGCACATGTGTACAGGGCTGTAATTGAAGGGTTGGCTTTTGCATTGTTGGATGGAAAATACAAACTGGAAAAGAAGGGGAAAACTAACTTTTCAAAAATGGCAGTATCAGGAGGGGCATCACAAAGCAGTGAAATTTGCCAGATCAATGCTGATATTTTTAATTTACCTATGGTACAGGGTTCAACTTTTGAAACATCAGGCTTAGGGGCGGCCATTTGTACAGCATTTGGGGTTGGGGCTTTTAGTTCATTGGAAGAGGCTGTTAAGAATATGGTTACTTACCAAAAAACATTCAACCCAAACCCCAAAAATGTGGAAATATACAGCCAATTATTCCATAAAGTGTATAAAAAGATGTACAAATCTCTTGCTCCTCTTTACAAGGAAATCCAAAAAATCACAGGCTACCCTGAATGACCTCAAAATAATAATGCTGGGGAAAATACTAATTAATAGGGGCTTTAGCCTTTGAATTTATTATTTGGTTGGGGAATAATTAAAATATTTCTTGAAATTTTTCCATTAAAATTGACTGGTTCTTTTAAATCAGGTATATTTGAAAAACAAGCCATCTGCAACATGATATAAACAAAAATGACAGGACTACTATTCTTTTTCACCATATCCATTATTTTTTCTTTTTTATGCTCAATATGGGAAGCTGTTATCCTTAGCATTACACCCTCATATGTAAGCAGGATGATGAATGAAAAACCTTCCATAGGGAAACCATTGAATAGCTTAAAGGAGGATATTGACCGCCCACTTTCTGCTATCCTAACCCTGAATACTATAGCCCACACAGCTGGTGCAGTAGGGGTAGGGGTACAGGCTGGTAAGTTATTTGGCACTTCATCCATGGGGTTATATTTTTTTGATATCACCTATGAATCCATCATTGCTGGTGTAATGACCCTGGCTATCCTGGTTCTTTCAGAAATAATCCCTAAAACCCTTGGGGCAACTTATTGGAAACGGCTAACTCCTTTTACTGTAAGGTCAATTGGAGGGTTGATGGTAGTATTAGCCCCATTTGTGTGGTTAAGTAAGTGGATTACCAAAAGGATGAAAAAAGAAGAAGATGAGAGTATATTAAGCAGGGATGACTTGGAAGCAATGGCTGATGCAGGGTATAAAAGTGGGGCACTGGTGCAGGAGGAATCAGTGATCATCCAAAACCTTTTAAGGTTGGAGAAGCTGAGCATAAGGGATATTATGACACCACGTTCAGTCATGGTAACTATGGATGAAAGTATGACTGTTGCTGAAGCTTACAAAGAACATAAACCCCTCAATTATTCAAGGATACCAATGTATAGTGAACAGCCAGATAACATTATTGGCATGGTACTTAAAGACCATATCTTATTGAACCTGGCGGAAGACAAGCATACAAAAAAAATTGGGGACATTAAGCTGGATATACTTTTCGTGGAAGACAACCTGACTGTTTCAAAACTGATGGATAAATTAATATTGAACAGGCAGCACCTGGCCATTGTAGCTGATGGTTTTGGCAGTATTGTTGGGTTGGTTACCCTGGAAGACTTGTTTGAAACCATCCTGGGGCTGGAGATTGTTGATGAATCTGATAAAGTGGAAGACCTGCAAAAACTGGCACGCGAAAACTGGGAAAAAAGGTCAAAAAAGCAACGTTTTAAAGGCATATAAAACCTTTTTGTTTTTATTTTCTTTAATTAGTTTTCCATAACTATTCAATTTCTACATTAACTTTGTCAATATTATTATTTTAAAACAAGTCTTAATGAAACATTTAATTAGCCTATTCATTGTTTGCACGTTTTTTATAAGTGCATGTACCAACCAACCCAATAAACCAAAAGAAGAATCAAAACCCAACATTATCTACATTTTGGCTGATGACCTTGGGTATGGAGATCTGAGTTGTTATGGACAACAAAAGTTTACAACACCCAATATTGACAAGCTTGCAGAGGGTGGCATAAAGTTTACCCAACATTATTCAGGGTCAACAGTTTGTGCCCCTTCACGCTCATCATTAATGACTGGGCAGCACACAGGGCATACACCCATTCGTGGAAATAAAGAAGTAAGGCCTGAGGGGCAATGGCCTATGCCTGCTGAAACCGTAACTTTAGCTGAAAGATTAAAAGAAAGTGGCTATGTAACAGGTGGTTTTGGTAAATGGGGCTTAGGATTTCCTAGCTCTGAAGGTGACCCTAATAACCAGGGGTTTGATGAGTTTTATGGGTATAACTGCCAACGCATAGGACACAATTATTACCCTTATCATATGTGGCATAACCAGGAAAAAATTATGCTAAAAGGAAATGAGGGGAATGGTACAGGGGATTATGGTCCAGATGTTATCCATGAACAGGCATTAAAATTTATCAAAGACAATAAAGATACCAGTTTTTTTATGTACTATCCATCCATTATTCCTCATGCTGAATTATTTGCACCTGAGAAATACATGGAATTATTCAGGGGGAAATTTGATCCTGAGAAAAATTATAAAGGGACAGATGATGGTCCACACTTCAGGGATGGCCCTTATGGGTCACAGCCTGAATCACATGCTGCTTTTGCTGCTATGATCACCTTGCTTGATGATCAAGTGGGAGAAATAATGGCAATACTTAAAGAACTTGGAATTGCAGAAAATACCATTGTAATGTTTACGTCTGATAATGGACCTCATCGTGAAGGGGGAGCTGACCCTGATTATTTCAATAGCAATGGAGATTTAAAAGGGTACAAACGAGACTTGTATGAAGGAGGGATAAGGGTACCAATGATTGCTTCATGGCCAGGAAAAATTACTCCTGGAAGCGAGTCTTCCCACATATCTGCATTTTGGGATATCTTCCCAACTGTTATGGATATTTTGGGGAAAGATGTGAATGAATCAATTGATGGGATCTCATTATTGCCAACACTGCTGGGAAAGGATGGACAAGAAGAGCATAACTACCTGTATTGGGAATTCCACGAAAGGGGAGGACGCCTGGCTTTGCGCCAAGGCGACTGGAAATTAGTAAAGTATAATGTGAATAAAGAGCCAATAGGGGAGTATGAACTATATGACCTTTCAAAAGATATTGGTGAAGAAAATAACCTGGCTGCTAAAATGCCAGAAAAAGTTAATGAATTAAGGGTATTGCTGGAAAATGCCAGGACAGACTCTGATGTTTATAAATTTAGTTCATCTACTTACCTTTCAGAGGAGAAGTAAAGAGCAAAATAAGGCTTCCTCAAAAGTTTCACAAAGAAAAGCTATTAAAAGGAAGCCTTATTTTTTTGTTTCTATTCAATAATGCCTCTTATCCTTTCGTCAAGTTGTGATTGGTCTTCAGTAAAGCTTGCCAACCCTGCCAGGTTCAACAGGGTGTCAATGGCCAGTTCGCCTGAGGCAATCCTTTCAGCCCACCTTGAATGAAGAGGGATTTTCCCATCATCAGTAATGGCTTTCAGGTCATCATCTGATAAAACAGGGAACATGTCCCCACAACCAGCTTCCCTTGCCCTCTGTTCAAGTTCTTCTCCTGTTGCAGGAGGGTTTTTGTCAATATTCATGGCAAATTCAAGTTCATGTCCAGCTACTTTCCAAAGCTTTTCTACATAGTAACCTTTGGCTTCATCAAACAATAAAACTTCATAATCAGTTCCTACTTGTGATTCAAAGTTGCCTGAAAGGCTTTCTTTCCCAGCTGCTGCAACTTTTGTAGGCATGGTATATACATCAACCCCTGCCAGTGCTTCCAATTGCTGGGCATTCCTTAAACTTGCAGCAATTAGTTTTGTAGGTACTTCATTGTTAGCAGTAATTTTTGTAGCCCACCTTTGGGTTTCAATTACAGCTTTTTCTCCAACCCCAACAGGTTCTCCCAGTTTGTTGTCGGCAACATAAGCTCCCAGCCTGCCCAAAAATACATTCAGGTAATTAGGTTTTGAAATGGCTGCAACCATTACATTTTGACGTGTGCTGAATTCAAGTGTAAAGTTTATCCTGATACCCAATTCCCTCAACCTCCTGGCACCAAGCAAACCAGTTGCTGTATAAGGGACTTTTACTATAAACTGCTCAGGGCATATTTCATGGTACCTTTTCCCATAACTAACAATGGCATCTAGGTCATGGGCAGTATTGGTGTGTAGTTCAACACTAACAAACCCTCCAAACTTTTTGGCAAGCCTCAACCCATGGCGTGCATTCAGGATAAAAGCAATTTCAACAACTTGTTCTTCAATAGGAAGTTCCTTTACAATTTCTTTTGCTTTAGCAACAAAATCATCATAAATACCTTTTTGTATCTCATTGTTTACCAGTGTGTTGTTTGTTGTTAAAGCAGTCATCTCAGCTGACCAGTTTTTTTCAGCTTCCTCCATGTCTCCTGTATCCAGCCACAATTCAGTACCTGCATTTTTCAGGTTCTGCCAAAATGGGCTGGGAACTGAATTCACAGGAATTTCATCTATTCCTTCCAGGACAAATTGTTTAATCTCTTGTTTCAGTGATTCATTCATGTTGTTTGTTTTTAGAAGTGTAGTTATTTATTTGGACTTGTTCTTCACCCATTTTTCCAACCATTGGTCTTGTTCCCATAACACATGAAGTACAGATTCTTTGGCTGCATAACCATGGCTTTCATTAGGCAGCATAACCAGGCGCACATTAGCCCCATGCCCTTTCAAAGCATTAAAATAACGTTCGCTTTGTAGTGGATAAGTGCCTGAATTATTATCAGCTTCTCCATGTATCAAAAGCAAAGCATGTTTCATTTTATGGGCATGCATAAATGGTGACATCTGGAAATAAATTTCAGGAGCTTCCCAATAAGTCCTTTCTTCACTTTGGAAACCAAAGGGAGTCAGTGTCCTATTATAAGCCCCGCTCCTGGCAATCCCAGCTGCAAACAAATCAGAATGGGAAAGGAGGTTAGCAGTCATGAATGCCCCATATGAATGCCCCCCAACTGCCACACGTTCCCTGTCAGCAAAACCAAGCTCTGCCACAGCATCAATGGCTGCTTTTGCATTGGCTACCAATTGTGGGACAAATGTATCATTGGGTTCTTCATCCTTTTCTCCTAAAATTGGGAAAGCTGCCCTGTCAAGCACAACATACCCACGCATAACCCAATATATTGGTGAACCATAAGATGGGTATGTAAACTGGTGGGGTGATGAAGTAACCTGACCTGCACTGCTTTTATCTTTATACTCTCTTGGGTATGCCCACATGATCATGGGGAGTTTTTCTTTGGTTTGCATATCATAACCAGGAGGTAAATACAAAACCCCAGATAATTCAATGCCATCATCACGTTTATATTTGATCAATTCTTTGTGCACTCCCTGCAAACTTTTAAAAGGGTTTTCAAAAAAAGTAATTTGCTCAGGGGTCTTTTTGGATTTGATATTCCTGATATAAAAATTTGGGAATCCATTTTTAGATTCAATTCGTGTAATGATTACACCTTCTTGGTGGTCAAGAAGTTTTGTAATGGTCTCAAGTGTTGAAATGCCATTAGCCTGCCATAACCTTTTTGCCTCCTTTTTTTTCAGGTTGAATTTATCAATAAATGGCCGTATACCTTCATCAGAATAACCATTTCCTGAAAGGTATATGCTATTTTTATCAACCAATAAAACATTTTTGCCAAATGCATTTCTTTTAGTAACAGGACTTCCAGGGTCACTGTAATTGTCCTGGTAATTCCTGTCTGTTATGATCTCTGGCTCAACTGTATTATCTGAAGGGTTGAAAAGGTATGTTTTTGTATTCCTTGTATTCCACCACCTGTCTGCTACAAAGGCAATTTCATCATTGCCCCATGTAATCCCTCTAAACCTGTTTATGGTTTTTACCAGGCTTGTCCCTTCACCATCAAAAGGTGCTTTCAGCATAAAAACTTCATCCCTGTATGCTACATTATTTTTGGGGTTTCCCTTATCAAGTGCCTTAACCCAAACAATTGTTGATGGTTTATCATTCCTCCATTGCAAGCTTCTTTTTCCTTTCCTTGTAGCCATAAAACCCTTGGGAAGGTCTTCAATAAGAGGGGTTTCTAATATCTTCTTGACCTCTTTTCCTTGTTTAGTATAAATAATGGTTTTTGAAGGGAAACGATAATAAGGGACAATGTATGAAAATGGTTTATGGATGGTTGTTACCAGGATGTAATTCCCATCAGGAGAAAATTGTAAAGATGAAAACATGGCTGCCCTTTTCCAAAGGTTCTTTTTTCCTTCTAATGAAACCCTGTAAATTTCAGATCTTGTTAATTGTTCAAAATTGTGTTCATCAGCTTTATCTTTCAAAAGGTCCTGGTAAGTCCTGTTTTGTGCCTTTGTACCTTCACTAATTGATACCCTGGGGCCAACAGGTATGGCTTTTGATTTATCAATTAAGTCTTTTTTATCATTGGGTATAAATTTTACCAGCAGGCTTTTACTGTCAGTAGCCCAGGTGTAAGGGGTTCCAAAATTAGCATTTAATTGGGCTTCAGTTAATTTAGAGGCTTTGGCTGTTTCAATGTCCAGTATCCATAATTCAACCCCATTGGAAAGGGTGTTGGTAAATGCCATTTTGGTTTGGTCAGGAGACCAGCTAAAATTGGCTAGCCTTTTTTGCACAGGCAGGCCTGTTGCTCTTATCTCTTCCTGTTCTCCAACATCCATTAGGGTTATGTCATTATAATACCTGACCCTGCTTCCAATATTGGCTATTGGGTTTATCCTCAGGCCAGCAAGCCTTAATTCTTTTTCTGATAACTCTTCAATGGTTTTGAAATTATCAGAATACAGGAATACCATTTTGTTACCTTTTTCATTCAATAATGTATTAGGTGCCTTCTCAATATCCACTAAATCAAGGATTTCTTTTACAGGTTTTTGGTAAGTAATATCAACCTGTGCAAACAGGTGAGCCAGATTAAATAAGGCTAATAGTGTTAAAAGTATGCTTTTTTTAATCATAATTTGATAGTCATTTAATTAATTCCCATTTCTTTTTTGATGCACCTGAAAGATAATGATTCTTTTTTGTAAAATATTAGTGGTTTACCTTTTTAACAACCAAAAATAAAGTAGTTTGAAGGAAGTTTTGATCCGATTAATAGTTAAAAAATTGTGGGCTTTAAGGATTGAAAAGGATGAATTTATGAAATGAAGTTGAAAAACCTATCTTTGCACAAAATTTTTAAAAGATAGCATTATGAAGGCTTTTGTATTTCCAGGCCAGGGTGCACAATTCCCTGGGATGGGCAAAGATTTATATGAATATTCACCTGAGGCAAAAAACCTTTTAGAAAAGGCAAATGAAATACTTGGGTTCAGGATCACTGATATTATGTTTGAGGGGGCAGCTGAAGATTTAAAGCAAACAAAAGTTACACAGCCTGCCATATTTTTACATTCAGTTTTGTTGGCAAGGACCATTGAAGGTTTTGCCCCTGATATGGTTGCAGGCCATTCATTGGGTGAGTTTTCAGCATTGGTTGCAGCCCAGGTTTTAAATTTTGAAGATGGGTTGTCCCTGGTTTCAAAACGTGCCATGGCTATGCAAAAAGCTTGTGAAATAGAACCTTCAACTATGGCAGCTATTGTAGGCTTGCCTGATGAAGTTGTGGAACAAGCATGCAATGAAGTTGATGAGGTTGTGGTAGCTGCAAATTACAATTGCCCCGGGCAGTTGGTTATTTCAGGGTCAGTAGCAGGTATTGACAAAGCTTGTGCACTACTTACTGAAAAAGGTGCCAGAAGGGCTTTGAAACTGCCTGTGGGGGGTGCTTTCCATTCTCCTTTTATGGAACCTGCACGTGAAGAATTGGCTGCAGCTATTGAAACCACTGGTTTTAAAGATGCCATTTGCCCAGTTTTCCAGAATGTAAATGCCCAGCCTGTGGTTAAAGCAGGAGAGATAAAAGAAAACCTGATTGCCCAGCTTACTGCTCCAGTAAAATGGACACAGACTGTCCAAAATATGTTAAAAGAAGGGGCTACTTCATTTACTGAAGTTGGACCCGGCAGTGTGTTGCAAGGGTTGATCAAAAAAATGGAAAGGTCAGTTGAAACAGCAGGGATAAATAGTTATTCAGGGTAAAGATAGCTACATATAATAAAAAAATCCAGGCCTTGAAAGCCTGGATTTTTTTATTCAGTTATATCTTTTTCTCAATTGGGCTGTTTTTGTAACATCCTGTAAATGGTTGATTTGCCAATGTTCAATTTTGAAGCTACCAACCTAACATTATTGTTATAATTGTTCAGGAAATGGAAGATAATTTCTTCATTATATTTTTCCAGGGTTTTTTCAGTGGCCAATAGGTTATGAACATTCTCCTTGGCATTCATATTCAGGTGTTCTGCCTCAATGACCTCATCATTTGTCATTACACAAGCCAGCTCCATGATTGCTTTTAACTCCCTGATATTCCCAGGGAATGGGTATGACTGGATCAACTTCTTGGCTTCAGCAGAAATACTTTTCAGCTCCATTTTGTTCTCTTTGCAGAATTCATTTACAAAATGTTTTGCCAGCAGTATCACATCATTTCCGCGTTCACGTAAAGGAGGTAGTTCAATAGGTAATCCAAGCAGCCTGTAATATAAGTCTTGCCTGAAATTGCCATTTGAAACAAGCTCATTGAGTTTTTTGTGGGTAGCTGTAATAATCCTTACATCAAGAGGGATTATATCCGTACCTCCAACCCTTGTCAACTCCCTTTCCTGGATTACACGCAAAAGTTTGGTTTGGATATTCAAATCCAAATCTGCAATTTCATCAAGGAATAGGGTACCACCATTAGCTAGCTCAAATTTTCCAATTTTCTTGAAATCAGCACCAGTAAATGCACCCTTTTCGTGCCCAAACAGCTCACTTTCAATCAACCCTTCAGGGATGGCTGAAATGTTCACAGCAATAAATGGTTTGCTGCTCCTGCTTGAGTTAAAATGAATGCCTTTTGCAACCAACTCTTTACCGGTACCTGTTTCTCCTGACACTGATACTGAGATGGCTGTTTTTACTGCTTTGGCCATCAATTCAAACACGTGTTCAATTTTACGGCTTCCCCCTTTGATCAGGGTTTTGAAATCATACTTTTGCTTTACAACATTACGCAAGTATTGGTTTTCAGCTCGAAGTTTATCTGATTCGTGAATGTTTTTAATGATGTTAGTCAGGCGCTCGCGAGTATCTGGTCCTTTCATGATGTAGTCATATGCACCATCTTTTAATAGCCCCACTGCTGTATTAATATCATTTTGGCCTGATATAATTATAACATGGGAATCTGGTGAATTTTCTTTTACTTTAGCCAGGATTTCCGCCCCATTCATGTCGGGTAGTGTGTAGTCTAAAGTGATTACATCTGGATTGTCAGCAAGGTTTGCTATGCAATCGCGTCCATTCTCAAATACCTTTACCAAGTAGGAATCATTTTGGGACAATTGTTTCTTTAATACATTAGCGTACAATTTGTTGTCCTCAACAATGAAAATTTTATAATTTCTTCTCTTAGGGGACTTCATAATAATAAATGTTTGTAAATCGTCTGTTGCTAAAGTAAGGATTAAAAGAACTCTTGTCAAGTTTTCAACAGTAAATGTGTGGTAATTTTCCAAATTTGGGAAAAAACGAAGCCCTGTATAGGGGATTCCCCTATAAAAAATGGCAAACTATCCCAATATAGGACAAAATTCAAATTGATTTAAATGCCAAAATTTGAAGATTTGGCAAATTGTTAATTAAAATTTATAAGCAGCTTTTTGCAGTTCTTCCAAATTGCTAATTGGTTTAGGTGGATTTAATTGCTTTGCCAGGAATTTATGGATTTTAACCCTGATCTTTTTACCTATCATTGTATCCATCCTATCAAATGAATGGCCACCAGGGACATCTTTAAATATCTCATATTCAAATTTCTTGCCTTCAGCTTTCAATGATTTTATCAGGTGCTCAACTTCTAATACATTAACATCATCATCATTTGTATTGGTATGGATTAACAATGGTGTATTCTGGAACTTATGGGTATTCCAAGCGGGTGAACGCCTCCTGTACTCCTGCACATTGTCATTTGCATCCTGGCCAATATGGTATTCTACTTCATACAGGTCTCTGTAAGATTGCTTATGGTATCCCATCCTGGCAATAAGGTCACTGACAGGGACACCTGCAAATGCAACCTGGTAATCATTGGGATGGTCAAAAATATTCATAAGGGCTATTAGCCCACCATGGCTCCAGCCAATTATACCAACCCTGTTTTTGTCAACAAAACTGTAGTTTTCTATCATGTAATTCCTACTGGCATATACATCTTCAATTTCCAACCCACCATAATCAATCTTTTCATAATGCCCTCTCCCATATCCTGTACTCCCCCTGTATTCAGGGGCTACAACCACATAACCCTGGCTAACAAGTTCCCTTACAATATGGGTGTAGTAAGTAGTAAAATCACTATGTACCCCACCATGTGGAAGGACAATTAATGGGTATTTTTGTGATACATCAACTGATAATGGGATGAATACATAGGTCCAAAATTTAACAGGATTACCAGCCCCTTTGGCTGTTGGGTTCTTTTCTTTCCATTTGGGTGGACCATAAATATACAATTTATCAATATGGGAAATATCTCCCAGTTTATGGTACCAAGTGATATCATCTACCATTTTTTCAAGCTTATCAAAATTATGCCTTAAGTTTTCATTTTGTTTTTTAAGTCCTGAAATCTCTTTCTGGAGGCTGGTTACATCTTGTGCAAGCAGGGGGAAAGTTGCCATAAATAATACACTCAACAAAACTGTTACTGTTTTTTTCATAATTGCCAGGTTAAGTATCAATTGTATAAAAATACAAATAATTCATCCTTCTTGGGGTGAATAAAAATCATCTTTTAATTAAAACAAAAATGAAACTTGTTGTTTTAATTATTAATTGTATAAAATAATCTGTTTTGATTCTTTACTTTAGTATGGTAATCTAAAATATACAAAAATGAAACTTAAAGCTTTCCATAAATTATCATATGGGTTATATATAATTGCATCAGAGCATGAGGGAATGAAATCTGGTTATATTGCCAATACAGCTTTTCAGGTTACATCTACCCCTTCTCAGGTTGCCATAAGTGCACATAAAAATAATGGCACCACAGAGGTGATATTGAAAAGTGGTGTGTTTTCTATATCTGTATTAAAAAAAGAAGTTGACACATCCATCATTGGTGAATTTGGTTTTATGTCAGGCAATGACTTTGATAAATTCAGGAATGTTGATCATGATGTCCAGTCAACTGGGGCACCTATCGTTACCAGCCAGTCAGTAGCCTGGTTTGATTGCAAAGTTGCCAAACATGTTGATTTAGGTACACATATATTAATTATTGGGGAAGTTGTCGGCAGTGATATTTTATCTGATGAAGAGCCTTTGACATATAGTTATTATAGGGAAAAATACAAAATGCTTTCACCCAAGAATTCTCCAACTTATATTGAAAAAAGCTTGCTTGAAGAAGAGGAGGATTCGATAAAAGAACAAAAAGAAGAACCTGCTAAAGAGGAAATTGAACCAAGTGCTGAAGATAAACATATCTGTACTATTTGTGGGTTTGTTTACGACCCAGAAGAGGGTGACCCGACAGCAGGAATTGAACCAGGTACTCCTTTTGAAGATTTACCTGAAGATTATAAATGCCCAATTTGCAATGCTACCAAAGAGTATTTTAAAGAATTATAAATCCTGTTAAAATAATCTACTATAAATTGTTATGGCTGCCATCACAAAAAGGTTTGTTTGATGAGTGTTTGCATAGGCATAAAAATGCTTGTTGCCCTTTGTCAGCTTTAAAGGCAACTGGAGTAATTGATGTACCATGGTGTGGGCCATCACAGAAAGGCTGGTTTGAACTCCTTCCACAAGCACACCAATAATATTCACCCGGCTCAAGGTTTAACATGGCAGGATTTTTTGCAGCAATTAAAGGTTTGTCCATAATTCATTTATTTTTTTAATGAAAACAACACTTTTATCAAAAAAGTTTGGGAAAGATGCAGGAGCTTTATCAATGTCATTAATTTTATGCAGGATAATTTACAAAATTGAAGCATAAGGAATATGAGAAATTTAGTTGTTTTATTGATAGTTGTTATGTTGCCCACCTATTTTGCCATAGGGCAAGAGGATAGGAAAAGCATTTTTTATGTGGGGACATTCTCAAGTGGCAATACTGAAAGCCTGTATGTTTGTACCCTTGATGAAATAAATGGTGATGTTGAAATAAAGGAGGTGTACAAAGGTTTTGATAATCCCAATTATCTGGCAAAATCTGATGATGGGTCTTACTTATATCTTTGTTTGCGTCCTGAGAAAGGGCTGGGCATAGTTGAAGCTTTAAAAATTGACCCTAACAGTGGGAGCCTTTTTCCTATTAATAAGCAAACCACACAGGGAGATGACCCATGCTATGTTGATGTGTCAGATGATGGCAAACATGTGGTTGTTGCAAATTATGGGACAGGCAACTTGGCATTTTATAAAGTTGGCAAGGCAGGTGGGTTGGAAAGTCCTGCCCAATTAATACAACATGAGGGAGGCAGTATTGATAATGCAAGGCAGCTTGGTCCTCACGCCCATTCAGTAAAGTTTTCACCATTTGATGGAAAGGTTTATGCAGCAGACCTAGGCATGGATAAATTAATGATATATCAGATGGAAGGGGGTATGCTAATCCCAAATAAAAAAGTACCTTTTGCAGCAATAGAGCCAGGGTCTGGCCCCAGGCATTTTGAATTCCATCCAAGTGGTAAATACATTTATGTTATTAATGAATTGAATTCCACAGTGTCAATGGTGGATGTGATGGCACAATATAAAATTGTCCAGGTCATTTCTACATTGCCCAAGGGTTTTGATGGGAAAAATTATTGTGCTGATATCCATATTTCTGATGATGGAAAATATTTGTATTGTTCAAATAGGGGGCATAATTCAATTGCCACATTTTCAGTATCAGCAAATGGTAAGCTTACTTATGCAGGCACAGTTTCAACCCATGGGGACTGGCCACGCAATTTTTCTTTAAGCACTAATGGGAAATTTATGTTAGTTGCTAACCAGAATAGCCACAACATCACTGTTTACAACATTGATAGAGCAACAGGAAAACCAGTATTCCTTGAAAAAGAAATAACCATTCAAAACCCCGTTTGTATTGTTTTTTAGATGCTATCTGTTGATTAGCATTATGATAATTTACTGCTGATCAGGCGGATAAATTCCTCCCTGGTTGCTGTTTTTTGGAAAGCCCCGGTAAAATCAGAAGTAGTTGTTATAGAATGCTGTTTTTGTACCCCTCTCATCTGCATACAAAGGTGCTGTGCCTCAATCACAACAGCCACCCCCAATGGTTTCAATGTTTCCTGTATGCAAGTTTTAATTTCAGAAGTAAGCCTTTCTTGCACCTGTAACCTCCTTGCATATACATCAACTATCCTGGCAATTTTGCTAAGGCCAGTAATATAACCATTTGGGATATAGGCAACATGTGCTTTTCCTATAAGTGGTAAAACATGGTGTTCACATAAGGAGAATATTTCAATATCTTTTACAATGACCATTTGCCTGTAATCTTCTTTAAACATGGCTGACTTGAGTATTTCAACAGGATCCATTTCATATCCCTGCAACAAAAATTGCATCGCCTTGGCAACCCTTATTGGGGTTTTTTCAAGCCCTTCTCTTTTTACATCTTCACCTACCAGCTCTAAAATCTCTTGGTAATGGCCAGCTATCTTATGTGTTTTTGCATCATTGAATTTTTCAATTTTCTGGTATGCACTTGATTTATTATTAAAGGAAGATTCCATTTGTGTCAAAAATTAAATATCCACAAAGATTAACTTTTTTTCAGAAAATCAGTAAAAAAGAACTAGAGGATTTTTATTGGTTGCATATAAATGAATGATTATGAATATCTTGGTAGTTTCGGCAACTGAACTGGAGGTAAGGTTTTTAACTGATGAACTGGTTTTTGACAGGGTAATTTCCCCAATGGTAACCCGTTACACATACAATGGTATTATAATTGACATAATTATTACAGGGGTAGGGATGATCTTCACTACTTTCCATTTAACAAATGCCCTTGTAAAAAATGAATATAACCTGGTACTGAATATAGGCTTATCTGCCAGTTTCTCAAAAAAGATAAAAATAGGTGAAGTGTTAAATGTTGTTTCAGAAGAATTTGCTGACCTGGGAGTTGAGAAATATTCAGGATTTGAGACCATGTTTGATATAGGTTATATTTCTAAAAATGAGTTCCCTTTTGAAAATGGGGTAATTCATAATAATACTGATGGATTTCAGCTTAACTTTCCTATAGCCAAAGGCATAACTGTAAATAAGGCCAACCAGAAAAAAACATCAGTACAGAGGTTATCTTCAAAATTTGATACTGAAGTTGAAAGCATGGAAGGTGCTGCTGTTTTTTATGTGTGCAAATACATGGAAATCCCTTTCCTTGAATTGAGGTCAGTTTCCAATTATGTAGGGTCAAATGAATTTTCAGATTGGGACATTCCCCTTGCCCTTGAAAAATTGAATGATGCTGTTTTTCAGGTTTTGCAAAAAATCAATGTGGTAGTTGGTTGATTTTGTTATTTTTGCCCCGAATTTCAGGCAAATTCAAACAGGAATATATTTTCATTTAAAATGAATGAAAAAAATTACCTGTGGATACAATAATTATGGAGAAAATAAGTTTTTACTGCATAAAGCCACAGTTTGTCAGAAAACAGAAGTAGTTTTAATGCTGAACCAAACCAATATCACTTGAAGAGAATGATAGTTGTTACAGGAGCAGCCGGATTTATCGGCAGTTTTTTAGTTGGCAAACTGAACAGGCAAGGTATCAATAACCTTATCCTGGTCGACACTTATGATGACCCATTAAAAGATGGGAACCTTAAAGGGAAAGAATACCAACATTTGATTGAAAGAGACGATTTTATTGATTGGCTTGCAAAGAATAAAGAGCAGGTTGAGATCATATTCCATTTAGGGGCCAGGACAGATACCATAGGGCAGGAAGTCGAAATTTATCGTGAATTAAACCTTAAATATTCCCAAAAATTATGGGAAGCCTGCACACGTTATAATATTCCCTTTGTATATGCTTCTTCAGCTGCCACATATGGAAATGGAGACCTAGGGTTTTCAGATAAACATGATGGTATAAACAGGTTGAAACCTCTTAACCTTTATGCATGGTCAAAACATGACTTTGATGTGTGGGCACTAAACCAAAAAGCTACACCAGGTTTTTGGGCTGGGTTAAAATTTTTTAATGTATATGGGCCCAATGAATACCACAAAGGTAACATGGCTTCAGTGGTATTGCATGCTTTCCGCGAAATAAAGGAAAAAGGGGAGATGAAACTTTTCCGTTCTCATCGTGAAGATGTAAAGGATGGGGAACAAAAAAGGGATTTTGTACATGTTGATGACATTGCAGAGGTGATGCTCTTTTTCAGTGAAAACCAAAATAACCCTGGCATTTATAATGTGGGCACAGGAAAAGCAAGGTCATACCTTGACCTTACCAGGGCTGTTTTTGATAGTTTGGATAAAAACCCTGAGATACAGTTTGTTGATACTCCTACCCAAATAAGAAGCAGGTACCAGTATTTTACTGAAGCCAATATTCAGAAACTGAGGGAAATAGGGTATTCAAGGTCATTTATTGACCTTGAGCATGGGGTAAAGGATTATGTATCTAACTACCTTGAAAAGCAAATCTGCTATTAAAAAATAAAAATAATTTCATTGCCTTCATTGTTGGAGTGGGGTAACTTAAACTCCCATATTACGTTACCATACATATGAATCAGTTTAAGGCAACTTCATTTTAAAATCCAAATAACCATCATAAATCCCATGAAAAATTTTTGGTTACATTTCCTGTTTTTAATTATTGTTACAGGTGACCTTATTGGTGAATTTACAGGCATAAAAGGGTTAGACTATGTATTTAAACCATTGATCCTCATCTGGATTGCTGGGTATTTTTTGTTACACGCAAATAACGTGGATGCTGGTGTTGTAAAAAGGCTGTCATTAGCATTCTTGTTCTCTTGGCTGGGAGATATCCTGTTAATGCTGACACACATTAATCCAATCTTTTTTATTGCAGGTTTGTTTTCATTCCTCATTGCACAGGTTTTTTATATTTTCTTGTTTCTGAAGACAATAACCCTTTCAGGCAGGCGCCCATTTTTAGTAAAAAAACCATTTTGGGTTTTCCCTTTTATGGTGTATGGGATGCTGGTTTATATGGTTTTGTTTAGCAAACTGGATGATGCAATGAGGGTAGCTGTATTTATTTATATGGTAGCATTATTAAGTATGGCTGCAATGGCTCTTAACAGGTTTGGCAATGGGCACCCAATAAGTTTTACCTGGGTGCTGATAGGTGCTTTTTTATTTGTCATATCTGACACATTGATAGCTTTTAATAAGTTTATGATTCCTATACCTTATGAAGGGCTGCTAGTAATGCCCACCTATATTGCTGCCCAATATTTTATAATGAGGGGGATACTGAAACAATATGAATAGCCATGAAAGGTTTACAAGTTAAGGTGCTTGCTGTGTTTTTGCTGCTATAACTCTTTCAATGATCAATAAAAAGGAAGCCCCTAATAATATCCCTGCCAGGCTGAGGGGAGCCATATTCAATTTATTCAATATTGATTGGTATGTACCTTTAACTACTTCATTTCCAGAAGAGGGGAGTAATCCTTGAACCACTCCAGTTGTATCAGCTCCATTGGCAAACAATGCAAATAAAATTGCAACTGCCATAAACAAGGAAACAAAAACCCAAAAGTTCAATCCAAGTATTTTATAAGGTACTTTGGCCAGGTTTGCAGACTCATGTATTTTATTCATTACATTGACAGTAAAGCTGGCACTTGGTGATTCCAGCTTAATATCTTTTATGGCTGATCTTAATTGCTCGTCATTCATGGCTAAGTGTAAATTTCTTGTTTCAACTTATCTTCTATGATGGTATAAAGTTTTTTTCGTGCCCTGTGGATCTTTACTTTCACATTGCTTGCTGACATGTTGACTATCTTTTTTATCTCATCAACACTTAATTCTTCAAAATAGTATAAAAGTACCAATGTATAGTCAATTTCTGGCAACTGTTTTAAAGCTTGTTGAAGGTATTTTTTCCTGGCATCCCCTGGTATTTCATCAAAATTGAAATCTTCAGCTTCATCCTTTATTTGTATATCATCAACTGATATGTATTCCTGCTTTTTTTTGCGTACATGTGAAATGCAGGTGTTATAGGTTATCCTGTATAACCAGCTCGAAAATTTTGATTTCCCCTGAAATGAGAGGATAGAATTATAAGCTTTTATGAATGATTCCTGTGCCAAATCTTCTGCCTCATCATGGTCTTTCAAAATTTTCAAGGAGATAGAATAGACTATATCTTTATAGCTTTCAACTAAATAAGAAAAATAATTGGCTTCTCCATTTTTAACCTTTTCAATGTAGCATAATTCTTCCTTTTGATCCATGTGTTGATTAGACGTAAACATAACAAGCTGGTTACAATTTTCAATTTATTTTTTTGGGGAGTGTAACCAGTAAAAATTTTTTGCGTCAAAAGGGTGAAATCAAAAAAATAAAATTATGGAAGCAATTGTAATACCAGTATCATTCTTTTTAGCAGTTTTTGCAATTTTATATGTGTTTTTCACAACAAGGAATAAAGAAAGGTTAGCACTTATAGAGAAAGGTGCTGAAGCCAGCATTTTTAAGAAAGACCCAGGAATGGGAAAATACAACCTGCTGAAATGGGGAATATTCCTGATTGGGTTGGCAGCAGGTGTTATCAGTGGGTTTATGCTCTCAAAGGTCATAAATGAAGTAGTGGCATTTTTCACTGGAGTATTACTGTTTGGGGGGTTGGCATTAATTATTGCTCATTTTGTTACAAACAAAATGGTTGGTAAAGACAATTGACCATTTTGGCAATCCTTATAAAAGCAGCAGGCAACATGTGTTACCTGCTGTTTTTATTTTGTATAAAACTCAATGGTTTTTAAAATTGCCTGCTGGCAGGCAGGGCAAAACTCTTTGGTGTTATTGCTCTTCATCAGGCAGTCCATCATGGGGCTGTAAATACCTTTGCTTAAATAACCACCTCCTTCAAAAACTCCCACAGTCTTGTTATATTTTGAAACCCTTGGGGTAGGGACAGGTGTATTTTCATCTAGCAAATTCTTCCATTTTTTATCAAAATCAACCAGTGTGGTGATATTAGGTTCCCAGGGTTCTATTTCCAGGTTGTAAAAATCTTCATAAGCAACAGATGAGGTATAGTATTCATCACCCAGTCCTGCAAAACCATGGCCAAACTCATGGGCAAAAACTTTTCCTGAAAGCTCATGCCCTGAAGTACAGACATTTACAAAGTTATAGAAACCACCTCCACCATAACGTTCACTATTTACCAGCAAATACACCTGGTCATATGGAGCCAACCCAGCCGCATCATAAATTGATTTCATATCACTGGTAGTGAGGTAGCGTGGCACATCAAAAGTGTAATAAGTTGAATTGAAATAGGTGTTTTTATATATTTTTTCACCTGGTACATCAGTGCCTGATTCTGCTGAAGGAGCTTGTACACCATAAAAATTGAATTTATCTTTTTGTTCAGAATAGGGGGCAATTGAAAATAAGCATTCAATCATTTTTTTTGCATCAGCAATAAACTTGTCCATTTCATGCTGGGTATACCCTTCAGCTAATAAAACAACATCTACTTTATTTTCTGGCTTTCCATTCTTTATAATTTCTTCAACCTTAAAATCTGCTCCAGGTTCTTTAATAATAAAATAATCTTTAGGGTCAATGGTAGTTTTATAGATTGTTTTAAAATTACCATCCCATTGCCTGGCTTCAATTTCCAGTTTAACTTCTTTTTTCGGGTAAGGAAAAATGGCAGCTTGATAGAAGGCTTTGTCTTGTTTTTTTGCTTCAGCAGTGGTTTGCCATTCCTGGAAAAGTGTGCTAAAACCTTTGGAGAAAATTAATTTCTCTGACTCTAGGTCAAATACCCTGAACCTGTAACTTCCATAATTAAAATAATCTATCGTGTTATTTTTTGAGCCAGCCCAATAAGGTTCCTGTTTTATTTGTTGTGGAAAAACAACCGCTTTTTCACTATTTCCGCCAAGAAGGAAGTCAAACCTTAGTGATTTGTTAGTAAAATAGGCATTGTAATCAATTTGAGAAAAACTTAGTATGGGCATTAACAAAAAAAGAATGATAAAATTGGTTCTCATAACCACTGTGTTTTATTATTTTTAAGGGTTCTAAAAATAAACAATTAAGGGAATTATAAAAATGAGGACTTACTATAAATTTTTTCTTGACTACCTAAGAAGTTTTGAGGCTTTAGAAGTTTTCTCAAAACCATTGGCTGCATTTATTACTTTGGTTTCAATATTGGTAATAGCTTGGGTGGCATTTTATATAACCAGGAGGCTTTTCCTCCAGCTTGTTAAAAGGATAGCCAAAAAAACAAAAACTGAATGGGATGACATTCTTGTAAAAAACAGGGTTTTCAAGGCATTGGCCCACCTTGTTCCTGCCTTTATCCTGTATTATACATGTGATTTTTCTTCCCCCCAGCTTCATCAGGAATTAAGTGAACTTTCAGTTGAAGCCATTGATATCCTCTCAATAGACCATTATTTTACTTTGGGCATCACCTTGTTGAAAATGGTGCAGATATACTTTGCATTCATCATTGTTACTGTGGTAAACAGGGTATTGAATGCAGGAAATGAAATATACAACACAACTGCTTATGCACACCATAGGCCCATAAAAGGGTATGTCCAGCTGGTGAAAATTTTTGTCTATTTTATGGCAGGTATATTGGTCATTTCTGTTTTGCTTGGAAAAGATCCAACAGTGCTCTTGGCAGGGCTTGGGGCAATGGCCGCCGTGTTATTATTGGTTTTCAAGGATACCATACTTGGTTTTGTGGCCTCCATCCAGTTATCAGCCAACAATATGGTGAAAATTGGCGACTGGATTGAAATGCCAAGCCATAGGGCAGATGGTACAGTGCTGGATATTACCCTGAATACTGTAAAAGTTCAAAATTGGGATAAAACCATTGCTACCATACCTACTTATTCATTAGTAGCAGAGTCATTTAACAACTGGAAAGGTATGGAAGAGTCAGGTGGTAGGAGGATAAAACGTTCGGTTGTTATTGACATGTCAAGTATCTGTTTTTGTGACCATGAATTGCTTTCAAAATTTCAAAACCTTGTGTTGATTAAGGATTATGTGAAAGGAAAGCAAAATGAAATAGAAAAATACAATGCAGAAAAGGGGTTAGATGATAATGACCTGATCAGCAGGAGGAGTCAAACCAATGTGGGTATTTTCAGGAGATACCTTGAGCTTTACCTGAAAAGCCACCCAATGATCAACCAACAAATGACATTCCTGGTGCGTCAATTACAGCCCACTGAAAAAGGGCTACCCATTGAAATTTATGTTTTCAGCAAAGATAAAGAATGGGCAAATTATGAAGCAATCCAGGCAGATATTTTTGACCATATACTGGCAGTAGTCCCTGAATTTGAACTCAGGGTATTCCAGGCTCCAACTGGCTTTGATATCACGCAAATAAAAGAATAGGTTCTTTTCTGGAAAACTTTGGTATTGCAAAATAAATTTACATTTTGTAACTTTTCCTATGTTATTAAGCACTATCAGTTTAAAATTGAAGATTTTTAAACCACTTTTTTGTTAATTTGTTATTTTAATGTTGAATTACTAGAAAACATGAATACAAAAGATTACATAGAAAAAATTCCTGATATTGATGACCTGGACGAAAAAATATTGAAACTTATTACTAAAAATGCACGAATCCCATTCCTTGAAGTAGCAAGGGAGTGTGGGGTCTCAGGTGCTGCCATCCACCAACGCGTACAAAGGTTGCAAAATATTGGTGTGGTATCAGGTAGTGAGTTTATTGTAAATCCTGGAAAGCTGGGGTACAACACTTGTGCTTATATGGGGGTCTACCTTGACAAGGTAAAATACCACAGGGAAGTAGTTGACCAGCTAAAAGAAATCCCTGAAATAGTGGAATGCCATTACACAACAGGGCAGTATGCAATCTTTATTAAAATCCAGACTAAGAATAACAAACACCTGAAAAGGCTGATTGACAATGAGCTTCAGGAAATAGAAGGAATTGCACGCACTGAAACATTTATTTCATTAGAACAAGACTTTAAGAGGCAAGTGCCTATACAATAAAAAAAGGCTCAAATTGAGCCTTTTTTTATGCCTTTCTGTACTCAAAATCATAAGATTCAGCATGCTGGCTGATATCCAACCCAATCCTTTCAGATTTTGGCGAGACCCTTACAGGGATTATCAGGTCAGTAATTTTGTACATCACGTAAGAACCCCCAAAAGTAAAAATACCTACAATTACCAGGGCTAACAAGTGATACAAGAAAGTTGTTAATTCTCCATAGATCAGCCCAACATCTTTGGCAAAGATGGCAGTGGCAATCATGCCTGTTATACCCCCCATACCATGTGCAGGAAACACATCCAGGGTATCATCTAGGGATGATTTTGTCCTGAGGGTAATGGCATAATTGCTTACAATGGCAGCTATTACCCCAATAAAAATACTGGAACCTACATCAACAAAACCAGCAGCAGGGGTAATGGCAACCAAACCAACCACCAAGCCAATAGCAGCCCCCATTCCTGAAGGTTTTTTGCCTTTAGCTGCATCATAAAATATCCAGGTAAGCATGGCAGCAGCAGAGGCTGTGTTGGTATTCATTAAAGCCAGGGCAGCCACAGAATCAGCAGCCAAAGCTGAACCTGCATTGAAACCAAACCATCCAAACCATAACATACCTGCCCCCAATAATACATAGGGGATATTAGCTGGTTTGAATTCCCTGTGGAAATCTTTTCTTTTTCCTAAATACATAGCACCTGCCAGGGCTGCAAAACCTGCTGACATATGTACCACTGTGCCCCCAGCAAAATCAAGTACACCCCAGTTTCTCAGGAACCCATTGGGGTGCCAGGTCCAGTGTGCCAAAGGGGCATAGATGAAAATCACAAACAATACCATAAAAAGCATGTATGCCCTGAAACGCACACGACCTGCAAAAGAACCCGTGATTAAGGCAGGTGTAATAATGGCAAACTTTAACTGGAACATAGCAAACAGTGCCAGAGGGAAAGTGGGGCTTAAATCAGGGTGTGTCCCTCCATTTACCCCTTTGAACATGAAGTAAGTTAATGGGTTTCCAACAATACCATACCCTTCATTACCTATACTTTCTCCAAATGCCAGGCTAAACCCAACAATAACCCAAATTACACTTACCAGTCCCATAGCAACAAAACTTTGAAGCATGGTTGAAATAATATTCCTGGGCTGGATCATTCCCCCATAGAAAAATGCCAGCCCTGGGGTCATGATCAACACAAGGGCTGTGGCAGTGAGCATCCATGCTGCATCACCTGCAACTAGATTTGGGTCATCAAACCCTGAACTACCTGCAGGAATAAGGATACCCATAATCCCTGCTATTACCAATACACTTAAAATTAACCACCAACTCTTGTTGTTCTTCATCTTTATTTAGGATTTAATTTAACTTTACATTTAGATATTTTATTTATCTTATAAAGATCAAATATCTTTAAAAGATAAATTAATATAGAAATATGATAAAAAAATATTGAATATTTTAATAATTTGATAACAAAAGGAAGTTTTTGTTTTACATGTATCAGAAGGCAACAGTATGGTGGTTAAAGTTGGTTAAATTTGATAATGAGTATAGATTTCAATATTTTTACAGGAAAATAGTTACTCATTATGACGTTAAGAAACCAATTAGACGAAATAGACCTGAAAATATTGGATATCATTATTAAGAATGCCAGGACACCTTTCAAAGATGTTGCACTAGAGGTTGGGATATCAAGGGCTGCTGTGCATCAGCGCGTAAACAGGATGATTGATATGGAAGTGATCACAGGTTCAGGTTATTTAATTAATCCTAAGAAAGTAGAATTCAGGACATGCACATACATTGGTATTTTCCTTGAAAAGGGTGGGATTTATTCTGAAGTGGTAAAGCACCTTGAAAAAATCCTGGAAATTGTGGAGTGCCACTACACAACAGGGCAATATGCAATATTTATAAAAGTATATGCCAAAGACAATGAACACTTAAAAAAAGTGTTGAATACAAAAATCCAAAAGATACCAGGTATATCAAGCACAGAAACATTTATTTCATTGGAAGAGACATTTAAAAGGCCATTGCCTGTAAATAGTTAAATGCCTCTTTGCCTCACAGCTTCATAAATTACCAATGAACTGGCTACTGAAACATTTAATGACTCAATACTTCCAAGGATAGGGATTTTAATTAGTTCATCAGCAAGTTTCAGGAGAGGTTCTGAAATGCCTTTTTCTTCTGACCCCATAATGATAGCCAGGGGTATTTTCATATCTGTTTCAGTATACAATGAACCAGCTTTTTCAGAAGCAGCTACCACTTTCACACCTGATTCTTTCAGAAAACCAATAATTTTCTTTAGGTTGACCTCCCTGCATATAGGTACATTAAACAGGGCTCCTGCTGAAGTTTTTACAGCATCAGCACTTATGCGCGCAGAACCTTTTTCGGGAACAACAATAGCATGTACCCCTGCACATTCTGCTGAACGCACAATAGCCCCAAAATTCCTCACATCAGAAACCTGGTCAAGGATCAGTATTAATGGAGCCTTCCCTGTATCATAAATAGAAAGCAGGACATTCTCAATATACTGGAATTCAATGGGTGAAAGCAAAGCCAACACCCCCTGGTGGTTTTTCCTGGTTATCCTGTTTATTTTCTCAACAGGTACAAACTGAAAAGGGATATCTTCCTCTTTGATCTTTTTATACAATTCATGGAATAGTTCATTATTCAGCCCTTTCCTGAACAATACTTTATCAATATTTTTTCCTGAATTGATGGCTTCAGTAACAGCCCTTGTGCCAAATACAAAATCTTCTTTATGCATTACCAGGTCTTTTTTTCTTTCCAGGTTTCCAGTTGTTCATTTGCTTCTTCCCAATTTTGCATGGTCTCTTCAAGGCTGGCTTTCAGCTTTTCATAGTTTTCATACAATGATGGGTTGTCAATATTTTCAGGGTTTGATAACAGCTCATCATGCTCACCGATCTTTATTTCAATCCCTGAAATTTTTTGTTCTAATGTAGCCACATTTTTCTCTAGGTTTGATATTTTCCTGTTAACCTCTTTTTTTTCTTCAAAGGAAAGGTCTTTTGTTTTTACAACTTTGTGGTAGTTATTCCTTTTTTTAGCTTGGTTGCCACCCAATTGGTTTAGTGATTCAATTTTCTTTTTCTCGAGGAAATCATAAATACCTCCCAGGTGCTGTTTAATTTTTTTATCCCTGAATTCATACACACAATTTACCAACCCATCCAGGAATTCCCTGTCATGTGATACAACCAGTATGGTTCCTTCAAATTCAGCCAGGGCATTTTTGAGTATCTCTTTTGAGTTCATATCCAGGTGGTTGGTAGGCTCATCAAGTACCAGGAAGTTAACAGGCTCTAGCAACAATTTGATCATAGCCAGCCTTGATCTTTCTCCTCCTGAAAGCACCTTTACTTTTTTGTCCACATCCTCTCCCGAAAAAAGGAAAGCTCCTAAAATATCCCTGATCTTTGTGCGCACATCACCCACTGCAATATGGTCAATGGTTTCCAACACAGTTTTATTATCATCAAGCAGTTGAGGCTGGTTTTGGGCAAAATACCCAATTTTAATGTTGTGCCCCAGTTTCATGCTTCCTTCATGTTTCAGTTCATCCAAAATGATCCTGGCCAGGGTGGTTTTCCCTTCCCCATTTTTTCCAACAAAGGCTATCCTTTCCCCTTTTTCAATGGTGATGTCAATGTCATTAAGCACATTCAGGTTACCATAACTTTTAGTGATGTTTTTCCCTTCAACCACTACAGCTCCTGAGCGTGGGGCAGGGGGGAATTTGATCCTTAAAGCTGAGTTGTCCTGCTCTTCCACTTCAATCCTGTCAAGCTTTTCCAGTTGTTTTACCCTTGACTGAACCTGTACTGCTTTGGTAGCTTTATACCTGAAACGTTCAATAAATTGCTCGGTGTCAGCAATCATTTTTTGCTGGTTCCTATATGCTGCCAATTGCTGTTCTCTGGTTTCCTGCTTCCATTTAATAAAATCTGAATAGTTGGTTTTCTGGTCATAAATTTTTCCTAATGATATTTCTATGGTTCTTGTGGTGATGTTATCAAGGAAAGCTTTGTCATGGGAAACCATCACCACAGCCCCATTATAGTTTTTAAGGAAATCTTCCAGCCATTGGATAGACTCAATATCCAGGTGGTTGGTGGGCTCATCAAGCAAAAAGATAGCTGGCTTTTTCAGGATAATCTTTGCCAGCTCAACCCTCATCCTCCAACCACCACTGAATTCTGATGTTTGCCTGTTGAAATCGCTCCTTTTAAACCCCAGCCCAATAAGGGTTTGCTCTATTTCTGCCTCATAATTTTCACCACCTAGTATCTGGTATCTTTCATTTAATTCAGCCAATTTGTCAATTAGTTTTAGGTAGTCAACTGATTCATAATCTGTCCTGTTTTCAATCTGGTGGCTGATGGTTTTAATTTCTTTTTCAATAGACAACAGCTCTTCAAAAGCTAAGACCACCTCATCCTTCAGGTTTCTGGTGTCAGATACAACCATATTCTGTGGAAGGTAGCCCATTGTTAAATCTTTTGGGATGGTAACATTTCCCGAGTTTGGCTGGTCTTTCCCATTAAGCATCTTTAGCAAAGTAGTTTTGCCTGCCCCATTCCTTCCAATTAAACCAATCCTGTCTCTGGGGGTAATTAAAAATGAGATGCCTTTAAACAACTCAAATCCACCAAAGTTTACTGTTACATTTTCTACTGATACCATATCCAACCATTGAAAGGGCAAAGATAATTATTCTGTTGGGATGAGGGTACAGCAATTTTAATTGGTAATATGTAGTTAGAAACTGCATCACTTATATGGGTAGCCAAAGGTGTAAATAAAGTTTTTTGATTTTAACTCCTCCCTTTTGCAGAGACAAATAGGAATGGGCTTTTAAAAAAAGAGGGGAAAGCAACTATGGACGCTTTTTGAAGATGATTGATGATTTACAAACCCCTAAACACAAAACCAATCATAAATACAGAAGTCACTTTCCCCGAAGATTTTTATCGTATAATAATTAATTTCAAACGAGTCCTCCTTATGCCATAATCATTCCATGATTTGTAAGAGCCTGAACACAAGGAGTTAGAACTTTTTAACCTTTAATGGTGCTTTCTCATTTTGGGAAAACCATTCCCATAAAAGTATTTTCACCATGTGAAGATATATAAAAAACTTATGGAAAAGTTATCTTTGCCCAAAAAATTGTGGGGAGAAGGAACAAAAAGAAACCATTTTACGAAAAAGTTAAGATATCTGACATTGGGGCTGAGGGTAAGTCTATTGCAAAGGTTGATGATGTTGTTGTGTTTACAAGCCTTGTAATTCCTGGTGATGTAGTTGATTTGCAGGTAACCAAAAAAAGGAAAAATTACCAGCAGGCAAGGGTCGAAAAAATCCATTCATTTTCTGAAGACAGGGTAGAAGCTTTTTGCGAGCATTTTGGCATTTGTGGAGGCTGTAAATGGCAATTCCTTCCTTATGATAAACAATTGTATTATAAGCAAAAACAGGTAACAGACCAACTGGCCAGGATTGGAAAACTTGAGTTACCTGAAATGTCTCAGATCATAGGTTCTGAAAATGAAACTTTTTATAGGAATAAACTGGAGTTTTCATTTTCAAATAAAAGGTGGCTTACTGAAGAAGAAATAGCTTCAGATGATGTAGTGAATACTCCTGCCCTTGGTTTCCATGTCACAGGCTTTTTTGATAAGATCATCCGGATAGATAAATGCTGGCTGCAGGGTGGTCCTTCCAATGAAATCAGGAATTTTATTTACCAGTATGCCATCTCAAATAACCTTGAGTTTTTTGATATCAGGGAGCAGGTGGGGTTGTTAAGGACTGTTATTATCAGGACAAGCTCAACAGGTGAAATAATGGTGGTAGTTTCTTTTTTTAAAGAGCTAAAAGAAGAGAGGGAAAAGCTGCTGGAAGCTGTAAAAAAGGCTTTCCCTCAAATTACCTCATTATTATATGTAATCAATGAAAAAGGGAATGATACCATCACTGACCAGGTTATCCATACCTATTCGGGCAATGGCCACATTTGGGAAGAGATGGAAGGCATCAGGTTTAAAATTGGCTCTAAAAGTTTTTACCAGACCAATTCAGCGCAGGCTTACGAGCTATACAAAGTTGCCAGGGATTTTGCAGGGTTAACAGGAGAGGAAGTGGTTTATGACCTGTATACAGGGACAGGCACCATAGCCAATTTTGTAGCAGGAAAAGCCAAAAAGGTAGTGGGTATTGAGTATGTCCTTGAAGCCATTGAGGATGCCAAACTAAATTCAGAAGTTAATGGCATTACAAACACAATCTTTTATGCAGGTGATGTTAAGGATTTGCTGGATGAAGTTTTTTTTGAGAAACATGGAAGGCCTGATGTGGTAATTACAGACCCACCAAGGGCAGGCATGCACGCCCATGTGGTTGAAACCATTTTAAAAGCAGCCCCCAAAAAGGTAATATATGTAAGCTGCAACCCAGCTACGCAGGCACGTGACCTGGCACTCATGAGCTCCCAATATAACATTGCTGCTGTACAACCAGTTGATATGTTTCCACATACCCACCATGTTGAGAATGTGGTATTATTGGAAAAAAAATAGCATAAACAGGTTTTAGCTTGAAAAAACCATTTCTTAGTTTGATCCAACAAGGGTTATAAACAATCCATTGGTAATAAATCACCCAATTGGGGGTGGAGAACTGGCAGCCTGCCTCTGCAATAATCTCTATTTTTATATGTTATTAATGATGAAGATGTTAAACTTTGTATTGAAAGGGCAAAACAGATGGGTTGTCAGGTTCTTAATTTGTTAGAAAGGTTATATTTGCCGGAAATTTCAACTCCTGTTTTTATAAACCAGTTGAATATTTTGTTTTGAAAAGGATAGGAAAGGTTTTTATAAATAAATTGGGTGGTTTTGTAAAAAGGCTTGGGCTAAAGGGTTTTGCTATTTACAGGCTTTTGGCATTTTTTCCTGCATTATTCCTATGCCATCTTTCTATGGCTGATGAAGTTACTATTGCTTTTAGTACTGATAGCATTACCATTTCTGCTGAAGATATTTGCGTGGGTTCTCCCTTAGCAGTTGAAATTACTGGGTTGGATTCTGGGGGTAGGTATGCATTGGAATATGAAATATTTGGAGCCAACAATCATCCTGATAGGAGACAGGGTTTTACATCACTTGATACTTCTCATTCATTTCTAATAGTTTCTGTAACATTTGATAACCCAGGGCTAGACACTTTACATCTTATTACCATCAATGAGGATACAGTTCCGGAAGGGAAGGATATATTAACCTATGAAGTATTAGCATACCCCACTATTACAGAAGGAGAACAACCCTTTGGGAAAGAGGTGTGTATTGAAGAAGATTTTAGTATCTCAGCAGGTATAGATACTGTCGGCTATACATACCAGTGGTATTCAAGTGATTCAAAAGATGGTATTTTCCTTCCTATTTCCAATGGTAGTATTTACCAGGGGGTAACCACCAATACTTTGGAATTTTGGGATGGGGATCAAAACAATGTAAATGTTGATAGCACATGGTATACCCTTCAAATATCCAATGGAATTTGCCCTATTTATTCTGATACTATACAAGTGGTTAAAGATACTACCCCACCAAAACCTATTAATTGCCCAAATGACACCACTTTTTATTTAGAGGGTGATAATTGTTCTATTAACTATAATATATCTCAATATGCACTAAGCACTAATTTTTATGATAGTTGTTCAGAATATGATAATAACCTCACAGCACATAGGTATTATAATGGGAAAACTGAAAAAGGAAGTTTTAATGACCCTCTTAAAATAGGTGCAACTTTAGTTGAAATTAAAGCAGGAGACGAAAATGGGAATGATGGATATTGCAGCTTTTTGGTTGAAGTGATTGGAGATGACCCTGAATTGGTTCTTCCAAATGATACTTTATTGTTTGTTGACCCTGGTCAATGTGGGGCTGTTGTAAATTATACAGAAATTGAAATAATTTCAAACTGTTATAATCCAGTTCAGTTGGTTTTATTAGAAGGAGTATATGAGTCTGGACAGCTTTTCCCTATTGGATTAACCACAGTGTACAAATATATCTGGCATGAAGAATTCCAGGATACACTTGTTGTAGATAGTTTCAGGGTTAGGGTAATTGATAATGTTGCTCCTGAAATAACATGTCCTAATGATACTGTTGTTAATGCTGATAAAGGCAAATCATTTGCAATTGTGGATTATGAAGCTCCAATAATTTTTGACTGTACAAGAGTTGATACCCTTTTCCCAGCAGATAGTTTAATACCTGGTTCTGAATTTCCTATTGGTACCACAACAATTGAGTGGGGGGCCAGAGATGCAGGAACTTATAAAAATACTTGTAGTTTTAACATTATAGTGCAAGATGCTGAAGCACCAAAATTAACTTGTGGATTAACACCCTATGTACCAGTGGCTCCTGGAGATTGTGATACATTCCTTTATTTTAGACCTCCACAGGTTGAAGATAATGATAGTGTTGTAAGCCTAGCCCATAGTTTAGTATCTGGTAATGCAGAAGGGAGGTTTCATATTGGTGATTCTAGTTTTGTATGGACTGCTATTGATGAAGCAGGAAATCCTGGTTATTGTACACAATATGTTAAAGTTATCCCCGCTTACCAGGCTAACCTAGATGCCATCTCAATGTTTAAAAATGATACTGTCCAGTTTAATCCTTATGATAATGACCTGTATTGTGATAAGTATGTAACCATCCTGCCTGTAAATATTATTGAAGGGCCATGGCATGGGGATGCTAACATTATAGATGGTTTTAGCTTTTTGGAATATATCCCTAATTCTGGTTATACAGGGAAAGATTCAATCCAATATAGTTTATGTGATACTGAAGGGGTTTGTGATACTGCTTGGATTGTATTTGATATACAAATTGAGGTCATCCCTCTGATGGTTGTGCCTGATACCCTCTATTCATTAAATGGAGGAGAGGCAACAGGCAATATCATTGCCAATGACCAGTTTTCAAAAGATTGTGCCTTTACCTTGGCAACTGTCCATAATACAGGACCCTATTATGACAAGAATTTCACGATAGACACAGCAACAGGAGATGTTATTTATACCCCTGAGGAAGGGTTTTATGGCATTGATTCCTTTAAGTATGAGTTATGTGATTTTTGGGATAGCTGCCAAACTGGGCTGGTACTGATATACAGCCTTGAGGATACCGACCATGATAACCTGGCTAACCTTATTGATGTGGATTCAGACAATGATGGGATACCAGATGATGATGAGGGGGAAGAGGATACTGATGGGGATGGTATACCAGACTACTTGGATATTGACTCAGATAATGATGGGATTGTGGATAATGTGGAAGCCCAGCCTGAAGATGAGAATTATAGAGCACCCAGTTACCTGGATAACAATGCCAATGGGCTGGATGATGCTTATGACCCAGAAGAGGGGGGCACTCCAATAATCCTCTCCAATGTGGATGGGGATGCTTTCCCTGATTTCCAGGATGAGGATACTGATAATGACAATGCACCTGACAGGATTGAAGGCAATGATGCCAATGCAGATGGGATGGCAGATGTGGTTGCCTTAAATTCAGATAATGACTTGGATGGCCTTGATGATGCTTTTGATACCATTGATGGTTTTGCTTCAGAAGGGAATATGATAGGCTCTCTTATAGACCCCCAGGATACTGATGAGGATAACATCAGGGATTGGCGCGACACTGATGATGATGGGGATGGATTAACAACCCTGGCTGAAGACTTAAATGGTGACAACAACCCTGCAAATGATGATGTAGACCTGGATAATATCCCTGATTACCTGGATGATAGGGTTTTCTGTGAGGCAGTTATCCCCAATGGCTTTTCTCCTAATGGAGATGGTATTGCTGACTACTTCTATATTCGTTGCATAAACCTTTACCCTGATGCAAAATTGATTATCTATAACAGGTGGGGGCAAAAGATATATGAAAAAGAACAGTATGGAAATGTGCAGGTATGGGGAGATAATGATGCATACTGGGATGGTACATCAAATACAGGGTTGCAAGTAGCCAGTGGAAGGTTGCCGTCTGGTACATACATGTATATACTAGATTTTGGTGATGGCACAGAAGCTAAAACAGGGACAATTTTTATTAATAGGAAATCTGATTCAATGAGGTTTTGATGCAGGGAAGGTTTAGGCATATTATTTATATAACCCTGTTGGCTGTTTTATCCTTTAGCCAGGATGTGAAAGCCCAGCAAGAACCTATTTATTCCATTGATGTTTTCAGCATCCAGAATATTAACCCTGCCTATACTGGGGTGTGGGAAAGGGTGAGTGCTTCAGTGTTGGCCAGGAAACAATGGCTGGGGTTTGATGGGGCACCTTCAACCCAATCACTGTTGTTTGAATACCCCCTGAATAATAAAAAAACAAGCTTGGGTTTAGCCCTTGAAAATGATAAAATTGGGCTGGAGAAAACTTTTAGCTTATTTGGGAGTTATTCCCACAAACTTGACATTTCAAAGGATGTCCATGTAAGGCTGGGGCTGAACCTGGGTTTTACCAGCTATTCAAATAACCTGGATGAATATACCATATATGACCCAAATAACAGTTCTGACCCTGCTTTCCAGGGAGAACTTCAACAATTTTTTATCCCAAACTTTGGTGTGGGTGCTTTCCTGTATGCTGACAACTTTTTTGCTGGGATGGCATTGCCTAAAATCCTACAAAATGAATTGAATAATAAAGGGAATGGGTATGTGTCCTATGCTGAAATGAGGCACCTTTTTTTTAATGTAGGGTATATCTTCCCTATGTCAAATGATATAAAATTTAAGCCAACACTAAATTCTGCCATAGTGGTGGGAGCTCCAATTGAAGTGGGAGTATCAGCCAACTTTTTGTTTAAAGACCAGGTATGGGTTGGTGCTTTGTACAGGATCAAAGGGTCATTGGGGTTGTCAGGGCAATACATGGTCAATAAGAATTTGACAGTGGGCTATGCAGTTGATTTTTCTACATCAGACCTTAGCAGGTATAATTATGGTACCCATGAGGTGATTATAACCTATGAGATCAGGAAAGAAAGGCGTAGCCCTAAAATTCGTTATTATTAAAAAGCTCCTTAATATTTAGGAAAAACCCATTTCACATTACACTTTCTGCCTAGTTATGTTTAACCTTTACCATCAAGGTTTATACAGAACGCTTATTCTACCCTTTTTATGAGTATTAATAAACAATTCCTTTTACACTTACCACATTATTTATGATATTTGTTGAAACTTATTTCAAAAGGTTATGCTAGGTAAGATTTCTATTTTTATTACCATCATTTTTTTATTGGCTTCATGTATAAGTAAAACTTCACAGGATTCAGCACAATCTGATTATTCTGGTTCTGAAAGCTGCATTGAATGCCATCAAGAATTCTATGAATTATGGTCACCTTCCCACCATGGAAAGGCCATGCAAGCTGTAAATAAAAAATTTTTAAAAGAGAATAAACTTCCAATGAGTGGCAGATTTATGCTTGAAGGGAAAAATTATGAGACTACCCTTGAAGATTCAACATTAGTCCTGTTTGAATATGATGGGGATAACATCAATAAGTTTGTAGCTGAATGGGCACTGGGTGGGAAGAATGTGTATTACTTCCTTACCCCTCTGGAAAAAGGGAAACTACAAACAATACCCCTGGCTTATAATTTGAATACTGGTGAATGGTATAATAATCCTGAATCAGCCATAAGGCATTTTCCTAATGCAGAAGTGCAAGATGAAGCACTGCCATGGAGGGACAGGATGTACACTTTTAATACCTCTTGTTATAGCTGCCATGTGAGCCAGCTTTCAACAAACTTTGACCTGGCAACTGATTCATACCATACAACTTGGCGTGAATCTGGGATCAATTGTGAAACCTGCCATGGACCAAGTGCTGAGCATGTGGCTTTATTCAGAAGTTTAAAAGAAGGGGATGAAATTCCTGAAGATGTGAAGTTGGTAGTAACTTCAACATTTACCCCTGAGCAGCATAACTCATCATGTGCACCTTGCCATGCCAAAATGCAACCTATCACTGCTTCATTTATGCCAGGTGACAGGTACTTTGATAACTATAACCTGACCACATTGGAAAATCCTGATTTTTACCCTGATGGACGAGATTTGGGTGAAAATTATACCATGACAACCTGGGGTATGAACCAGTGTGCCATTAACAGTGAAATGCATTGCATTACCTGCCATACATCAAGTGGGCGTTACAGGTTTAAAGGGACTGAGGCTAACAATGCATGTTTGCCTTGCCACCAAACCAGGGTTGAAGAAGTTGAAGCACACTCACACCACCCAATAGGAAGTGAAGGGGCAGTTTGTGTGAATTGCCACATGCCTAAAACCATGTTTGGGCATATGGTGAGGAGTGACCATTCATTGCGCCCACCAATGCCCATGCTAACCCTTGAGTTTGGTTCACCAAATGCTTGCAATATCTGCCATGAGGATAAACCTATTGAATGGGCTGTTAAGGAGGTTCAAAAATGGCATCCTGATGATAGCTACAGGAAAGAAAATTTAAGATGGGCAAAGCTCCTTAAGGAAGCACGTGATATGGAATGGGGGAATTTGGACAAGATGCTTGAAATTATAAGTAGCCAGGAAAAAGATGAAGTGGTTACCACTTCTTTTATCAGGTTGCTGGGTAATTGCACTAATGACAAAAAATGGCCTGTATTGATCAATGCTTATTCCAATAGTTCACCTTTAGTAAGGTCAGCTGCAGTAGGTGGGTTAATGGGAAATTATTCAGAAGAAGCTAAGGAAGTATTATTGAAAGCATGTACTGATGATTACAGGTTGGTAAGGGTTTCAGCAGCATTACCATTAGCAGGTTTTCCTGCCAACCAGTTTAATGATACTGAAACTGCCTTGATAGCCAAAGCTACCGAAGAATACAAGCAATCATTGGTTACACGCCCTGATGATTGGAGCTCACATTACAATATGGGCATTTACCACCAAAACAGGGGTGAGGCTGATAAAGCCTTGGCTTCCTATGAAACTTCAGCAAACCTTTATCCTGAATCAATACTACCCCTTATAAACAGTAGTGTGCTTTACTCTTATATAGGAAATTATGAAAAGGCTGAACAGAACCTTGTGAGGGCACTTGAAGTTGACCCAGGGAATGAGGCTGCCAACCTTAATTTTGGGTTGTTGTTGGCTGAACTGGGAAAAACAGAAGAGGCAAAAGCAGCACTGGCAAAAGCTTTGGAGGCAAACCCAGTACAGGCAGTAGCTGCTTATAACCTGAGTGTAATTTGGGCACAAACCTCATTGTATGAAGCTGTTAAATATGCTGAAATTGCTTTTGAGGCAATGCCTGATGACCCTAAGTATGGATATACCCTAGCCTTCTACCAAAATGAGGTGAAGAAAACAGGCCAGGCTATTAATACCTTAAAAAGTGTTATCCAACTACATCCACAGCATATTAACTCTATTTATTTGTTGGGGCAGGTTTATCATCAAACAGGAAAAACTGGACAGGCAAAAGAAGTATACAGGAAAGCCCTTGAAGATGAAGAGATCCCTGATGCTGAAAAAATGAGGATACAACAGATGCTGGTATCATTGAACCAATAGGCAATAGTCAGAGGGAATCAGGAATAATATTGTTTTTGTAGGGTAGAATATTTGTAAATGGAGATGTCAAAGGAATTACATAGCCCCATAGGGGCTGAATATTCACGAAACTTGCTTACAAATATTTAGTACCTCTGGCACTTACTCCTGCATTTGACTTCTTCTATAAATATATTACCCTTACAGGGCAAATCCTTGGATTATGATTTTACCTTTTTTATCCCACCTAAACCTTATAACTTTAACATTGTTATTTAATTATTCAAAAAACACATTGTTATGTTAGCAGTTATATCTCCAGCAAAATCACTTGATTTTGTGGCTAAACCACATATTGGGGCATTCACTTTGCCTGAGCTTATAGATGAATCTGAGGTTATTATCACTAAACTAAAGAAATTAAAACCTTCAAAGATTGGTTTACTAATGGGCATATCACCCAAATTGGCACAATTAAATTTTGACAGGTACCAAAACTGGCAATTGCCTTTCACCCCTGAAAATGCTAAACAAACTGTGCTGGCATTCACAGGAGATGTATACCAGGGGTTGGAAGCCACCACTTTAGATGAGGAGCAGTTGCAGTATGCACAACACCATTTAAGGATATTATCAGGGTTGCATGGGCTGCTAAAACCACTTGACCTAATACAACCTTACAGGCTTGAAATGGGCACCAAATTACCTGTGGCCAGGAAAAAAGACTTGTATGCTTTCTGGAAAAATAAAATAGCCCCAAAAGTAAAAGAAGCTGTTGAGGCAAGTGGTACGAATGTGCTTGTTAACCTGGCTTCAAATGAATATTTCAAAAGTATTGATGCTAAGAAAACAGGTGTGGAAATAGTTACTCCAGAGTTTAAGGATATGAAAAATGGCAGCTATAAAATGATTTCTTTTTTTGCCAAAAAAGCCCGAGGGTTAATGGCACGTTTTATCATTGAAAATAAAATCTCAAATCCTCATGATTTGAGGGCTTTTGATACTGAAGGTTATATGTTCAACCCACATTTATCTGAAGGTAATACCTTTGTTTTTACCAGAGACCAGGAGTAATCCAATACCATGGTTATTACTATCCAAAAACTTACAGGTTTTCAGTAAATAATTTTTATTCCCCTCCTTTGGAGAGGTTATAAGAGGCTTTTTAAAAAGGTAAATCATTTGGCTCATTGTCGTCAGCTGGAGGAGGTATATCTTCAGCCCTGAATTCTGGTGGAGCTTCCTGAAAAGGCATATCTGGCCGGGCAGTATCAATCTTCCATGCATTAATGTTGTGGAACCATTTTCCATTGTATTCCCTTGATTCAACATTAAAGGATACTTCAACTTCTTGCCCTTCTGATATTTCTTGTATCAAGCTGGTTTTATCGCCAAACAGGGTAAAGCAAACTTTCCTGGGAAATTGCTCCTGGGTTTCAATAACAAATTCTTGTTTGCTCCATTCCTTTCCTGCCCTGCTTACCCCTGATTCAGGGTTCAGGATTTTTAAAACATTTCCTTTTATAATTAAACTCATATCCTTTGTTTAAAATGAAATCCCACAAGTTTTCAAAACAAGCAGGATTTCAAAAATATCTTTGTTTGAATAGTTGGAGCTTACTCAGCTTTTATTATTTCTAAAAGCTCAATTTCAAAAATTAGAGCCATATTTGGTTTGATAACACCACCTGGGCGTGGGTTAGCACCATATGCCAAATCAGTGGGTATGTAAAACTTGTATTTGGCACCAATTGACATTAATTGCAATCCTTCAATCCAACCAGGGACAAACCTGTTTACCTGGAATGTAGTAGGTTCACCCCTGTCAATTGAACTATCAAAAACAGTTCCGTCAATTAATGTTCCATGATAGTGTACTTTTACTTGGTCAGTTTCAACAGGTTTGGCTCCATCACCTTCTTTTAATACTTCATACTGTAAGCCACTTTCAGTTATCTGGATACCTTCTTTTGCTTTGTTTTCTTCAAGAAATGCATTCCCTTCTTCCAGGTTCTTTTGCCCCTCTACATCTGAAGCTTTCTGGAAATAGTCACGGATGACCTGGTTTGCTGCATCAGTTTCCATTTTGGTTTCTTCACCATGCATATATGCTATAAATGCCTCAATAATAATATCAGTATTTAAATCTTTCCCTCCTGGAGCAGATTCCAGGTTATCTTTATTATTAGCACCAATTAGCACTCCAATGGCATAACTTGCTGAATCTGCATCTGTTACCAATTTTGTATTTTTTGTGCCAATATTTTGCTGGCATCCAAACCCTAGTAGTATTGTAGTAATAAGGGTATAAAATAGTACTGGTTTCATTTTCATGATTATCATTTTTATTTAGACAATTTCTAACAAATCAACATCAAAAATCAATGTGGAATTAGGTCCAATAGCTCCTCCTGCCCCACGCTGCCCATATGCCAATTCTGAGGGGATAAATAACCTCCATTTTGAACCCACAGGCATAAGCTGTAGTGCTTCTACCCATCCTTGTATAACACCATTTACAGGAAATGTGGCAGGTTCTCCACGTTCAACAGAACTATCAAAAACAGTCCCATCAATTAGTGTCCCATGGTAATGGCATTTTACATTGTCCTGGCTGGTTGCCAATTCACCATCTCCTTGTTTAATTACCATGTATTGCAAACCACTTGGCAGTTCAACAACTCCTTCTTTTGCTTTATTTTCAGCAAGGAATGCTAACCCTTCTTCCAGGTTTTTATCACCAGCTTTAGCTGCAGATTGGTTGATAAAATCTTCAATGATCTTATTAGCTTCTTCAGGCATAACCTGGGGCATATTGCCTTCAAATGTATCTTTTATCCCTTCAAAAAGAGAGGGGAAATCTACTTTAACAACTCCTGATTTGATTAAATTACTTGAGACACTCATACCCAATGAATAACTAAATTTTTCCTGGGTACTACTTAACTTTTTTTCGGCCATGTTTGATTTTTACAAAATGTGAGTTGCGAATATACATGAATTTTTTCACTTTTTGATTATGGGGTTTTATATCCTCTGAGAATTTCATTTTTTCCTGGCGGCCCAGGAACTTTTTCAATCCTGAAACCCAATGATTTTAGGCCACGTTTAACTGAACCTTTAACTGTGTAAGTTACCAATATTCCAGTGGAGGCCATTATGTTGGCAACTTTTTCTATAACAAGAAGCTTCCACATTTCAGGTTGTTTATCTGGGCCAAAAGCATCATAATAAACTATGTTTGCTTCTTCAAGGTTTGGAAGAGTGGATGTGGTAATATCCAGTTTTAATTTTAGTAATTGGAAATGTGTTGAAATCTCAACTTTTTTACCCCATTCTGCTTCATGGATACTTTGAAACAATGTTTGATCTTTTGATGGGTAAACTTGCGGATAATTTAGTGCCTGCCATCTTTCCTTTTCCAGAGGGTATTCTTCAATTGCAACATAGGTAGTGGGTGTCCTGTTTTTTTCTGCTTCAATTGCTGTGAGGTAACAGTTCAACCCTGTCCCAAACCCAACTTCAAAAACCTTTTTATTTTTTTCTGTACAAACCTGGTAGCCATGTTTTATAAAAATATGCAATGATTCAGTTAATGCTCCATTTACAGAATGGTATTGTTCATCCATATCTGGTGAATATAGGGTGTGTGAACCATCTGAGGTTTTTATTATTTGTGGTTGCATGTGAAAATCTGTTCTGGTTTTAAAGGCAATATTACGAAATATGTATACATTTGCGCTCTATTTTATTCAGATTAGGAAATGTTTTTAAAGTTATATAATGATAACCCAAACCCCAGGGATGTGCGCCAAATTGTGGAGGTTTTGCAAAATGGAGGAACCATTATATATCCTACTGATACTGTGTATGGGATGGGGTGTGATATCACAAAACCTAAGGCTGTAGAGAAAATAGCCAGGTATAAAGGTGTTAAAGTTGAAAAAACAAACTTCTCATTTATTTGTAGTGATTTAAGCCACCTATCAGATTATACCAAACCCATATCTAACCCACTTTTCAAATTAATTAACAGGAACCTGCCAGGTCCATTCACTTTTATACTTGAAGCAAATAACAATGTGCCCAGGTATTTTAAAGGGAAGAAAAAAACAGTGGGGATCAGGGTGCCTGATAATAATATCATTAAAGCAATTGTTGAAGAGCTGGGCAACCCAATCCTTTCAACATCCATTCATGATGATGATGATATTGTTGAGTATTTTACTGACCCAGAATTAATTAATGAAAAATTTCAGGATATTGTAGACCTGGTTATTGATGGTGGACCAGGAGAATTGGAACCTTCAACAATAGTGGATTGTACAGGTGGCAATATTTCCATTAAACGCCAGGGGAAAGGGGAACTGGATTATTAATCTTTCCAAAAAGAAACAGAAAAAAGTACCAGCACTGTAAATAACTCAAGCCTACCTAATAACATTAAAAAAGATAAGAACCATTTACCACCAGCTGGTATATGGGAGAATGTTTCTGCTGGCCCTACATTGCCTATTCCTGGCCCAATATTCCCTAAGCAGGTAGCAACTGCACCCATTGAAGATTCCAAATCAGGTTCAATAAAAGTGAATATAATGGTACTTAGAATAAAAATCAGGAAATATATAATAAAGAATGCCAAGACATTGGTAACAATTTTTGAGTCTACAGTATGTTTATTAAACCTAACAGGGATTATGGCATTTGGGTGTACCATCCTTTTAAGTTCATAGTAACTGTTTTTCATGAGTATAACTATCCTCATAATTTTTATACCACCCCCAGTTGAACCAGCTGACCCACCAAAAAAGAATAGGGTAAATATTAAAACAATGAGGGTAGGATGCCACAATAAATAATCTGTTGTAACATATCCTGTAGTGGTAATAATAGAAACTACCTGAAACAAAGCACTCCTAAATGCATTTTCTACCCTGAGCCCAGAAGTTATAAGCAACCCAACAAATATCAGGATTAAAAACCCTAGGATAAAAATGAGGTAATATTTGAATTCTTCATCTTTAAAGACTTTCCTGAACTTTCCTTGTAAAGCACAATATGACAAAGAGAAATTGGTTCCTGCAAACAACATAAACAAGATAATTACATATTGGATGAACGGCGAATTCCAATGTGCAATGCTTGCCTGTTTTGTTGAGAAGCCCCCTGTTGCCATGGTTGTAAAAGAATGGCAAATAGCATCAAAGAAGCTCATCCCCCCCAAAAATAGAAGGATGGTTTCTGTTGCTGTAAAGAGTAAATAAATCCCCCAAAGTGTTTTTGCAGTTTGCCTGATTTTGGGGCTAATTTTATCAGGAGAAGGGCCAGGTACTTCAGCCATGTAAAGCTGCATACCTCCAATACCAAAGATTGGAAGTATAGCAAGTGACAGCACAATGATCCCCATCCCTCCTAACCACTGGGTAATGCTTCTCCAAAAAAGTATCCCATGTGGTAGTTCTTCTATGTTGTTTAAAATGGAAGAACCAGTGGTTGTAAAGCCTGACATGGTTTCAAAAAAGGCATCTGTTATGTTAGGGATTGCACCACTTAATAAATAGGGTATGCTCCCAAATATTGAAAATACAACCCACACAAGGGATACAAGGACAAATCCTTCCCTTTTACCCATTTCTTTACTGGCTTTCCTTGTGGCTAGCAGGGTAGTTAAACCAACTGCCAGGCTAACTCCTGAAGCAATGATGAATGCATTAGAATCTGGTTCACCATAAAGAAATGAAACAACCATGGCAATTGCCATGGCAATGCTTTCAACAATCAATAAAAATCCAAGCCCTTTAAATATTATTTTAAAATTAAACATAATATTGGGTTGGTTATTTGAAGTATTTTTCCAGTTTACTTATGCCAGAAGGGAGGGTGAATACCACAACTTTATCTCCTTCAGAAATTTGCGTTTCACCATCAGCTACATATCCCTGGTTGCCTCTTATATATCCCCCAATAGATGCTTCTTCAGGAAAGTCAAGGTCTTTCACTTGTTTTTGGGTGATTTTAGCATTTGATTTGGCAATAAACTCAAATACCTCTGCATCTGAGGCAGTAAGGCATTTCACATTTGATATTTCTGCATTCAGGGTAAAACGATAAATGTAGCTTGCTGCTATCAGTTTTTTATTTACAATGCTGCCAATATCCATGCTTTCAGCTATGCTCATAAAGGCTAAATTTTCAACTTCAGCAATGGTTCTTTTTACACCTGATGTTTTGGCTAAGTGGCACGAAAGTACATTGGTCTCTGAATTACCAGTTACTGCCACAAAAGCATCCATTTTCTCAACACCTTCCTCTTTTAATAATTCAAGGCTCCTGCCATCACCATTTATAACAAGTACATTTTCAAACCTGTCAGCAATTTTTTTGCAACGCTCCAGGTTGCTTTCAATAATTTTTATGCGATACTGGTCTCCTAGTTTTTCAACAGTTTTTTGGGCTATCCTGCTTCCCCCTAAAATCATAATGTTTTTAACACCAAAAGGCTTCTTGCCAGACAGGTCAAAAACAGTTTGTTGGTTTGCCCTCGTGGTTATAAAGAAAACAATATCACCATCTTTGACATAATCTTGCCCATTAGGTATAATTGTTTGGTTTTCCCTATTGATTGCAACAGCCCTTATCCCTTCATTTATAAGGGATACTTCCTGAAAGGTTTTATTAAGTATAGGGGCATTATCCCTGATCTTAATCCCTAAAAGTATAAGTTTCCCATTTGAGAACTCAATCAATTGCCTGGTTCCTGTTTGTTTGATTGATGCAACAATTTCTTTTGCTGCAAGGCTTTCAGGGTATATCAACTCATTTATGCCAAGGTTGTCAAGCTTTTCCCTATACCTTGGTTTAAGGTATTCAGAATTATTGATCCTGGCAATGGTCCTGCCAACACCCAGGTAGTTGGCCATTGAACATGCCAGTACATTTCTTTCTTCAAATGGGGTAACAGCTATAAACAAGTCTGATTTTCCAATGCCTGTATCTTTCAAATCCTGGAAGGAATGTGCCGATCCAGTAATGGTTAAAAGGTCAACTTCACGATTTATTTTGGCCAGTTTTTCAGGTGAATCATCAAGCAAAACAATATCATGCTTTTCATTTGTGAGCATTGTTGCCAGATGGGTCCCTACTTCTCCTGCGCCTGCAATAACAACTTTCATAATACATTTCCATCTTTCATCAGCCGGGACAAAGTAAACTATAATGAACTAAACTATCAAAACAAAAAAACATTTTTCAATGTTAATTTAACTCTTTTTTCATCTGTGGTTTGGCATATTTAGAACCTGTATACATAAGCACCATCAGTGTTGATACAGTGTATATTTTTATCTGTTGATGTGGTTTTAAGGTGTGGGTTATAAGTAATAACAGGGAATGAATGCAAAGAGTTCAGGCTCCTGGTATTGTTGCATATACATATGTCAGCCTGAAAACCAGGGGCAAGCATTGTGCCATTTGCAAATAAAATATTTTTACCATGAAATGAAATTAGGTTTTGGGTGATCAGCAGGCATGAATCTTCATAAAATTTGTTGATATCCAGCCATATGGGGGTATCCAGGTTTTTCTTTACCAACACATTCTTTAAAATATACTTACTGTTTGTATTGATTGGTTTTTCAAATACCAGGTAGTTTTTAGTGCCATCTATAAAATGGATGAGTTTCTTTTTCCCATTACTATAAATAATGATTTCTTTTTGTTTCAGGCAAGTATATTTTTGGGAAATACTTACTGCAAAAACCAGGCAAATAGCAACTAATGTAAGTTTTAAGTGGATGGTTTTTTTGTTGGTTATGAAAAGCATTATCAATAGCAGGGTAATTAATAACAAAATCATTTGGGTTTGTGATATATAGATACCCTGTATCAAATAATAGGGTAGGTGTCTGAATGATGATAAAAAAGAATAGAGCAAATCCACTAAAATGGATGTCAGCTTTCCTAAAAACCCGGAAATGGTATCAATGGGTGAAAATATAAGGATTGACATTCCCATGAAAATGAAGATAAAAGCAGCAGGAATAACTACAAAGTTTGATAGCCAGGCATAAACAGGGAATTGGTTAAAATAATAGAGTGAGAATGGCAACGTGGATAACTGGGCAGATAGGGATACTGTAAATAATGCCCATAGTTTATCTCCCAGCCAGTTCCTAAAAATAAGTAGTTTATAAAATTTAGGTTGGAAAAAAACTATTCCAACTACTGCTGTGTAGGACAATTGGAACCCAACCTCAAAAAGCAGGTTAGGGTTAAACATTAACAATAAGAATGCTGATGCAGCAAGGGAGTTGTATACATTTACAGGCCTGTTTAAGTTATTCCCAATGATCAAAAATGAAAACATGGTGGCTGCCCTTAATACTGATGGTGAAAGCCCTGTGATGATAGCATAACACCATAAAACTAGAATGGAAGTGATGGTAAAGAAAAGCCTTCCATTTTTCTGTGTTTTTAAAAAACCAAAAAGGAAATTGAAAATTAGGTAAATTATCCCAACATGCAATCCTGAGACAGCTAAAATATGCATGGCACCAGCAGAAGCAAAAACAGCTTTAACTTCAGGGCCTAAAACTTCTTTATAGCCCAATGTAAGGGCTGATAAAATGGTAAATTTTTCTTCAGATAAATTGTTATCCCTATAAATTGAGAGCAGGCTTTCACGAATTTTCTCAGCAAAAGTTTGAATGGTATTTGCAGACAGGCCTGTGAAGGGTTTCCATTTACCCTGGTATAAATAAACCTGCCTGTAAATGCGTTTCCTTGCCAAGTATTTTTTGTAATTGAATTCATGAGGGTTGCCTGCATTTTTTATGAATTCAGGGTGTGTTTTGAATAATATCTGATCCCCAGCCTTAAAGGTGTCTATACCATTACCTGGCTGAAAATAAGCAATTAAATGTTCTTTTGTTTTAGTACCTTTTCCAAAGCTTACCACTTTAAGAAGTTTTATCTCTGATTTATAGGATTTTGATTTTTTGACAGGCTTTTCAAGAAACATTGCCTGGTAATACTCACCATTTAAACAATCATCTTTTGTATCATTAAAAACCTGGGTATAAGTATAACCACACGAAAAAATAAAGATTGATAATACAAAACCATATACTTGTTGGGCTAAATAATTGTGTTTGGAGTTTAGTGCATAAAAGAGTAGTGTTATTATAAATAATGTAAGGACAATAAAGTGTCCTTGAAGATTAACAATCTGGTCAGCTAGGGCAATGCCTAGAACAAAGCTTATTAATATCCTTAAAAATGGTATCTTTTTTAATATATCCTCCAATTATTTGAGGTTTATAACATTAGGAGCTTAAACGTTAAAGAATGGGAATTGTTACAGTTTTTTTAGATTTATAAAATATTTAAAACAGGAAGCCTAAAACAGTTTTTATTTTCCAGGTATCCTTATCCTATATGATGGGTTTATTTTCCCTTTTGAAATGTTATTCAATTTCCCTTTCAATAACCTCTTTTTCAGAGGTGCAAGGTAATCAATAAAAAGTTTCCCTTCAAGGTGGTCATATTCATGCTGAATTACACGGGCAGCAAACCCAGAATAAGTTTCAATGTGTTCTTTGAAATTTTCATCCAAAAACTTAATGGTAACAGAATCATGGCGTGTCACATCTTCCCTGATTTCAGGAAGGCTCAAACATCCTTCATTAATAATAACTGGGTCTCCCGAAGTTTCAATAATTTCAGGGTTGATAAAAACCTTTTTAAAATTTACTAATTTAGGTTCTTCATCAGCACCTGATGTTGCATCAATCACAAATACCCTGATTGATTTATGTACTTGTGGTGCAGCTAACCCAACCCCATCTGAATAATACATGGTTTCCCACATATTAGCCAAAAAATCTTCCAGGTTTTCAAAGTCTTTGTCAATGGGCTGGGCAACTTTCCTAAGGATGGGGTTACCATATACAGTTATTGGATATTTCATTTTTTAAATCTTTTTTCTTCCAGGAATGATTGTAAAATAATGGTAGCACTAATTGCATCTACCAATTCTTTATTTCGCCTGCCTTTTTTCTTAACGCCCCCATCAATCATAGTTTGAAAAGCTATTTTTGAAGTAAACCTTTCATCAACCAAATGAACAGGTAATTCAGGGTGAAGCTTTTGTATTTTTTTTATAAAAGGATTTATGTAACGAACAGCTTCAGAGGCTTCATTGTTCATTTGCCTTGGATAACCTATAACTATACTTTCTATTTCTTCTTTCTTGAAATAATCTTTCAAAAAATCCAGAAGTTCATGTGTCCTTACAGTTGTAAGCTTGTTGGCAACAATCTGCAAGGGGTCAGTTACTGCTAAACCTACCCTCTTTTTCCCATAATCTATTGCTAATATCCTTCCCAAAATTTTTTATGCAAAAATAATATTTCTCTTCTAAATCCTGGTTATGTTAATAGAATGAATTAATGGCGTGGAAAAGGGATAATATGTAATATAATATTCATTTGCCTACTGCCCAGTTAATGAGGTTTTTATTGATCCTCTTTTGTGGATATGATATTTTGGCACAGGCTTTGCAACATAGCCAGTGTAATATTACTTTGAACATGGCGCCATAAATAGTAGGTTATTTGAAACTTAAAATAATTAGCCATGAAAACAACTAAAATAAGGCTGATTGCTATGATGATTACTCTGGCAGCTGCCATCACAATATTAGCAATACCTGCTGAAGCTCAAAGAAGGTCTGGTGATAATGACCGGAGACGTAGGACTGTTGCTCCAAGGACAAAAAACGTTTCAACAAAGCAAAATACAAAGGCTCGCAAAATAAATACACCAACCAGGCGCAATTACAATAGCACTTCACGTAAAGCTATCAAAACATGGGATAACAAAAGGCCTTCAGAAAGAAGGGTAGCAAATACCACAAAGAAAAGCCCTTACCAAAGAAATAAAGCAGTTAATAGGACTGACAGGCAAGTTTCCAGGAACAATGTATCCCAAAAACCTAATACAAGGACTTACAGGCATGATCCAAAAACAAGTACAAGGAGCAAGAAAAATTATACCCATAACAATAGATACAATAGGCTGAAAGAAAGGGATATTAGATATAGGTATGAGGATCGCAGGACTCCTTCTAAAAATTACAGGGGTAGTAATAAATACTGGAGCCATAAAAATCGCAACAGTAAGCATGCTTACAAGCATAAGTATAATAGACACCATAAATACTGGGACCATAGGTGGCAGCATTATAAATGGAACCATAATAGCTGGAAGGATTATTATAGTTATTACAGGTTTCATAACTACCTACACCATCCCCATTATTATCACCACAAAAGGTTTGGGCATGTAATTAAAAGATTCACTATTGTACCACACGTTTTTTACCATAACCGGCATAAGTATTATTGCCATGATGGATATTTTTACAAATACAGAAGAGGCATAGGATATGTACTGGTTGATATTCCTTTTGGGATGGTATTTAACCATTTACCTCACGGGTATGAGATAGTATACATTAATGGGTATATGTATTTCAGGGTTGGAAATTTATTTTTTGAACGTGGATGGAATGGGTATCGCTTGGTTCATTTCCCTGAAAGGTATTATGTAAACCATGACCATTATTATAATGATTACTACTATGAAGATTATTACCGTTAAGATCTAGCCAGTTGAAATTTCATCGAAAATAAAAAGGGCTTTCAAAAACGAAAGCCCTTTTCTATTTGGTTTAATCAACCATTTACTTAATATTTGCTTGAGCTGCTGCAACGCGTGCAATAGGTACACGGAATGGGGAACAACTTACATAGTCTAATCCAGTCCTGTGGCAGAACTCAACTGATGATGGCTCACCACCATGCTCGCCACAAATACCTAATTTAAGGTTTTCGTTTGCGGCGCGTCCTCTTTCTGATGCAATTTCTACCAATTGTCCAACACCTGTTTGGTCAAGTGCTTCGAATGGATCTTGTTTCAAGATACCTTTTTCAATGTAAACTGGTAAGAATTTAGCAGCATCATCACGAGAGTAACCAAAGGTCATCTGAGTTAAATCGTTTGTTCCGAAAGAGAAGAATTCAGCAACTTCAGCAACTTCGTTAGCAGTTAATGCAGCGCGAGGAATCTCAATCATAGTTCCAACCATGTAGTCAACCTCAACACCTTTTTCTTCCATTACCTGTGTAGCAACCGAACGGATAATTTCTTCCTGAAGTTTGAATTCTTTTACAGTACCGATAAGCGGAACCATAATTTCTGGTTTTGGATCCAATCCTTCTTTTTTCAGGTCACAAGCTGCTTCAATAATCGCGCGAGCCTGAGTTTCTGTAATTTCAGGATAAGTATTTCCTAAACGACAACCACGGTGACCTAACATTGGGTTGAATTCGTGAAGTCCTTCAACTTTTTCTTTTACCTCTCCATAAGTAACACCCAATTTTTTGGCCATCTCTTTTTGAGAAGATTCATCGTTTGGAGTGAACTCATGCAATGGTGGGTCAAGCAAACGGATAGTTACACCAAATCCGTCCATTGCCTTAAGGATTCCATAGAAGTCTTCACGCTGAATTGGTAATAATTTAGCAAGAGCTGCTTTACGACCTTCAACATCTTCTGCAAGAATCATTTCACGCATTTTCCAGATACGGTCGCCTTCGAAGAACATATGTTCTGTGCGGCAAAGGCCAATACCTTTTGCACCAAATTCTCGAGCTGTTTTTGCATCGGCAGGAGAATCGGCATTTGTACGAACATACATTCTTGTATTGTCCTCAGCCCAATCCATAACTTTACCGAAGTCACCATCTAGCGATGGAGTGATAGTTGCAACCTCACCGTCATAAACTTCACCAGTTGTTCCGTTCAATGAAATGAAATCACCTTCTTTATATTCTTTATCACCAATTTTCATTGATGTCATGGAAACAGTAATACCAGCAGCAGAAGAAACACAGCACTTACCCATACCACGTGCAACAACTGCAGCATGTGAAGTCATACCTCCACGTTCTGTAAGGATACCTTCAGCAGCATACATACCAGCCAAATCTTCAGGAGATGTTTCACGGCGCACTAAAATTACTTTTTTGCCTTGAGCAGCTAACTCTTCAGCTCTGTCAGCTGTGAATGCACAGATTCCTGTTGCAGCACCTGGAGATGCAGGAAGGCCTTTACTTAATACAGTTGCTTTAGCAATTGCATCCTGATCAAATACAGGGTGTAATAATTCATCAAGTTTGTTTGGCTCTTGGCGTAATAATGCTGTTTTTTCATCAATCATACCTTCCTCAAGCATGTCAACAGCCATTTTCACCATGGCAGCACCTGTACGTTTTCCATTACGCGTTTGCAACATCCAAAGTTTACCATCTTGAATGGTGAACTCCATATCCTGCATATCTTTGTAGTGATCTTCTAGTTTTTGCTGAATGTCATCTAATTGTTTGTATACCTCTGGCATAGCTTCTTCTAATGAAGGGAAAGTTTCTTTCCTTTTCTCTTCTGATGTTCCATTTCGTTCCGCCCAACGACGAGAACCTATCAGGGTTATCTCCTGTGGAGTGCGGACACCTGCAACAACATCTTCACCTTGAGCATTAATTAGGTATTCGCCATTAAAAAGATTTTCGCCAGTTGCAGCATCACGAGAGAAACAAACACCCGTACCAGAATTGTCGCCCATGTTACCATACACCATTGCCTGGACGTTTACAGCTGTTCCCCATTCCTCAGGAATTTGCTCCTTCTGGCGGTAAAGGATAGCACGTGGTGTATTCCATGAATCAAATACAGCACAAACAGCACCCCATAATTGATCCCATGGGTTAGTAGGGAATTCCCTACCAGCTTTAGCTTTTACAATAGCTTTAAATTCTTCTACAATGCCTTTAAGGTCATCTGCTGTGATTTCAGCATCAGTTTTATAGCCCTTCTCATCTTTAATACGGTCCAATACTTCTTCAAATGGATCATATTCACCTTCCTCTGCTTCAACATGCATTACAACATCTCCATACATTTGGATAAAACGGCGGTATGAATCATAAGCAAATTGTTCGTTTCCTGATTTTTCAGCTAAGATTTTTACAGCATCATCATTCATCCCAAGGTTAAGGACAGTGTTCATCATGCCGGGCATTGAAACACGAGCTCCTGAACGTACAGAAAGCATTAGAGGAAAAGCTTCACCTTTTGTGCCAAATTTGGCATTCATTGCAACTTCAGTATCTGCAACAGCTTTTTCTACTTCAGCTTTAATCATTTCAACTGTAGCATCTTTTCCAAGTTTGTTATATGCAGTACAAACTTCAGTTGTAATTGTAAATCCTGCAGGAACTGGCACCCCGATCAAGTTCATTTCTGCTAAGTTCGCTCCTTTACCTCCAAGGAGGTTTTTCATGTCTGCTTTACCTTCGGCTTTCCCTGCGCCGAATGTATAAACGTGTTTTGCCATAGAGTGAGATTTTATTTTATAAATTCAGATTACTAACAGATTTATTTTGGGCTCGCTAAAGTAGTTCAATTTTTTTTATAATAGAAATTTAATTACCATAATCTGGTTGTTTTTTGAGTTATTAATAGTTTGTTAACTAAAGATTTGGATTGCCATAAAATTTGATAGTTGGTAGTTTAGATTTAGCATTTATCAACAGGCTAACTTAATGTCCAATTATTTGATTTTGCAGGTATAGGGATTGACTTTGAACAGCATTAAATAGCCATGGGCATTAACATTCTTTAACGTTGATTGTGAGATGTTAACTTAAATATGCCTTACCTTTGTTTCAGGCACAGAATAAAGTAAGATTTTTTCATAGAAAAATAGGTTTAGTTAGGTTTGGGAACAGGGATGAGGAATTTCATCCTTGTTTTTTTATGTACTTTCTTGATTCACTAGTCCTGACAATATTTCTTTTCAAACTAGTTGCAATACATGTTATTTTCGATAGTAAATGCCAACTTGTCTTTATTTTTAATATGGCTTTTTTTTTGATTTGAGTCAGAATAAAAATTATAGCCATGAATTTTAATAATTTTACAATAAAATCACAAGAAGCCATACAGCATGCTACTGAGGTTGCACAAGGCTTCAACCAACAGGGTATTGATACTGGGCACATCTTAAAAGGGCTATTTCATTCAGCAGAAAATGTAATAACTTTCCTATTTCAGAAATTAGGGGTTAATACAACTATTTTCCAGCAAGCTTTGGATAAGATCATTGAAGGTTACCCTAAGGTTTCAGGAGGAAACCCATTTTTATCCAGCTCTGCAAACAGGGTATTGCAAAAATCAATAGCCATTTCAAAAGAGTTGGGCGATCAGTTTGTATCAGTAGAGCATATGTTAATAGGTTTGTTTGAAGGGAATGACAATGTTTCGCAATTGTTGAAAGATAATGGGGTTGGCAAATCAAACCTGCTTAAAGCCATTGAAGAATTGAGGAAAGGGGCTAAAGCAGATTCTCAGACAGCTGAGGACAGGTTTAATTCACTGAACAGGTTTGCACTGAACCTCAATGATATGGCGCGTTCAGGGAAGCTAGACCCTGTAATTGGTAGGGATGATGAAATCAGGAGGATTTTACAAATCTTATCAAGAAGGACAAAAAACAACCCTATATTGATTGGTGAGCCAGGAACAGGGAAGACTGCCATTGCTGAAGGCTTGGCCCATAGGATTGTTAGGGGAGATGTTCCTGAAAACCTCAAAACCAAACAGGTATTTTCATTGGATATGGGTGCTTTGATTGCAGGGGCAAAATACAAAGGGGAATTTGAAGAAAGGCTAAAAGCTGTGGTGAATGAGGTGACTAAATCAAATGATGAGGTAATCCTTTTTATTGATGAGATACACACATTGGTGGGGGCAGGCAAAAGTGAGGGGGCAATGGATGCTGCCAATATCCTTAAACCTGCATTGTCCAGGGGTGAACTTAGGGCAGTTGGGGCAACTACATTGAATGAGTACCAAAAATATTTTGAAAAAGATAAAGCACTTGAGCGCAGGTTTCAGATTGTTCATGTGGAAGAACCTGATACTTTAAATGCCATTTCCATATTGCGTGGGCTTAAAGAAAGGTATGAGAACCACCACAAAGTCAGGATAAAAGATAATGCTATTATTGTTTCAGTTGAACTATCACAAAGATATATCTCAGACAGGTTTTTGCCTGATAAAGCCATTGATTTGATGGATGAAGCAGCATCAAAATTGAGGCTGGAAATGGACTCACTTCCAGAAGAACTGGATGAAATTGAGCGAAGGACCAAGCAACTTGAAATTGAAAGGGAGGCCATTAAACGTGAAAAAGATGAACAAAAACTGGCTAGCCTGAATAAAGAAATAGCCAACCTGAAAGAAGAGCAAGCTAAATACAGGGCTAAATGGGAGTCGGAAAAAACTATGATTGATGGTATCCAAAAAGCCAAGGAGGAAATTGAAGAACTTAAGCTAGAAGCTGATGAAGCAGAAAGGCAAGGTGATTATGGTAAGGTAGCTGAACTTAGGTATGGAAAAGTGAAAGAAACTGAAAAACAAATTCAGGAATTAAAAGAAGAACTTAAAAAGCTTCAGAAGCAAGACTCTCTTATAAAAGAAGAAGTGGGAGATGAAGATATTGCAGAAGTGGTGTCAAGGTGGACTGGCATCCCTGTTGCCAAAATGATGCAAAGTGAACGTTCAAAGCTATTGAACATGGAAAATGAGTTGCATAAAAGAGTAGTGGGCCAACAGGTGGCTATTAAGGCCATATCTGATGCAGTGCGTAGGAGCAGGTCTGGTTTGCAGGATGAAAAACGCCCCATAGGGTCATTTATTTTCTTGGGTACTACAGGTGTAGGAAAAACAGAGCTGGCCAAAGCATTGGCTGAATACCTGTTTGACGATGAGAATATGATCCATAGGATTGACATGTCAGAGTACCAGGAAAAGTTTTCAGTGACCAGGCTTATTGGAAGTCCTCCAGGGTATGTGGGGTATGATGAAGGGGGGCAGCTAACTGAGGCTGTCAGGCATAAGCCTTATTCTGTGGTTCTTTTTGATGAAATTGAAAAAGCACACCCTGATGTTTTTAATGTCCTGCTTCAAGTATTGGATGATGGAAGGTTGACTGATAATAAAGGGAGGGTAGTTAATTTCAAAAATACCATTATCATTATGACTTCAAACCTGGGGTCACATCTGATCCAGGAAAATTTTGATACCCTCACAGAAGCCAACAGGGGGGAAGTCCTTGAAAAAACAAGGGAACAACTATTGGAGCTTTTAAGGAAAACCATCCGTCCAGAGTTCCTTAACAGGATTGATGAAACGATCATATTTACCCCATTAACTCGTTCAGATATAAATGATATAGTCAGGATACAGTTTAACCAGATCATGAAAAGAACCAGCCAGCAAGGCATAACAATTGAGTTAACCCAAGAGGCTGTGCACTGGATTGGTACAATAGGTTATGACCCCCATTATGGTGCAAGACCAATAAAAAGGCTCTTGCAAAGGTATGTGCTAAATGACCTTTCAAAGAAAATACTTGAGGGTAATATTCAAACTGAAGATAAAATTATTATTGATGTGGTTGAGCAGGAACTGGTGTTCAAGAACTAAAGGCTTACCATTAATTCCTGAAGCTCTTTAACAGCACCATTACATTGTGTTTTAAACTCATCTATATAAGAAAGGTATGAGCTTACAGCTTCATTTTTTTCTGTAAGTATTTGTAATTCTTTCATTTTTACCCCTAGCTCATTCATACCCAGAATAATGACTGATGATTTAGCTTTGTGTGCCTCTTTCCCCAGATCAATATAATTCCCATTATTATTATGATTTTCCATATTTTCAATAAATTCAGGAACTTGTTCAATAAAAATATTGATCATGTCTTTCATAAATTCGGTTTCCCCTCCTGTAACTTCTTTTAAATAGGTTAAATCAGTGTACTTTAAGTCTGGCATTGAAATTTTAATTATGATTACAAAGTGCAAGTTAAGAAAATTATTTACATAATTTTAACGGATTTCATTCAATAACTTATAAGCATATTTGTGACTAAATTCATATGTATAATTCGACTTATATACATAAATTTGCAGTTTATATTTAAGGGATTAATTTAATTATCAAGGAAATAAATAGTTAAGAGGAAAAATTAGGGTAGAATGAAAAAGACAGCACTAAATAAGATACATAAGCAAATAGGAGCTAAAATGGTTGAATTTGCAGGTTTTGAGATGCCAATTGAATATAATGGTATAAAGCATGAACACATGGCAGTTAGGAATAATGCAGGTGTTTTTGATGTATCACATATGGGGGAATTCTGGGTCAAAGGGCCTAAAGCATTAGAATTTGTAAATTATGTAACCTCAAATGACCCATCAGTGTTGTCACCAGGGCAAGCACAATATACTTGTTTCCCTAATGGGCAAGGAGGTATAGTTGATGACCTGTTGGTGTATTGTTTTTCCATAGAACAATACCTTTTGGTTGTAAATGCTTCAAACATTGAAAAAGACTGGAACTGGCTGGTTTCTCAAAATAATGTGGAAGCAACCCTTGAAAATGTTTCTGACTCATTTAGCCAATTGGCTATACAAGGGCCAAATGCCACTAAAATATTGCAAAAACTAACTGATGTAAATCTTTCAAATGTAAAATTTTACACATTTACAACAGGGGAATTTGCAGGAATAAATAATGTAATTATCTCAGCAACAGGTTATACAGGTGCAGGTGGTTTTGAGTTATATTTCGATAATGAAGATGCTGTTGTGATTTGGGAAGCCATATTTGAAGCAGGCCGAGAGTCAGGTATAGAGCCTGTTGGTTTAGCAGCCAGGGATACCTTGCGCCTGGAAATGGGGTATTGCTTATATGGAAATGATATTGATGACACCACCTCACCCATTGAAGCAGGGTTAGGATGGATCACCAAATTTAATAATGGCAGGGATTTCATTGACAGGGACTTCCTTAAAATGCAAAAAACCGAAGGGGTTTCAAAGAAATTGCGTGGGTTTGTAATGCTTGAAAGGGGCATTCCAAGACAAGGGTATGAGATTGTGAACGAAAATGGGAAAACTATTGGGAATGTAACTTCAGGGACAATGTCTCCTGTTTTAAATAAAGGTATTGGGCTTGCATATATCTCGAAAGAATATTCAGCTTTAGGTACCCAAATTTCCATTAAAGTAAGAAATAAAGAAATTCCTGCTGAAGTTGTGAAGCTACCATTCATATAGCAGATACTATTCTAGCATTGTATTTCCCTGGTAATAACCACAATTGGTTTTTGTGTTTATTCATTATTAAATTAGTTAATATCCAATAAAGATTTGGTAGCTTTGGCTGGCATTTTATTTTATCTTTGGTGAATATCAAATGACTAATTAACTGCTTTTTACAAAGTTGATGTTAAATAACCTGGATTTTGGGATGAAATATTGATTTATCTCATCATACATCTATTAAATTATCCTTTCATTTGCCATAATTATTTGCAACTTTTAGGATTAATATTTTTAAAGCCGAAACCAGTTTAAACAGTATTTTTCGCTGTGAAAACATTGATTGTAAGGTTAATTAAGTTTGGAATAAAAATTTTCAACTAAAAAAAATTGAACAGATGAAGAAACACAATTTTTATGCGGGTCCATCTATTTTACCTGAATTTACGAAGGAGAAAGTGGCAGAAGCGGCCATGAATTTCGCGGGAACAGGTTTATCTGTTATGGAGGTATCACACAGGAGCAAAGAATTTGTTGCTGTTATGGATGAAGCTATTGCTTTGGTAAAAGAATTACTTAAAGTACCTGAAGGTTATTCAGTACTATTTTTACAGGGAGGTGCATCTACACAGTTTTTAATGGCTCCTTATAATTTAATGAAAGGAAAAGCTGCTTACCTGAACACAGGTTCATGGTCAAGCAAAGCAATCAAAGAAGCTAAATTATTTGGGGAGGTTGTTGAAGTTGCTTCATCAAAAGATGCAAACTTTAACTATATCCCAAAAAATTATGAAGTACCTGCTGATGTTGATTATTTGCATTATACATCAAACAACACAATTTTTGGTACAGAAATTTTGGAAGACCCTGAAGTACCTGTTCAGTTAGTAGCTGATATGTCATCAGATATTTTTAGCCGCCCAATTGATGTTTCAAAATATGGCTTGATCTATGCAGGTGCACAGAAAAACCTTGGACCATCAGGAACCACATTGGTAATTGTGCGTGATGCTGCACTGGGCAAAGTTGAGCGACCAATCCCTACAATGCTTAACTACCAAACCCATATTGACAAAGAATCCATGTTCAATACACCATCAACATTACCTGTATTTGCATGCCTTCAAACTTTGAAATGGCTGAAAGAAAATGGGGGTGTTGAAGAAATGCAAAAAGTAAACATTGCAAAAGCAAAATTATTGTATGATGAGCTGGATAGGAATAAGCTTTTTGAGCCTAATATAAAAGCTAAAGAAGACAGGTCATTAATGAATATTACATTTATAATGAACCCTGCATTTGCTGAACTGGAAAAAGAATTCCTTGAATTTGCTACCTCAAAAGGTATGGTTGGTTTAAAAGGCCATCGCTCAGTAGGTGGTTTCAGGGCATCAACTTACAATGCAATGCCTGTTGAGAGTGTGCAGGCATTGGTTGATGCAATGAAAGAATTTGAAAGCAAACATTAAAATAATTGATAGCAGGGCAGTTCCTGGTCCTGCTATTATTCCTGATTTTATTTCATTCCTTTAAGTTGCAAATTAATTAAGGTATTGATTAAGAGGGGTATCAAGTTACCTTGGTATGTATAGTAACCTAAAATTTTAACACATGAAAAAAGTATTAATTGCAACAGAAAAACCATTTGCTCCTGCAGCAATAAAAAAAATAAAAGGGATCATTGAAAAGGCTGGCTATGAACTAGCTTTGTGTGAAAAGTATACAGAAAAAAGCACATTGCTTGAGGCTGTTGCGTCAGCAGATGCAATGATTGTGCGCAGTGACAAAGTAGATGAAGAAGTCCTAAATGCAGCAAAAAACGTGAAAATTGTTGTGCGTGCTGGGGCAGGATATGATAATGTACATTGTGAAGCAGCCTCAGCCAATGGGGTGGTAGTGATGAACACCCCAGGGCAAAATTCAAATGCTGTGGCTGAATTGGCCATAGGAATGGCTATTTTTGGGCTACGCGAATTCTTCACTGGAAAAGCTGGAGGGGAATTGAGGAAAAGGACATTAGGGTTGCATGGCTTTGGTTTTGTAGCTCGTAATGTCTTCAGGATTGCAAGGGCTTTTGGTATGAAAGTGGTTGTGTACACCAGGTATAGCAAAGCTGCTGCTGCAGCAATTGGCCTAAAAGTTACAGATTCCCTGGAAGACCTTTATGCAGAATCTGATATTATTTCAATCCATGTCCCTGCACGTGGAGAGCACATCAAATCTGTGAGCATGGATGTGTTGAAACACCTGAAAAAGGGAGGTGTAATTGTTAATACTGCACGCAAAGAAGTTATCAATGAAAATGACCTTGTAGCTTTTATGGAAGAACGTGAAGATGTAAAATACCTGTCAGATATTGCTCCTGATTGTAAAGCATTGATGGAAGAAAAGTTTACAGGAAGGTATTTTTCCACACCCAAAAAAGCAGGTGCGCAAACTGCTGAAGCAAATATAAATGCAGGTGTAGCTGCTGCTGAACAAATTGTTGGTTTCTTTGAAAATGGGGATGAAACTTTTAAAGTAAATTAATAGAGATAAGTCTTATTTTTGACTTATTACTAAATAACTAATGACTTTCAAAATGGCAACACTAAAACCATTTAAAGGGTTGCGCCCACCAAAAAATATAGCTAATGAACTGGCATGCTTGCCTTATGATGTTATGAACAGCAAGGAAGCTGCTGCTATGGCAGAAGGGAAACCTGTTTCTCTTTTACATATTACAAGGGCTGAGATTGATTGTGAAGAAGGGGTAGACATCCATTCTGACACAGTATATAATAAAGCTGTTGATAATTTCAACTTGTTTCAGGAAAATGGCTGGTTAGTACAAGATGATGAACCTAAATATTACATCTATGCCCAAACCATGAATGGGGTTACCCAATATGGGATTGTTGGGGCAGCTGCATGTGATGATTACCATAACGGGATCATTAAAAAACATGAACTTACCCGCCCCGAAAAAGAAGATGACAGGATGGTGCTTACCCGCTACCTGAATGCCAACATTGAGCCTGTTTTCTTTTCATATAAAGCTGTACCTGAAATTGATGAGGTTGTAAATACCATTGTAAAGACCCAAGAAGCTGATTATGATTTTGTGGCTGAAGATGGCTTTGGGCACCACTTTTGGGCAATTAATGACCAGGGTGTAAACCAAAGGATTGAAGAGCTTTTTGAAGCAAAAGTACCATTTACATATGTAGCTGATGGCCACCATAGGACTGCTGCTGCTGCCAGGATTGGCGATGAAAAAAAATCTCAGAACCCTAAACATACTGGAAATGAAGAATACAATTTCTTTATGGCTGTACATTTTCCTGATAACCAGCTTCAGATAATTGACTATAACAGGGTGGTTAAAGACCTGAATGGTTTAACAAATGAGCAACTTCTTGATAAGCTTTCAGCATCTTTTGAGGTTGAAAAAGCTGGGAAGGATATACTTAAGCCTTCAACTTTGCATGAGTTTAGCATGTACCTTGAAGGGAACTGGTATAAATTGGTTGCCAAAGAAGGTACATATGATGATAATGACCCTATTGGTGTCCTGGATGTAACTATCCTTTCAAAACATGTTTTAGAGCCAATACTTGATATCCAGGATTTAAGGACATCCAAAAGGATTGATTTTGTTGGGGGTATCAGAGGGTTAGGTGAACTTAAAAAGAGGGTAGATTCTGGCGAAATGAAAGTAGCTTTTGCCCTATACCCTGTTTCTATGCAGCAACTAATTAATATTGCTGATTCAGGAAACATAATGCCACCAAAAACCACTTGGTTTGAACCTAAATTGCGTTCAGGGTTGGTAGTTCATAAGCTGAATTAAAATATACTTAAAAATGGCGGTTTTAACCGCCATTTTTTTTAAGTACCTGCCAAACAATTAGCTCCCCAAAGGAAACCAGGCTATCTTCTTTTTAGTTAATTTTTAGGCACTCTGCCAAAATTATTGAAAGGAAATCTATAAACTATCGTCTTTTAAATATGTTTATCAAAATGGTAGCATTAGAAAAATAGGCATTAAAAAGATGGCAGAGAACAACATAAATTCCAAACTATGGTATTTTGAAAATTTCAACTTCCTGAAATCAATGAGCAAAGATGAAAAGATGGACCTAAGTCAATGCTCTGTGATGAAAGAAGTGAAAAAAAATGACATGGTTTATTTACCTCATGATGCATCATCAAGGATTTATTTTTTGAAGTCAGGGAAAGTGAAAATTACATCTTACTCACCTGATGGGCGTGAGTTTATCCATGCATTGCTTGAAAAAGGTGAGATATTTGGTGAACTTGCTTTAGCTGGTGAAACAAAACGCGAGCAATATGCTGTGGTTACTGAGAATGCTGTGGTTTGTGAAATAGGTGCCCGGGAATTTGAAAAATTCCTAAAACGCAATCCTGCACTTAACCTGGAGGTAACTAAACTAATAGGTTTCCGCCTAAAAAAAATCAGGGCAAGGTTGGAGAGGATGTGGTTTAAACCTGCAATAGACAGGGTGAAATCTGTCCTCTATGAATTGGGCCAGGATCATGGTAATAAGACAGAATCAGGGGTGCTTATCCCTTTAAGGTTAACACACAAGGACCTGGCAAGCCTGGCTGCTACAACCAGGCAAACAACTACTTCAATATTAAATGACCTTGAAAAGAAAGGGGTAATTACTTATGACAGGAAAAGCATTTTATTGAAGAAACCAGATATGTTGGTAAACTTCAATTAAGCTCAACAATAACCACATGTTTTTTCTTCCCAAATAAATATTTATCTGTAATAAAACCTGCTGGCAAAGTAAATCCCATGATCAAACTAAGTATTGATAGTTTTTCAATCATACCCAATTCTGCTGGGATGGAGGCTATTCCTGAAAAGGTAAATTCAATTATTAATAAAATAAAAATCAGGGACAACTTCCTTACAAGAATAAAACCAGCTATCTGTTTCCTGAATAAAAAGCCATAAAAGAACATGGTTACCAAGAACACAAGGTATATTGCAGGGATTGTTCCCCAGGAATTAAAATACAAAAGGGAAACAGCCGAAAAAAACAGGGCAGGAACCATGCAAACTATGAATGATATGCCTGCCCCAACTATACATTTCAAAATATGTTTTACCATGGTCATTCCTGGAAACTTTTAAAACGGTATGCCTTTGCCTTGTCATTCACAATAACCACATGTACCCTTTCTTTAGGATGTAACCTATTATCAAGAAATTCAACAGGGAAAATCAACTCTTCAGCAGATTTGTACCCTCCATATGGATAACGATCATAATTCCTTGCGAAACCAGTATTATGAGTCATTACTTTTGAAGTGGGAAACATTTTCCTCCAGGTTGCATAAGTGGTTTCAACAACCTGAAAGTTCTCAGGGCGCGTCCCAATTAATGTCCCATTTATTGATTTATCAAAAAGCTGAGACCAGTTAGAATCAGTCCTCCTGTCATAGGGTATTATATTGCTGTTATAAAGTAACCCTGAAACGCCAAATGTTGTCTCTTGCCCATCAATGCTAGCATTCCAAACTGTCCCTGTTCCTGTAAGTGGGCAATAGATCACAGAAAATGCTGTATTGTCAATTTTGTCATTAACAATTTCATGCCAGTCTAAAACTGAGTGTGGATATCCCCTGATTTCATCCCCAACCCTGAAACCAATAACCAGTTCAACTGAGCCCAGGTGGTCTCCCAATGAGAAAGTAGTAAATGATGGGTTAGAAACAGCAGGGATCCCATCTTTTCCAGGTCCTCCAGCTCGCACTTGGTTAGCAGGCACTAGCCAATCTCCACTACCTGTAATTTTTTCACCTGCAAAATCACCTCTGTCACTGTCAGGGTAAATCTGGATGCCTGGATAAAAGGTTCCAAAAGAAAACCAATACCCCATTAGGGATTTAGTTGGGGTAAGTTGTTGGCCTTTCCTTGGTCCTTCAACAGCATAACCAAAAATATCCCATTGGTTACCTTCTGTATCTTCCATTATAACAGGGGGATTTTTATCAGAAGAAACAAATTGAAGTTCAGTACCATCCAATACCCTTTTATAAGAGACTATAAAATTTTGGGCCTGGTTTCCTGCAAGAATAACTTTTTCTCCTTCAAGGTCATCTTCAATAAGCACTGTTACACTTGATGCATTTCCAGGGTCCTCGCCTGGTAATTCAGGAACATTATCTCCTGGTGGAAGATCCTCATCACCTGATTGTCCGCAAGAAACAAACCAAAAGGCGAAAATGATAAATAATAATTTTGTTTTCATTCGTTTATATTTTAAATTTTTAGCTGTAACTCATGCCTGCCTGGCTAGCGCAGTCAGACAGGTAACTCGTTCCGAGCACTCTGGACTCGTTTCATCTTATCTGTTTTTAGTTTCTAAATAATTTAATTGCAATACCTGCATTTAACCTATATGTTGTTGTAAGTTGTGTCCCATTTAAATTGTTGTACAGGGGAATTTCACCTGAAACAGAAAATGTCCAGGTATCATTGGGTTCAAAATAAACACCTGGGATAAGGATAAACCAATTGCCCCCTGTGCCAGGTACTTTTAAACCAGAGATTTGGTCAGGAACAGCATTCCTGTACCTAATATGGGCAGAGGCTCCAATTGCAGTCCTTTTAATCAGGAATTGGTTGGAAAGCCCTGCTGAAACCATAAATTCGTTTCCAAATTTGTAGTCATTATCCCCTTCAAACCTTTTTGCTTTAGTTGTGGTCCTATAACTCACATATGATGAAAATGTAAGGTTAGGTTTCAGGAAATGGTACTGGTTGTAACTGGCTCCTATTATCCCATCCCATGAACCTGTACCGGGTTGAAGGTCGGGGTTTAATACCAAGCCAAGTTCAGGGTCTGTTGCATCAAATTTACCAAATGGTATTTTAGGTCCTGCTGCTATTGTGATACTTCTTTTAACATCTGATAAAAGGGTGTATTGAGCTAACACCACCATATCACCAACACCTTGTGCATTGGTTACTTCTGTATTCCCAAGTGGAGAGAAAACAGTCCTTTGTTGCCCCACATAAGTAAACAGCCCATTTATAGAGAATTTTTCAGATATTGGGTAAATAGCTTGCAGAAGTAAGGATTGGGTTACACGATCCCTTGTGTCATCATCCAACAATGTTGTCCCACTGTATAAAGCATCCAGGAAGTTGTAATCATATGAAAAGTTAAAATACCAACTTCCGGGTTCAATGGTTTGGATACCTAAATTTCCTGTAAGTGGTGTACCTCCAGAGCAGCATGTTTGCCCTTGCACTCTGGTGAAAACCATTGTAAAGAATATAATTGCAAAAAATTTAATTGTTTTCATCTGCTACTTTTTAACGAAAGTACTTCAATGCAACAAGCTAAATTGTCGCCTGCATGACATCAACATTTTTTAACACTTCAAAAAGCAAATAGTTGGTTAACTTAAACTTAATGGAAAAACAATTGCAAATCCTTTTATTTTGTATACCTTAAATCAGCATGTAGTATAATTTTTATGAAGTTTAATACACAAAGGATTATCCTGTATTTCACCATATTTGTTGGCATTGTTGCACGTTTTTTACAATACTTCTCTAACAGGGGCTTATGGATGGATGAAGCCAGCCTTGCATTGGGGGTTATTAACCCAACAGTCCCTTTTTTGAACCATTACCTTATAAGCTCTAGGTAGCCCCAATATTCTTTTTGCTTATTGAAAGAGAGATTGTGTTGTTATGGGATTCCTCAGAGATGGCATTGAAGTTTTTCCCTTTTTTATGTTCATAGGCTTCCATACCCTTGTTTTATCTGTTTTTGAAGAACCTGACAAAAGATTTTAAAGTCTTAGTTATTTCAATGGCTATATTTAGCCTGTCCCCATTATTAACCTACTATGCAGCTGAAGTTAAACAATATGGGCCAGATGTGCTGGTAGCCTTATCATTATTTTATATAGCTTCTGTTAACATTACTTCTAAGAAAAGGAATGTTTTATTGCTGGTTATTGGAAGTGTGGCCCTATTTATTTCAAATATTGCCCCAATGATGCTTTTCTCCTGTTCTTTTCTGGGTTGATGATATATTCAAATTGGAAGAGTTTCCCATACAACAAAATGAAACCCAGGAGGGTGATATCCTATATGGATGAACATATAAAACCAGGGCAAAAGATATATGTTAACTGGGATTTTGATACTCCATTAGGCTATCGCATCCTTGCAGGTTTTTGTGGGTTTGATGGGTATGAAATTATAAAAAGCAGCAAGTGGGAAGATGGCATGGATAAGAAAAGCAACCTTGATGGGTTAAGAGAAATTCAAGGTGAAGTGTAGGTTCTTTCTAGTTATTACCAAGGAAAGCTAAAAGTATATGATGTTGAGTTCCTAAAAGAAAATACAATATTAATAGACAGGTATGAGGATTTCAGGGTGGGAGCCTGTTTGTATAAGATCAAACAAAAAAACAAGTTGTTAAAGAATAATGGGATGTAGGTAGTTTAGCTAAAGTATAGAAACATTTCCCATCCCAATAACAGGCATATCATCCATATCCCATAAAGCATTGATCAAACCAACTTTTTTAAAATTCTGAAGGTTTTCTGGGGTGATGGTTAATTCATGGATTTTTCCTTCATGCAATAACCTTTCCCTTTGTGTACCCTGTAAAAGAGGTGTGTCAGGTGTCCACCATTTCAGGCCATCAAAAAAAAGTGCATTGGCTGCGTAGCTGTCTGTTATAAAACCATTTTTAATGATCAGGATATCATCTTCCTTTCCGCGCAAGCTATATAATTTGTCCAGTTGTGAGCGGTTAGTATATTTAAACTGGTAATCAATATTCTCCATTTCAACCAGTTTTAGTGAAGAAACTTTTCTGGGCTGGTGGGGTATAAATTCGACCTTTTCTACATCAGGGGAATAAGTTACCTTGCAACGAAAAATACCTTCCTGGTTCCCAGCAGGGATGGTAATGATTTCTTCCAGGGCAAGCTTTCTGTAAACTCCAAAGTAAGCTTTCCTTGCATTATTGAAACGCAAGTTGTGGTAGCTTAAATTGTAAAGCTTCCCATTTTTCAGCTTTATGGTTTCAAATAATGGGGACATACACTTTTTTTATCAGTTCCTCATATTCAGCCTGGCAGTTGCTTAAAAATGTAATGCCACCACCACTTTTATATACCAACTGCCCATCCTGGTTTTCAATAAAACGAATCAGCACACAACTGTCAAGGCTCCTACCATCAAAAAGCCCAAACACACCTGTGTAATACCCCCTGTTGTACTTTTCAGCTTTTTTTATGATTTCCAGTGTTTTGGGCTTAGGTGCCCCAGTAATAGAGCCAGCTGGCAACATACTAAACAAGATTGACCCAATATGCTCTGGATAATTTTCAGGTAATATCCCTGATATTTGGGAACTCATCTGAAGCAGGTCTTTTTGGTTGGTTTCTATATGGTCAATGTACCTGAATTTTTCCACTTCAACCTGGTTGGCAACAATACTGATGTCATTCCTTATCAAATCAACAATGGTGTTGTGTTCAGCCAGTTCTTTCCTGTCATTTTTCAGCACAACCCTGGCATTATCCACAGCAACATCAATGGTTCCTTTCATGGGGAATGAAGATATCTTCCTATCCTGGATGCGCACAAATATCTCAGGAGAAAAACAGGTAAAGCATCCTTTTAGGTGTACTTTATATGGGGCAGAACTGGCACTGAAAATTTCCTCCAAAGTAAAGTTAGTAGAAACTTTGGTGGGTTGGGTATAGTTCAACAAATAAGTGTCACCATTTAAAATATGGCTCTTAATAACCTCAAAACCTGGTGCATATTTTTCATATGAAACAGGAGTAATGTGCCATTCAACCTCTTTTTTTATAATTGGTACAGGTTCAATATTGGTTCCTGAAGGTATAGAATAGAGCAACCTGTCTTTTGCTTCATCAATAGTTAAAACCAGGATATCATTCATATCAAAATCAACCAGGAAAACAAAAGGTATCCCTTGTTGCCCATAGTGGTTCATTTTGGTAATGGCATCTTCTTTGTTCATTCCCATGGTGATGGCAAAGGTAAAACTTTTCAGGTTTCATTTATACCAATAAGATCAATGTTTGTAAAGGATAATTTTCCTACTTTTGATGAAAATATTTGTAGATGGATGTAGGAAAGAATATTCGTGAATTCCAGCAAAAATTACCTAAAAATGTGAAGTTAGTTGCAGTCTCCAAAACAAAACCAAATGAGGTTGTTATGGAGGCTTACCATGCTGGACAAAAGATTTTTGGAGAAAATAAAGTGCAGGATTTAAGGGAAAAGTATGAAGCCCTACCTAAAGATATAGAGTGGCATTTTATTGGGCATTTACAAACCAATAAAGTGAAATATATAGCCCCATTTGCCAGCCTGATCCATGCTGTTGATTCATTAAAGTTATTAAAGGTAATTGATAAAGAAGCTGCAAAAAACAGCAGGAAGATAGATTGTTTATTGCAATTCCATATAGCACAAGAAGAAACCAAGTTTGGTATGTCATTGGAAGAGGCAAAAAGCTTGCTGGGGTCTGATGAGTTTTCAGGGTTGAAAAATGTGGCTGTTTGTGGTGTGATGGGTATGGCTACTTATACCAATGATGAAAATCAGGTTAGAAAAGAATTTACTATGTTACATAATATATTCCAAGTGCTAAAAAGTGACTATTTTTCAAGCTGCAACAGTTTCACTGAAATATCAATGGGGATGTCTCATGATTACCCATTGGCCATTGAGGCAGGCAGTACAATGATAAGGGTAGGCAGCAGTATTTTTGGTGAACGTGTATATTAGGTAAATAAACCTGTTGGAACATTGAAATATAACAATTAAGACGTTAACATTATGGCAAATCTTGAAACCACCTACTTAGGTTTATCACTTAAAAATCCATTGGTAATTGCCAGTTCAGGATTAACAAATTCAGTAAAAAAGATCAAAGGGCTTGAAGAAGCTGGTGCTGCTGCTGTGGTGGTTAAGTCTCTTTTTGAAGAACAAATATTGAATGAGGTTACCAGCCTGCTTGAAAAGGATGCCCATAGTGCATCATACCCTGAGGCTGAAGACTACATGAAAGCCTACTTGCGCGATAATTCTGTATCAACCCATTTGAACCTGATAAAAGAGGCTAAACAGGAGGCAGGCATTCCTGTAATTGCCAGCATTAACTGTGTCTCTTCTTCAGAATGGACAACTTTTGCAAAAGAGTTTGAAGAGGCTGGGGCTGATGCCCTTGAATTGAATGTATTTTATGTGCCTACTGATAAGGGCGATAAACCTGCTGAAATAGAACAATTGTACATGGATATCCTGGCAAAGGTGAAAAAAGAAGTTACTATCCCTGTTTCTGTAAAAATAGGCATGTACTTTACCAATATTGTAGCCATGGCAGAAAAACTAAAAGCCAATGGTGCAGCAGGTGTTGTCATGTTCAATAGGTTTTATGAGCCTGATATTAACCTGAAAACATTGGAGATTACAGCTTCAGAAATATTCAGTAACCCAAGTGATTTGCGCAGGTCTTTGCGCTGGACTGGGCTGGTTTCATCATTGGTTAATAACCTTGATGTTGCTTCATCAACTGGTATCCATAGTGGGGATGCTGTATTAAAACAATTGCTGGCAGGTGCACAGGTTACACAATTGTGTTCTGTTGTCTATCAGAATGGAAATGCAGTAATTGGGCAGATGTTAAATGAAATAGAAGATTTTATGAAAACCTGGAATTTTAAGAGGTTGGATGATTTCAGGGGAAGGCTTTCCTATTCAAAAATAAAAGACCCAATGATGTATGAGCGTTCACAATTTATGAAGTACTTTTCAGGAAGGGAATAAAAGAAATTTGCATAGCATGGAGGGGGTATTGTTATTCAGTGCCCCTTTTTATTTCTTCAGGAACTCTGCAATAGCATTTAGGAAATATTTTTTGTTTTTGCTTACACCATCACTATCCAAGGATTTTGAAAGCAAGTCCAGTTGCTCTTCAATTATATTTTCATCGGGTAGGTAATCCAAGTTTTCAATTACAGTAAGGGCTTCAAAGGCTGTTAATTCATCAGCATGGATAGCCAGTTCCACAAAAAAGGGCAAATAGTGAGTATATTTTAACCCATTTTGCCAGCAAGCTTCTACAAGCTCTTTTTGTATGTTTTTATTATCAGGGTCTGAAATGGCATCAATAAGGAAAGGGATACATTCATTTTGTTTCAGGTCACACAACACTTTAAAAGCCTCATTTTTAACTTTTCCCTCTTTTGAATCACGAAACAAAACAACCAGGAATGGAAGGTATTCTGGGCTGCCAGATTGCCTTAGTTCTTTGATTGCTAAAATGTTATTGTCTTCATTGCCTGGCTTTAAGCCTGCCAGCAGTTGTTTATTCAGTTTGATTGCCTTTTTTCCTTCCATTATAAAATATATTCAGGCTTCAAAAATAATTCTTTATTAACAAGCAACCAACTCCATTTATAATTGTTGGAATTATTCAATACTTTTGCGCAAAATTATTTTTATGGAAAAGGCACGTGAACTGGGTGAAACAAATGTAGGGAAATTGATGATTAAATTTTTCATCCCAGCATTTATTGGTGTCTTTGTAAATGCCCTTTATAACATTGTTGACAGGATTTTTATTGGTCAGGGAGTTGGGGCTGAAGCCTTGTCAGGGATTTCAGTAATATTCCCAATTATGCTTATTATGATGGCATTAGGCATGCTTATTGGGATTGGCACTGGGGTGTTGGTATCCATCAACTTGGGGAAAAAAGATGCTACCAGGGCCGAAAAAGTATTGGGCACAGGATTCCTGTTAATGATCATCATATCTGTTGTAATAACTGCTATAACTTACCTGATCAAAGAGCCAATCTTGCGCTCATTTGGGGCAACTGATGAAATAATAAGTTATGCCAATGATTACCTTGATATTATTTTGGCAGGGGTTATTTTCCAGGTAGTTGGGTTTTCTTTAAACAATGTGATCAGGTCAGAAGGCAATGCTAAAATTGCCATGTATTCTATGCTTATTTCAGCTGGGCTGAATATGGTACTGGACCCCATTTTTATTTTTGGGTTGGGAATGGGTGTTAAAGGAGCTGCGTGGGCTACATTTATTTCCATGTTTGCACTGGCTGCCTGGGTATTATATCATTTTAAAAGCAACAGGTCAGTGGTGAAAATCAAACGCAAAAATATTGTATTGAATAAAACCATCACCTATGAAATTCTGGGCATTGGGATGGCTCCTTTTACCATGCAGATTGCCAATAGTTTTGTACAGGGGTTGCTCAATAAAAAGCTTATCTTCTATGGTGGTGATCTGGCTGTGGGAGCCATGGGGATCATAAATTCAATAGCAACAATGATTATCATGAGTATAGTTGCCCTGAACATGGCATCACAGCCTATTATTGGGTTTAATTATGGGGCAAAATCTTCAAAAAGGGTTAAGGCTGCATTAAGGATGGCACTGGTCTCAGCAACCATTATTTCAATTGGTGCATTTACATTGGTAGAGGCAATGCCTGAGATACTGGTCAGGTTATTTAATACTGAAGACAAAGAACTTTTTAGATTAACAGTCCCAGGTTTAAGGATTGGGCTGTTGGCATTGCCAATTGTAGGGTTCCAGGTGGTAGCATCCAACTTTTTCCAGTCTGTGGGTAAAGCAAAAATAGCCATGCTGCTCACCCTGATGAGGCAAGTGATTGTGCTGATACCGCTGCTCTATTTATTGCCTTTGTCTTTTGGTCTGACTGGCATTTGGGCTGCAATGCCAGTTTCTGATACCATAAGTGGCATGGTGGTTACCTATTTTTTAGTAAAAGAATGGAAGAGGCTAAGTAGCCTGGATGTTGGGGCGCAAGCTGTATGACTTTCATAACTAGAGGTCTAAGTGAGCTTTTCTTTTAGAGTTTGCCCTGTATAAGATTCTTTTACTTTTACCAAATCTTCAGGAGTACCTTCAAATAGAGTTTCGCCCCCTTTATCACCCCCTTCAGGCCCCAGGTCAATCACCCAGTCAGCACATTTTATAATTTCCATATTGTGTTCAATAATAACAATGGTATGCCCTTTTGACACCAAAGCATTAAAAGAATCCAATAATGTTTTTATATCATGGAAATGAAGGCCAGTAGTGGGTTCATCGAAAATAAAAAGGGTAGGGGTGTCTTTTTCCTTTGCCAGGAATGAAGCTAGTTTCACGCGTTGGCTTTCCCCTCCTGAAAGGGTGCTTGACGACTGCCCCAGTTTGATGTAACCCAAACCAACATCCTGCAATGGTTTTAAACGTTTGGCAATTTTTTTCTCTGTTGAGGTTTTTCCTTCCTTAAATAATTCCAGTGCCTGGTTAACAGTCAGGTTCAGTATTTCATCAACATTTTTCCCTTTATACTTTACTTCCAGTATGTCTTGTTTGAAACGTTTCCCCCTACAACTTTCACAAACCAGGTATACATCAGCCAGGAATTGCATTTCCACTTTAATGATGCCTTCCCCCTGGCATTCATCACACCTGCCACCATCAACATTAAAAGAAAAATGGGAAGGTTTCAATCCTTGGTATTTGGCAGCCTGCTGGTCGGCAAACAATTTCCTGATCTCATCATAAGCTTTTAAATAAGTTACAGGGTTTGACCTGGATGATTTACCAATGGGGTTTTGGTCAACAAATTCAATGGCAGTAACCATTTCAGTATTTCCTAATATGGCATCGTGGGCTCCTGTTTTTTCACCATACCCTCCCAAAAGTTTTATTAGCCCAGGGAACAATATTTTTGTCACCAATGATGATTTTCCTGACCCTGAAACACCAGTTACCACAGTTAAGGTATTTAATGGGAATTTTACCCGTAAGTTCTTCAGGTTATTCTCCCTGGCACCCACCACTTCAATGCTATTATCCCATTTCCTCCTGGTTTTTGGTACAGCTATTTGTTCTGCCCCAGTCAGGTACTTTGAAGTGAGGCTTTTATCATTTCCATTTAATTGGCTATGGTTGCCCTGGAATACCACTTCTCCTCCATGTACCCCTGCATGTGGCCCAATATCAATGATCTGGTCAGCAGCAAGCATAATTTCTTCATCATGTTCCACCACCAAAACAGTGTTCCCAATCTTTTGTAACTTCTTCAATACTTTTATCAGGCGTTCAGTATCTCTTGAGTGCAACCCAATGCTGGGTTCATCTAAAATGTACAGGGAGCCTACAAGGCTGCTTCCCAATGAAGTTGCCAGGTTGATCCTTTGTGATTCCCCTCCTGACAATGTGGATGAAAGCCTGTTGAGGGTAAGATACCCCAAGCCCACATCATTTAGGAACTCCAGGCGGCTGGTAATTTCAATCAGGATGCGTTTTGCTATTTCAGAATCATGCCTGGTAAGCTTTAGTTTCAGGAAGAATTGTTGCAGTTCAGAAACAGGCATAAGTACTAACTCTTGGATAGATTTACCCCCAGCTTTTACATAATTTGCTTCTTTTTTCAGCCTGCTACCTTTGCAATCAGGGCAGATGGTTTTTCCACGGTAACGTGAAAGCATAACCCTATACTGGATTTTATAACTTTTTTCTTCAAGGTGCTTGAAAAAGGTGTTCAACCCTCTGAAATACCTGTTCCCTTCCCATAGTAAGTTGCGTTGCTTTTCTGTTAATTCATAATAAGGTTTATGGATGGGGAAATCAAATTTCTCGGCACTGTAAACCAGCTTGCGTTTCCATTCACCCATTTTTTCCCCTTTCCAGCAGGCAATAGCATCCTGGTAAACAGAGAGTGATTTATTAGGGATAACCAGGCCTTCATCAATCCCAATTACTTTACCATACCCCTCACATTTAGGGCAAGCCCCAATAGGGTTGTTAAAGCTAAACATATGTACTGAAGGGAATTCAAACTCAATCCCATCAGCCTCAAACCTGTTTGAAAAAGATTTGGAAACAATTTTGTTATTGGCGGATATCTTTATCAGGCATTCTCCATGCCCCTCAAAAAAGGCTGTCTGGATAGAATCTGCTAACCTGCTTTGTGTGTCCTCATCATATTTTACAGCCAGCCTGTCAATAACTATGTTGCATTTGCCTGAGCAGATATTTTTATCTTTTTCAACGAGCAGTTCATCAATCCTTTTTATCTCATTATCCACTTCTAGCCTGGTGAAACCCTGTTGTAGCAGCAATTCTGCTTCTTCAATTACACTCCTGCCATTTTTGGGTGTCAAGGGTGAAGAGATTACCAACTTCTCCCCTTCAGGAAACTGGTTGATATAGGTTACCACATTGGTGACATCATCACAGGTAACCATTTCACCTGAAACAGGAGAATATGTCTTGCCAATCCTGGCATAAAGAAGCTTTAAGTAGTCATAAATTTCAGTTGATGTACCAACAGTTGAACGTGGGTTTCTGGTATTAACCTTTTGTTCAATGGCAATGGCAGGGGGTATCCCTTTGATGAAATCAACTTCAGGTTTGTTTATCCTTCCCAGGAATTGCCTGGCATAGGATGACAAGCTCTCAACATACCTTCTTTGCCCTTCTGCAAAAAGGGTGTCAAAAGCCAAAGATGACTTCCCAGACCCCGAAACACCTGTGATAACAATAAATTTATTTCTCGGAATATCTAAGCTTATATTTTTAAGGTTATGTACCTTAGCCCCTTGTATTTCAATTAGTTTCCTTCCCTTCAAAATGTTTGGCATAGCGTTCCTGAAACCTGTTTTAGTTTAAAATATTTGTATTTTTCAATAAAAAGCCGCACTTTTACAGGTGTAAAATTAAGAATTTGTTTCACTAATTATAAAAACGAGCTGCCTATAAGTTATACTTTACTTTTTGATTTATATTAAATAAACTAGAAAGTAATGTTCAGTACAGAAACCCTGAGCGATTATTTGCTCGTACAAAAATTTATCGAAGGCGACTCGAATTCCATTGAAGTTTTAGTAAACCGTCATAAGAATAGGGTATTTTCATATATCCTACTTATTGTGAAGAATCAAGAGCTCGCTGAAGACATTTTTCAGGAAACATTCATTAAAGTTATCAGGTCATTAAAACGTGGGAAATACATTGAAAACGGGAAGTTTGTTTCCTGGGTTTTGAGAATTGCCCATAACCTGATAATTGATCATTTTCGGAAAGAAAAACTGAAAGCTACCATTTCAAATGATAGCTCAGATGTGGATATTTTTAACTCCCAGAAGCTTGCAGAAGATAATGTTGAGGATCATTTGATTACCAGCCAGATCTTGTGTGAAGTGAAAGAACTTATTACAGAGCTGCCAGAAGACCAACAGCAGGTGATTTATATGCGCCACTATATGGACATGAGTTTCAAAGAGATAGCTGACCAGACAGGGGTGAGCATAAACACTGCATTGGGAAGGATGAGGTATGCTTTGATTAACTTAAGGAAATTGATAGAAAAGAAGAACCTTAGCTTAACTAAAATTTAACTGTTTTTAACACAATTTTTCTTGCAGGGTAGCGTTATAAGGAAAACAAACTTATAATTGTTGCCTATGAGGAATATCTCTACCTTAACTTACTTGATTAAAAAATATTATCCAGCAGAAGAACCAAAACAGGAATTGATACTTGGGCAGGGCTTGGATAAAGAATTAATTGAGATGGACTGTGAAGAGTTTTCACCTTCAGAAAAGTCAGTGAAAAACATTTTAGGTTTTGCAGCTTCATATGATGTAATGGAATCAGAAAATGCAGGATTAATTGAGATGAATTTAAATTAAATGTAAGAACTTCTAATGACATGAGCTTGGACGTAAAGTCCAAGCTTTTTTTTGCCTAAAATTTTAAGAAGGTATTGTATTTTAAATAAAAATGCTTTAATTTGGTGATATTATTTTAATATCATAATAAATTAAATTTAATGTCATGGAAAAACAATATTCACCTTTATCTGGATATTTCTTCTTATTTGTTGAGATTATCATTCTTGCATTGATCATCCTTGGTTTTATGCGTGGTTTGGTTGTCCCTTCTGTTATTTTAATCCCTGTTTTTATTTTAACAGCTGTTGGGTTTACAGTGGTTGATCCAAACCAAAGTTGTGTGCTGGTTCTTTTTGGGGCATATAAGGGAACCATAAAAACAAATGGGTTTTATTGGGTGAACCCATTCTTTAACAGGAAGAAAATTTCATTAAGGGCCAGGAATTTTGACAGTGAAACCATAAAAGTCAATGATAAAATAGGTAACCCTATTATGATTGGGTTGGTGCTGGTTTGGAAAGTGGAAGACACCTATAAAGCAGCCTTTGGGGTTGATGAATATGAACATTTTGTGGTGGTTCAAAGCGAGGCAGCCCTTAGGAAGCTTGCAGGGCTTTATGCTTATGACAACATTGAAGATGAGAATGCCAAGATTACTTTGCGTGATGGAGGGGAAGAGGTAAATGATGAGCTGGAAAAAGAGATCAGGGAAAGGCTTGAAATTGCAGGGATACATGTAATTGAAGCCAGAATCAACTACATTGCCTATGCCCAGGAGATTGCCCAGGCTATGTTGAAGCGCCAGCAAGCTACAGCCATTGTAGCTGCACGTTACAAAATTGTTGAAGGGGCAGTAAGCATGGTGGAGATGGCTTTGGATGAATTAAGCGAAAAGGATATAGTTGACCTTGATGAAGAGAAAAAAGCTACCATGGTCAGTAACCTGATGGTTGTATTGTGTGGAGATAAAGAGGCTACCCCAGTGGTAAACACTGGATCATTGTATCAGTAAAATGGAAAAGGTATTCTTCAAAGAAACCCAATATTTCAGGCAACCATGGGTATGGCTACTTATAGGTTTAGCAACAGTTTTGCCAGTGGTCCTTTTGGTTTCTGAATTGCATAGGAGTTGGCAAAACAAGGATAATAACTTGTTAGAATTATTATTTCTTATATTGTTTTTGTTAGCAATAATGTTGTTAATAATTTGGTTAATGCTGAGGCTAAGGTTAGTTGTAGAGGTTAGGCAGGACAGTGTTTGGTTTAAGTTTCCACCTATTTTATGTAAGTGGAAAACAATATCAACGAGTGAGATTGAAAGGTTTGAAATCCGCAAATATAAACCAATAATGGAGTATGGTGGTTGGGGCATTAGAAGCTGGAGTAAAAATGACCGCGCATATAATACCAGTGGAAATATTGGCCTGCAATTATATCTAAAAAGTGGAAAAAAAATCCTGTTAGGTACCCAGCGCAAACAAGCCATTGAAGCAGCAATGAAAAAGATGATGGCAAGTGGAACTAATACATAAGAAGTATGCCAGCCCTTTATTTTAAAGAAATTCAGTATTTAAAGAAAACCCAGCTAATGCCATTGGTTACAATAGTAGCAGCATTGATAGGAGCAGTTTTTTTACTTTCTTTTTTTCAGCACATAGGCTTAGTACAACCATTGCTTCCCTATAAATTGAATTTTGTTTTGTTTAGGGTAACAGAAATTTTATCTGTCTTTTTGCTTTACCTTATAATAACAGCCATGGTGATGAAGCTAAAGGTACATATTTCTGAAAAGGGGGTTGAATACAAGTTTCCTCCTTTTAAAAATAGGTTGCATGTGATTAAGGCAATTGATATAAAGGAGCTGAAAATAGTTGAAGCCCATAAATTAAGAGGCTACCATGGATGGAGCATCAGGAGGGGCTTTGGTGCCAGGAAAGGGATTTTTATGATTTCAGGGAGCAAAGGTATTGAGCTTAAGCTTTCCAAAGGAAATAAAGTTATATTGGGGACACAAAAACCTGAATTATTCCTGAAAGCATTGGAAAGGATGAAGAACAGCAAGTTGAAAAAAAATGGCTAAAAAGAAATCATTTGTATTAAGGATTGACCCTGAATTGTTGGAAAGTGTGGAAAAATGGGCCAATGATGAGTTCAGAAGTATAAATGGCCAATTGGAGTGGATTATCCATAAAGCTTTAAAAGAATCCAAAAGGCTTAAAAAATAGGTGCAAATCTGTTCATCCAAAGCGTAATGTATCCAACTTTTTAGGTACACATATATTGATTAAATTTTAATAATAGCACCATGAATAAAAGTAGTTATCATTGCCCAAAATGTGGGAACAGGACAGCAGATATTGACCAAATTAGGACAACAGGGGCAGGGTTCACCAAATATTTCAATATTCAAAATAGGAGGTTCACATCAGTTTCGTGCAGGCAATGTGGGTACACTGAATTTTACAGGGGGGGCAGGTCAGGTGGAGCAAGCAATATCATTGACTTTATAACTAACTGATTTTGTGTGTAAAACTAAAGTATAAAAAAATATTTCCAAATTCATTTTAAAAGAATAAATTCGGAAAGAATATTGCATATAATCCTACTTTTTGTGTAGTTAATTTTACTTTAAATTGTTTTCGCCCAATCTATCCTAAAAGCTGATAACAATCATATTTAATGTACTTTTGGTGACAAAGAATTGATAAGTTACCAAAAAGAGAAAACATGACGAATATAAGTCCATTGCAACAGGAAAGGGCTAAATACCAGCCCAAATTACCTACTTCTTTGAAAGGGCCAGTTAACTTGGTTGAAGGTGAAAAAACAGAGTCAGTAGATGACCAGGAAGATATTAAAAAGCTTTTCCCAAATACCTATGGTATGCCTCTTATTACTTTTGAGCCAGGGGGTGAAATGGGAGGAGACAAACCAATCAATGTGGGGGTAATCCTTTCAGGAGGGCAGGCACCTGGTGGGCACAATGTAATTTCAGGGCTTTTTGATGGCATTAAAAGGATTCATAAAGACAGCAAGTTGTATGGGTTCCTGGGAGGCCCCAGTGGGTTGGTTGACCATGATTATAAAGAGCTCACAGCTGATGTGGTTGACAGGTACAGGAATACTGGAGGTTTTGACATTATTGGCTCTGGTAGGACAAAGCTGGAAGAAAAAGAACAATTTAATAAAGGACTTGAAGTTCTTAAAAGGTTAGATATCAATGCACTTGTAATTATTGGTGGAGATGATTCAAATACCAATGCTTGTGTTATTGCTGAATATTATGCGAGCATTAATTCAGGGGTACAAGTAATTGGCTGCCCTAAAACAATTGATGGTGACCTGAAAAATGAGATGGTAGAAGCTTCATTTGGTTTTGATACAGCTACTAAAGTATATTCTGAATTGATTGGGAATATCCAGAGGGATGCACGTTCAGCTAAAAAATACTGGCACTTTATTAAACTGATGGGGCGCTCTGCTTCACATATTGGCTTAGAATGTGCATTGCAGACTCAACCAAATATTACCCTTATTTCAGAAGAAGTAGCCCAGAAAAAAATGACTTTGCAACAGGTTGTAGATTATATGGCTAAAATAATAGCAAAGAGGGGTAACATGGGTAGGAATTATGGTGTGGCTTTGATCCCTGAAGGGCTGATTGAGTTTATCCCTGAAATGAAAACATTGATTTCAGAATTAAATGAAATTTTGGCTGAAGGCACAAAACTTGAAAAAGAATTTAAACTGCTTAGGAAAAGTGTTAGGCTGGAATGGTTGGCTGAACACCTGAGCCCTGAATCAGCAAAAGTATTTAAATCACTACCAGTAGGTATTGCCAACCAGTTGACCCTTGACCGTGACCCACATGGGAATGTCCAGGTTTCTTTGATTGAAACTGAAAAACTGCTGGGCGAAATGGTGAAAGCAAAAATGAAGGAACTGAAAAAAGATGACTTGTATGCAGGCAAATTTAAGGCTCAATACCATTTCTTTGGATATGAAGGCAGGTGTGCTTCACCTTCAAACTTTGATGCTGACTATACCTATTCAATTGGGGTTAATGCTGCAATTTTGATAGCTGCGGAGAAGACAGGTTACATGTCATCCATCAGGAACCTTACCCAATCGGCTGATAACTGGCTGGCAGGAGGCGTACCAATCACCATGATGATGAATATGGAAAGAAGGCATGGGCACATGAAGCCAGTGATACAAAAAGCATTAGTTGAGTTGGATGGGGCACCATTTAAATACCTTGAATCAAAAAGGGATGAATGGGCAGAGCAAACCAGCTTTGTTTACCCTGGGCCAATCCAGTATTTTGGGCCATCTGTTGTATGTGACCAACCTACTGAAACATTAAAATTGGAAAAAGCCTAATCATTTATTTTTCATATATAGTTGAAGAGGTTGCCCAAAAGGGTAGCCTCTTTTTTATGCTTTTGAAAGTGAGATGAAATGGTAAGTTTTAAGTGTTAATTTCTAATATAGCAGTTTACAGTGTAGTGTATTAACTCAATTACTCATTCACCATATATCTTCTTTAACAACCAACCCATATTTTGCCCCAGGGTTTTCATGGTTTTAATCCCTTCAGCATCTTCTAAAACTTCTCCTGGCTTTCCACCAAAAGCAAAATTCCAGTATGAAGACCCAACAACCATCATTTGGTTGATCAGGAAAAAGTTATTGATGGTTTCAAAAGTATGCAAAGCACCTCCACGCCTGACAGAAACAATACCAGCCCCAACTTTCCTTTTTAGGAATTGCCCATTGCCCCTAACTACATAACCTGCTATATCAAGTAAAGCTTTTGTTTCAGTAGTCACATCTGTAAAGTAAACAGGAGAGCCTATCAAAATACCATCTGCTTCATCCATTTTTTCTATACACAGGTTCAGCAAATCATTTTTTATATGGCACCTTTTATCAAGGAATTCCCTGCACTTCCCACAAGCAGTACAGCCATGAACTGTCTTATTCCCAATTTGTACCAGCTCTGTCTGGATGCCTTCTTTTTCCAGCTCATTAAACACTGTGTTGATAAGGATTGATGTATTGCCCTCTTTCCTTGGGCTTCCATTAAATGCTACTACTTTCATATGTTAATGATTGAATGCATAAATGAATAGATAAATGCATGAATGTAAAAATGATTATTGATTTCTTAATTTATATTTGCTTTTTAACTTTTATGCCTGGCAATGTTTTTCTTATTCTCTCATTAATGCATTTAAGCAATAGTGCACTGTTTATTGGTTAAAAACAAAAGAAATAATGTTGGCTCCCATTTGTAAAGCTTTTAGCCTGGTTGGTTCAGGGTCTCCATGCACTTCAGGGTCTTCCCAGCCATCTCCCAAGTCTGATTCATAAGTATAAAGGCAAACCATCCTTCCATCAATAAATAATCCAAATGCTTGTGGCTGTTTGTCATCATGTTCATGAATTTTGGGCAGCCCAGTTTGGAAAATATATTTTTGGTTGAATATTTCATGGGAAGGAGGCAGTTCAATAAAATCTTTGTCAGGAAAAACCTTTTTCATTTCCCTCCTGATAAATTCATCTAGCCCATAATTATCATCAATGTGAAGGAAACCCCCTGCATGAAGGTACCTTTTCAGGTTTCTGACATCAGTGTCTGAAAAGATCACATTCCCATGGCCAGTAAGGTGCACAAAGGGGTAGTTCAGTATTTCCTGGCTTCCTACTTCAATGGTTGATGGTTCAGGGTAAATATTGGTTTTCAGGTTATTGTTGCAAAAGCTGACCAGGTTGGGAAGGGCAGTTGGGTCAGCATACCAGTCACCCCCTCCATTATATTTCAGCACTGCAATTTTTACAGTAGTCTCTTGCCCTGATAATCCCAGGCATATAAAAAATAGTATGGTTAAAATCCAGTTCTTCATCCAGGTATAGTGTTATTCATTTAATAAATTAACAGTGTGGCATGCTACTACCCCTGCTGTTTCTGTCCTCAGCCTGCTTTTTCCCAATGAAATTTCTTTGAACCCATTGGCTTTTGCCATTTCTACTTCTGCTTCAGAAAAATCACCCTCAGGACCAATAAGTATCAAAACCTTGCCACTTTTTTTTTCCATATCTTTTAAAAGGGCTTTGTTTCCTTTATAGCAATGGGCAATGTATTTTGCCCCATCAAAAGGCTGGGATACCAGCTCTTCAAATTTAGCAAGCCCATTAAGGGTTGGCAGGTAAGCCTTTAGGGACTGCTTTATAGCTGAAATGGTGATGCTTTTTAACCTTTCAGGCTTTATTACTTTTCTTTCAGAATACCTGCATAGGGTAGGGGTGATTTCATCTATCCCAATTTCTGTTGCTTTTTCAAGGAACCATTCAAACCTGTCAATATTTTTGGTAGGGGAAATAGCAATATGCAGGAAGTGGTTTCTTTTATTGTAACCATGCACTGAATCCAGTATTTTTAGTTGGCATTTTTTACTGTCAGGGATTTCAATTTCAGCAAAATAGAGCCCTCCTACGCCATCAATCAATTGCACCTTGTCACCTTTTTTTAGCCTCAATGCACGGGTACAATGCTTTGATTCTGATTCATTTAAAGTGATATGTGTCCCACTAATATTGGGTATATAAAAAAGCTGCATGAATATGATTTTATGTTGCTAAAGATAGCAATTTTTAGAGGGCTATAAATTTATATTTAGCTTTCCATGATCAATTGCCTGGCATCTAAGTTTTAAAGGGGTTCAGCTTCTCCTGGATTGTTTTTGTGCCTTAGGGGTTAACTTTTTTATAAACACCAAGTTTATAAAACTATGTTGTGGAAAATTTATTTAAACATTTTAGGAATGTAGTGAAATGCCCTTTTCCCAACCCTGATCTCTACATTTTTCCATGTATCAATAGAAAAATTGATCCCAACAGCAGAACAGGTTGGCATATCATCATAAAATTTATCCAACAGGTTATTGACCAAATAAAAAACTGTGGGATTATGCCCAAATACATAAACTATATCATTTTCATCAGGCAGTTCACGTACCATTTCAACAAATTCCTGGGTTGAAATACCTTCATAAAGGTCTTCAATAATCTGGATCCTTTCAGGTGCATAGTTGAAAGTATCTGCAAATATTTTGGCTGTCCTTTTTGCCCTTAAAGCAGGGCTTGAAATGATCAGCCCTGGGATGGCATTTTCTTCTTTTAATTTGTTGCTGACTAGTACAGAGTCATTCTCTCCCCTTTTCCTAAGGTCACGATGAAAATCCTCATCATACCCATAAGGGACTGATTTTGCGTGGCGCACAATTACTAATTGTTTCATAACTTTTAATCCTTAAGAGATAAAATTACTATATTTTTGGATGAATAAAAATAGCTAATGAATATTATGATCAGCATTGGACTCTTATCAGATACCCATGGTTTAATTCATGAAAGGTTATTTTCTTTTTTTGAAAAGGTGGATGAAATATGGCATGCAGGGGATATTGGAGGGATTGAAGTAGCGGATAAACTGGCAGGATTTAAGCCCTTAAAGGCAGTTTATGGGAATATTGATGGGCAGGATGTACGTGCAGTATACCCTCAACACCAGCGTTTTATGTGTGAAGGGGTTGATGTATGGATGACTCACATTGGGGGGTATCCAGGCAGGTATGAAAGGTATGTTAAGCCTGAAGTTTTTACAAATCCACCTAAATTATTTATTTCTGGCCATTCACATATCCTGAAGGTAATTTATGATAAGAAGCTGGATTTATTGCATATTAACCCTGGGGCTGCTGGAATAAATGGGTTTCATAAAGTTTGCACGGCAATTAGGTTTGATATCAATAAGGAAAGTATTGAAAACCTGAGTATTTGGGAAATCCCAAAGGTTAAAAAAAATTTCTGAAAAGATTACAATTTTGTTAAAAATGATTTTTTAGCGCAACCAATTTTTTAAAAGGCCATCATCTATTAAACCAAAATAACAAGGAATCAATACAAAATGCTTAGTTTACTTTAAAATGAACGAAAGGTTATTATTTTTATATTTTGATTGAGGCTAATGCAAGTAAGGTCAAATAAAAATATTGAAAATTTATGCACATGAAACAATTAAAACTACTTCCTTTATTTTTAGTTGTCATACTGTTTTTTGGCTTCTCTGATAGCAACCAATATGAGCCCATTTTTATGCATAGGGATAATATGGAAAGTGTTATCAGGCTTGAAGGACCAAGGATACTCGAAAACCCTGGGAAAATTTATATAAAAGGGCATTACCTTTTTATTGTAGAAAAATACCTGGGTATACATGTGGTTGACAATATAAACCCTGAAACCCCAGACAAGGTTGGTTTTATACATATTGATGGTTGCATTGACCTGGCAGTGAAGGGCAATATCTTATATGCTGATAATGCAGTTGACCTGGTTGCCCTGAAATTTACTGAAGATTTTACTTCTGTGGAGGTTGTATCCAGGAATAAAAATGTGTTCCCTGAATTTAAATCCCCAAATGGGAGGGGCTTGTCGTGGGAAGAGCAGCAGGCTAGGCCTGATAATACAGTATTAGTAAGATGGAGGAGGAAATAATGATGAGAACAAAAACATATACATTTTTATTGGTAGCAGCCACTTTGCTTTTAGGGGCGTGTGAGTTTAATGATTCTGATGCAAGTGGTGACTCTTCAAGTGGGGTAGGTGGCTCTTTAGCCAGGTTTACAGTTGCAGGTGATTATCTCTATACAGTTGATGAAAATTCATTGAATGTATTTGACCTGAGTAACCCCGAGAAGCCTGTCTTTAGGAATGAAAAAGAACTGGGCTTTGGTGCAGAAACCATTTTCCCAAAAGGTGAAAACCTGTTTATTGGCACTCAAACAGGGATGTATATTTATGATATTTCAAATGCAGGTAACCCCACTAAGCTGTCATTTTTTGAGCATGTAATGGCATGTGACCCAGTGGTAGCAGATGATTCTTATGCCTATGTAACCTTAAATTCAAATAACCAGAGGTGTTGGCGTTGGGTCAATGAGTTGCAGGTCATAGATATTTCTGACCTTAAAAATCCTGTGTTAAAAAAGAATTATCAGATGATAGGTCCATTAGGGTTAGCTGTTAAGAATGATTCACTATGGGTATGTGATGCAGGGCTTAAACTATTTGATATATCTGATAAAATGAATATCAAAGAGCTTTACCATAACACATCCATCCCTGCGCATGATGTAATCGTGAATGGTGGCCTGCTAATTGCCATTGCAGAGGATGGCTTTCATCAGCTTAAATTAGAAAACAATACAATAACTGAACTTAGCAAAATTTTAATCTATGAATAAGAAATACATGTTGATGCTTTTGGGAGTATTACTGCTGGCACCCATTTTAAACTGTGCCCAGAAGGATACTTCAGAGGAACTAAAAACATTTAGTGTGGGCATTGTGCCCCAATATTCAATTATGGGAGGCATGAGGGCAGACCTTGATTTCAGGTTAAATGAAAAGAACCATTGGCTGGTAGTTTCTCCCCTGTTTTTCTATGACGATGGCAACCTGGGGTTCAGTGATTATGAGAAAATGGTGGGGACAGGCATAGAGTTGCAACATAAAATATTTCTGCATAAAAATGACCCCCAACCTAAAGGGGCATATATTGCTTATGGTCCCGTATTTAATTACTTCTCAGTGGAAGATGAAGGCTTTATTTCCCATATTTTTGAAGAGGAAGGTAAAGAATATATCAGGTTGGAAAACAGCTCAGTCAATACCAATGTTTTTAAGTTTGGTGGTAATTTTATTATTGGACTTCAAACCATTATCAATGATTTCTTTTACCTGGATGCATATATTGGCACGGGCATAAGGCTTAGTTTTGATAATAAGACTTCTGGAATCCATGATTATTATAATGATGGCTGGTTGGACCTGGGCTATTCAGGCACTATGCTGGTAGGAGGGGTCAGGTTAGGGATTGCTTTTTAAGTAATCAACTGAATAAATTGAGTGAACTGAAAGCTGAAAAGATTTACAATAGTTTTATTTGATAAAGCTATAAGCTACCCAATCATTTGCAATTTTATACCCAGCATCTGTTAACCCCATGCTTTCAGCACATTTTTTAATATCTGGGATATCCTGGGAATAAAAACCACTTAGGAATATGGTGCCACCGGGATTTAATGAATGGTAGTAGGTTTGCATATCATTCAAGAGGACATTCTTATGGATATTGGCAAAAATAAGGTCATAGGTATTAGTACCTAACAGGCTGGCATCCCCCATTATTGGTTTAATATTTGAGCAGCTATTCAGTTTGCTATTTTCAATGGTGCCTTCATAAGCCCATTTATCAATGTCAATGGCTGTGATTTCTTTTGCCCCAAGCTTTGAAGCCAATATGGCAAGTATCCCAGTACCACATCCCATATCCAGGACTTTTTTCCCTTTGACCTGGTTTCCCAGGATGCTTTCTACCATTAAAGTGGTGGTTTCATGGTTTCCAGTACCAAAAGCCATGTTGGGCTCAATTATAATTTCAATGGGGCATTCATGGTAACTGGTATGGAATGGTGCCCTGATAAGGCAAGTGTCTTTAATAACCCGTGGCTGAAAATAATTTTTTTCCCACTCTTCATTCCAGTTTTTTTCAGGGAGTATTTCAGCCTTATAGCTGACCTTAAAACCAGGGATGGTATTTTCCAGGATGGCTTTTAAATTTTCTTCTGAAAATAACCCAGAAGGTATATAGGCTTCAAAACCTTGCTCAGTAGAAACAAAACTTTCGTAGCTGTTTTCTGTAAGTTGGCTCATCAGAAGATCAGAAAACCACTCTTGTAGTGGGATAATTGTTATGTCAATTTTGCAATATTCCATGAAAACTAATTAATAGCTAAAGGTAAAAAAAAGAGGTTACCAGTCGATAACTGATAACCTCCCAATTTTCTAATTACCTTTATTTAGTATGCATTTATGATCTGGATAAAATCACCAGCTTTTAATGATGCTCCACCAATCAGCCCACCATCAACATCAGGGTTGGCAAATAGTTCGTTGGCATTTTTTGCATTGCAACTACCACCATATAAGATAGAAGTTTCATCAGCAATTTCCTGCCCAAATTTTTCAGCAATTGCACCCCTTAAAAAGGCATGCATCTCTTGAGCTTGTCCTGAGGAAGCAGTTACCCCAGTGCCAATGGCCCAGATAGGTTCATAGGCAATGACTATTTTTGAAAAATCTTCAGCAGAAAGGGTGAAAATGGTTTCTTCAAATTGCTGCTTTACAAAGCCATTTTGTGTGCCTGCTTCCCTGATATCCAAAGCTTCACCACAGCAATAGATTGGTGTTAAACCAGCTTCAAGGGCCAGTGCCAGCTTTTTGTTTAATGTCTCACTGGTTTCACCATAATACTCCCTTCTTTCGGAGTGCCCTAATATCACATATTTTGCTCCTGTTGATTTTACCATATCAACTGATACTTCACCAGTGAAAGCTCCTTTTGCTTCTGCTGCACAGTTTTGCGAAGCCACACCAATGCGTTCAGTATCAACAGCATCAACCACGCTTGTAAGGTGGGTAAATGGTGTTCCCAGTACCACGTCAACATCAGCTGCTCCTTGTTCTGCAACCAATTCATTCACTGCTTTAGCTAATTCAATACCTTCAGGTACAGTAGTATTTAATTTCCAGTTTCCTGCTACTATTTTTTTCCTCATTATTATGGTTTTTAATTATTTATTGAGTTTTGATCCTTTTATTCAGCACAAAAATAATACTTGCTAAATGATATAGATATGGATATTTATCCAGCAACAGAAATTTAACTATTTGTTCAGAATATTGATACTGGTTGTTAGTTCCTAGCTACTGGTTTCTGGATACTTAAACTGGCTCTAAATACTGGTTGCTGGTTTTTGGTTACTTGATAAAAAGAACGCAATTAATCTTTTTTTATACATTCATGCGTTTTTCCCTGAAAACTGATACTACAAACTTTTATTTAAACTCTTCACTAAACTCATCTGTGTTAGGGATATCATTATAATGCCATTTCCCTTCAATAATACCATTTCTGATAACAATCAGCCCTGGGTTTGAGCGTATAATGGTTTTCAGGGTAATTTCATCACAATTAAAAAACTCAAAATCAGCTCCATTGGCATCCAAAAAGATGTCACTGTCTTCAAAAAGAGAAGCAGTTAACCCAACAAATGTGTATCCACTTTCATTAGCCCAGTTGGCTAATTTATTTACCTTGTCCATGTTTTTTGTACTGGCTTTATTTAGGTCATGTGAAACCAGGACAAACACATAATTCTCATCATGGATAAAGAAATCAACCACATCTTCACCTTCCCTGGTTTGGAATGTAAAATCGTGGATAGGGGGCTCATACCCTTTTTTGACCAGGGTGGATTCACTATCATAATATTCCCAGTTGGCAGTATCTTGCCATGGGTAGTTTTCTTCAGTAAATTCTTTAACCTTGCCAGTGTTCTTATTCTTATAAAGAAAAATATTTTTGTACTCATCCTGTGTAGCATCTTCAGGGTAGGACATGCCCTCTGGGATATTGGTGCCAACTTTATATGGGCGGAAATCAAAAATAGGCAGGTGGTTGTATGAATAAATGGTAGCAATAACATATACCAGCACGAAAATTGCCCCAAAACCAACACTTATTTTAGGGTTTGTCAGAGGTTTCCCTGTTTTCCTGTATTTAAAAATAACCAGGACTAAAGCAATTAATACCAGGTTTTTATAAAATGTTTCCCAGTTTGAAATTACCAAGGCATCACCAAAACATCCACAATCTGTTACAGGGTTGGCTATAGCTATCCAGAAAGTCAAACCTGTAAAAAATACCATAAACAATAGCCCTAACCAGGCAAAGAATTTTACCCTTATGTGGAATAAGATAGCTACTCCAATGGCAAATTCAGTAAAGGCCAGTATTACTCCTAATGCAAACCCAGCCCATGACAACCAACCCAACCCCATGGCCTGGAAATAGTCATTAAACTTATAAGCTGATCCCCATGGGTCAATCCCTTTTACAAAACCTGAGAAAATAAAAGTAATCCCAAAAAGGAAACGTGAAAGGTGGTATAGTAGCTTCATGTAATGCTGTATTTTAATAAAATTATTAATGGTATTTATTAGCCAAAAATACAGTTCTTAATCCTTGTATTTTGTTAAACAGATGTAATTCTTTATTAATAAACTGTTAATAGGCTCATTTGTTTATACCTGGGTTGGGTTTCAATCTTCAAACTCCAGCTTGATTAAAGCAAACACTGAATAGTTGATCATATCAAAATAATTGGCATCAATCCCTTCTGATATTATTGTTTTCCCCTCATTATCTTCAATTTGCTTTGTGCGTTTTATTTTCATTAAAATAAGGTCAGTGTATGAGCTTATCCTCATATTCCTCCATGCCTCACCATAATCATGGTTTTTATTTTGCATAAGGGCCTTAGCTTCTCTGAAGTACTTGATATATAACCCTTCGGTTTGTTCTTTGGTTAATTCTTCTTCAGATGTGCCTAGTTCCAGTTGTATTAAGCCAATAATTGCATAATTTATAATACCAATAAATTCTGAACGCACCCCCTCATCTATTTTCATTTCTTCTTTTTCTTCAATACTCCTGATGCGTTGTGCCTTAATATAAATTTGGTCAGTTAATGAGCTGGCTCTTAGTATTCTCCATGCAGTCCCATAATCCTTCATTTTCTTAAAAAATACTGAAGAACAAATGTCCATTACCTGGTCATATTGTTTATTGGTTTTTTCCATACAGTCATTTTTTTAGAAGCATAAAAGTATTAAAAATTGAGGAATTTGGTTGGTTTTATTTTACTTTTGTAGTTACCTTTAAATTTACTTAATTCTTAAAATTATGTTGCTTACCCAATCAACAGTAAAGTTTGTGAAAAGGAACAATATTATTCATTTGGATGATTATTGTATTGACTTGGCATCTCCAATTGTAATGGGTATTATTAATGTTACACCTGATTCATTTTTTGATGGAGGCCTTATTAAGGATAAAAAAGCATTGCTTAAGAAAGCGGGCAAGATGATTGAAGAAGGGGCAACAATCCTTGATGTTGGGGCTATATCAACACGCCCAGGAGCTGAAATGGTTTCAACAAAAGAGGAGCTTAACAGGTTGCTTCCGGCTGTTACAGATTTAAAAAAAGAGTTTCCTGAGGTTGTCCTGTCTGTAGACACATTCAGGTCATGGGTAGCTGTGAGGGTGATTGATGAAATAGGTCCTGTGATCATTAATGATATTTCAGGAGGGACACTTGATTCCAAAATGTTTGATACCATTGGGAAATTGAAAGTCCCCTATATATTATCTCATATTAAAGGGACACCTGCTAATATGCAGGAGAATCCAGAGTATAATGATGTTATCCAGGACATTTCCAATTTTTTTAGCCAAAGCGTGAAAAAGCTTACCAAGGCAGGTGTAACAGATGTAATATTAGACCCAGGATTTGGTTTTGGGAAAGAACTGGAACACAATTATGAGCTGCTTAACCGCCTTGATTCATTTAAAGTATTCCAACTACCTTTAATGGTTGGGGTAAGTAGGAAGTCAATGATCTCTAAAGCTTTGAATGTTAAGCCAGAGGATGCATTGAATGGCACAACAGTGGTAAATTCATTGGCTTTGCTTGGTGGGGCTGACATATTAAGGGTGCATGATGTGAAAGAAGCAATGGAAGCTATCCACATATTTGAAGAATTGAAATTAACAATTCAATAGATGGTAAGTTTTATTACACTGCGTTTCCTTGATATCCTTGATATTTTCTTGGTTGCTTTTCTATTGTACCAGGTTTACAGGCTCATTAAAGGCACAGTGGCGTTTAATATTGTCATTGGGTTATTTTCATTATACCTTGTTTGGTTGGTTGTAAAGGCCCTTAATATGGAGTTGCTTGGTACCATAATGGGGCAATTCATTGGGGTGGGGGTGCTTGCTTTAATAATTGTTTTCCACCCCGAAATTAGGAGGTTTTTGGTTTTTATTGGTACAAACTATAATGTAAACAAGGTATTATCATTGGATAAAATGTTCAATGCAGGGAAAGTAAAAACAATATCATCAGATCAGCTTAATGCCATTGTAGAAGCTTGTACATCAATGGCAGAGGCAAAAACTGGAGCTTTAATAGTTATTACCCAAAATTCTGAATTAATAGAGCAGATAAATACAGGGGAAAGGCTGAATGCAAGGATTTCAGCTGGGTTAATAACGTCCATATTTTTTAAAAATGCTCCTTTGCATGATGGGGCAGTAATATTAAAGGGGAACAAAATTGTTGCTGCACGCTGTATACTGCCACTTACACAGAAAGAAGTGAAGAACCAGAATTTTGGCTTGAGGCATAGGGCAGGAATTGGGATTACTGAAGGGACTGATGCCCTTGCAATAATTATTTCTGAAGAGCGTGGATTTATCTCTTTTGTGGTTGAAGGAAAAATAGAAGAAAACATCTCTCACAAACAACTTTCAAATAGGCTTGAAAAATACCTGATCACTTCATAATAAAATAACCTTGCAACTACCTGGCTTTAAGTGTATGGCAAATGTGGCGTAAAAATGACGTAACCATGGCGCAATACTTTTTTAGTTTTGGGTATAGGTTTGCCTGAAATTATTAAATGGTGAAAAATGAAAAATTCGGAATTAGCATTAAGGGTTAAAGAACTAAGGAATCGGCAAGGGTTTTCACAAGAGCAGCTGGTGGATGAATCAGGTGTAAGCCTCAGAACCATTCAGAGAATTGAGAATGGGGAAAGTGAACCCAGGGGAGATACATTGAAAAGGTTGGCTCAAGCTTTTAAAACTACTCCCGATGAATTGATAGATTGGGCAGAACAGGAAGATAAAGGATTCCTTACTTTTTTTAACCTATCTGCACTTAGTTTTTTTATTTTCCCTCTTCTTGGGGTTATTCTTCCATTGGCACTATGGATATTAAAAAAAGATAAGATTAAAGGAGTGGACACTGTTGGTCGCAAATTACTGAATTTTGAAATAACGTTGGTAGTATTATATTTCCTTTATTGGATATTTCGTTTTTTCATGCTGTTTTTTAGAATGAAATGGTTAGAAGAAGTATCAATTGGATTGGTAGGATCGCCATTATTGATATTAGTAATAGTAGGTGGGTTGTATGTCATTAATGGTATATATGTACTTTTGAATTCATTCAGGTTATGGAAAGGGTTGCCCGTTTTTTATAAGCCTGCAATTCCCTTTTTGGGAAGGTAAATTTATGAATGGACAGTGATCCTTATTTAGTTTATTGTTTCTGTATTTCCTATTTTTACCCTCGTTAAAAAGAATTTTATGAACAGGATTTGTAATTTATTCAATATCAAATACCCAATAATCCAGGGGGGTATGGTTTGGTGTTCTGGATGGAAACTGGCTTCAGCAGTAAGCAATTCAGGAGGGCTTGGGTTATTGGGAGCAGGCTCTATGCATCCAGAAACCTTGGAAGAGCACATTATAAAAATGAAAAAAGCTACCAACAAGCCTTTTGGGGTGAATGTCCCATTGCTTTATCCTGAGATTGAAAAGATCATGCAAGTGGTCATAGCCAATGAAGTCCCTATTGTGTTTACATCAGCAGGGAGCCCCAAAAAATGGACAAGCCAATTGCAAAGCCATGGGATAAAGGTTGCCCATGTGGTAGCCAGCTCAGTCTTTGCAAAAAAATGCGAGGATGCAGGAGTTGATGCAGTGGTAGCTGAAGGCTTTGAAGCAGGTGGGCATAATGGGCGTGAAGAAACCACAACTATGGCCTTAATCCCTTCTGTAAGGGAAGTAATAGAAATACCTCTGGTTGCAGCTGGGGGTATTGCTACAGGAAGCGGCATGTTGGCTGCCATGGTACTGGGTGCTGATGGGGTACAGGTTGGGTCAAGGTTTGCTATTTCGGAAGAATCTTCAGCCCATCCTGAGTTTAAAAAACTGGTAACAACACTCTCAGAGGGAAGTACTAAACTTTCATTAAAAAAATTGGCTCCTACTAGGTTAGTTAAAAACAAATTTTTTGAAGATGTGAGCAACCTGGAGTCAAAGGGGGCATCAGTAACTGAAATGTATAACCTGCTTGGTAAAGGCAGGGCAAAAAAGGGTATGTTTGAAGGTGATTTAGATGAAGGAGAACTGGAAATAGGCCAGGTTTCAGCTTTTATAAAGGACATATTACCTGTACAAAAGATTATAGAAAATGTGATTGCTGAATACAACCAGGTAAAGAAAAAATTATCAGGGGAAGCAGAATTTTAAATCTAAAATTATAAATCCTTTTTTATTTATGGGAATACATCCCTATTCTTTGTATGCTCATCCAGGTTAAAATACTGAAATGCTATAAATACATAAGGGATAATGTAAAAGAATGAGGAAATAACTGTGGTTACCCCAATCATTATCCAATACCACTGGGGATAGTCAACTGGTTCTCCCTGCAAGGTATTGAAAAAAGAATTTGAGAAACCAGTAACCATAGTAGGGATAGCAAGGATGAACCCCATTACCATAATGATTATTAACCCTAGCAGATTAATGCCAAATGTGTTGAACCATTGGGAATTAACTAGTTTCCAGGACCTGGAGAAAGCATGGCTTATACCTTTCTTTTCCATTACAGAAATGATACCAGCTACCGAAAATGTATTGGCTAAATAGATACCAGGTAAAAAGCACAATATAAAGCCAAGCATTGAAACGATAACCATCACAATGACAGTACCTAAAATTAATAATGTATTTGAAAATAAGTTGCCAGTTATATCCTGCAAGGTAAAATTCCCTTTGCCTTTATTCACATATGCCTCAATGTAGGAATAGATAACTCCCATAAAAAGTGCTTGTACAAATACAGAAAACCCCCAACTGATAAAAACACTTGAGTATAAAGGACGAAGGTTTGCAAAAATTTCTTCGGGGTTGCCAGTATTTGTTATCCCTACCATCTTTTGCTGTAACAACACTTGCACATAAGCAAAAACAATAAAAAATGGCAGTACATAAATTAATGATAATCTACCCAAAGGTTTAAATTCATTCTTGATAAATAGGAATGAATCTGACAAAACATCCCCCATTTCCCTTGTTTTTTTTAACTTCATGTCTTTCTTTTCCTGGCTAGAAATTAATTTTCAGTTGTTTTTTCTATTTGGTATGAATTCCTTTCAGAAGAACTTCTTGAAACAAGTTCAGCAATAAAACCTGTCAGGAACAATTGGGTACCAATTACCATGGCTGTTAAAGCCATATAAAAATAGGGGCTTTCAGTTACTTTAGGGGCTTTTATTTCATTAGCTATGGCAATTAGTTTGTTGGCTCCAACTGCTATGGCAGATACTAAACCCAGGAAAAATACAAAAGTGCCCATTAGCCCAAAAAAGTGCATGGGTTTTTTCCCAAATTTTGAAATAAATGTAATAGACAACAAGTCGAGGAAACCATTAATAAAACGCTCTAAGCCAAACTTCGTTTTCCCATATTTTCGTGCCTGGTGCTGCACCACCATCTCCCCAATCCTGTTAAAACCTGCATGTTTTGCCAATATTGGGATATACCTGTGCATTTCTCCATACACTTCAATGCTTTTTACCACTTTATTCCTGTATGCCTTTAACCCACAGTTAAAATCATGTAGTTTGATCCCTGAAACCATGCGGGCTGTGGCATTATAAAACTTGCTGGTTTTATTTTTTATAAAAGGGTCATACCTTTTCTTTTTCCACCCTGAGACCATATCATAATTGTCTTCAACAATCATCCTCCTTAGTTCAGGGATTTCATCAGGGCTGTCTTGCAAATCAGCATCCATGGTAATTACAATATCACCCTTGGCAGCACTAAAACCAGAGAAAAGGGCAGCAGATTTTCCGTAGTTACGCCTGAATTTTATACCAACAACACTTGGGTTTTCTTTATTCAATTTTTCAATAACTTCCCATGAGCTATCATTGCTCCCATCATCAACCATGATGATCTCATAGGTGAAGCTATGTTCATTCATAACCCTATCAATCCAGGCAGAAAGCTCTGGAATCGATTCTTCCTCATTGTAGAGAGGCACAACTACGGAAATATCCATTTGCTATACAAAGTATTTTGAGAATATTATTCAGTTATCTCTTCTTTGGCGGTTTTTTTAGTAAAAATTGAAGTAATCAACCCAACAATTAATCCTGATATGGTATACATAATAGGAGTCATAATTGTCATCATCAATGGGTTCTGGAACTTCTTGGACATACTCAGTGCTGCATCCAGTTGCTCTTCTGGCATACCTCTTTGAAGCATTTGTTCTTCAGTCATTGCATGTAGTTGATTGATTAATTCAGCATCAATTACCGTAAATAGCAAGTAGGTGTACACTGCTACAATTATGCCTGCAAAAAACAATGGGACAATGGCAATTCCTAATCCTTGCCCGTAGGTCATAAAGCCACCTAGTGATTTTCTGTAGTTTAATTGAACCACTACAACAGCCAATATTGTAACCACATATCCAACATATTGTGCAGTTTTAGAGAAGGTGCTGTTAGCTACATAAAAAATTACAGAGATGATGATAAAAAAGATTGCCAGGTATACAGCATATACCAGCGAAGATTTCATAATAGAAGTGCTTTTTTGTTCCATAATACTTGGTTTTAAGGAAAAATGGTTAGACAAATATATGTTATTTATAGTTTATAAAAAGGATTGAGGAACTAAATTTACAATACATAAACCAAAGAATCAAATTACAGTTTACTTGTTGCTTCCTGTTCACATTGGTAATGCCTGAAACCAAAAAATTACGCGTGGATAAAAAATAATTTGTGGGTATGTCAAAAATTCCTACTTTTGTGGCCGGGTAAGTCCTGTACGACCAGCTCCTGCTGAATTCCCCCAGGGTCGGAAGACAGCAAGGGTAGGCGGTTGTAGCGGTGCGATACAGGTAGCTTACCCACTTTTTGACAAAAAAGCGGAATTTTTAAAAAAGTATTGCAGATTTAAAAATTAATCTTTTACTTTGCGCCGCTGAAATTGAAAAGCAAACGTTCTCATAAAGAATTTGAAAATATTAGCCGAATTAGCTCAGTTGGTTCCGAAAAATATGAATCTTTGATTCGGTAATTTTTCGAGAATCCACGAAAATAAGAAAGAATATAATTCTTTCATTTTCGGGACCAGAGCATGTGATGGTAGATTAGGTTTGTTTAGAATATTAGCCGAATTAGCTCAGTTGGCCAGAGCACGTGATTTGTAATCTCGGGGTCCCCAGTTCGAATCTGGGATTCGGCTCAGAAGAAGAGGGAAGGGTCCCCAGTTCCCCCGATAATTATCGGGGTGGGATTCGGCTCAAAAACTTAAAGTATAGTGGCTAATCCAGAAAGCCAAGCTACTTAAAATTTCGGGGAGATACCGAAGCGGTCAAACGGGGCAGACTGTAAATCTGTTGGCAAAGCCTTCGTAGGTTCGAATCCTGCTCTCCCCACAAAGAGGAACAACAATTTTGTTGTTCCTCTTTTTTTTGCCTTACTTATTCCTAAAAAATCTGTTGGTAAATCCTTTATAGGTTCGCCCCGATAGCTATCGGGGCTACTCTCCCCACCAAAAATCTTTCATCACTAAATGAGAGACTTTTTTTTTGCACAAATTTCAATTTTGTAGGATATGCTTTCCCCTCTAATTGGTTCAAATGGTAAACTAGAATTCTCACAAACAGGGCTAATGCGGATTTATAATCGGTGCTTATTTTAAAGAACCTAAATTTTATAAATGCACAGAATATAAATCTGCGTAAGTAGGGGCACAAAGGCACAGATTACAAATCTGCACCAGCAGGGAAGCCCTGACTATTCGGGCAGGAATGGCAAAGTAAAAGGAACCGTTCCTTTGTTTAGGGAACGGTTTCTTCTGCTATTTATTTGCCAACTTAGCGATTCTTCCAAAGGGATGCACCATAGGTGTCTTTTTGAGGCTTGCAGCAAAACCGCTTAGTGAGAAGAAAACCACTTTGAGCCGTACCACTAATATTTTCATATGGCTGGGTCTTTAGAAAGCTATCTCGGCACGATTAGCACTTAAATGGGAGCGGTAGGCATGGAATGTACTACACAAACAAATTTGGATTTGATAAAAGCCATGGATAATGTTTCTTTACCTAAAATTATAGACTGAATAAGGGTATACTGCATAAGAGTTAAACACATTTGATATTTATGAAATATTTCATATCTTTGAATGAAAATATTCGCATTATGAAAACAGATGATTTTTTATCGGTACAAGAAACAAGGAAAGGAATTGACAAGGCAGCCTTTCAAAGGGTAGTTAAACAAACCAATTTATCATTTAAAGAATTTGCCAGTTATTTACATGTTTCCGGGAGAATGATCCAAAGCAAGAAAGAGCATGAAAAGTTACCCATCAAAGTAGCTGAACACACTCTTTTTATCAAAAGACTGTATGAATTAGGAGTTAAGATCTTTGGGGATACAAAAAGGTTCAATCAATGGATGAAAACACCTAACCCGGTTCTTGGAAACGAAATACCAAAAACATTTTTAGATACCATATCCGGCATAATGTTTTTGGAAAATAAACTAAATGAAATTGCCCACGGTTTTTCTGCTTAAATTATGGTGCTTTACAGAATCTCTTACAAAGAACATGCAGCCCTAAATGGAATAGGAGGACTGACTACCTCCGGAAGATGGAACCAAAAAGGTTTTCCTGTAGTTTATCTCTCTGAAAGTCTTTCGCTGGCAGCGTGGGAGAAATTTATGCAATTCGAATCCATTAATAATATCCCGGACGTATATGTTTCACTTAAGATTGAAATACCGGATAGTAGCATTCAGGAAATAACAAAAGAAGAGCTAGATAAGACGATTAAAGGTTGGGATTCTTTTCCACATCGGCCGGGAACAAGAACGATAGGAACCCGGTTTTTAAAGAAACGAGAATTTTTATTGCTAAAAGTACCTTCGGCTGTGATCCAGGATGAGTTTAACTACATAATGAATCCTTTACATCCTTTAAGCATGGAAGCAAAGATTATAGAAGAGAAACCTTTTGTTTTTGATGAACGATTGAAAAAGAAAAACAGCTAAAAAACTATTTCACAACTGTCAATTTATTTGCTCTAATTTATTTTAATGGTAGCAGTTTTACTCCAATCGTACCTTGAGTCGGTTATTTTTGCGGCAAATTTTATCATAATCTGCAATACTTACATCATAAACCGCTGTTTTTGTGTGATTGGTAATTCTCCATTTAACATATCCTTAATAGCCAGAAGATCTTATTCCATATTCCAATGTAAACAATGTTCCACGACTATTGGTAACTTCTGCTATCTTTTTATACGTCCACAGTGATTGTGCATGAACTGATTTATTGGCAGTAATTGTATTTTAATTAAGCTTTTTTTGAGCAAATTTAGTCTGTAAAGAACTTAGTCAGGGTTTCACTTCAAGTGAAGCCCTGACTATTCACCAATCCGGATAATACCGACCGAATAAAAGCCTGGTTATTATTTGTTGGCTTTTTTATGGTTTTATCTGGCAAAGTCATTTGCAACCCTATTTCTGATCATTTTATACTTTCTTGGGTTATTTTTTGCCAACCCGAAATATAGATTGTCAGTATTAATAGCTAATGACTCCACTACAATTTCTTCTTGATTTTCTTGCTGATAAACAAATTTCCTCAAATCTTTTTGATAAACTATATCGACTGCAAACACCTCATTCATATTAATAAAATGATTTATATCCCGATCTTTTCTAAGGCCGTAATTATTAGTAATCTTCTCTAATTTTAAATTGTCTCCAATTCTGGAATAATATAACTCTATTGCATCAACGTCCTCTTTCTTAGGATTTTTGAAAGTGATTTTATCTTTGTTATAATTACCAACAAAAATAAAATCTATCTCATTTACAGAAATTTTGTTAAAATTGAAATCGCGATTAAAAACACCGTCCTTATAAATGTATTTGTGAGAGAATGTTGTTAAATACAAAGCAATATTCCCTTTTTTTTCGAGAAACAAATATAATTCCTCGTAAACTAAATCCATTTCTGTCTTATTTAATCCATTTGTAAATACGGGATGAATAAGGGCAGTGTCTTTTTTAACAAGTTGAAAAGTGTATAGGTCAAACTTTTTTAAATCGAATGACCCAAGTTCGTTTGTTACAGTGTCTGTCGCATAAAAATATGGTTTGCAGGCGACGATAAGTAAAAATATTATAAAGTATAAAAATTTATGTGCCATTGTTATTTTGAAAATTTAGAGTTAGTATTTACCCAATATCCACCAAATCCTAACCTGCCTAGTTCGTTTAATATACCGCGTGAATCTTTAAATATGTCAGGATGATAACTATAATTACCATTAAAATGAATTTTATCTTGAAAATCTTTGTCTGTGTTGTGAGCTGTAATGTGAATACCATAGTTTTTATTAGTATTGGACATTGAAAACCTTAGCCTGTTTTTATTGTAATAATATGTTTCAGGCTTTTTGAAAGGGATGAAATCCAGTTGTAATAGGTTGCCAGCGTCAAAAGCATATTTTTCGTGCCCTGTGAACTTATGAAAGCTAAACTCTAAAAGATTGAAATCCGAGTTGTTGTCCAAATGATAAGCAAACATTCCACCTCCTGTATAATACCTGTCCAACCCATCTGCCAAACCCAAAAGCCTGTAAAATGAACCGTCATTGTACATGCTAAACTGGAAATGCCTATCAATCATTAAATTTAGAAAGCCTATCCTTTGAGGTTGCTCTTGCCTGTAAGAGTCTGTTGAGTAGATAATATTTGAACCTAAAGAAAAAGAGTGTTGAAATGGGTTCTGAAGTGGATTAGGTGTGAAATCCGAAAAATGATAAAGAGGGACATTCCTTGCTCCAAAGTTTATGCTGTCTCTGTTACAGCCGATATTTAACGTTAAATCAAAGATAAAATCAACAACCGTGCTATTAATGAACCCTTTACGATAAGTACTAATCAAGTCCCCCCGATTATAAATTATGAAACCTCCGTGAACTGCAGGATAGATATTTTCAATGCCGAAAGGATACCCTCCGATTCCCCCGACAACAGAGATATTAAAATTGGTGTATTTCCCATAATTTTCAATCCCGTTTATGTCGATAGTGGTTTTAATTGCAATGCCATATTGGACCTTGTTATGCTTATTAGTTTGTGACAAACTGCTAATTGAAGCCAATAGAACTCCAAATAGCAGGAATAATATTTTAGTTTTTTTCATATTTCATTGATTGGTGCTTTTTGCAAGCTGTCTTAATTAAAATTGTTAATCTATATGAGGAAAGGGCCTTCCGCCGAGTTAGTCCCCATTTTTATAAATGTAGAAGTCATCCCAACGAGATTTTCCTGTTTGAATTATTACCTGGGCATAAAAATTCTTATTAAAATTTTCAGCCTCCTATGAAATTTACATGATGCCCCAAGAAATCAATAACCAACACTCGTTAGATGTTTATATTTTCGCAAAACCTTCTCCTGTTTGTTGATAACCCTAATACCTTTTTTACCATATACCTTCACCTTTGCTTCTCCGTTCCTAAAAGATCCCGCCTTGTAATAACGAAACGGTATTGCAATATTTCCTTTTTGATCGATGTAACCTATGCTTTTACGCCAGCCTGAATCATCCAATTCATCTTTAACTGCGGCTAGCCCTTCTCTAAATATAGGTGCCCCATAGCCATCGCCACCCTGATACCTATATGGTATGACGAGCTTACCCGTTTTATCAATAAATCCCCACAAAATGAGAGAAAAATTGTCTGCTTCTCGTATTATTATATCTTTCCCAACACTTGCCATGCCCTCACTAAATGATTCAGCATGTTCAAACTTTAATGGTATAACAATTTCCCCTTTTTTATTTACATACCCCCATTTGCTGTCAAATGATATTGGTAGTAAACCGTCATTAAACTCGAATCTGCCATTGTGCATATAATACTTGCATTCTAAAATTTCTTTACCTTTCTTTATGTCAACTAATCCGTATTTATAAAGTGGATAACTGAGTGCAACTCCATATATGTTGCCTCCTAAATCTTTTGGTGGAGATGAAGAACTATATTTAAAAGGGATTATTACATTATAATTTTTATCTACTAAACCAATTTTTCCATCTTTCTTTTCAAAAACATACCTGTCTGAATCACCATACTTTTCTTTATATCTTTTTTTAAAATTATTTCTTTTTAACCGCTCTGCCAGTTGTGCAGCCTCCTCAGTTTCTTTTCTTCTTATTTCTTCGAGCCTTTCCTTTTCCTTTCTTCTTGCCTCAGCAATCCTTTCCCGTTCTATCCGTGCAGCCTCAGCGTTTATTGCATTTTCAATTTTGACAATATATGAAAGAGTTTCTTCCTTCATTTTGGCATCTGTATTTTCGCTAAATTTTAAAAACTCTTCTAAACATTGTTGTGCTTTTACATAATTCTCGGCAGCAAAGTAAGTTTTAACCTTTAAATTTAATATCCTTGGATTTGTTGAACTTAACATATCTTCAGTTAAATTTAGGTATTCTATAGTCTTCGAATAGCTTCCTGCTTTAAATAATCTCATTGCCTCCTTATAGTAAGCCAAAGCCTTATCATTATTGCTTTGGGAATATGACGTAACTGCTACAGTTAATAGTGCTATTAAAACTAATATTTTCTTCATGTTAAATGATTTTTAATGCTATGTGTTCAGGATTATTTTACCACTATAGATAATATCTAATTGCATAATTGCTCGAATTCCTCTGCTGTTAAATAAAAATGTATACCATGCCAACTATTACTTTGATCATGTTCTATTAATGAGCTTTCATGCTTTATTCTTACAACGTTTTCCCATGTATGAAACATTGCATAACCATCTCTATTAAATTCATCTTCCCAATTTTTTTTAGTATAAACTTCTGTTGTCCTGTTATAATGTGTTGTAAGACTATAAAAATACACTTTCCCTGATTCCCAAAACCTATGTTCTTTAATGCCATTTCCAAGTATTTTTATCATTTTATCAAGTTCTCTCCTTTCTATATCCCAAAACTCTTTATCATTACAGAGAAATAGAGATTTAGCATCCTTACTTTCAATCCTATCCATTTTAAATCCAAAGAATCCATCAATAATAATATTCCCATTTTTATCCATCAGATAATATGAATTAGCATTAGCAAAAATATCGCATGGAGAATTTACATTTCTTTTACGCTTTCCTATAGAAAAATATTTAAAATTAAAAATCTCATCTTTTCTATGATTTTCCGTTTTAATTTCTTCATCTGTTGTTAAGACATTTTTTCTTTCCGTTAGTTTTCCTTCTCCATTCCAGAAATCACTATCACTTTTATTCCCTTCATTTTCCTTTCCACTCCAAAAGTCATCATCATTTTTACTTGTATTTATCGAGATTGTAGCCTCTGTTTCACCACTCCAGAAATCATCTTCACTTTCCGTATTCTGTTCTTTTAGTTGGTCTTTATTCCCCTCTAACTCTTTTTCCTTTTCTCTTTTGCGTCTTTCCACTATAGCCCTAACATATGGTTCAGTCGCAGGCTTTGTAATAGTGATGTTTTTTAGCCCATATCCATTTAAATCAGTGATACCTTCATTTTGATAGTCAAAGATATGCACGCCTTCTGGCTTTCCTGGTGAACCAATAGCCCTGTCGGAAATGAATAAATTATTATTTCTTAGGTTAAAAAATTGAAAATTAATGCTCAAAGATTCTATATTCTTGTCTGCATCTTGTCTCCAAGGCTTACCATACTTTTGTGCATCTACAGCGAATTCAGCGAAAGCACTTACATCATAAAATTGACCATCGTGTTTGTAACCGGATATATTATAACGATATAACTGGAAATATGCTTTCCACCGATAAGATTCCCTACTGTATCTTTCCAAAAAAACCTCGCAATGAAATTCTAAATTCTCCAGCACATAACCATTACCTGGAGGCATATAATTTTCTATATAATGACTGCTTTTTATAGATTCTAACAAAAGTTCTTCTTGTGCACAAAGATCAGGTGCAAGTAACAGAATAGAGACAAAAATTAAGCTTTCTAATTTAAATTTCATAATCGGTTTTGTTAAAGTGTCATTTCTTAAGATTCTTCAATAACACGTTGAACTTCTTGCCCGAATCCGAAATTATAGAAAAGCATTCCAAAAATTAGGATTAAATATTTCAAGATTTCTTTTTGCATGTTATTATAAATTACATTTCACTCTTTGTTTATATATTCGCCAATTTTTTGAATAAAAGTTGAATCTATTTTTAAGTCCTGATACACATCCATCTTTGAAAGTTGTATCAATTTTGATAGTTCTTTCAGAGTTTCTTCCTTTGAGCGATAAATCTTGTTTTTTGATTCAGAAATGGTAATTTTTTCAGCTGAATCTATGAGTTTTTCATAAATATTTATAATATCCGGGTCAATTGTATCTTCATTGTTTTTTATGGTCTCTATTCTAAACGCTAAATCACGAATCATATAGTTTCCTGCATTTTTTTTTCCTAATTCAGCAACAGCTTTTACTGCTGAAAATTTTGCAGCTGCATCAACCTCATCACTAACTTTTGTTTTTGCTAAAACCTCAATGCTATTATTTATTGCAATATCAGGGGGATTTTCGGAGATTACTTTTACAGTTCCATCAGCATTGACAAGATAAATTCCTCCTCGTTGAGACGCATCATAGTGTGACCAAAAAAGTGTTGGTAAAATTTCATTATTATCAGTTTTTGTAGTAAATAACTGCTGTCTTGAGATGCCTGCACTTTTTCTTGATTGATTTAAAGAAGTACAACCATGAACAGAATTAAGCCAATAAGGTATAGTTTTTTCATTACCAGATATTTATTTTTATTAAATCCAAATTAATTAGAGCAAACTTATGATAGAAATATAATGATATCAATACCCAATTTTAGGTATTTTGAACCAATGCTATTGTTTGGTTGTTATACATTCCGTACACTTTATAGTTTGTCAAAAATTTTATGAAAAACTCCGGCATCACAAGAACTACAAGGGAAGAGCAACGCAACTCAGATGAATTTTTTTCATTTTATCTGTTCTGTTTAGTGGTTTAAGCGGACGTCGGTTAATAGAAATAGCCAGGTAGCCAGAATTAGATGAAAGAAACAAGTATCGCAAAAATCAAAAGTGTTTGGGAAAAAGACAATACAATTTTTTATCCCAACAAGGAAGGTCAGGTTTTGGAAATTGTTGACCAGATTGCGTCTCTTTTTTCGGCGGGTTCATTTTACTACTATATTATTAACTTCAGGGATTTGTCATTTGAATACGTTCATGAGGGCACAAGAGAGGTTTTGGGAATTGAACCTGAGGATTATTCCGTGTCAAGATATTTTGATATTCTACATGAGGAAGACCTTGAATTGATGCATAAAAAGGAGCAGTTAGTCGCAGATTTCTTGTTAAATCAAATATCTCCTGAAGAGACACCGTTATACAAAGTAGCATATCTGATGAGGCTTAGGCATGTAAGTGGCTTATATAAAACCATTTTACATCAAACTAAAGTAATAAATATGTCGTTAGATGGGAAGATACAACAAGTTCTTGGCGTTCATACCGACATTACTCACTTGAATGTTCCCATTGACCATAAAGTTTCACTTATTAGCAGTAAACGGCCTTCGTATTTTTCAATTGCAACAGACACCTCCCTCAAATTGGTTGAAAATAGCTTTAAAGAACTATTCACTCCACGTGAAAAGGAGATTTTAAAGAAAATATCAGAAGGGAAAAGCTTTATCGAAATAGCCGATTTGTTATATGTTTCTCCACATACAATAAATACTCATAAAAAGAATATTCTAAAAAAATCTCATTGCCGAAATACCGCGGAATTAATAACAAAATGTATACGCGAAGGTGTTATTTTGGTATGATTTCGTCGAGGATAAATAATTATTGTCGAAATACCTCATCGTGTATTTTTTCTAATAACCTTAAAAATTCTTTGGGTTTTTCCAACGAGGGATAGTGGCCACAATTTTTTATTTCCATTAATTCAAAAGTATATACTGCTTCGCTTTGAAGTTTTTTTAAATATTCAAAGTTGATGATTGGGTCTTCTGCCCCATTTATCATATACTTAGGACATTGAAGCGTACTAAAAATAGTTGCCTGGTCAAGAAAATTATCCGGGTTAGCCAGAATATTCACAAGCAGAGTCCTTGCTTTTGTGTCGGTTCTGTAAAAATCTTCTTTCAGCAGGGGGATTACAGATTTGTTTTGAACTACGGCATTAATTGCTTTATCTATCTCTTTTTCATCCGGGGAATCTTTAAGGTATGATGCAATATAAGGGTTAGGAGTAAAAGCCTCTTCAAAATTCAAAGGTTTTTTTAGTGGAGATGAGCCTAAAATTGCTAATCCTTTAAGTGAATTCACCATTGGAGCTAATTCAATTGCATAGTGGCCGCCCAACGAGTTCCCAAGTATTAGTTTATCGCCTTCAATTTTATTGATCTCATCTAGAAGAAGGCTTTTGTTGGAATTCCAGGAATAATTACTTGTTTTTAAAGAGTTACCATGCCCTGGCAAATCAATAGCTACAAGTTTTGTAGGATATTGCCAACTTTTTATTATTGGCTCAAATACCCTGGAAGAACTGGCATTGCCGTGAAGAAAAATAATGGTTTTCATAAAATGTATTGTTTAAGTTTTTATTACCAGTGCAACACTTTCCTGATAACAATACGTTAGGTATTAATGTTTAATTTAATCAATAGAATTTCTGGAGGTTTTACCATAGGCTTGACACAATAAACCATCTAACATAAAATGGGGGTGTAGAAGTTTTTAACTTCCATAAAGCAGTGCAGTTGAAAACTGCATTATGCAAAATAAGGGTTTGTAATACCATCAACCTTAAAAAATATTTACTTTGCATTTTTTTTGTAAAGATGGATTTTATGGTATATGAAAACAATCTTCCATCTATCTTGTTAATCAATTGTAAATCCTAAAAAAGGAAATGGGGAATATCATTAGAAAGAAGGGAATAGTAATCTTATTTGCTGTGTTGGGAGCCATTGGTGGTTTCCTGTATTGGAAGTTTGTAGGATGCCAAAGTGGCACTTGTACAATAAAATCAGTTTGGTATTGGAGCACTTTATGGGGGCTGGCTTTAGGCTACCTAGTGGGCGACCTTATCCATGGGATTATTCAAAAAAGTAGAAAGAAGAAAGGGGATGGGGAATAACAGGTTTCAAAGCATTATAAACTCAGAGAAGCCTGTATTGGTTGATTTTTATACTGATTGGTGTTCTCCCTGCAAGTCTATGGACCCTGTGTTGAAGCAGGTAAAGGAAAAATATAAAGATGATATCAGGATCATTAAAGTAAATGTAGACAGGTATCCATTTATTGCTACCCAGTACCATGTGCAAAGCATCCCCACTTTTATCATCTTCAAAAATGGAAGGATTGAATGGAGGGCCACTGGTACCAGGTCATTCCAGGAATTCAGTAAAGAGCTGTCTAACTCAATCCAAAATAGGCTTTAGGTTGCCTATTTAATCTTTCATTTTTAGACCTTCATCCTTTCTTTCAGGCTACTTCCATATTTTCAATGGGTATAATTCTCCTACCCTGGTAACGTAACAGCAGGTTTGCAACAGCCAGTGTGTCTTTTTCACAATAGGTGATGATCCTGTCAAGGTTATTTTCCTCATAATATACTTTGGCAACCTGTGACCCATCAATATCATCTTTTGGGGTAGGGATATTGAACACTGCACAGAGCAGGCTTAGTGAGGTGTAATGTTTGTAATCGCCAAATTTCCAAAGCTGTAAAGTGTCCATCAACTGTTCTTTAACCTCCCATGGCTTGGCTCCAGCCACATCCAGGATTTTGGGTAGTTTCAGCCCATTGGTCAATGTCCTGCGCGCAATATAAGGGAAATCAAACTCCTGCCCATTGTGAGCGCAAAGCCTCTTTTTCCCTAGCCTGGTAAACTGGTCCAATGAGTTATTAAATTCCTGCAGCAATTTTTTCTCATTTTCATCATGGAATGATTTTACCCTAAACTTATATTCCCCTTGTTTCTGGTAAATATAACCTGCTGAAATGCAGATTATTCTTCCAAATTCAGCATAAATACCAGCCCTTTCATAGAGGTCAGAAGGGGTGGCTTTTTCAGAAAGCTGGTAACTCATTTTTTGCTCCCAAAGCTTTTGCCAGTTGTTCTCCAGTTCATCAAAAGATGCTACTTGTGGGATGGTTTCAATATCAATAAAAAGGATTTCCTCAGGATTCAGGTTTTTAAGCATGGTATTTAGTTAATTGTTTTAATGTCTGCTGGATATAATTAGTTAAAATATCAATGGCTACCTGGTTCATGCCTCCTTGTGGTACAATAATGTCAGCAAACCTTTTAGTAGGTTCAATAAAATTAATATGGCTGGGGCGCACAGTATCTTCATAGCGTTTTAATACTTGCTGGACATTCCTGCCACGCTCTAGTATGTCGCGCTGGATCACTCGAGATAAACGCACATCTGAGTCACAGTCTACATATACTTTTATATCAATTAAATCCCTTAGTTCTTTGTTGGCCAGGCACAAAATCCCTTCAATGATCAAAACATGTTTGGGTTGCACTGTTTCTGTTTCATTGGCACGGGTACATGTTATAAATGAGTAAATAGGCTCTTTAATAGCATTCCCTTTCCTAAGTTCTTTAACATGTTCAACCATCAGTGGGAATTCAATTGACTCAGGGTGGTCAAAGTTCTTTTCCCTCCTTTCTTCCAGGGTCAGGTGGCTATTGTCATAATAATAGGAGTCATGAGACAAAACTGCCACTTCATTTTGGGTGAACTGTTCAACAATTTTATTTACAACAGTTGTTTTTCCTGAGCCTGTCCCACCTGCAATTCCTATGACCAACATTTTAAGATAGTTATTGTTAAGTTTCAGCTTTTTTTGAATTTTTTCTTTCACTGCAGCAGCAAATAATCGTATTTTCGCAGCGTATTTAGTAAATATACAAATTAAATAAAAAGTTATGGTTAACCATGTTGTGCTTTTTAAATTGAATGATTATCCTTTGGATGAGAAAAAAAAAATACTTCAGGAATTAAAGGAAATACTTGAAAACCTTAAGAAGGAAATCAAAGAAATTGTATTTTTAGAAGTAGGGATAAATCACGAGGTTCAAGCCAAAAGCTTTGATATTTCATTGCTTTCCCATTTCAAAAGTTTTGAAGATTTAGATACATACAGGGTTCATCCAGCCCACCTGAAGGTAGTTGAGAGGATCAAAGAAACAACACAAGCCAGGGCTGCTGTTGATTATGAGTTTTAATAAAAAAATATACCACAATAAAACATATAAGCAATGAGCGAATTATACCCACTAAAATTCAAACCATTCTTCCAGGAAAAAATCTGGGGAGGGGATAAAATAAAAACAGTTTTAAACAAAGATTTTGGGAAACAAGATAATTGTGGTGAAAGCTGGGAAATATCTGGTGTTGAAGGATTTGTTTCTGTAGTTTCAAATGGTTTTTTGGCAGGTAATAACTTGCAGGAGCTTATTGAAATTTATATGGGAGACCTGGTAGGTGATAAGGTATATGATAAATTTGGGCTTGAATTTCCTTTACTGATAAAATTTATTGATGCCAAAGATGACCTTTCTATCCAGGTACATCCTAATGACAGGTTATCAAAAGAGAGGCACAATGCCTATGGGAAAACTGAAATGTGGTATGTACTGGATGCTGACAAGGGGGCAAAACTTAATTCAGGTTTTAACCAGGAAGTGGATAAAGAAAAGTACCTCAAAAGCCTGGAAGAGGGTAAGCTTTATGACATCCTTTCATTTGAAGAAGTTAATCCAGGAGATGTGTTTTTTATACCAGCAGGTAGGGTTCATGCCATTGGGAACGGGATATTACTGGCTGAAATACAACAGACTTCAGATGTAACATATAGGATTTATGATTATGGGCGCAAAGATGATAAAGGCAATGAACGCGAATTGCATACTGAGCTTGCTGTGGATGCCATTTCTTTCGAATATAAAAAGGAGTATAAAACCAATTATAAGGTTGTTCCTGATACTTCATCAGAGATAGTTAGTTGCCAGTATTTTACAACCAATATTATTGAACTAGGCAAGGAAATAGAAAAAGAATATGTTGAGCTTGATTCTTTTGTTATTTATATTTGTATAGATGGGGGATTTACAATTAAACATGATGCTTTATCAGAAAAAGTGAGTAAAGGAGAAACTCTGTTACTTCCTGCTACATTCAATTCAATCTATTTGGAGCCAGATGCAGGAGGGGCAAAAATCCTGGAAGTTTATATAAAGTAAGTATTAGGATAAATCAGAAGTAGTATTTAGAATAGGGAACATGGAGGTAAAACACGCCAGGTTTATAATAAGCAATACTGATATAAAAAAATGCCCTCCACCAACTATGCCTGAATATGCTTTTATTGGGAGGTCAAATGTTGGGAAATCTTCCCTGATCAATATGCTTACCAATAGCAAGTCATTAGCCAAAATCTCGTCAAAGCCAGGAAAAACAAGGTTAATTAACCACTTTTTAATCAATGAGTCATGGTACCTGGTTGATTTGCCAGGATATGGTTATGCCAAAGTGCCCATCCCAGAGAAAAAGAAATGGGAAAAATTTATCAGGAGGTATATCCTGAACAGGGAAAACCTGTATTGCCTTTTTGTTTTAATTGACATAAGGCATGAGCCCCAAATGGCAGACCTTGAATTTATGGAGTGGTTAGGTATAAACCAAATGCCATTTTCAATTATTTTTACTAAAGCAGATAAGCTAAAACCTGAAGAAGTAGAGGGGAAAGTTGAAGATTACTCTGCAATAATGCTGGAAAAATGGGAAGAAATGCCTACCCATTTTGTAACTTCAGTGGTTACCAAATCAGGAAAGAGTGAAATATTGGATTTTATTGAAAAGGTCAATAAAAATTGATGTGTTTTGTATAATTTAATTGTTCTAACTTATAAGGTAATATATTTACAAGTGGTAAAGTTTTTTACCTTTGCCCAAAATCGGCTATAAATAATAAACATTAATAGATTATGAGCAAAAAAACACATCCCTTAAAAGTTTTTTCGGGGAGGGGGACAGAGTATTTAACAGAGAAGATTTGCCAAAGTATTGGTGTTGAATTGGGAAATTATACGTGCCCTGTATTTGCAGATGGGGAATTTGAACCTTGTTTTGAAGAAACCATTCGTGGCTGCCATGTTTTTATTGTCCAATCCACGCCACCACCATCAGATAATTTAATGGAGTTGTTGCTTATGATTGATGCTGCCAAACGTGCAAGTGCTTACAAAATTATAGCTGTTATCCCTTATTTTGGGTATGCAAGGCAAGACAGGAAAGACAAGCCAAGGGTTTCTATTGGTGCAAAACTTATGGCTGATTTATTGTCAACAGCAGGTGTTTCAAGGGTTATAACCATGGATTTACATGCAGACCAGATCCAGGGCTTTTTTGATGTGCCTGTAGACCACCTGTATGCATCAGCACACTTTATCCCATTTATTAGCAGCATGGGGCTCAATGATATTGTTATTGCTTCTCCTGATGTAGGGGGTACAAAAAGGGCAAATACTTATGCCAAAATGCTGGAAACTGATATGGTGATCTGCCATAAATCAAGGGCTAAGGCAAATGTTGTGGGCGAAATGACCTTAATTGGTGATGTTAAAGGAAAGGACGTGATTTTGGTAGATGACCTTATTGACACAGCAGGGACAATTACCAAAGCTGCTGGCATTATGAAAAAGGCTGGAGCTAACAGTGTCAGGGCTTTTGCTGCCCATGGCGTGCTTTCAGGGCCAGCCCTTGAAAGGATCAACAATTCAGAATTGGAAGAAGTATATTTTACTGATTCAATAGCACCAAAAAATAACTGTGAAAAGATCAAATACCTTTCAGTTGCTGATGCTTTTGGGGAAGCCATTGAGAGGGTTTATAAAAATCGCTCTATTAGTTCTTTATATTACAGTTAATTACTATATTTGCAGCGCTTTTTTCAGGAAGCACCAGCTGTATAAATTATGCATGCTGTTTGCCCCGATAGTTGTCGGGGAGGGCTGAGTACCATAATTTAAATTAAAATTCTAAAAATGAAATCATTAGTTATTAAAGGAAACTTACGCGAAGCTGTAGGTAAAAAAGATGCAAAAAAATTGCGTTATGAAGGTAATGTGCCTTGCGTTTTGTATGGTGAAAACGAGCCTATACATTTTTATGCACCTTTTAACGAATTCAGGAAAATAGTATATACTCCAAATGTATACTTGCTTGAGATTGATATTGAAGGAAAAGTTTATCAGGCTATTATGCAAGATATCCAATGGCATCCTATTGATGAACAAATTTTACATGTTGATTTTTTGCAGATCAGGGATGACAAGCCTGTAAAAATTGAAGTTCCTGTTGTAACACAGGGTATGGCTATTGGTATTAAAGCAGGGGGTAAACTGAAAGTTAATATGAGGAGGTTAAGGGTTAAAGCTTTTTCAAAAGACCTGCCTGATAATATTGAGATTGATGTAACAGAATTGGCTGTTGGGCAAAGTGTTAAAGTTGGAGACTTGGCAGTTAATAACCTGGAATTCCTTGACAACCCTTCAAATGTAGTTGTTTCGGTTATTGTAACCAGGGCTGCTAAAGCTGCTGCTGATGCTGAAGAAGATGATGAAGCACCAGAAGGCACAGAAGAGGAAGCTCCAGCTGCTGAAAGTGAAGAATAGGACTTAAAATTTTTGTTTTGAAATACCTTATTGCCGGGTTAGGTAACATAGGAAAAGAATACGAAAATACTCGCCATAATATTGGCTTCAAAATATTGGACGCTCTTGCTGATGCGTCCAATATTTCTTTTAAGGATAAGCGTTATGGTTTTGTGAGCGAGTATAAGTTTAAAGCCAGGAGCTTTATTCTCTTGAAACCAACTACTTACATGAACCTAAGTGGAAGGGCAGTAAATTATTGGCTGCAAAAAGAGAAAATTAATATTCAAAACCTGCTGGTACTTGTGGATGATATTGCCCTTGATTATGGGGTAATAAGAGTGAGGGCAAAAGGAGGTGCAGGAGGGCACAATGGGCTTATAAGCATCCAGCAAACCCTGGGCAGGAATGATTATGCCAGGTTAAGGTTTGGTGTTGGCGATAATTTTCATCCCGGATTCCAGTCTGATTATGTATTGTCTGGCTGGGCAACTGATGAAGAAAAGGAACTTTCAGGGAAAATTGATACCTGTATTGAGATCATCCAAAGCTTTGGGACAATTGGTATTGAGCGCACAATGAATTTCTTTAATAAAAGGAAGTAATGGGCGAAACAATCAGGGTTGACAAATGGTTATGGGCTGTAAGGATATTTAAAACCAGGAGCCAGGCAACTGAAGCTTGCAAAAAAGGCCATGTTTCTATTGATGGGCTGCCTGTAAAACCATCAAGGGTTATCCACGAAAATGATGTTATCCAGGTAAGGAAAGCACCAATTGTAAGGACCTATAAAATCCTGAAACTTGCCGAAAAAAGGATGTCAGCAAAACTAGTAGATGGGTTTATGGCTGATATCACACCCCCTGAAGAGCTTGAAATCCTTGAAATGCAAAAAAATATGAACTGGTTTTCGCGCGAACGTGGTGCTGGGAGGCCAACCAAAAAGGAGCGCAGGGATATTGACCGTTTATTTAATGAATAGATTATAATTATGTTGGTAGCAAAGAAAAAAAGGAAAGAAAATATTGCCGAATATATTTTATATATGTTTCAGGTTGAAGACCTTATTCGTGCATTTGGCTTTGATAGGGAAAAAATTGAACATTTTGTTGCAGTACAATATACATCTTCTGGTGACGAGCAAAAAGAGATTATTGAATGGTACAACAACCTGGCTTTGATGATGGAAAAAGAGGGTGTGAAAGAAAAAGGGCATGTGCAATTTTTGCTAAACCTGATCAATGACCTTGATGGTTTGCATATTAAATTAATTCAATCAGGCGGGCATCCTGGTTATGTAAATTCTTTTAAAACAGTATCTGGGCTTATCCAGGAGTTTAATAAAAAAGCTGAGGTGAAAACAGGTGATATAGCTACCTGTATTAATGCTTTATATATGTACCTTATGCTGAAATTGCAAAAGAAGGATATATCAGCTGAAACTACTGATGCCATGAAGCAATTTGGGAAATTGTTATCTGATGTTTCTGTATTTTATAAAGACTTTGAAAAAGGTAACCTGGAGTTATAAACCTATATCAGTGTGAACTCAATCTTAAAAAAAATAAATTATTTATTATTGGATTTTTTGTGCGAGCGTGTCATCCCGATATTTATCGGGATCGTCAAGTGGGCTATGTTGTAATATTGAAAAAACGAAAAGGTTAATTTTGATATGATTTTTCTAACATGTAAATAGCTAGTTGTTTACAAATTTCAGAAAGGCATTTCAAATAATCTATCTTGAATCTAAGTTATTCTATATAAGTAATAAACAATTCTTTTTCATCCTCTGTTGGTATCCTGCAGCTTTCTTGCTTCCCAAACCATTTGTACCTGTTTTTAGCTATCCACCTGTAAACCCCGTCCCTCCAGCTTTGTGGTATAAAAGAGAAAACAGCCAATATTTTATACGGATACCCCAGCAATTTACATATCTTCAGTATGGCTTCAGATTCTTTAAAAGCTTTACCATCCTCAACTAAAATAATGCTATCTACAATCTCAGCAGGTATAGTGAAATGGCCTCTGATTTTTTTCCCTACACCTGACTGGAGCGGGGTATACCTTAGCATCCTTTTTTTATCATGCCTGATTAAAAAGTTTACAGAGCTATTGCAGAAATTGCAATACCCATCAAACAAAACCAAGTGTTTGAATTGCTTCATGCAGTAAAAAACAAAAAAAGAAGTAGGTGGGTTTACCTGCCCTTAAAATTATTTGATAAGCCAAGTGCCAGCCAATTGGCCACAGCCTTGCGGTTATTAGTAATAATAAACCTTTGCTGGTCGCGATAATGGTTAATATTCCCCAATTCAATGTACACAGCCACAGGATAGGTGTATTTAAGTACATATAAATTCCGGGCAGTAACAGTGCCCTTATACCCCCTGTTGGGCTGGTGTTGCTTGTATTTTTGCTGGAATGTTTTCTGTAATGATAGGGCAGTCTTTTTCCCTGAATCACTTCTTTTATCATGGTAGAAAAATACATCAATGTTGTTGCCCTTGCTGCGCGAGTCAACATGGATAGCAACCATGCGTTGGTATTGTCCTTTGTGTTTTAAATAAAGCTTATTCACTGCATCCTTGCGTTGCCTGAGCCTCTTGGTTTGGTTTAAAGGGATCTTTAGGTTAGGGTAACAAACTTCATCCCTGTCAATTTTCAGGTAGCTTTCATCTCGTATTCCATCATTTGGGTCACGGGTTATCATGTAAACTGTAGCCCCTTCTTCAATCAGTTTTTTGGCAAGCCTTATAGTTACATCATAAGCATATTCATCTTCACAAAGCCTTTTCCCATTATATTTACCAATAGCTCCAGGGTCTGGTCCCCCATGGCCTGCCACCAGGTAATATACAGCCCCTTTTAATTCAGATGATTTAATGGTAACATCCTCATGGTCCTTCCCAAATATGGGGTAAGTTTTTGTTTCAGCAGCAGCTGGCTTAACAGTGGTAGTGTTTGCTGTAGGTAGTTTATACTTCCTGCCTGCTATAAGCGTATTGTTTTTTCCCAGTTTGCCTTTGTTCAATTCAACAAATTCTGAAAAATAAGCTGAAGGCAGGTTATGCCTGCGCAACAATACATAAATCCCATCACCACGTTTTGCAACAACCTCTTTTACATTGTTATTGGAATAAATATTCGTACAAAGTTGGAAAATAATTACCATTAAAATAACATGCTTCCACCTTTTTATATGTAAGTTTGAATGGTTCATTAAAATTAATTTATCCTATAAACAATTAGCAAACTAATTAGTCTTTAATTATAGGAAGTTTTTTAAAGTAATTAATACAATGAAGAGAATAGTTTTTTACAACCTGCTGTTAATAATTGGTTTACTGGTTTATTCATGCCAGCCCAATTATTCTAAAGTTGGGGTTGAAACAAAAAATTTACCTGTTTCAATTGATTTAGCTGAAGAGGATAGCCTGTTATCAGCTTTCATCCAGCCATATAAAGATAGCCTACATAAAGATATGTCAAGGGTAATTGGGGTATCTGAAATTGAAATGGTAAAGGATAAACCAGAGGGGTTGTTGTCAAATTTTATGGCTGATTTATTATTAGAAGAAGGGGTGGCTTTCTGCAAAAAGAACCATCCTGAGATGGCACCAGCAATTGCTTATGTGAATTATGGGGGAATGAGGTCATCACTACCTAAAGGGCAAATAACAGTAAGGAATATTTTTGAATTGATGCCTTTTGAAAATGAAATGGTTTTTGTTAAACTTGGTAAAAAAGGTGTTGAAGAGTTCATTAATAAACTGGCAAGCCATGGTGGGGATGGGGTTGCAGGAGCGCGTTTTGGGATCAATGATGGGAAAGCAATAAACATAAAAGTTGCTGGGGAAACCATAAAGGAAGGCAAACACTACTGGGTTGTAACCAATGACTATGTAGCATCAGGAGGTGACAGTATGGAGGTATTTAAAACAGGAAGGAAAGGCTTTTTTGCCAGCAGGCTTAAAGTGAGGGATATAATTATTGGGCATATTGAGAAAGTGCAGGAAAATGGAGAAGCAATAACTTCAAAACTGGATGGGAGGATCTATTATGAATAGGCGCCATTTTATTAAAAATATCCTGGCAGGAGGTACAGGGCTTTATATGGGGGCTGCCCCATTTAGCTTACTGGCAAAGGAGGGGCACAAAGTAGTGACTATCATCCATACCAATGACTTACATTGCCACATTGAGCCTTTTTCAAGTTCACGTGAAGATATGGATGGAAAAGGTGGTATCGCCAGGATTGCAGCATATGCAAAGCATGTTAGGGCTGAGAACCCCAATACCTTATTGCTTGATGCTGGTGATATGTTCCAGGGGACACCCTATTTCAATTATTTCAAAGGAGAGGTAATACTGAAAACCATGGGCCAGGCTGGTTATGATGCTGGGACTATTGGCAACCATGAATTTGACAATGGTTTAGAAGGTATACTGAATGCATTGCCTCATGCCAGCTTCCCATTGGTTAGTTCCAATTATGATTTTAAGGATACCATGCTTAATGGCCTTTTTCCCAGGTTCAAAATTTTTGAGAAATCAGGAATACTTATAGGGGTTTATGGCTTGGGCATTGAATTAAAAGGGTTGGTAAATGAAAACAATTATGGTAATACCATTTATAATGACCCCCTCAAAGTAGCCCTTGAAATGGAAACATTCCTGAAGAAGGAAATGAATTGCCATTTGGTTGTTTGCCTTTCCCATTTGGGGCATTCTTATGAAGGGAAAATAATAAGTGACCTGGTAATTGGCAAAGAAACAAGCCACACAAACCTTGTCATTGGCGGGCATACACATTCTTACCTTAAGGAACCAGTGCAGGTTAAAAATAAAAAAGGTGAAATGGTACTGGTGAACCAGGCTTGGTGGGGAGGTTTAATGGTTGGGCACATTGATTTTGTTTTTGAAGCAGGTTCAGGCAGGAAATCTTCTATCTTTGCTAATAAACTAAATGGGTAACCTTTATGCAAAATCGTGGTTTTAGGATCCTTCTATCAGTTGTTTCAGGAGTATTGTTAAGTTTGGCCTGGTTGAAATTCCCGGGCTGGATATTATTTGTTTCTTTCCTCCCTTTGCTATTGCTTGATGATTTTTTCAGGAAAGAAAAAAAGCATTTTAAAGGCGTGTCATTCTGGGGGCATACTTACCTGGCTTTTATTATATGGAATGGCCTTACAACCTGGTGGGTGCTTCATGCCACCCTGTTTGGGGCTATTGTAATAGTATTCCTTAATTCATTCCTGATGTCATTGGTATGGTGGTTGGCTCATACATCAAGGAGGATGATGGCACCAAGGTTGGGGTATATTGCATTAGTTGTTTTCTGGTTATCTTTTGAATATTTCCACTTCCATTGGCAGATTGAATGGCCCTGGCTGCATTTGGGCAATGGCTTTGCAAATAACATTAAAATGGTTCAGTGGTATGAATTCACAGGCACACTTGGGGGGTCATTATGGGTATTGGTTATTAATATCCTGATTTACCATATCCTGAAAACCTTTGCAGTAAAACCTGCAGTAAAACCTGCCTTATGGCCAACTATTGGTTTGTTAATATTGGTTTTTTCACCTGTGGTTTATTCTAATGTGCGTTACAACACATACCACGAAACAGGTGAAACTAGTAATATATCCATTGTCCAGCCCAATATAAACCCATATGATGAAAGGTATGATGAAGAGGCCTCATTTGAGAAGATGAGGAAATTTATAAACCTGGCTAATTCTGTTGTAGATGGAAATACAGATTACCTGGTTGGCCCAGAGACAGTTTTTGAGCAGCACTGGGATGAAGAAATACTAAAGCAATATCCTCTTTTCAAGATACTTGAGTCTTTTACCAACGGAAACCCACAGGTAAACCTTATTATTGGTGCTTCAACCTATAAAAAGTTCAAACCAGGCGAAAAGCTGTCATCAACAGCCAGGACATTTGAAAATGGGGTGAGCTATGACCGTTACAATACTGCACTTATGTTGAACACCAAAAAGGATGTGCAGATTTACCATAAATCCATTTTGGTTACAGGGGTAGAGAAAATGCCTTTCCGTGGGCTAACCAAGTTTTTTGAAAAGTTTATTGTTAACCTGGGGGGTACCACAGGGAGTTTAGGTAAGCAAGGTGAGCCACTTAACTTTATTGCCAATGATGGGTTGGCAGTTGCACCTGTAATTTGTTATGAATCAATATTTGGTGAATACATTACAAAATATGTTAGGAAAGGGGCTGAAATGATTTTTATAATTACCAATGATGGCTGGTGGAAAAATACCCCAGGATATAAGCAACACCTGTCATTTGCGCGTTTAAGGGCAATAGAAACCAGGAGGAGTATAGCCAGGTCGGCCAATACAGGTATCTCCTGTTTTATCAACCAAAGGGGTGATATCTTGCAGCAAACCCAATGGTGGGTTGATGATGCCATTAAAGGTGAACTAAAGGCAAATGATAAGATCACATTTTATGTGAAGTATGGCGACTATTTGGCCAGGGTTTCCCTGTTCCTGGGTGCGTTACTGATACTATATATGATATCCAGTGCTTTAAGGGGCAGGCAATAAAAAAGAATCCGCATCAATTCTGTTTGTAAAACCCCTGAGAACAGGATTTGAGCGCCTGATTGTTCAAACTTCCAACGGTCTTTCGACTCCCCCTGTTACTAGAGGTACTAGGCCTGTTTTCGCAACCGTTGAGCTTACTCGGTTTAGATAATACTGTTGAGTTTACCAACTAGTGAATCAATGCGGACCAATATTTTTTATTTAATGAACGCTTTTTGTTACAAACCAAATGTATATTTTCTTGGGGTTATAAGCAAATTTTCAGTATTGTTTAGAAACAGGATAAAATTTGTAACCTTATTTTCAGTGGCATATGAATAGATGCAATTTATTGTTCTAAATTATGGTTTGGGGTTGCATTTATAGAAAAGCTTTTATCAAAGAACCTTTTGTAAATAATCCCTAATAATGCTGAATATTTTCTGAAAAGATTTTGTCAATGTCAAAACAATTAATACATTTGCACGCACGTAAAAAAGGTCATAAATCCTTTGCTTAAAGGTGAGGTGGGTGAGTGGCTGAAACCACTGGTTTGCTAAACCAGCGTACGGGTAACACTGTACCGCGGGTTCGAATCCCGCCCTCACCGCAAACATTTTTGGAATATAACACTCCCGGTTGTTATTGGGAAAGTTAGATGACCAAATATATTGAAGTAAGAATTTTCGGGGTATAGCACTCCCGATTATTATCGGGACGGTTAGTGTACCTATAAAGTTCTTATAAAGATCCTTCGGGGTATAGCACAGTCCGGTTAGTGTACCTGCTTTGGGAGCAGGGGGTCGCAGGTTCGAATCCTGCTACCCCGACCTGATAACCAGATAGTTAAAAAAATAAAAACTGTCTGGTTTTTTATTTGCAAGCCATTTGCAAGCAGAATTGATATTTTTTTCAACCTTGCAAGATCAATAATCATCTGGGGAAATCCCTGTTCCGTCATATAAATACAAATAATCTATATCGCCACTAATACAGGTAGGATCTTCTTCGTAACTTCTTCGGAGAAGTTTGATGATTGGAGGGGTGGCTTTTTCAAGCTTTAGTGTGACTCCTTCCCCAAGTTCGGTCTCTTCTGCTGTGATAACCTTGTTTGTTTGTATTTGTTTTTGCATGTAACAAAATGGATATTAAAAAAGCCCGAACACGCAGAGCGCATTCGGGTGGGTTTATTTACCAAGGCAACCTTTTACACGAAACTTTTTATTTTAAGAAATCTTTTTGAAAAAACACTCTTATACTTTTAGCTTCATTTGAGGTTTGCAATCAACATTCTTGATAGCCTCTTCAATACACTCTGTAGTTATTTTTGCTGAACGAAGTGGTCTAAGAACAGCCTCAGTTGGAATACCAGCTTTTATAGCTGCCAGAACTCCTGTCGCTTCCAAATAATTATCCACATAATGTAGTTGTTTGTGACGCCAAGGAAGAATGTTAAGATCGTTATCCATCACATTGGTATTATCTCTAACAGCAATTACAGGAATCCCTTGTTCTAGTGCTGCCATAGTTGGCAAACCAACACAGTTATCAGGAATAACTATACAAGAAACATCTTCTACAGTTAAAACATTGTGACTATTCATAGCCTTTGCATTAGTTACAATCTTCGGACTGCGTTTTAATCCTTTCAAAATGCACTGTAAGAATGTTAATGAAACAGCTTCTGCCGCCATTCTTGAATCAACTACTCCAGGATCCAAATTAGCTATTTCCTCTGTTTCAAACATTGGTGAATGTGCAGATGGTATATTGTACAGATGAGAAATCACATGTGTAAGCATCGCTTCTACTCCCCCCCAAGGATTCAGCATTAATCCCTCCTTTTCAAAATATTCCGAATGATATTTGTAAGGAACATTTATTACAGATGATAATGCAATTGCGTCAAATTGATCTTTTTTCTTATCAATTAACTGAAAAAGATTCTCTATCCCATCTATATTTCCAACAGCCATACCAGATGTTGAATACTCAGCACTCATTTTAATAGGTGGGTTCAGTTTTACAACTTCTGGACAATCAAGACCATAAGTAGCTCGAGCAGCATTTATCGAATTAATTGCAGCACTCACAAATACTTCTTTCTCATGGTCATCAATAATCATAAGTACACGATTGTTTCTTACCTTTTGAAGTCCAACTGTACCCATAAGTAACCTTGCTAATACACTTCCTTCAACATACAGCGTGTTTTCAGTCATCTCATTGATATCAGAAGCATTAACTACATTCGGATGAGTGATTAAATTATCGCATACGGAAGCCATCAAACGAGAAACAGGTCCTGCATCTCCAGCATGACCCCCAAGATCTGAACCTATTCCTGTGGGAACTATAAGAACAGCATTAAAGTCTTTTGTATTTTCAACATTCCGTTTTCGAAAACGGAATATAGATTCAATTTCATTTTCATTTAAAGAAGGAGAACTTACTAGTGTTCCAATTTCACAATGATAGAATTTATCGTCGGTTTTACTAACTGCAAAACGTACAGGAATTCCATCAACTACATTTTCTTCGTCAACAAAATGAGCCAAATAATGTAATAGGCTTTTGTGTCCTTTTATAATTGGTATTTTAACTTCTTGCTCTTTCATTTATAGTCTTTCTATAACATGCGAATTTACAACTTTTCCTTTAAACCATTTTGCAGTAAATTCTGAGGCAACCTCAGGGTCAAAATCTCTACATGAAAATATATTTACATATACTGCTCTCAATAGATCTAAGGTATGAATTACAATATTACTTGTCATTATAAACTGCACCGCCGTAGTTCCTTTTAAATGAGGCTCTGTTTGTTGTTCATCAGGGTGTACCCCATGGTCATCCCACCAACTTAACTTGGCTCTTTCCATATCAATAAGTTTGCACAACTCAACAAAATAACGTTTAATTTCTTTTCGATTGAACGTTCTAGGATCACATTGGTGCAAGTCAAGTATAAGTTCTATTCCGTAGTTATTCATTGTTAATTTATAATATGCTAAGTCAAACATCCATGCCCTGATGCAAGAGTCACATTAATACTCTCAAAATTAACCCCAAATTTTTCATTTAATTGAGGAAGATCTGTTGCATTAAATGCAGCTATCCTAAGTTTTAGATATACTCGTATAAAACCAGCATGGGCAACCTTAGAGCATGTTAGTCGAGCCACCTTATTGACAAGCGTTTCAAATTCACCAATGTCATCAACAGCTACAGCACCTGCTATTTCTGCAAAAATAGCATCGATTTGTGCTTTAATTTTCTTGAATGCTCTATATAATTCTAATCGACCAATGAAAAGTGTATCCACGGTTCTTTTACCAATGATACTTCCAGGTATTGGTTTATGTCCAATTAGTACACCATCAACAAAAAACGTAATATGGTTTTCTGGTTCAATATCTGGATGGCTAGGTTCAACCAATTTAAATTCACCAGTTTTAGAATCAATTAAAGGAGTCTCACCTTTTTTTCGATTACATGTGGCACAAGAATAAAGTAAATTGCTCCATGCATTAGCCTGATTCCATTCAATATTTCCATCTATGTTTTTAAATTCCGATTTCGGTTTAATGTGTTCAACCCAACGTTCAGTTTTTCCTAGATCTGTAAGCTTTCTCTCACAATAACAACATTTCGAATGTTGCATTCTGAGGAGCTCATGTAATACACATTCCTCACTATAATCTTTCGATTGTAACTGCCTTTTTGTTACATCAAGAAACTCAGGCATATCCGTTCTTAAAATACTTATCATATTATTTCAAAAGATTTTTCATATAATCAACTTTCTTTTCAAGTTCTTGGTAATATTCACGTTCTGTTATTCTTTCGATAAATGTTGATCCCTCTGGAAACATCATATTCTTTAATTCAGATTTAATCTTTTCAAGTTTAACAATTTGATCTCGATTGGGATTATCAATACTTGCAAGCTTTGACATTTCTCTCAAAATTTCTTCAACAGCCGTACTTTTATCAGACAGATGTCCGAATGCTTCGGATCCAAGTAACTGTCCATAGCTTAGCTCAACTAATGGTTCATCCACAATTGAGGTTTTAACTTCATTATCTTGCCATTCTAAAACTACTAATTTGGATAAAAGTTCATAAATTGAACTCCCAACTGAATTAAGTGCCACTAAAGGTGAATGAGTTGAAATAATAAACTGAACTTTGGGAAACTGCATTGACAATCGCTTAATAATTTCTGCTTGCCAAATCGGGTGTAAATGCTGTTCAATCTCGTCAACAAAAACAATTCCTTCAATCTCAGCGTCATCAAGTTTATCCTCATACAACATTTTCCATCCATACATATCCATTACCCATGCAAGCACAGCTTGATAACCATCGCCTAAAGTTCCAATAGGCATATACGATCCCCAAGGACCATTAATATGAATTCCTGCCCTTTGTAGTTGAATTGAACCTGTCTCTAATACAAGAATATTTTCAATCTTTCTAAATAGTGTTTCTAAATCTATTTCTTTTTCAATTCTTCTTATATTAAGCTCAATATTTTGCATTGGTGTTGAATAGTTGAACATCGAATAAACAGCATCTGTAACAGTATATTCGTTATATGATGTAGTACCATAAGATCTTCTATTAGCACCATAGCCACAAACAAAAACTTTATCCCAGAATTTAGATATTTTCGGATATAAGGTTTGTTTCAAATCTAATTCCCCAAATCTTGTTTTTTTTATCGTTGTTTCAATATATGGAGTATTTTTATATTTTATTGATTTCTCAAATTCAATTCGAATTTTTGCTTTCCCCTTTTTATTCTCTTTTCTTACCCAATCATTCGTTATCTCTTCTATTAATCCACCTGCTGCTGATTCTTCGCATAAACATATAGCCATACAGCGCATTAATGTTGTTTTTCCAACTCCGTTATTTCCTAAAAATATAATTAAATCATTTGATGATCCTATATTTGTTAAATCAAGATCAAGGTGATCAAAGCATTTAATATTATCAATTATAACTCTTGTTATTTTCATATACTGAACTGCTAAAAAATAGGTTTACAAAGATAATAGAAATAACCTGTTAGCAGAAATAGGCAGCTAATGTTTGTGTGGCTTCAATAATAGATGTCATGTAGCTCATTAAGTACTAATAATTTTATTGATAAACTATTTGCCCAAAAGCCGCAATACCAAAATATTTCGCATGGGAAACTTTATATTGATTTCACAATTTGGATTTGAAATAATTGTATGCTTATGCTCCCTCTACTAATACTGTTTTATAGATCACCTTGTTATTAAAAACTTCCAGTTTATTGTCGATATAAAAATTGCATCTAAAAAATGTACACGAACCACCACCTCTCCCACCAGATAAATCATTTTTCGAATTTAAACTGGACTTTGGGGCTTCCCCAGGCGGTTTTGGGGTTCTACCATTGCCCATGTCACGGGAAATCTGCTCAGGGTCGAACCGGAAATAAACCGTTAATGCCCGGTGCCACTTTTTTTGCAGACCATTTGAGGGGAGTTCCCGCCTGTCAACCTCAATCCGGTCGATACAAATATCGATTAACATCTTTTTTTGTTTCCGGGAAAAATTATCAATGTTGTATTTGACCTGTCCGGCAGCTTTTCGGAGGCTATCAATTTCAATGTCTTTGTAGCTCACTAATTGTAATTCATCCTCGATTTGCTGAATCCGGCTTTCTATTTGTGTATTCTTTTTTGAGGCTTCCATTGTTTTCTCGTTCATTTTTTCAATGCTGTAAACACCCATTTCATACGCCTTTTCAATCCGGGCAGTTTCCAGTTCCGTATTCATAAGGTTTCCCCGTAGTGCGGTTAGTTCTTCCTGCAAATTATCAATATAAGTTTTATCAAACTTTTCCGTTGCCAGATGCCTTTTGATGAATTCTTCTGTGTTGGTGAGGGCAAATTTTAGTTTTGCCCATATTTCTTCCTCTATCATGTTTGCAGAAATTTCAAAAACTGGTTGGTGTTGACCATCCTTTGAATCATATTGCCCCCTCCGGTAGCTATACCCGCCTTTTGACCGGGGAATGCCATAGAACTTTTTCCGCTCTGGAACGGAAACATCAATGAGTTTATTAGAAAGCAAATAAATATGACCTGCCTCTGATGATTTCCCTACCCTTGCAATCCGTTTTTGTTGGGCAAGGGAAAACAAAAACTCTTCTATGCAAGCCGGAACTGCTACAACTGTCCATTGACCCTGGTCTAGTTGGTTTCCATATTCATCTTTAGTATTTGCCAAAAATTCCCCCCTGTAAAGTGGGTTCGGGATTATTTTTTCAATGTGCCTTGCACTCCACGGGAGGGATTTATTCCAGTCAGTTGTATACTCTCCTTTCGAGACTTTAAAATCGTTTAATCGGTCGGCTATTTGCCCGTATCCCATATCTTCATAGACATACCAATGAAAAATATCCTCCACTACTTTCTTTTCATTCGGAATCAGTTGAAGCCGTTTCCCTTTCCCCGTTTTATTGGCAATGGGTTCATAACCAAACGGGATTCGGGTTCCGGTATAATTTCCCATTTCCGCAGAAGTGATTTTTCCTGCCAGTGTGCGGGTTTTGATGAGTTCCCGTTCAAATTGGGCTATTGACCCGAATATTTGAAATATCAGGTTTCCTATTGCTCCGTTGAAGTCTATGTTTTCTTGTATTGAGATAAAACTCACCTGATGCTTTTTGAATTTCTCAAAAATTTCAAGCAGGTGTTTGAGGCTTCGGGAAAGCCTGTCAATCTTCCAGACAATTACAGCATCAAACTTTTTCAATTCAACAGATCGTAACAGCTTTTGTAAACCCTCACGTTGCAATTCCGAGCCAGTATGCACGTCGGTATATATCCATTCCGGTTTTGTGACCAGGTTCAGGGCTTTGTTGTCGTTGATATAGGAAACAAGTTTTCGTTCCTGCGATTCCAATCCATACCCATCAATTTTTTGTTCCTGGGTGGATACACGGATATAAATAGCGACTTTGCGTTTGGGGGACTCGGTTAAAGAGGTATTCATACCCCAAACCTACCTGTATTTCAAAGGATGTCAATTCTTTGTAAGGTTTTGTTTTTCCTTTGATATCCCCTGAAATAATCCGCAATAGGAAAGCCCCACAGTGACCTCTTTTAAAATTTCTTCTGTATTTTTTTCAGGGTATGCATACCGGATTTCCAAGGTATTTCCCCGGTTGGATTGGGTTTTTATTGGTGGGATTTGTTTTGGGGTTTTGTGTTGCATCAAAAAAATATGGGAAAGAAGCCCTTTCGAATGGGTTTAATATTTTTCGAGGTTCGGTTTATATCATAAGGTTGTCAATCGACGAAATGTTTTTTGAGTAATTTCAATCTGGCAAAATACTTATCACCTGATTTCTTTTACTTTGTTGGACACAGAAAATAAATACAATTTACATATCGGAAGATTAGATGAAATCTCAACTATTCGAGAAATTCGAATAGTTCAAAAGAGGGTTCAGGAAAGAATGTGCGTAATCCGTAAACACAAACCCCGAAAAAAAGGATATTTCCTATTTTTACAACTCGTGAAAAAAATCTATTTTTACATTATTATTCACGAGCTAATTTGACTAAGTCGTGAAAATTTGTATAATGAAGCTATGAAACAATCTTTTCGCATTCTCCGGTACATTCAATCGCTAAAAGAACGCTATTGCCGCCTTGCCCCTGATAAAAAAGCTTTGATTGACCTTATTAATGAAACTGAGGTAGCTGAACAGGTATATAATTCTAATGCCATAGAAAATAGTACGCTAACGCTCGATGAAACCGAAAAAATCCTGATGCAAATTGACCTTGACCGGTTTATCAATGAGCGGGAATTTTTTGAAGCAAAAAATTTGGCACGGGTGGTGGTATACATCAATGAAAAAGCAACTGAGCGGGAACTTTCCCTAGAAACTATATTATTCCTTCACAAAATGCTTATCGGTAACATTCGTGACGATATTGCCGGGCGCTTTAGGAATGATGATGAATGGGTACGGGTCGCTAATCATATTGCCCCTAACCCCAAAGAGGTTTTGGGATTGCTCAAAGAAATGCTGGTGCAATACCATTCAAGTGATGTAGAAAATATTGTGAGGCGTATTGCGAAACTACACCTCACTTTTGAGCATATCCACCCATTTGTGGACGGGAACGGAAGAATCGGGCGGGTGGTCAATAATTATGTGTTGATCCGTGAAAATTATGTGCCTATCAATATTAAATTTATTAACCGGAAAGAGTATTATTCCGCGTTTCAGGAATTTGACCGGTCAGGGGCAACGGATATTATGGAAGAAATTATTGGTAAAGCCCTGTGCCAAAGCTATCATAAACGATTAGCATATTTAGAGGGGAAGAAAATAATAACCTTAGCTGAGTATGCGAAACAAGAAAAAATATCCCATTCCAATCTTTTAAATAAGGCAAATAGGCAAACCATTGAGGCTTTTTTAGAGAAGGGGGTTTGGAAAATTGGTGTATAAAATCAAACCCGTAAACAAAATACACCGATATTTGCGTTTGCCCTGTTTTCATCTCAATTGGTCACAATAAAAATCACAAAGATTGCCCTCACTGAGAAAAAATCAAGGAATGCTCCGTCGGCCGACGGATTCCTCCTTGATTTTTTCCCTTTCGGTTCGGGCAAGGGGAGCGTGTTTTTATTTTTTAACCAATTTCAAAATGATGAAAACACAAACCGGAAACGCTTCTTTTATTCCTTCATTTCGCAAAACTCAAAGGGCATCATTTGAGTTTTATCCAACTCCGCATGAGGCAACCCGTGCATTATTAAGCGAAATTTCTTTTGATGACTCTATCTGGGAGCCTGCATGTGGTACAGGAGATATCTCGAAAGTCCTGAAAGGTGCAGGGTATGATGTTGTTAGCACCGACTTAATTGATCGTGGATTTGGCACAGGTGGTGTCAATTTTTTAACCCAAACAAAGCCGTTGGCAAAAAACATTATCACCAATCCACCTTATGGTTTCGGGTTAGGTGACCAGTTTATTAAGCAAGCGTTGAATTTTTGCCGCCAAACAGGAGGAAAAGTGGCAATGCTTTTAAACCTGGCTTCGCTTTGTTACCCGAAAAGGACAAAAGCATTCCAAAATACACCACCCAAAGCTATCTTAGGATTAGATGATTTAACATGCTACCCTTATGGTGATCCTTCCCAAGCTGGATATTCCATTAAGAAGCAACGCTATTGCTGGGTTGTTTGGGAAATCGGTTATAATGGGCGACCTGAATTTTGGTGGCTTTCAACGAAAGATTTTCGCGAGCAAAATGGTTTGGGCTAAATGCCCAAACCATTTGCATTATCAACTATTTTTGAAATACTGATTTGGTTTTCTGAAACTAAGACTTCTACTTTGTCACCAGTATCAAAGCCATAAACTTTCAAATAATTACCTTGTATATTGATGCCTGGTACATATTTGTCTTTATAAGGTTTATTGACGACTTTTAATGTTTTTTGAAGAATTTCATCTCCATTTTTTTCGGCATTATTAAAAGCCGAACTCTTTTCAAGAGCCATGTGAATATTGATAGGAAACGGAGGGGTTATAACACAAAATTGTTTGTAGTCGAAATTATTTCATTTAAATCCGTTCGAAAGGTACTTCCATTTCCAGAAGATTTTCAAAAGAGTTCGACATAAAACCCACCCTAAATTGCCGACCCACGTTTATTTCACTTCCTTTTGAAGAATCCTCCTGTAAATTTCGTATGGGGATGCTTACGGATTGAATAAAAATAAAACTTACGCTGATATTTCAGTAGAAAAAAAATAAACAGGAGCACCTCTGCACTCCTGTTTGAATGTTAACCCCCAAACACACCGATTAAGAACTAATCGGTATCATAAAGTTAGCAACTATTTTGGGTAATTAAAAAATTGAGGCTGTGAATTTGGGGGTTAAGCAAGTACGCCAACCCAATATTAAACCAAAGTGTCCTATATGGAATATTTGGTTGGCGACTTGTTTAAGGGCATCCCTTAAAAATCCCATTGCCCTACCGGGCAGCGAGCAATTGGAATAAAGCCTCAATTGCACGAAAACAAAATCGGAGAAATTCCCACAATACCCAACCGATCCAATAAATAAAACGGGGCAGGAACCAAAGTAAAAACCTGCTGATTTTCCCTAACAGGAAAACCATCCCTCTAAAAAGCCACCTGGCTTGCCGGAAAATCCACCTCCAAAGCGAATAGAACCAACTTCGCTTAAAAAAGAAAAGGAGCAGGCTGATAACAAAAAGAAAATTCAACAGGCAGATCATCTCGACCTCCTTCCTTTGCGCAATTTGAGTTTCATCGCCAAAGACTTATACCAGGGCTTTAAACGAAGCATCACCGGAGGCAGGTTAGCGTAAAGGTATATAGCTCGGTTGTCTTTAAGCGTACGTATGGATTCCGCCGACATCAGGGCTTCCCGGTTGTATTCTTTCTTATTCGTTGGGAAAAATGCGGATTGTTGGTCTGTATAACGAAAACCTATTTTGTTACTTAGTTTCTGGCACGTTTCCAAACTAAGTCCCGGAAAATAAAGGTGGTTTAGGGTGTTTTCGAGGATTGTGTCCGCATCGTCATTATAAAGACTGTATAATTGCCGGGTACTTTGAAGGATCAGGCTTACGGAAACCTTTCTTTTCCTCAACGTTGTAATATAGCCAGATAATCCATTTACAAACGTATTCCCCACTTCATCAAGGAGCATGTAAACTGGCAAATCTTCTTTTTTGGGCACCTCCATAAATGTCTCAAAAAGCTCTCGGTACAGGAGGCTTAAAAAAAACGAAAAATTTTTCACAAGGTGTTCCGGCACAACGATGAATAGGATAGATGGTTTTTTACGGAATGCAGCAAAATCAATGGTCGATTTCCCGGATGTCAGTTTTGCCAACGCAGGTGAATCCAACGGGCTCAAACTGATTTTCGCTGTCGCTAACTGGCTCCCGAAGACCTTCTCTGGTTGCGTTACCAGACCTTTGAACGTGAGCCACATATTCTCAGAAAGGTTTTCTGCCAATAATGTATTCACAGTATCCTGATCGTGATTGAACCGATTCAACAATTGATAAATATAAAAGAGGCTTCTTTTTTCCGGGATATTGGAAACCGCTTCTAACAGTACATTAATCAAACTTCTCGCCCCATCCTCCCAAAATTTGTCGCTTCCCTGAGAATTGGGGTACGCACTGGTAATGATTGCTTCAGAGATCATTTTCCGGTCTTCCGGCGTGGTTGCCTTTTCTAATGGATTCCACTGCCCACTTTTTGACAAATCGGTCACATTCAGCATGTGAACCTCGAAGTTTTTAGAGAGATACGAGGAACACAAATTATAGATTTCCTGACTCGGGTCGAGCACTATTGCGCTGCCCTGTTTTAACCGCAATAAATTTGGAATAATGTACGATGTCGTTTTTCCAGCTCCAGACGGAGCCAAAACGAGGGCATGTTGCATTGACCTTTTTAGTGATATCTTATTGCGACCATCAATACACAGCCCGTCATTATAACGATTCAACAGGTTGAACTTCTTAAACCCGGTCAGGAACTTTGCGGATTTACCAATATGTGAATCTGAGAAAAAGCTATTCATAAATTTATTTTTAAATTTTAATGTCTAACAGCTAATAGCTAACGGCTCATGGCTAATCCTTCCCGTTCCTGTTTGCGCCGCAAATCTTCCAATTCGCCTAGCCGTTCCAACACTTTGAGGTTTTCCGGCAACAATTGAATACCCAATGTTTTGAGTCGGTATTTTTTCCCGTCTTTAATAATCCCTGCAAGCTTTCCATTCCTGGAATAGGTTTCCAAACCATCACTTGCATTTACACGGCTTACAAAATCATGAAGCGAAGTACTTTTATCCAAAATTTCTCGAACCGTGTCAGCGACCAATTGTTTCTTCGTCTGTTTCCCAAAGTTTTTTGGAGTAGATAATTCCGGCTCTTCCCGTTCGGCAAGTATTTCTTTTGGCAGCAACTGCGCCAGTTCTTTTTTATCAAGGTACACAGTGCTGTGGTGAAGTTCGGGGAAGTTTTTGAGGGTAAACCTTTCTATATTTCTACGGAGTTCGTAATAAAAAGCGTTGTCCATGCGCATGTCAGAGGATTTACTAGATAAAATGTGGTTCGAAGAAAACACAAAATGAAGATGAACGTGTTTCCCGTTTTCATAGTGAGGGACGCAAATTCCCAAAGCAGAATTGTCCCCGTCACGAAGCCGGATATACTCACGGGCAATGGATTGTAATTTTTCTTTGGTCAGGAGCAGAGTGCTGTCTTTCGCAAAGGCTAATACCTCGTGGTACTTAAACACTTTCTTGCGAGAAGGATTCTTGCGTTGTTGCAGGTATCGGGCGTTTTCTTCAAACTCGGAAATGATGGATTTCCGGTCAGCCCCTTGGCTCAGGTTGTGCATTGCTATCCAACGGTAATCTTTTTCTGAGGGAATTCCGTCGGCGACGTAATTAATTATGTATCCAAATTTTGGAGAAGAGTGGCGAAGTGATTTCACGATCATTTTTTTAGGGAGTTAAGGACGTGGTAAATTTTGGGGGCATAATCAGGATTCTTCTTCACAACATCACGGACAAAATCTTCAATCTGCACGGGTTGGGTATATATCCGCTGAATATCTTTTGCGAGCGCATTAAAGTTGTTTTGGACTTTGATTATTTCCTTACTCCGAACCGACTGGATTGAGTTGCATAAATGGCTGATCTGGTTGAGGTTTACCCCGTATCTTTTCAGGGCTATTAACACCGCCTTTGTCTCTGATTGGTCAGGGAGGATGTACCCGTTGGACGTGTAGGCTAACGCCGATTCCCGGACGAACGTTGAGAAGGGTTTGTTGTGGTTTCTACTGGCAGCCAATAGCCGTGCATACTCCTCCGGCGTGAAAATAACAACCCGGTGTACACGCTTTTTAACATACTCTTTCGCATACATCTTTTTATAATACGCCCGGTATTCTTCCCGAAGCTTGGGAAGCTCTGAGGGAAATTCGAGCATGTGAAGAAGATTCCTTTCTTGAAGGAATTGGTAAAAGTTCATGAGCTGGTATTACTTGGTTAAAAATCGGGGAGGCGTTATACACTACCTCCCCGTTTTGCCGAAAAGTTTTTTAGCGTTCAAAATCTTTCATTTGTTCCTGTTTTTTATCCCTCTTTTGTTTTTTTATATCTGCCAGAATTTTTTTCCTCTTTTCTGTGTTTTCGTATACTTTAAGAGGGATTTCTCTATCAGGGGCTTTTGGGTGTTTCGTGGTGGTACGCAATATTTTTAGTTTATCTGTATAACCGCACCGCTTACAGCAGAAATAGCTTGAATCTGAATAACTCGTTTTTCCATCTTCATCAAAACTCCGATAGCCCTCGTGTGAAAAACTATTCCCGCATTTACAAATCCAATCATTAAAGTCTCCTGCACGTGGTTTTTGTTCTTTATCGTATTCCAAGAATCCAGCAATTAGCCCCTGCCGAAATTGAGATGCCGGATGAAGCACGGAGAGTATTTCATCAAGTGTTTTTGGATCGGATTCTGCTAAATTGAGTCCAATCTTTTTCCCTTTGTCGAATCGTCTATTCATAATCTATTAGTTTTTAAAATGAGGTTCATTATTTTTTTCCATATCCTGTTTTTTTAAAATGAAATGTTTTTTAACGTTCACGGTCTTTGTCTTTCGTGGCTTGTATCAGGGATAACTCCCGAAGCCGTTTTTCCTGCCGTTGTTTTTCGTATTTCCACAAACCCTGCCGATACCCGTCACGAATACCGGCAATATGACTTGTAAGGTAAGCAGGGGAAACAAGGGCTTTGAGTGGATGCAATGATTTAAAATTGACTTTCTTCACATCCAAGGCACGGGTTATGCCGTATTCAAAGCCCGCGTTATACGCTTCCCTGTTAGAGATTACATTTGACCTCTTTCTCATCTCTCTAAATCCTCTTTGCCTTTTTCTTTCTCATTTTCTTTGCTTTTATCAAAGATCACATCAAGTTCGTTGAGCCTTGTACGCTTCGACGGGTCTTTTGATCGTGCTGCTTCGTATCCTGCAGCAAGCCCCAACGTGTAGTGATCTTCGATATTTAGAGAGGCAATGTTTTGTAACATTGCTTTTACGACCTTACTGTTTCGATATTTAAACAGCCTTCTACCAGTGTTATACCCTGACCGGAATTGAACCTGGTTCATTTTTTCTTCTATTTCATTTAGTTTCATCAAAATGCTTTTTGAATGTGAGAATTTAGATACTCGTGTATAGAACTTCTACTATAAAGTAAAATCTTGCGAGATGGTTGAGTATACGTAATACGCCCTTCTGACCTTAATTTCCAGAGGTGGCTTTTGGACTTGATGCCCAAAAGTTCCATAGCTTCGGATTCCAAAATCCATTCATTTGGTTCTTTAGAAAGATGAGTATTCAGAATTTCTTCAAGAAAAGCCTTTAACACACCTTTCTTTACAACCCATAATGTTTCGTCCATAGTGTAATTGTAAAAGGTTAGTAGTAATTGATTGTTTTCACCCCGAATTGATGGAAAATGTAATCCCAATAGCCGGGGACAATAGAAAAAGCTCTGTTCATGTCCATTTCCACAGCAGGGAAAAACACACAAATTTCGCTGATTTGAGAGAGGCAGTTTTGTTTCAGGTTGTACCGTTGCAAAATCTTTGAAAAATCAGATTTTGCCAATTGCTCCGCATCGGCTAACGATTGCATGCCCCCGGAAGAAGAAAACGACATGGAACGGAAAGCTGATGATTCCACCATGTCGGAGAAGTAGTATGCCCTGTAGTTCCGGTTTGAACCGGAAGCGGTCAAGTCAACTAATTTGGAAATACTGCCGACAATATCGGTTTGTGTCCGGGACGGGGCAACGGCAAAGGCTTTTTCCATAACCGTTTCTGCAAACGTTTTTTTATATGCCCTCAGCCGTTGGTTATACCGGATTTGCTCCATCCGTTTTGCATTGCTGCTCATTTTTTTGTCCCTTGATTGCGGAGGGTCATAAGGGAATACATATTGGTTGGCTTTGTTATCGGTTTGTTCATAAATGAACGAAACGACCACAACATCCCCTCGTTTGGTCACATTCCGGGAAAGAATGGAAGCCAACCGTTCACGGTACATTTGCAGCACAGGCGAGTCAGAATTCACCGAACCGCTTTTATCGATAAAAACGATACAGGTCTCCAATGTGGCAGGGGGATTCCCCCCACCTTTGGCATAGATAGTTAAACTCAGTGGCATGGAAAAGAATGCCATTAACACAAAAACGCTCAAGAAGCGTAGTTTAAAAAGATTCGATTTTTGTTTCATAAAATATAATGTATAGGTGAATAATTATTTTGATTCCGACACTGGCAGAACATCTTTATTCGCAGGGCTCATTAATTTTTCGTAATAGGATTTATGCCCGTACAAACAGATGATTTCTTTTTGCAAGGAGATAAGGTCATCACGGGTAGAATGTATGTATTGAAAATTCGACCGGGTTTTCGATAATTGTTTTCGGAGGGAAGCAATTTTATATTTCAGATTTAATGCCTTGGAATGCATATAGCCCAATGCCCATAATAAAGTACCGCATACGATGGACAAAAGCCCAAGGAAAGCAATAGCACAATACCGCACTATGGAAAATAGGAGGTTATTATTTTGTTGGAGTTCAGAAATTGCCTGCCCGAGTTCTGAGGAGCCAGGGTCTTCTTTTTGAAGGAACAGGATTTTATCCATTTTTTCGGTCTGCTCAATGTTGCGGATATTGTTAATCCCGATAGCAACTGCATTGACCAATATTAACGCCACGAAAAAAAATAAAAGTGTTTTGAACCAATACCGGAAACGGGGATTGCCCTCGTTTACCCAGTATTTGATTTGTGAGTAAAATACAACGGTCGTGAATTTTGTGAAGACTACCGCAAACGATGCTACTAAATAAGATTCAAAGCCTAATATGCCGAGGACATTTTCTACAATAGATTGATAAACAATGCCTTCAGCTGACATTGCCCCAAGAGCCAAAAGGTACAGTATAATAACTGTAAAAAGTGATGTTCCATGAAGCCTGTTGGGTTTGATATCCTGGGTTGCTTTTACACTTTTCCGGGCTTCCTCTGTTTCTTCCTCTTGGGTTTGGGGGACGAGGTTATACTCTTTTATTTCAGTTTGCCCGGCTTTGGAGTTAGAATAAGAACTCAACCCGATTTCATTCATCTCTTCATGGTGGTTGAGTTCGTCCTGTACCGATTCTGTGAATCGAGTGGTGTCTTTCTTCACATCTGTAGATGGTTCCCCAGATGTATGTTCAAAATCTTGCTCCATTTGTCTTTCCATAATTCCAATTTTTAGTTATTCGGTTTCGTCATTCGATTCATTCAGCGATACCTTACTCAAAGGGGATGGTTTTGGTTTTGAATTGTTAACATCCACTGGCTTTTTTATTGCGCCATTCCCGTTGCGTGAAGCTCTGATAGGAGATAGGTTGCGATCCTTCTCATTTTGCAGCGTTTTTGCCTGTTCTGGATATTCTGCAATTTTTTGTTGATACGAATTATGTACAGTATCCTCATCTAAAACCGGATATGTTCGAATCCGTATATCAGCCAATTCTTTTTCATCCTGAAGTTTTTGTTTGTTGGATTCATGTACCGTTTTTTCTGAAGCGAGGATATCCACTTCGGACTTGTGTCCTGACAGGATCGCATCTTTAGCCTTTGTCCGTGTAGTGGCTAAAATTTTATCTTTATTAATAGTATCAAATTGCAGAAGTACCGCTTTCTGATCTGCCGTAAGGTTGGAACTGGTCAATTCTGCATACGCAATTTCTATTTCTAAAAGGTCAATGCGTAGCCTGAATTCTTCCTGCGACAATGTTTCCAACCCATACCCAGTAGTATTGATAGTGGTGGTCATAAAATTATAAAGGCGGTACGGATCATTGCCATGCCCGGGGTTGAATGGTTTTAAATGTTTTTTTAAGGTAAAAAGTAAAACCAGCTTATCGGAGAGGCTTTTAAAATCATTAATTTTATTATCAATGCTGTCGAGCGTGTTAATATAACGTTTATAGGTAACAGGAACGTTGATTTGGGGAATCAGGGGAGAAAATTTCTCCCTGCCCTTCCGTTTTTTGTTTTTGAAAATTTTGTTTGTATACATATTTATCTGTGTTTAATAAATGGGGCATTTCGCCCCATTTTGATTAACAAAAAATTGATGTGATGATGTTGGAAATGACCAGCGAAATTGGAAAGCCAAAAACAGCTACCGCAAGGACTCTCGCTACAATTAAAATTAATTGGTCATCCCATGTTGAGGCATGGTTTGGTTCTGTGAGATGCCAGTTGTTTTGATATGCAATAAATGTGTTCATAAATAAAAAATTTAGATTGTTAATGAAGATTTTGGTTTGAAATTTTCATAATAGCTGGATATTAAGAAGAGACTTGGAAAAATTCTTGATCGCAATCGCCACAAATGATGGACAAGCCTGGCTTACCCCAAACGTTGGTGAAACAAGCAGGGCAGGAATATTTGATTTTATTCCTCCTTTGAGGAGTGGTTGGATTATTTAAAGAAGACGCATCCGAAAAATTATCTACCCAGGGTAAAAGGTATTCTTTGGGCATTTCATTAAATTTTTGCTCGAATAAGCCTCCTTTTAAAATGTATTCTGACATGCCTTGACCTGTCCGGTTTCCTCCCTCACGACCAGTAGTGGAGGTAATTAAACCAACGGATTCCATTTTTGCAGCAAATTCTCTGTTGTGGTAGCCGGATCGAGAAGGTTTGCCAAACTCAAATTGCCAGAGGTGGCACATCTCATGGACTAACGTGGACATTATTTCAATTGGCTCGTCCCAAAGATGGATGGAATTAAGGCTGATCTGGCTGGTGACTTTATCACCCTTCTTCCATAAATTATTAATAAAGCATCCGGCATACCGATGGCTCCGAAAAAAGTTGAGAAAACAATCAGGAAGGATGCCGGAAAATAATTCTTTATTAAAATAATCATAAGCCTTCTGAAAATTAGAAAATTGTTCTTCAGTGGGGGAATTATTTTTTTGTTTCGTACGATACAGGTTTTTATTAGTGTTTTGTAAAATGTTTGTGCGGGTAGTAGGTTGTATTTTTGTATTTTGCAGTTGCACAGTATGAAATTTTTTAAGTAGTGCCTGTTTCAGGTACTACTTGGTTAAAAACTAAATGAAAATGATCACTAAGACTAAACCAACAACTACCACAACGTGGCAACCCAAAAACCAAAACAAGAATTTGCGATTCGAAGGCTTTTGGAATTTTTTTAGATTAATTTGTTTTGCTTCCATAATGTCATATTTTTTATTAGAAATAGAATCAGCTCTCTCTCAAAAGCTGGAAGCAAGAATAATTCATGAAGAATACGTGCGCACGTAGAACTCACGTAATATTGACATAAAATTGTAAAATGAATCTATATAAACTCAGATGAATCTTTTAGTCATGGTCACCTAATAATTCATCTGCAAAAATCAGAGTATAATTATCGGAAGTAGCTCGTTCAGGATAAGCATATAAATCTTTCGGATCGATAAAATTGTAAAATGATTCTTTACAAGCAACCATAATCTTACTTTCTTTGTTAATAAAGCCCACGTGAGGGAAAAACCCTAAAAGTTCAGAATCTACACCATATATTTTCTTTTTGAATTCGATGATCTCTTTAAAAATTGCATCAATTTCATTCACTCCACCTTCTCCAATAATTCTTAAAACTTTCTTAGTAGGACAAGGAAGTCCATCAAATTTAGAAGCACCTAGACGGTCTTCTGGAATATACTTCCATGAGGATGTTTCGATAATAGATTTCATTGATTGGGGATAAGTTAGTGCTATCTTAGTATCTTTTTGTAAATTGTCAAGGATAATCTTATTAAATAGTTTATGCCTGGTAACGTCTCCTCAAATAACAAAAGTGATTATTTATTGCTTATAGAAGAATTGTTCAATGAACTACGTCCAGACTTTTATAATCAAGGAGGAGAAACTCTTTCTACAACAAGTGCATCCAAGCAGATATCAGTTATTGCAAAAAAGAACTTTGAAAAATTCGAAAAAATAAAAGATGATTCTGAAGAGAATCTTGATTTGTTCAAAAAAGTAAAAGAAGACTGTGCAGAAAAGGATAAAACAAATCAAGACAAAAAAACTGGAATAACAAACCTAGAATTTGATGAAGGGACTATTAGGAATGTCCATGGCGATTATGAGAAATATAATAAGAATAAAAATAGCTCTGTATCCTTGCGTAATGTTGCAACAGTTACTAGAATAGCATTAGCTCTTGGATATATGGGATGGAATGGATATCTCCTTGGCAGAAAGAAAATTCCGAATTGTGAATCCCTAAATAAATACAAGCAAAAACGTGCCCCCTCAAAAAAAATATATAATAAGGAATATCGCGTTTGGGGCGTAATTGCTTTAGTACTAACAATTGTAATAACAGGATATTTTATAGGTAATTCCCATAAAAACGATGATATTATCCCGTTTTTTTCGATAGATAATGAAGAGTTTACGATTTTAGTATTACCGTTTAATAGCTATGAAACAAGCGGGGTTGACATAGGAGGAATTATCGCAACTAGATTGAGAGACTTAAATAAAATAGATTCATTAGAATACATAATAGAATACTGGGACAGAGAAATAAACAGTGAATTTAATGATGATAGTGTGCGATATTGGAAAAACTTTCACCAAGCCAATTTGATTATTTATGGAAATTATATTTGGAATCCAAAAGAACATAAAGATTCCATTGTTGATGGCACAATACAATTGAGATACATTGGAGACAATGATGTTTTACCTCAAGAATTATATCAAAATGTCACTTCTGATCATTTACCTTTCACATTATATGGCTTAACAGAAGGAGAGGTTCAGGGTGATTTAGATTGTATCATCTATTTTTTTTCTGCTTATATGCAATGCCAAAAAGGACATTATAATGCAGGAATTGGTATGTTTTCTAAAATTACCAATTTGTGTGATCCGAGAATTGTGAATGTTAGTTTAAATCATTTAGGTTCTGCATATTTTAGATTAGAAGATTACGAAAAAGCGGAAGAATATCTATTAAAATATATGGAACATTCTTCGTGTGCGATTACTTATAGCAACCTTGGTGCAATACAAGTTATGCAAAAAAGATATGGGGATGCAATTTTGTCTTGTGAAAAAGCAATACAAATAGATTCGATATATATTAATGCTTGGCACAATAAAGGTGTTGCAAATTATAAACTAGAAAACTATATAGAAGCAAAGGAGTGTTTCGATAGAAGTGTAGAAATTCAACCAGACTGCTTTGATACATGGTTTTATAAAGGCATATTAAATAATACACAAGGGAACTTCGAAGAAGCCATAAAAAGCTATAATAAAAGTATTGACATAAAACCTCATTTTTATCCAGCTTGGGTCAACAAGGGAATTGTTAACATTAATTCAGGTCAATATAAGGAAGCAATTAATAACTTGAAGAAAGCCACCATTCTTAATCCTAAAGATCCTAGGGCATGGTACAATAGAGGATTGGCTCATTTAAAATTAAGAGAATTTGAACAGGCTATTGAATGTTTCAAAAAAGCCATAGATAACAAGTCTGATTATTATGATGCTTTATTAAGCATGGGAGTTTCTCTTGATAGTCTTGGAAATCATCAAGAGGCTAATGAATTTTATGAACAAGCTCAAAAATTAGATTCGGTAAAGATTGATACTATACAAAAAAAAGAACAGTTCGAAGATAAATCTAATAGCTCATCATTAATAGAAAACGATAATTCTCCTCTTCCTATAACTGAAAATCCAATAATTACTGAAATAAAATCGGTACAAAATAAAATAGTATCAGACACATTAATTTACAAATTTTACAGCACACAGGACGGGATAATTCAATATGGAGGATCATGTGGTATAGGAAGTCCTAAACATGCTAAAAAAGGAATTAATACAATAACCTATATCCTTGCTCCAAATTGTGCATATTCACATTGCCAGATTAGAGTAGTTAATAGATTTAGAAAAGGGAGCAATATTTTGGATCTTGGTGAATTTAGAACCTTGAATACTAGGCAGAATAATGAACATGTCGATAAAAAAAAGAATTCAAGCATTAAAGGAATAATCAGTATAGATAGCTTAGGAAGTCAGGAATGCAAAGAAGATTATAAAGAATGGTACAAAAAAGGATTGGATCGTATTAAAAAGAAAGAGTTCAAAGAAGCCATCACTTGCTTTAACAAAGCTATCGACCAAGCACCTGATTCGTATATTGACTGGGTTGATAAAGGAGAAATTTATTACGAACTAAAAATTTATAAAAAGGCTATCAACTGTTATGACGAGGCTATCAAAATAAATTCACTTGATTATTGTGCATGGTATTGCAAAGGTTTGGCTTACTGTGAATTTGATAATTCTTGGTGGGAAGCCGTCAATTGTTTTAGTAAAGCTATTGAAATTAAACCTGACTTTTATGAAGCTTGGTTTTTTAAAGGTTGGGCATCTATTAACGCTCGTAAATTGTATACCGAAGCAATTGATTGTTTTGACCGAGTTCTTAAGGATGACCCTAAAGATACTAAATCATGGATTTTTAAAGGATTAGCCTACGAGGGGTTAGCTTATTATCATGCAGCAGCAATTGAAGTTCTAAGGGAAATTTATCCACAAGAATTCTATTTTTATGGTCATCAGGCATTTTCAAGATATGAACCAAGACTTAAGAAACTTCCTAATTATGAAAAAATGATTCGAAATGAGCAAGAAGCTAATCATGAAGAGTCCATTCGTTGTTATAAGAAAGCAATAGAACTTAATCCTGACTGTTATGAAGCATACCATCGTATTGGATATACTTATTATATAAGATTTAAATTTAATGAAGCCATCTACTACTTCAATAAAGCCATAGATATTAAACCTGACTATCATCAAGCATGGTTTGATAAAGGATGGGTATACTATGATGAATATGCAGGTGAATTAAAGAATCGAGATGAAGCAATTAGATGTTTTAAAGAAGTTTGCAAAGACGACAAATTTGCCTTATCAAACAAAGATAATATAGTTATTGGTCCGTATAAACGTTCCGACTATTGTATACTTGATCCCGACTGGGGAACTTATAGTCCGCATCAAAAAAGAATAAAATTTGAGTTTAGAGGAAAAACATTTGAAACTCTTAAATGGGGTTCTATACATATAGTTGATAAACCACAGAAAAGATCCATTGAACATCATCGCGTTAGCATTGAGAGTTTTTGGAAAAACTTTAAAGAGGATTTTATGCATCTAAAGCAGTATGGAATTGGCAAAGATGATTATATGAAACTAATAGATGAGATTGGAAAGTAAAATTTATAATTTCTACTTTTGTAAAATATCAAAAACAAATTGCCAATGAAATAAAAACAAATAAAAAGACATAACGATATTTAAGATATAGCGTTGCTATCATTTTCTCTGACAGAAAACCGCAATTTTTTTAGAGATAAGAGAAATAGATTAGTGAATGCGCCAATATGGGTGTGTTCTCTTTGCTTATTTCGGTTTATCTCGGGTATTTTGCGGTACCTCTGTCAGCTGGATGAAAGCAGAGGTTTGTAAGCTTCCCTAAAAACAGGACAGTTTAAAAGTAGACAAATAAACGTTAATTTTGAACTGTTAAAAGATGAAGAAGAAAAGATTTACACCACAACAAATCTCCTCTATTTTGAAGGAGTATGAGAACGGCAAAAGCGTAGAAGAAATTGTCCGAGACCATGGCGTTAGCCGTGCCTCATTTTACAAATGGCGACAACGATATGGAGGGATGGAAGCCTCAGAGCTGAAAAGGCTCAAGGAACTAGAGGAGGAGAACCGCAAGTTAAAAATGATGTATGCCGAACAAGCCCTTGATTTAAAACTTGCCAAAGAGATTATCGAAAAAAAGCTTTAAAGCCTTGTGAGAAACGAGAGATTGCAAAAGAGGTTTGCAAAGTTCCCAAAGTCGGCATCCGCAGGGCGTGCCGTGTGTTAAATATGAGTCGTTCTGTTTACTATTACGAATCAATAAAAGACGATGCTGAGATAATTGATGCACTTACCATAAAAGCAAAAGACCACCCTACTGAAGGTTTTTGGAAAGCCTATGGTCGATTACGCCTGGAAGGTTATGGCTGGAATCATAAGCGGGTATATCGGGTCTATTGCATGATGAAACTAAATATGCGCAGAAAGGTAAAGAAAAGGCTTCCTGCCAGAGTTAAGGTTCCTTTGGTAATTCCTGAAAGCATTAATCATTGCTGGTCGATTGATTTTATGCACGATGCCTTAGAGAATGGACGGAAGATAAAGAGTTTCAATATAATGGATGATTTTAACCGAGAAGCACTCCATGTTGAACTTGACCATTCTATCCGAAGCAATAAA